>NZ_JBITKL010000035.1:0-46382 GCF_044460945.1 Micromonospora sp. NPDC049903
ACCTCCAGTTCCTGTACCAGGGCCGTTCACCCAACTCCGGCGGCGACTACGGCCTCCTGCCCTACCGCCCCGGACTGCTCACCCTGCAACGCTGACCGCGTGCAGGTCCGGCTAGGGCACAGCCGGCGCGGGCGGGTCCGGTGCATACCGGACCCGCCCATCCCACACCAACCCCCACCACCAGGAGGTATCGACAGTGCGAGGACATGCGCCCCCTCCCCTGCCCTCGGGGATCACTGACGCTCACCGAGCGTCCCCCCGCGTTCGAGGACGACTGTTCACTCTCGCCACCGCCGGACTCGCCGCCGCCGTCGGCTTGCTCACCATCACGATGGCGACCGGGTCGGCGTCGGCCGCCGACAACCCGTACCAGCGGGGCCCGGACCCCACCCGGAACAGCGTCGCGGCCGAGAACGGCCCCTTCGCCAACACGTCGGTCAGCGTCCCCAGCGGGAACGGCTTCAACGGCGGTCGGATCTACTACCCGACCGACACCAGTCAGGGCACCTTCGGGGCCATCGCGATCTCGCCGGGATACACCGCTCTGTTCTCCGCCGAACTGGCGTGGATGGGACCGTGGCTGGCCTCGCACGGTTTCGTGGTGATCGGCATCGAGACCAACAGCCGCAACGACTTCGACACGGCTCGGGGCACCCAGTTGCTCGCCGCGTTGGACTACCTGACGCAGCAGAGCACGGTGCGCACCCGGGTCGACCCGAACCGGTTGGCCGTCGCGGGCCACTCGATGGGCGGCGGCGGGGCGCTGAGCGCCGCCATGCGACGCCCGTCGTTGAAGGCGGTGGCCGGCATCACGCCGTACTCGCCGTCGTCGAACCTGGCCAACGACCGGGTGCCCACGATGATCATCTCTGGGCAGGCGGACACGGTGGTGACCCCGTCCTACGCCCTCGGCCTGTACAACAGCATCCCGACCACGACGGAGAGCGTCTACCTGGAGGTCGCCGGTGGTGACCACGGCTTCATGGTCGGCCGGTCGAACCCGGTGCTGATCCGGACCATGCTGCCGTTCCTGAAGACGTTCGTCGACAACGACGCCCGGTACACCCAGTTCCTCTGCCCGCTGGTGGACAACAGCGGCGTCGTCACCTACCGCAGCACGTGCCCGTTGCTGCCGCCGCCGACCGGTACGCCGACGCCGACCCCCACCACGCCCGGGCCGACCACGCCGCCGCCGACCACGCCGCCGCCCGGCTCCGCCAGCGAGATCATCGGTACGCAGTCCGGCCGGTGTGTCGACGTCCCCAACTCGTCACGCACCAACGGCACCCGCGTCCAGCTCTACGACTGCAACCGGCAGACGAACCAGACCTGGACCTACAACAGCTCCACCAAACAACTCCGCGTCTACGGCGACATGTGCCTCGACGCCGCTGGCACCGGCAACAGCGCCGCCGTCCAGATCTACGCCTGCCACACCCAGACCAACCAACAATGGAACATCAACACCAACGGCACCATCAGCGGCGTCCAATCCGGCCGCTGCCTCGACGCCTGGAACACCACCAACGGCGCACAGATCCAGCTCTACGACTGCCACGGACAAACCAACCAGCAATTCCGTCTCGCAGCCAGATGATCGTGACCGACCTGGCCGGTACGCAGGTCTCCCAGCTGCGCAGCCAGGTCTGACACCTGCGAGGTGTGCCTGATGAACCGGGCGGGCTCGACGTCATGTCGGGCCCGCCCACCGCTGCACATCAACGACCCGGGCTCCGTAGGCTTGGGCTGGTGACATCGGTGCGGGAACGGATCAGGGCGGTTCTCGCCGGGTCGGTCGACTACGAGGCGGGACTGGACGCGCTGACCGTCACACCGTCGGTCGACGTCGACCCGGCGCTGGTGGCGGCGCGGGACGAGGCGTTCGCGCGGCTGTGGCGGGGCGGGTGGCAGCCGACCGAGCTGCACCGGGTGGTCGCGCGACGGGGCCTGCCGCGCCAGGCCGAACTGGTGACCGACGCGGTCGCCGCGTACCTGCGACAGTTTTCCCGCGCCACGGTCGACGGGCGGTGGCTGGCGCAGGCGGACACGCTCGGGGCGCAGGTCTGGTGGGCGGACGACGCCGCGTACGTCGACGCGCTCGTGGCCCGCTGGCGGATCGACCGGGTGGCCGTACTCGACCTGGTGTTGGGCCTGCTCGCCATCCTGGCCGCGCTCCCGCCGATCGAGGTGCTCCTCCCACCGCCCGGGTCCGCCGCCGCGCCGGTCGGCCGGTCGGGGTCGTCACGGACCGACGCCCGGCTGCTGGACCGGGTACGCGCCCTGCTCGCCAAGGCGGAGTCGACGACGTTCCCGGCCGAGGCGCAGACGTACACCGCCAAGGCGCAGGAACTGGTCACCCGGCACAGTCTGGACGAGGCGCTGCTGGCAGCGCGTAGCGGTGAGACGGCTCGGGTGGTGCCGTACGCGCGCCGGATCGGTGTGGACCACCCACACGACGGGGAGAAGGCGTCCCTGCTCGCCGCCGTCGCCAAGGCGAACCGCTGCCACACGGTCTGGTCACCGGAGCTGGCGTTCAGCACCGTCTTCGGGTTCGACACCGACATCGACGCGGTGGACCTGCTCTACACCTCGCTGCTGGTGCAGGCGCACCAGGCGATGGCCCGGACCGAACCGCCGGGCGGTAAGGCCGGTCGGAGCCGGCTGAAGGCGTACCGTCAGTCCTTCCTGGTGGCCTTCGCCGACCGGATCGACGAACGGCTGACCGCCGCGGCGCAGGTCGCGTTGGCGCAGGCCACCGATCGGCGGGACGGGAACGGTGCGAGCGACGCGGCCGACCTGCTGCCGGTGCTCGCCGCGCGGGACGAGCAGATCCGCGAGACCATGCGGCGGGTCTTCCCGGACACGGTCCGGTCCCGGGCCATCCGGGTGGACAGCCGCGACGGCTGGGAGTCCGGCCGCCAGGCCGCTGACCGTGCCCGGCTGTGACACGGCGGTATCGCCGGCCGCAGTCCTCGCACGTCACGCCCGGCCGGTCACCACGACGCACCCGACGCCGGTTCGCCTACTGGACCACATGGCTGGGTGAGGGGTCTCGCGGCTACCTACGATGCGGTCCTTCGACCGGAGGGACCTCATGCCTGATCGCCAACTCCCCAGGGCCCGCATCTCGCTGAACCCGATCCAGTGGATGGCCACCGACGACGGTTGGCTCGATCCGGCCAGGGCTCCGGAGAAGCCGGAGCTGTTGTCGTTGGTGAAAGGGGCGGGTTTCGACAGCGTCATGACGGACGTGCCGGCGGGGTGGACCGTGCCACAGTATCGCGAGCTGTTGGACGATCTTGGGCTTGTCCCCGCGCCCGGCTACCTCGTCTGTCGCTCGGACGGCGGGGACGGCCACGAGCAGGCGGTGCTGGACCTGGCGGCGCAGACTGCCCGGGTACACGCCGGGCTGGGGCTCACCGACATCGGTCTGGGTCTGAGCATGGGTGTGAGTCCGTCCCGGCTCAGGCGTCCCGCGCAGGGACAGGATGGGTCGCCGCAGCGGCTCGCCGCGCTCACCGACCTCGTCGATCGGATCGCCGACGTGATGATCGCGGAGGGTGTGCGACCCGCGCTGCACCCGCATGTCGGCACCTGGATCGAGACCGAGAGCGAAGCGCGGGCGGTCCTCGACGCCGTCGCCTCCGGTCGGTTGGGCTTCCTGCCCGACACCGGTCACCTCGCCTGGGCCGGCGCCGACGTCGCGAGCATGATCAGGGATTACGCCGGTCGGATCCCGCTCGTGCACCTGAAGGACTGCCGGCTCGGTGTCGCGGCGGAGAGCCGTGCTGCCGACCGGGACTACCGGGCGACGGTACGGGCCGGCCTCTGGGTCGAGCCCGGGCGTGGTGAGCTGCCGTTGACCGAGTTTCTCGACTGTCTCGGCTCGGAATTCGACGGGTGGTTGATGGTCGAGGTCGATTCACCCGACCTCCCTGATCCGTACCAGAGTGCCGTCGCCTCGGCGACCTGGGCGCGCGGAGTCTTCGGCGGCACGATCGATTGACCACTGCGGTTCTCGCCTCGCGGTTCCGGTGAACAGAACGGCGCGCTCGTGAAACCGCAGTCGGGACGGCGATGGTGGTGCCATGAACGGCAACGCACCAGCAAGGCGAGGCTGTCGGGGCATCGTCGGGGCCCGACATGAGGGGTGAGCCGACCACCTTCGCCCAAGCCGTGTGGGACCGGGCCCGTCGTCTGCCCGAGGACGAGGTCCTGCGGGTGCCGGGACACGAGGTCTGGACCGCTGGGCAGCTGAGGTACCGGGCTGCGGTGTGGGCCGTCGCTCTGTCCGACACCGTCGGCCGAGGTGATGTCGTCGTCACCTGCGTCGACGCCGGCCCGGACGCGGTGGCGCTGACCGCAGCGGTGTCCGCCCTCGGCGCCGTCGAGCTGCCGCTCGGTCACGACCTGCCCGAGGACTGGGCGCACCATCTGGTGGCCACCACCGCCGCCCGCGTGGTGGTCGCGTCGGCCCACCGGGCGCAGGGCCCTCTCCCGGCACAGCTGGCCCGGCGCGTCGGACGTCCACTGCACCTGCTCGACGGAGAGCACCGAACCCTGCCGGCGGATGATCCGGAGGCGCACTCCCTGAGTCCCGCCGAGTTGTCACCCACGGCGCCGGCGCTGATCATGGCCACCTCGGGCACCACCGGCCGGGCGAAGGCCGCCCTGCTTCCGGTCGGCGCCCCGGCCGGGCAGGCGCGCCGGGTGGCCCGGGCGATGAAGTACGGGCCTGACGACGTGCTGCTGAGCTTCTTCCCGTGGCAGCACGTCAACGCCCGGCACGCCAGTCTGCTGCCCGCGATCATCAGTGGCGCCCGGGTGGTGATGGCGCCGCGTTTCTCCGCCTCCGGTTTCCTCGACCTGGTCCGACGCGAACAGGTGACCGCCTTCAACTTCATGGGCGCGGTGTGCATGATGCTCCTCGCGCAGCCGCCGACCAGCAGGGATCGGGACCACCTGCTCACGAAGGCGTACGGCGGACCGGCACCGGCCCGGCTCGTGCGCGAGTTCCGGCAGCGCTTCGGTGTCGTCCTACGGCAGGCCTACGCCTGCACGGAACTCGGTGACGTGGCCGCCACCCCGGTCGACGACCTCCGGCCGGGGGCAGCCGGGCGGATCCTTCCCGACCATCAGGTCCGGATCGTCGACGAGTCCGGTCGTGAGGTCGCCGACGGCACGGCGGGCGAGATCCTGGTCCGGCCCCGCCGACCGGAGCACGGGTTCCTCCGGTACGTCGGTGACGCCGAGGCGACGCGGAGGGCGTGGGCCGGTCCGTGGTTCCGTACCCGCGACCGTGGTCGGTTGGTAGACGGCTGGTTGCGGGTCGAGGGGCGACTCGGGGACGTGATCCGGCGTCGGGGCGTCAACATCGACCCGCAGCACGTCGAGGACGTGCTGCTCGCCCATCCGGCCGTCGCCGGCGCCGCAGCCGTCGCCGTGCCGTCCGAACTCACCGAGGACGAGGTGCTCGCGGTGGTGGTACCCCGCGACGGCAGCCGGGTCACCGCCGAGGAGCTGTGGTCGCACTGTCGGGCGTCGTTGCCCCGCGCGCTGCGTCCCCGCTACCTCACGTTCGAGGCCGCCCTGCCGTACACCGGCACCCACAAGCTCGACCGTGCCGCACTGCGCCGACGCGGTGTTCCCCACGGCGTGTGGGACGCCGATTCGGCTGCTCCTGAGACCACGGAGATGTCATGACCCCTGCACCGCTGCTCCGCGTCCTCGACCTCACCGACGGTCTCGCCGCGAACGCGGTCCGGCTGCTGGTCGGGCTGGGCGCCGACGTCATCCGGGTCCGCACGGACACCGCCGCGCCCGCCAGCCCGCAGGAGGCGCTGCACTGGTACGCCGGCACCCGGCTCCTCACCGTGCCCGAGGTCGAGTTCGACCGGGTGGTGGGCAGCCTGCTGGTCGAGGTCGACGTGGTGCTCGAGTCGGGCCCCGTCGGTGAGCTGCGCACCCTCGATCTGCGCCGGCGTGATCCGGAGGGGTGGGGCCGGGTCGTCCACGTCGTGGTGACGCCCTTCGGACTCACCGGGCCGCGCTGCGGCTGGCTCACCGACGAGAGCGTCGCCGCCGCCTCAGGCGGCATGACCTGGCTGGGCGGCCGCCCGGGGGAGCCGCCCACGCCGCCGCCACGGGGTCAGGCCACCCAACTCGCCGGCACCCACGCCGCCGTCGCGGCACTTCTCGCCGTCATCACCCGCCGCCGGACGGGGCGCGGTCAGCTGGCCGAGGTGTCGGTGCAGGAGGCCGTCGCCGCCACACTGGAGACCGGGGCCATCGCCTGGATCCACGCCGGCACCGTTCCGGGCCGCACCGGTGGCGTCTACGGCCATGTGGCACATCGGGTCTTCCCCACCGCGGACGGCTTCGTCGCCGGCGGCTACTCGGGTCCGGACCGGATGTGGAACGACCTGTTGACGTGGATGGACCGCACGACGTACAAGATCGCGTTCACGATCTCCCGTCGCGGGTGCTTCTCCCTGCGGCCGTCCGTGTTCGGCTCCGGCAACAACGGCTCGACCAACGACCACTGAGCATCAGTCAGGTCGGAAGGGTAGCCACGGCGAGCAGACACCGCGCCACTCTGCCCGCCCCACCAGCAGAAGTCACACCACCACGCCGTCCCCAACAGACCTTCTCAAACACGCTCTGAGCGATCCGGTCAGGCTCGTGACCCATTCTCGGCGAGCACGTGCAGTGCTGTGGGCGTCCGCACGCCCGGACCGCGGGCGGACGTTCCGGCAACCCCTTATCTGACACTCAACCTCCGCCCCGACCCCCTAACCCTGATCCGTGGACTGGTTACGAAAACCTGCCGTCGGATACGGTCCAGCCGTGAAGGGAATCATTCTCGCGGGCGGGACGGGTTCTCGCCTGAGACCAGCGACGACGAGCGTCTCGAAACAATTGCTGCCGGTCTACGACAAGCCGATGATCTATTATCCGCTCTCGGTTCTCATGCTCGCCGACGTGCGAGACATACTCCTCATCACCACCCCGGCGGACCTGCCCCTCTTTCAGCGGCTGTTGAGTGACGGTTCGCAGCTGGGACTCAACCTGAAATACGCGACGCAGTCGGAGCCCAAGGGCATACCGGAGGCCTTCCTCATCGGGGCCGATCACATCGCCGGCGACACCACCGCGTTGGTCCTCGGTGACAACATCTTCCACGGACACGGCTTCTCGGAGCTGCTGCGCCGCAGCATCGAGGCGCTCCGCGGATGCGTGCTGTTCGGCTACCCGGTGGACGATCCGGGACGATACGGCGTGGGCCTGACCGACGATGCCGGCCGTCTGGTCTCGATCGAGGAGAAGCCGGTGGCGCCGCCGAGCAACCGCGCCGTCACCGGCCTGTACTTCTATGACTCGGACGTGGTGGAGATCGCCCGGAGCCTGCGCCCCTCGGCACGCGGCGAGACCGAGATCACGGACGTCAACCGCGCCTACATCGCGCGCGGCACCGCCGAGCTGGTCGACCTGGGGCGGGGCTTCGCCTGGCTGGACACCGGGACCCCGGACGCGCTGATGCAGGCCTCGCAGTACCTACAGACCCTTCAGCAGCGCCAGGGAGTCAGGATCGCCTGCCTCGAAGAGATCGCCCTGCGGATGGGCTTCATCGACGCCGAGTCCTGCTACCGGATGGGCCTGGCGCTGTCCAACGCGCCCTATGGCAGGTACGTGATGGGCGTGGCCGCCGAACACGGCGGTGGCCCGCACGCGGAGGTGCGTTGACGTGCGTACTCTCGTCACCGGCGGTGCCGGCTTCATCGGCAGCAACTTCGTCCGTCGCCTGCTCACCGGCGAGTACCCGGCGCTCGCCGGCCCGGTCCGGGTGCTGGATGCGGTCACCTACGCCGGGAACATGGCCAACCTGGCCCCGGTGATCGACCACCCGGACCTCACCTTCGTGCAGGGTGACATCGCCGACCCCGAGACGGTCCGCGCTGCGATGACCGGGACGGACGTGGTCGTCCACTTCGCGGCCGAGTCGCACGTGGACCGTTCCGTCGCGGGAGCCGGCGTGTTCGTACGGACCAACGTGCTCGGCACCCAGGTGTTGCTGGAGGCGGCGGTGCGGGAGGGTGTCCGCCGCTTCGTCCACGTCTCCACCGACGAGGTGTACGGATCGATCGCGCAGGGCTCCTGGGACGAGGCGGAGCCGCTGTCGCCCAACTCACCGTACTCGGCTTCGAAGGCCTCGTCGGACCTGCTGGTGCACGCCTACCACCGGACGTACGGACTGGACACGTGCGTGACACGGGCGTCGAACAACTACGGGCCGTATCAGTTTCCGGAGAAGGTCATCCCGCTGTTCGTGACGAACCTCCTGGACGGTCTCCCCGTGCCGCTCTACGGCGACGGACGCAACATACGGGACTGGCTGCACGTCGACGACCACTGCCGAGGGGTGGCGCTGGTCGCCGAACGCGGCCGTGCGGGCGAGATCTACAACATCGGCGGCGGCACGGAGTTGGACAATCTGACCCTGGCCCGCACGTTGCTCGACGCGCTCGGTCGGGACTGCTCGATGATCCGGCACGTCCAGGACCGCCAGGGGCACGACCTGCGCTACTCGGTCGACTGCGGCAAGGCGGCGACGGAGCTCGGCTACCGCCCGAGAGTCCCCTTCGCGGAGGGGCTGGCCGCGACCATCCGCTGGTACGAGCAGTCACGGGACTGGTGGGCACCGCTGAAGCGGACAGCCGCGCAAGCCTGAACCGGCGCAGGGCCGGGTCGACTCGACCCGGCCCTGTCGTTCGTACGGTTGTCACTCGGCGATGCGGGTCCGGGTCACCCATCGGTAGACGATCGTCTTCTCCGTACCCGGATCCGTCCGCTCGAAGTGTTCGTAGCCTCCATTGTAATGAATCTTGATCTTGTCGAGGCCAGGGAGAATCCTGCGCCTGCGAAGCTGGAGCGGAAAATTCGTCGGGCCGCCCTCCAGCACGACCTCGATCTCATTCTCCGGATCTGTTACGACGTCGTTGCCGTAAGCCGCAGAGGAATGGTCCATTGCCAGCACCTCTCGCCACAGTCAAGGCACCGATCGGCACCCGTGATAATGCTAGCGAGAGGAAGCGCCGCCGGGACCCTAGTCGTTCCCCTATACGACCCCGTTCTTACGCTTTCAGGAGGAGGTTGAGGCCATTGAGCGAGACCATTCCCGGCATGCTTCCCAGCTCGGCAGCAGGCCCTTTTCGGCGGCCTCGGCGAGTGACGGCGCGGCCGCGTCGCGATCGGAGAGCACAAGCTCCCCGGCCGGCCACCGCACACCGATGTCGGGATCGAGCGGGTGGACGGTGTGGTCGGCGCCCGGCCGGTACCCGGTGGAGCAGAGATAGGTGACGGTGGCGTCCGGGGAGAGTGCGCAGACCGCGTGTCCGAGCCCTTCGGCCAGGTAGACGGCGTGCCGCCCGACATCGTCGAGCGGCACCGCCACGTGCTGCCCGAAGGTGGGCGAGCCGACGCGTACGTCCACCACCACGTCCAGCACGGATCCGGACACGCAGGTGACGTACTTGGCCTGGCCGGGTGGGACGTCGGCGAAGTGGATGCCGCGGATCACCCCGGCGCGGGAGACGACCAGGTTGGCCTGGGCGATCACCGGTTCATGTCCGATCCGGCGGGCCAGCAGATCCGGGCGGTACCATTCAAGTAGTGCGCCGCGGTCGTCCGGCCACTGCGTCGGCCTGATGAGCCAGGCACCCTCTACGGCCAGGGGTTCGATCTCCACGGCGGCTACTCGCGCAGGGATGCCAGCGCGGAACCCCAGGCGACCAACTGGTTGAGCATCGTGTGGAGCGCCTCCTCCTGGTGAGGGCCGGGCTTGAAGACGCTGAAGTGCTCGAAGTCCGTGAACAGCGAGAGACCTACCTGCGCCTGCACGTCGGCCATCTGCAGTTCGGCGACCACCAACCGCAGGTGCTCCACCGCCCGGGTGCCTCCGGCGCTGCCGTAGCTGACGAAGCCCGCTGCCTTGTTGTTCCACTCGGCGTACAGGAAGTCGATCGCGTTCTTCAGAGCCCCGGAGGTCGAGTGGTTGTACTCGGGCGTCACGAAGACGAACGCGTCGAACCCGGCGACCGCGTTGGCCCACGCCCTGGTGTGCTCCTGGCTGTACTGGCCCAGAGAGGCCGGCATGACCTCGTCCAGGTGCGGAAGCTTGTAGTCCAGTAGGTCGATGAGCTGGAACTCGGCATCGCTCCGCTTGGCCGCCACATCGTGCACCCAGCGCGCCACGGCCTCGCCGTTGCGGCGTGGCCGCGTGCTGCCGATGATGATGCCCACCTTGATCACTTCGTCGGTCCTCTCTCGGGATTGACTCGCGGGCCTACATCTAGGCCGCGGCGGTACGCGCAGCGGTGTCGCCGGACATGGCCCGCTCGTGGTCGTCCAACCAGGCGACCGTCTCCCGAAGGCCCAGCAGGAGGGGCCGCGGCGAGAAGCCGATGGTCTCCTTCATCCGGCTCAGGTCCAGCACGCGGTTGGGCGCGCCCGTCGGCTTGTCGGGATTTCGTTGGATCAGCTCCGGCCGGCCGGTGAGGCGGAACAGCAGTTGTGCCAGGGCGAGGACCGAGACGGGCTCATCGGTGCCGATGTTCATGGTCGAGTGGCGCCGGCTCTCCACCATCCGCAGGGTGGCTCGGACCAGGTCGTGGACGTGGACGAAGGTACGACTCTGGGAACCGTCGCCCCAGATCTCCACCGGCCCACCGGAGCGGATCCGCCGCAGCATCGTCGGAATCACTCGCCCGGAGCCGGGCACCGGCCAGTCACGCGGGCCGTAGACGTTGGTGGGGCGTGGCACGAAGATACGCATGCCGAACTGCTCCCGGTGCAGCTCCGCCAGGATCTCTAGGAACGTCTTGGACAACAGGTACCCGTTGGCCGTGTATCGCATGTCCCGGCGGTAGTCGTCGTCCTCGCGGCGGGGGGTCTCGGACGTGCCCGCGTAGACCTCCGCCGAGCCCATCAGCACCACGTCCGGCACGTCGTACTCGCGGGCGCAGTTGAGCACGTTGGAACCGATGCGCAGATTCGCGTCGAGGATCTGGGCGGAGTGCCGGAGCTTGAACTCGGTGTTGCCGTCGAGCGCGGCGCAGTGGACGATCGCATCCAGCCTCGGGGCCACGTACCGACAGGCGGCGCGCAGTTCGGCGTAGTCGAGCAGGTCCAGACGGAGCGTCCGGAGCCTGGGGCGGGGGTCCAGGCCGCTGGGCACCTCACGGCGGTGCACGCTGATCACGCGGGCCTCGCGGGCCAGCAGTTCCTCCACGAAGTGCGACCCGATGAAGCCCATCCCGCCGGTGACGAGCACCGTCTTGCCGGCCCACCGGTCAGTCTCCATGGGAGACCTCCCGGCGTCCACCGCTGGTGGCCTCGGCGGTCTGCGACGGCGTCTCGTCGACGCCGTGGGCATCGGCCGTTTCGCCGGGCGGGGGCCCGGGCGGACCCTGCGGGGCGGGCGCGGAGCGCAGCATCACCAGTGCGAGCACGATGCCGATCACCAACACCACCGCCGAGGTCGCGAAGGCGAGGTGGAAGCCGTCGTTGAGCGCGCCGATCGGGTCCGCGCCCTCGCCGACCAGGTTGCGGGCCCGCACGTCGGCCACGGTGGCCAGCACCGCGAGCCCGATGGTGCCGCCCGCCATGCCAGAGGTGCTGGCCAGCCCGGATGCGACGCCTGCGGTCTGCGGCGTGGCGGTCGACATGGCGAGCGTCATCACGGCGGGCATCGCGAGACCGGCACCGGCTCCCAGGAACACCGCCATCGGCAGCACGTCCACCAGGTACTCCGCGTTCGCCGGAGCACGGGCGGCCAGCAACAGGGCGGCGGCGATCAGCGTCAAGCCGGCCAGCAGGACGTTGCGCGGGCCGAATCGCACGTTGAGCCGGGCGGACAGGCCGAGCGAGACGACCGCCAGCACCACCGCGATCGGCAGGAAGGCGAAACTGGCGCCGACAGGGGTGTAACCCAGCACACGCTGGAGATACAGCGCGCCGAGGAAGTTGAAGCCGAACAGACCGATCGTCATCGTGACCTGCACGAGGTTGGCACCGGAGACGATGCGGCTGCGGAAGAGCGAGAGCGGCACGAGCGGATTGGCGGCCCGCGTCTGGCGGATCACGAAACCGGCGAGCAGCGCCACCGAGAGGGCACCGAGGCCGAGGGTGTGGCTGGAGCCCCAGCCGTACTCTCCGACCTTGACGATCGTGTAGACGCCGAGCATCAGCCCGGCGGTCACCAGAAACGCACCGAGCAGGTCGGCTCCGGCCTTCACACCGAGCCCCCGGTCGCTGATGATCAGAGGGACGGCGAGCGCGACGGCGAGCACGCCGATCGGCGCATTGATGAAGAAGACCCAGTGCCAGCTGATCCCCTCGGTGAGGATGCCGCCGGCCAGCACGCCGATGGACCCGCCTGCAGCGGCGACGAAGCTGAATGCCGCGATCGCCTGGCCCCGCTCCCGGTCTTCTCGGAAGATGGTGATGACGATGCCCATGACCACCGCGGCGGCCATGGCTGCCCCGCCACCCTGCAGGAACCGGGCGGCGATCAGCATCTCCTGGCTGTTGGCGACGCCGCAGAGCATCGAGGCGACGGTGAAGACGATCAAGCCGGTCATGAAGACCCGTTTGCGACCGAACACGTCGCCGAGCCGCCCGGAGAGCAGCAGCAGGCCACCGAAGGAGATCGTGTAGGCGTTCACCACCCAGGCCAGGTCGGCCTGGCTGAAGCCGAGGTCCTCCTGGATGGACTTGAGCGCCACGTTGACGATGCTCGTGTCGATGATGACCATCAGCTGCACCGAGCAGAGGACCCCGAAGGCGAGCCAGCGAGACCTGGCGGGCTGCGGAGCGGCGTCGACCATTGTGGTTCCTTCCTGTCGTGCGCGCGTGGCGGCACCGGTCGAACGGACGATACCAGAAAGGTCCGTTCGAGAAGGTTCCGTTGAAGAAAAGCCTTCCCGTTCGGCTTTCAACTGCAGAAACGCCCGTTCGACGCGGTGTCAACGGATGCTGTACGGGTGCGTGAAGACGCCGTGCGGGTCGTACTGGCGCTTCACCCGACGCAGCCGTTCGTAGTTACGTCCGTAGTGCAGCCGCGCCCAGTCGGCCGGCATCACGGAGCTGGGGAAGTTGATGTAGGCACCGCTGCTCACCCCGGCCAGCGCCGCCGCGACGCCCTGGGTCCACGCCTCGGCCGCAGCCACCCGATCGGCCGGCGGGGTCGGGTCGTCCACACCCACCTGGGCCCCGATCAGGAAGGCGGCGTCCCGGTGCGCCCACGCGGTGCCGTGCGGGGAGCGCTCGGCGGCGGCGCCTCCCAGCGCCATGCACTGCAGCCACTGATGCATGCCCGCGTCCAGCCCACGCCGCCAGGCCGCGACCACGCGTGCGGCGGCGCGAGCGGTCAACGGAGCCGCTGCCAGGCGGTACGCCTGGCGCTGGAAACCGGTACGGGGCAGCACCGCGCTCGGGTTGTACCCGACCCGATGACACTGGTCCACCGTCAACGACTCGCAGCCGTACGACTGTTTCATCGCCTCGGCGTAGGCCGACTCGTTGACGACGAGGCTCAACGGCGGCTCCCCGGCGCGCTCGGTCAGTTCGGCGAACGCCCTGTCCAGCCCGGCGCGGGCACCCAGATGAACACCGGTGATCAGCACCATCTCCGCGCCCCCGCCGTCGACCGGCGGCACCAGGAGCAGTGAGGACCCCAGTTCATGCGGCGCGGCGGCGCACCACGCGGTCCACTCCGCCAGCAGTGTCTCGGCCCGCTCCCCCGGCCACACCGCCGTGTACCGCACGAGGGTGGGCGCAGCGATCGGTTGGACCTCGTAGTCGACGACCACGCCGAAGTTGCCACCGCCACCGCCGCGCAGCGCCCAGAACAGGTCGGGTTCCTCTCGGGAGGAGGCACGCACGTACCGCCCGTCGGCGAGCACCACGCCGGCGGAGACCATCCGGTCGCTGCCGAGGCCGAACTTCCGGGTCTGCCAGCCCACGCCGCCGCCGGTGATGAATCCTCCCGCGCAGACCGTGGGACAGGTTCCGGTCACGATCTGTCGACCTCGAGCGGCGAGCGCGGTGAGCGCGTCGATCGACTGCACGCCCGACCCGAGCCGTACGGTCGACGCCCCGACGCCGACGTGGTTGATCCGGGACAGGTCCACGACCAGGCCGGGGCCGGTCGACCAGCCGGCGAGGTTGTGTCCGCCGCTGCGGACACGCAGGGAGACGCCGTGGTCCTGGGTGAAACGGAGGCAGGCTCGCACGTCCGCCGGAGTCTCGCAGTAGGCGACAGCAGCCGGTCGAATCGCGTCGTACTGGGCGATCTGCAACTGTCGGGCGTAGTCGTAACCGGCGTCCGCGGGAAGCACCAGGTCGCCCTGGAGCAGATGCCGCAGACGCCACCAGGGCAGGCCGCCGGCGACTGCCGACCCGCCGGCCCCGACCGCTGCGGTGGCGAGGGCGAGGCTCCCGCCGACGCGCAGCATCGTACGTCTACTGATCATCGTGGCCCCCTGAATGAGATAACGTCCCAGAAGAATGGTTATGCCGAATCACGGACCTGATCGGTCGCGTCGCCTGATTCCGGCGCTCATTGACCCGAGCATAGGGACGTAAAGGGCGGACGGATACCCCACAACGCCCCCTAGCGCTCTGGTCACACCAGGGCGAGAAGCGTTTATCGACAGTTCGGCACTCAGTCGTCCGGCAGGTCGAACACCTGCCCGACCGGCCGACCGCCGACCGGCGTTGCCGCCGGCCCTGCACCACGCCGCCCAGCAGGCCGATCCGAGCGTGATTCACTCGTGCGGATCGAGCCGCTGACGCGGGGACACCGGACGGGATCCGGGGCAAGACGGCTGGTGCGGCACGATCAGCTGGACGGTGAGCTGCCACGACTCGGCCGCGGGCGACGCTTCTGTGCCCGCACAGGTGACGCGGCACCGGAGGGCCGACGCCCTGGCGACCTTGAGGGTTGCGCCGAACGAGGGCGGATGCCAAGATGGATGAGTCTCGATTTATGTCGCCGACGTGCCGATAATAGAACGCGCTTCTTATCGCGTCCCCGGCCGATATTCTGGGCCGGGGATCAGTTATGTCGACGGGGGAACATCATGACACTCGGCCCGCAAACCAGCCTATCCGCCGGTTGGGACCGTGAACTGGGAATCAACCTCCACTGCCACGTCCGCGCTTTTCGGGAGGAGTGATACGTGCACTTCAAGGTCCTGGGTGCACTCGAAGTGGAAGCCGTTGGTTCACCTCTCCCGCTCGGCGGGTTCAATCAGCGGGCAGTTCTGGGTCTGCTCCTGTTGCACGCCAACAACACGGTGGCAGCCAGCCGCCTGATCAAGGGCCTCTGGGGCGACACGCCACCAGCGACGGCTCGCAAGATGCTGCAGAACTACGTGTCTCGGTTGCGGTCGCTGCTGGCCGCCTCGGCACACGGCGAGCGCGCGCCGGTCCTGCTCACCTCACCTCCCGGATACCTGCTGCGAGTGCCGGCTGAAAGCGTCGACCTGATCCGCTTCGAGCGGCTCGTCGAACGCGGCAACGCCGAGGCGCACTCGGGCGGCACCGAAGCGGCCGCCCGTACTCTTCGGGAGGCGTTGGCCCTGTGGCGGGGCCACGCGCTGGCGGATCTCGTCGAGTTCGGTATCGAGTGGCCAGAGCTGTCCGCGGTGCAGAACCTCCGGTTCGCCGCGATCGAGGCGTACGTGGATGCCGAGCTCTCTCTCGGCCGGCACCAGGCGGTCCTCGACGAGTTGGAACGGGCCGTCGCCGACGCTCTCCCGCCCCGCGAACGGCTGTGCGGCCAGCTGATGCTCGCTCTCTACCGCAGCGGCCGGCAGGCCGACGCCCTCACCGTCTACCGCCGGCTGCGCGAAACCCTCGCCGACCAGCTCGGCCTGGATCCCGGCCGGGCACTGCAACAGTTGGAGCGGCAGATCCTCGACCACGACCCGTCGCTGATGCTGCCGGCTGCCACCGAGGGCGTCGGGGCTGCGCATCCTGCGCGGGTCGCGGCCGTCCCGGCCGCCGGCACGGCGGTTCCGGCGCGGCAGGACCGTGGCGAACCGCCGGCCCACCCGGTCCACCAGCCACCGCCGGTTCCGGTCGTCAGCCCCGAAGCCGACCAGCCTGGCACCGAACCGACTGTCGGCCCGCCGGCAGGCCGGAAGGAGCAGGCACCCACAGTGTCGGTGCGGACCGAACGCAAACGGGTGAGTGTCCTGCACATCCGCACCCGGATCGAATTGCCGCTCGGCACCGACGATCCGGAGGACATGGCGGAGGTGCTGAGCAACCTCGACGGGCTGATCAGATCCGAGGTGGAGCTGCTCGGCGGACTGGTGCAGAACTTCTGGGCCGTCGGCTCGGCCTGGCTCGCCCTCTTCGGTGTCCCGTCCACCGGTGAGGACGACCCCGAACTGGCGGTGCGGGCGGCGTTGGCCATCCGTGACCGGATCGCCACCGGCCCGTCACCGACCCGCTGCGGTCCGCCACAGATCGCCGCCCAGATCGCCATCGCCACCGGAGACGCGCTGGTGACATACCGACCCACCGGCGGCGTGGGCGACGGGTCGCCAGACGTACAGGGCAGCATGCTCAACACCAACCTGCGGGTCATCGACGAGGTTCCGCCCGGTGCGATACGGGTCTGCGACGTGACCCGGCAGGCCACCGCGGACGTCTTCCACTACTCGCCGCAGGGCGAACCGACTCCACGTGACCCGGCTCCGCCCGCCCATCTGTCCGGGCTCGCGCCGCTGGTCGAACGGGACCGCGAGATGGACATCCTCGGCAATCTCCTGGCGGACACCCATCGTCGGCGCCAACCGAACCTCATGACCCTGCTCGGCGAGGCCGGAATCGGCAAGACCCGACTGGTCGCCGAGTGGCTCGCGACCCTGCGACAGGGCGTGCCCCCGGCGCGGTTGCTGACCGGCACCTCACCCGGTCCGGGCACGGAGCCGATGGCGCCGCTGCGGGCCATAGCGCGTTCCTTCGCCGGGATCACGGAGACCGACTCCCGCACCGTCGCGGAACGGAAGCTACAGGTCGCCGTCCACGGCCTGCCGCAGACCTCGGGCTCCACCGCGTGGCTGCTCTCCCATCTGCGTACGCTGCTCGGCTGGTCCGAGCCACCGATGCCGACCGCGATCCGCCACTCCTTTCCCGCATGGCGGCTCTTCCTGGAGGCGGTCGCGGTGGAACAGCTCACCGTCGTGGTGCTGGAGGACCTGCACCGAGCCGACGACCTGCTCCTGGACTTCGTGGAGGAGCTGGCAAACCAGACGACGGGCGTACCTCTGTCCATACTCGCCACCGCACGGCCGGAGCTGTTGCAGCGCAGGCCGTTCTGGGGCGGTGGCATGCGCAACGCCACGGTCATCACGCTGACACCGTTGTCCGCCACCGGCACCTGGCATGTGCTGGAGTCGCTGGCGTTGCACCACGGCATCTGCGCGGGAGCGCAGCAGCCCGGTCCCGGTCCGGTTCCCGGACCGGACCGTGGCCGGGAGGCGGCGGTCAGCGCGCAATGTCGGGCGCTGCTGCGCCGGATCGGCGGCAATCCACTCTTCGCGACCGAGTACTTCCGGATGCATCGTGGTGAGATCCCGGCGGCGTCGGCGGGTTCGGCCCCACCCGTGTCGCAGGAGTACTCCGCCAACAAGCTGTTGGAACTGCCACAGTCGGTCTACAACACGATCGCCGCCCAGCTCGACACGCTGCCCGCCGTGGAGAAGGCGGTACTCCAGGACGCCGCCGTGTTCGGTGACGTGGTGTGGCCTCGTCCGGTCGCTGCGCTCGGCAACCGGGACGCCCAGGAGGTGGCCCGGCGCCTGGAGCAGTTGGAGCGCCGCGACCTGGTCGACCGGGTGCACAGCGCGTCGGTGCTCGGCCAGAACGAGTACGCCTTCCGCAGCATCCTCATCCGTGACGTGGCCTATTCCCAGTTGCCCCGCTCAGTCCGGCTCGACAAGCACCACCAGGCCGCCCGGTGGGTCGAGCATCGGCTGCCAGAGCACCCGCATCTGCTCATCCACCACTACTGGCAGACGATCTCACTCAGCAGGGACGCCGGGCGGCCCATCGAAGCGCTCACCCGGCACGCCCGCACGGCGTTCGTCATCGCGGCGGAGCGCACCTCGATGAAGGGGCACCAGCACGCCGCGTCCCGGTACTACCAGGCGGCATTGGAACTGTGCCCGCCCAACGACCCGGGCCGGGCGCAGTTGCTTCGACGGTACCGGGACGTGGTGCACGTCAGCTGAGCCCGGCGGGCGGGTGCCGGGTCAGGCCGCCCGTTGAAGGTAGGCCTCCAACTCCTCCACGGCGCGCGGTGCGCCGCCGGCCTCCCGGGTGTGGGTACGCATCTGCCGGGCCCGCTCCCGCATCTCCGGGTCGTCGGTCACCGCCGCGACCGACTCGCGGAGCAGGTCGGCACTGATCTCGGTGGGGTCGAGTTGACGGGCGATGCCCAGCTCGACAAGGCGCCAGGCGTTCGGCACCACGTCCGGCCACGGCGGCACGACCACCATCGGACATCCCCAGTAGAGCGCCTCGTTCACGCTGCCCATACCGCCGTGGGTGACGAATGCGTCGGCGTGCTCCAACACCTTCAGGTGCGGCACCCACCGGTGGATCTCGACATTCTTGGGCGGCGCGCCCAGGTCGGCCGGGTCCACGCCCTCGCCGACCGAGATCACCACGTGCCACGGACCGTCCGCGAAGGCGGCCAGGCAGGAGCGGAAGAATTCGGTGTCACCGTTGTGCACGGTGCCGAGGGTGACCAGGACGACCGGCCGACCGTCCGACGGTGGCCGCCAGTCGCCGAGGAATCCACGCTCGCCCAGGCACGGCCCGACGAAGGCGAAGCGATCGTCGAAGGTGGCACCGGCCGGCTGGAA
This sequence comes from Micromonospora sp. NPDC049903, assembly GCF_044460945.1. Classification (NCBI taxonomy): domain Bacteria; kingdom Bacillati; phylum Actinomycetota; class Actinomycetes; order Micromonosporales; family Micromonosporaceae; genus Micromonospora; species Micromonospora sp. NPDC049903. Next base: position 18,942 of record NZ_JBITKL010000035.1, read on the forward strand.
CTCTCGGGCCAGGAACACAAGGTTCTGCCCTTCGACGGCGGTGACCAGCTCCATCGGGTCCAGTTCGACGCCGTGTGCGGCCAGCATGCCGGCCATCCGGGGGAAGAACTCGGCCATCACGCCGTTGTCCATGCTGGCGGGGCCGGCAGCCTTCATCATCTGCTCCGGGAACGAGTAGTGCTCGTTCGAGGCGAAGACCGGGCTGAGCTGCGTGGCGGGGCGTCCCCAGACCCGGGCGAGGATCCGACCGGCCTGCAGCAACGCGCCGTCGTAGGCCACCAGATCCGGCGGGGCGTCGGCGAAGTGCTCCCGGGCCGCCCGGATGATGGCCTCACACTCGTCGAGCAGCAGCAACGGGACCCGGCCGGAGTCGGCGCCGCCGATGACCGACATCGGGTCCACCGAGTCGTAGGACAACACCTCGGCACCGGCAGAGCGCACCAGGTCGGCGTACTCGCCGACGGCGGTGTAGACGACCCGGTGGCCACGCTCGACGAGCCCGGCGACCAAGGCCAGGGTCGGGAAGACGTGCCCGCGCGCAGGCATGTTCACCATCAGAATCACGTTACCCATTGGTCTCCATCCAGATCACCAATGCCGGAGTCGGCCCCACGCAAATGACTCGGAAACCCGGGCATCGACCCAACCCGGTTCGTTGCAACGACCGTACCGATGGCATGGATTGATCGTCCACCCCCAACATCTCACCGAGGAAGGGCGATGGCCGGAAAATTACCGGGGGCTTCCCGCGCGAATGCCCATCGCCGGAATACTCGTTAGCCATGACGACGGCGGCCTCCTCGACAGCATTTCTCGGCATAGACATCGGCGGCACCAAGGTGGCGTTGCGGGCGGAGGCCGACGGCCGGAAGCCGTATCTGGCCACCGTCACCTGGCCTCCCGGCGACGACCGCGGACGCGACCTGGCGGCACTCGCCGCACAGGTCAGGGAATTGACCGAGGCGTGGGGTCCGGTGATCAGAAGCGTCGGCGTGGCGATGCCCGCCACCACGCACGCCGGCCGGGTGACGGCCTGGCCGGGGCGTCCGGGGTGGACCGGACTCGATCTGGACGCGACACTCGCCGACCTGTTTCCGCAGGCGCAGCGGGCCTGGGCCGACGACGGCGACCTCGCGGCAATCGCGGAAGCGGACGCAGCCGGCGTCTCTCACGCGGTCTACCTGGGCGTCGGCACCGGCATCGGCGGCGGGGTGGTCCTGGCCGGGCAGCCGGTACCGGGGCCACGGGGGTCCTGCGAGGTCGGGCACATCGTGGTCGACCTCGACGGGACCCGCTGCGACTGCGGTCGCCGGGGCTGTGTGCAGGCGTTGGCCTCCGGTCCGGCCACGCTGCGCCGCGCCGCCGAGCTGCGGGGATCGCCGGTCGGCTTCGCCGAGCTGCGGGACGCCGTCGCCGCCGGAGCGGAGTGGGCGACGGGTGCCGTCCGGGCGTCGGCGCGCGCCCTGGCCGCCGCAGCGGTCAGCCTCTCGGAGCTGGTACGGCCGTCCGTGCTGATCATCGGGGGTGGATTCGCGGCGGGCACACCGGGCTATGTCGACCAGGTCGCGGCGGCGACAGCCGCGCTGGCCCGGCCTGGTCACCGCACGCCCCCAGTAGCAGCCGCCACGCTGGGCGGGCTCTCCTCGTTACACGGGGCGTTGCTGCTCGCCCGCGCGCGGGGCGAATTGCTCCCGCCAGTCGATCCGTCCTAGACTGTTCTGTACCGATCAATCCCGCACGGACCAATGGAGAGTAGACATGGCGACCACGCACCCCGGCACCACCGTTGAGCAGCGCACCTCGGGAAAGCAGATCTGGCTGGCCGGCCTGCTCGCCGCCCTCGTCTCGACGGTCATCAACGTGGTGCTGGCGCTCGTCCTGCGCGCCGCGCTCGACATCAGTGACGAGTTCAGCCAACTCCAGCCGGTGGCGGTGGTGCTCAACACCGTGGTGGCGACCCTGCTCGGCACCGCCCTCTATCAGCTGATCAGCCGGCGTGCCCGGCGTCCCTTGCGCACCTTCGCGATCGTCGTCGGTGTGGTGCTGGTGATCAGCATGGTGCCGCCGCTGCTGCTGCTCGGCATGGAGTCCTCGCCGCACTACCCCGGGCTCAGCAACGCCGCGGCCCTGGCGCTCCTGCCGCTGCACCTTCCGCCGGCCGCAGTACTGCTGTACCTGCTCAGCCGGTTGCGCCGTCCCTGACGTCACGGTCGCGGACACCGGCTCACCGCCGTCGACAGCGCGCGTGCACACCCGGTGTCCGCAGACCCACCCGCCCGAACAGTTCGTCACCGGGCGGAAACATTAGCAACATCGAGCGATGGGTGTCCTGTTGCTCGATGGTGGACAACAATTTTCCGTCTCTCGACGATCGCTGGATAGGCTCGACCGGCACACGATGCGCCTCGATGGCTGACGCCACAACTGATCGATCTCGGGGGAACGATGCAGCTGGTCGAAAGAGACGGGCATTTCACACAGCTCGACAAACATGTCTCAGAGTTTGTTTCCGGGGCAGGTCGGCTCATTCTTCTACACGGTCCGGTCGGAACAGGAAAAACCGCACTACTGCAACATTGCGTAGATCGGGCGGCGGCAGCAGGCGCCCTCGTGTTGAGCGCGGTCGGCTCAGCCGCCGAGGAGTCGCTGCCCTTCGGCGTGCTGGGACAGTTGCTCCGTGGTTCCCCCCTGCCGGCCGAGGTGGTGGCCCGGCTCTGTCCCGCCGCGTGCGCCGCGGACCAGACCGCGCCGGACGAGGCGGAGACCCTGCGGCTGTACCACCGGCTCTGCGTGGCCCTGCTGGACCTGGCCGGACAGCGTCCACTCGTCGTCACCGTGGACGACCTGCAGCACACCGACGATGCCTCGATGCAGTTCGTCGTGCACCTGGCAAGGCGGGTGCACACCGCACCGGTGCTGGTGGTCGTCACCGACGACCTCGACCAGCGCCCCGACCGGTGGTCACTCCGCTCGACGCTGCGACGGCAGCCCAACGTACACGCCACCGGTGTGGGCCCGCTCTCCCCTGGCGGGGTCGCCGAGCTGATCCGACGGAATCTCGGCGAACCTGCCGCTCGTCGGCTCGCGACCGGATTCACGACGTTCAGTGGCGGGAACCCGGCCCTGCTGGAGGCGCTCGTCGAGGACCACCGCTGCGGCGGCGACGTACGCGTCCAGGGCTACGGCAGGACGTTGCTGGTCTGTCTGCACCGCAGCGATCCGGAAGTGCTACAGGTGGCCCGGGGCCTGGCCGTCCTCGGTGACGACGCCGAGCCGTCCGGCCTGAGCCAGTTGACCGGGTTGGACTTCGACGCGGTCGGACATGCGCTGCACACCATGGTCACCGCACGGTTCCTCGTGGACAACGGTTTCCGACATCCGGCCGGGCGGACCGCGGTTCTGGACGACCTCAGCGCCGACGAGCACACCTCGTTGCACCTGCGCGCCGCCCGACAGTTGCACGATCTCGGTCACGCGGTGCCCGTGGTGGCCCGCCTCCTCGTCGACGCCGACCGGGTCGAGGAACCTTGGTCGATCTCCGTGCTGCTCGCGGCGGCCGAACACGCGCTTGTCGGTGACGACCCCCACACGGCCACCCGGTGCCTGGAACTCGCGCACCGGGAGTCCCATGAGCCCGGCGAGCGCCTCACCATCCTGGCCCGGCTGACTCAGGCGCAGTGGCCGCTCAACCCGCTGGCGGTCACTCGGCACCTCGCCACGTTGGCCGCCCCGGCGAACGCGGCCCGGCTGAGCCGGCAGGACCGGACCGCGACCGTCCGACAGCTACTCTGGCACGGCCGCACGGCCGAGGCGGTGCCGGTGCTGGAGGGGTTGCGCGAGACCAACGCCGGGACGGCGCCGGAGGCCGCCGCTGAGCTCGCCGACACCGAGCTGTGGCTCGCGCACCTGCACCCACCCCTCGCCCGACGGAGCGCTCCGGCCGCCTCGCTGAACGCACGGCGGCCGGTCCCGGTGACCACGCGGACCGACCCCTGGTTGCGTGCCGCCGCCACCATGTCCGAGCTCCTCGGCCGCGGGCAGTTCGGCAAGGCGGCCGACCACGCCCAGACGGTCCTGCGGGACCTGCGCCTGCGGCGCGGCACCGCCTGGACCGAGGAGGCGGCGCTGATGGCGCTCCGGACCCTCGTCTCGGTCGACCAGTGGGACGTGGCGGGCGACTGGTGCACCCGCCTGCGCGGGGACTGCGACGAGTCGACCGCGCCGACCTGGCGGGCCATCTTCGCCGTCGCCGCCGCCGGCCTCGCGTTTCGTCAGGGCGACATGCCGGCTGCGCGCGAGCTGGCGGAGGAGGCGATGACGGTCCTCTCACCGAGGGCCTGGGGTGTGGCGGCTAGCCTGCCGGTGGCGTTGGCGACGCGTGCGGCGACGCGAATGGGACGGTTCGACGAGGCCTCCCGGTATCTCGCGCTCCTGGTCCCGGAGACGCTCTTCGAGACCACGTACGGCCTGGACTACCTGCACGCCCGGGGCGACTACTACCTGGCCACCAACCACCCGCACGCGGCGCTGTCCGACTTTCTGGCCTGTGGCGAGCTGATCCAGACGTGGGACCTCGCGCTCGCCGCGCCGGTGCTCTGGCGGACCAGCGCAGCCGAGGCGTGGCTACGGCTCGGCAACCACGACCAGGCCGGACGGCTCATCTACGACCAGCTGGCCCGTCCCGAGGCGTCGAATCCCCGGGTCCGCGGCACGGCGCTGCGGTTGCTCGCGCTGATCAGCCCGCTCGCACGGCGCCCCGCGATCCTCACCGAGGCGATGGAGCTGTTCGAGGCCTGCGGCGACCGGTACGAGATGGCCCGGGTGCTGGCGACGTTGAGCCGTACCCTGCACACCACCAACAACCGGCGCCGGGCGCGTACCGTCTTCCGCCGCGCCTGGCACGTCGCGAAGATGTGCGGCGCCACGCCGATCTGCAACGAGTTGCTCGCCATCGACGGCGACCTGGGCGTGCTGGACGGTGTCTCGTCCAGTTCCGACAGCGTGGAAGCGCTGACCGACTCCGAGCGCCGCGTCGCCTCGCTCGCCGTGATGGGTTACACCAACCGCGAGATCGCCATGAAGCTGTTCATCACCGCGAGCACCGTGGAGCAGCACCTCACCCGCGTCTACCGGAAGCTCGGCGTACGCCAACGCAAGGAGCTGCCGGCCAACCTGTCGGTCGAGACGGCCTCGACGCGGCGTCGACGGCTCAGCTCCTGAACCGTCGGGACGGACAAGCAGCGTCGAAGGGAGATTTCGCCGTGACATCAGCGACCAACGCGCCGACGCGACATGCGGCACCTGCCGCCCTGCCTCCTGGCTTGCAGGAAGTCGTCGACCGGGTGTTCGCCCGCTCCGCCGCGCAGCAACCGGCCTGGCCTGACCTCGCGGCGGCCCGTGAGGTGGTCGACACTCTGGCCGGGGCGCCCGCCGTCACCACACCGGAGGAGACCGACCGGTTGGGTGAGCTGCTTCGCGCCGTGGCTCGCGGTGAGGCGTTCCTGCTACAGGGCGGCGACTGCGCGGAGTCCTTCAGCGACGACTCGGCGCACGTGCGGGCCACCGTACGGATCCTGTCGCAGATGGCGGATGTCATCGCCGCCACCGGACCGCCGGTCGTGGTCGTGGGCCGGTTCGCCGGCCAGTACGCCAAGCCGCGCTCGGCCCAGGTCGACGCGCTCGGGCTGCCGGTGTACCGCGGCGACATCGTGCATTCGGCGCGTCCCACACCCGCCGCCCGCCGACCCGACCCGACGCGGATGCTGCACGCCCACGACCGGTCACGGGCCACCATCGAGTTGGTCCGCGCGCTGACGGGGGAACCTGCCGGTCGGGAGATCTTCGCCAGCCACGAGGCGTTGCTGCTGGACTACGAACGCTCGGCGTTGCGGGTGGTGGAGACATCGGGCGGACCACGGCTCTACGCCAGCTCCGGGCATCAGCTCTGGGTCGGCGAGCGGACCCGACAACCGGACGGCGCCCACGTGGCCCTCGCCGAGCTGATAGCGAATCCGGTAGGTGTGAAGATCGGCCCGTCTACCACACCGGACCAGGTCCTGGAGTACGTACGCCGCCTCGATCCGCACCGCCACCCGGGCCGACTGACCCTGATCGCCCGGATGGGTGCCGGGCGTGTTCGGGACGCCCTTCCGCCGCTGGTCGCCGCCGTGGCAGGGTCCGGCCACGAGGTGATCTGGCAGTGCGACCCGATGCACGGCAACACCGAGGAGTCGGCGGCTGGCTACAAGACCCGTCGCTTCGACCGGGTCGTCGACGAGTTGACCGGGTTCTTCGAGGTGCACCGGCAGGCCGGCACCTGGCCGGGCGGCGTGCACGTGGAGCTGACCGGGGAAGACGTGACGGAGTGCCTCGGCGGGCCCGGCCAGCTGACCGAGGCGGAGCTGGCCGGTCGTTACGAGACTCCCTGCGACTCGCGTCTGAACGGCGCCCAGTCGATCGAACTCGCCACCGTCGTCGCCGGTCTGCTGGGCGACTGACCGTTAAGGAAGGCCCCCGGCGCACTGCCGGGGGCCTTCCTTACTTGGGCCTGGGCCCGGTGGAACGGGCCCTAGAGGGGAGCGGCGCCGCCGGGCCTGCCGGATGGGAGCACCCGCAGGATGCCCCACATACCGGCCGCGGCGAACGGCGCCCGGGCATCGGCGTACAGGTAGTCGCCGCTGTTGCCGGCTCCTCCCCCGGCCCCACCCAGCCTGGCGTCCACCGTCTCGCCCGCGCCGAGGGTGCGGGTCGAGACCTGCGGCGAGCCGTGGATGCGTGGCTCCGGCCGGAACGCGTGCCCGCTGACCGTGAACGGGTGGAGTTGGTCGGAGGCGCCCACGCCGACGCGCAGAACCACCGGGTCGCCGGTGATCGCACGCAGGACCGGCGTGCGGGGCTCACCGTGGTCCGCCGAGCTGAACGCCGTACCGAAGGAGCCGGTCACCGACGCCCGTGTGTAGTCGTCGGGATGAGCCGTCAGTCCCAGCCGCTCGGTCAACGGTTCGCTGCGGTAGTTGACGTGGCTGTAGGCCTTGTCGGCCGATCCCGCGTTGCCCTCGGTGCCGGGTGGCGCGCCGGGCACCGGGGGGATCTGCCGGTTGGCCGCCGTCGGGCTGTTCACGCCGCTGCCGGCGACGAACTCGCCGTAGGGCAGGACACCGCGCGCGAAGTGCTGGTCGGTGGTCTGCATGAGCAGCGCGAACTCGCGGAACGCCGGTGCGCCGGGGGGCCGGATGACCGCCCCGGTGCTGGTGGCGTCCGGTCCGAGCGGTTTCCCGGTCGTACTGTCCGACCAGGTGGAACCGGCCGGCTCCACGATCAGCATGCCGTACCCGCCGTGCCGTAGCGACGCCACCGACGCCAGGTTCTGGAACAACGAGGCGCCCAGTTCCCGGTCGGCGTGGAAGGTGTACGTCGCCGTCTGCCCGGGCGCCACGGTCGGATCCGGGTTCAGGCCGATCGCGGCCCCTGCGGCCAGTTGCTGGTTGCGCAGCAGCTTGGCCAGGTCCAGTCCGGCCCGGTGGCCGCCGTAGCGGGAACCGGGAGTGGTCTGGTTGCGCAACGTCAGCACCACACAGTCCCCTGCGTTCGCCCGCAGCACCAGCGGTTCGACCGATTTGTGTCCGGCTCTGACGGCGGCGACGTCTGCGGTGAGGACATAGATCACACCGTGCGGATCCGCGTTCGGGGCGGTGGGTAGCTCCTGGTTGATGACGGAGACGTCGTACCGGAGCTGGCGGGCCGGGCCGGGGCAGGTCGGCGACGTCGCGGTGACCACCGTGGGGTCCGGTGTGCCGTCGGCCCGTCTGGCCGACGCCGGATCCGGACCGGGTGCCGCCTGGGTGTCTCCGGTCGCGGGTCGCTGTCGCGGGAAGCCCGCCCCCGGTGCCGGTGGTCGGTGTCCGGGCAACGGCCGAAGGTCGGCCTGGCGCCGGTCGTGTACCCGGAACAGCCCCCACGCGCCGCTGTCGAGCGCGAACGTTCGGGTGCTGTAGTACAGGTAGTCACCCGGACTGCGCGCCGGACCGCCGGCACCGCCGTCCATCACGAAGTCGAACCGCTCGGAGATGCCGGTGGTGGCCGTGTCGACGAGTTGCCCGGCACGGTCGAAACGCTCCTTGCGGAACCGATGGCCCTGTACCCGCAGCGACTCCGCCCGGTCGTTGACCCCGACGGTGCGGATCACCACCGGGTCGCCCAGGTAGGCCCGGAGCAACGGAGTGTCCGGATCGCCGTACTTGACGGAGGAGAAGACGTACGGGTCCACCGTGGTCACCGTGGCGCGGACGGTGTTCGCGTCCGCTTGTTCCGGCGGAGCCGGGGTACGGGTGAAGGCGTTGCGACATCGTGCCCCGTTGTACTCGCGTCGCTGGTCGGTGGTGGTGGGGTCGGCCGGGGTCGCTCCCGGCGGTGTTCGCTCGCCGAGCGGGGCGGCTCGCAGGTTGATGCTCCCCTCCTCGCACTCCTGCCCGGCGTTGAAGGGATTCAGCCCGTCGACCGAGGGCGGTGCGGTCAGCTCGGTGCGTCCACGCCTGCCGTTGTGCAAGAAGATCGTGAACTCGCGGAACGCGCCGGCCTGGCCGACCCCGACCGACCCCGACCGGTTCACCACGTCGACGATCGTGCCGCTCTTGACCTGCTTGCCGGTGCGGGGATCATGGTAGGTGGAGCCGGGCGGCTCGACGATGTGGGCGGCGAAGAGCCCGTGCGCCCACGACCGGATGGCATCCACGTGGTCGTGCCAGAAGACGGTGCCGGTGTCCATGTCGGAATACCACCGGTACTGAACGAACTCCACTGTCACCGGCTCGCCGGCCGTGTGGCTCTTCGTCAGCGGTCGGTCCAGGACGAGCCGGTCACCCTCGATGGCCGTCACCGTCCGCACCTCGACGTTCTTTCGGCCGACACCGATGCCGATCGCGACACCGGGACGCAGCTTCCCGACCGTGTCCACGGTGATCTGCCTGCCCGACGCGGAGGTGAGTCGGCGGCCGTCCCGGCCCGCCGCGAAGACGGACTGCTCGTACGCGAAACCCGCCACCACACCGTCGGACCCGAGCGGATCGAAGAGCACCAGGTGCGTGTGCATGTTCACCTTGCTCTGTGCCGCCGGGTCAAGCTCGCTGCCGAAGGTCAGCGCCACGCAGTCGCCGACGTTCGAGCGGATCACGAGGGGATCGACGGGTTTGGTGCCGGCGCGTACCGCGTCCTTGTCCTCGTTGAGCACGAAGATCCGGCCGTGATCGTCTCGTTCGCGCGCGGTGGACTGCACCGCGACCGATATCGCGGTGATGTCGAACGGTCGCACCGGGGCCCGCTGCGGACAGATGCCGTTCGGGCTGTCGCGCCCGGCGGTGTCCCCGAGACCCGGCGTGCCGGAGTGGCCGCCCGGAGCGAACGGTGGACGCATGCCCAGATGCGGGCGCAGCATCGGGTACGCCGGCCGTCCGGTCGTCGGGTTGAACAGGATCTCGGGCCGCGTGCCGGGGTTACTCGGGCGGTAGTTGGCCCACGTCTCGGTCGTCTCCGGCTCGCCGAGGTAGACCGGGGCGTTCGTCGGGCCCGACCGCACCCAGTCCCATACGGTCGCGTCGTCCGGATCGGGGGTGCCGGTCTCGGTGCCCCACCGGGCGCCCGGTGGCGGCAGGTACCCCTCGACGAGGGTCTCCAGCGCCACCTGCCGGGAGGGGTCTCTGAGGCGCGCGCGGGGGACCACCTCCCGGCCCTGCACCCGGTGGCCGATCAGTTGCGCCGAGGTCACGCCGACGGGCAGGGCCGCGGCCCCGGGCAAGGGGGCGAGGTCGGATTGTGCGGTGTCGAAGACCCGCCACAGTCCCCACATGCCGGCGACGTAGTGCTGCCCGATGTGACAGTGGTAGAGGAAGTCCCCCGCCGCCTGCTGGCAGCCGCCCGCGCCGCACTCGTGCACCAGGTCGAAGCTCTCCCGTGGACTGATCGTCTGTGAGTCCAGTCGGATCGTGGTTCCTGCGTCGGTGCCGTCGGGGTTGGCCAGCCAGCGCGTTCCGCCGCCGTGCACGTGGTGGACGTGCAACTGCTCGAACCCGGCGTGCACGACCCGGGTCTTCGTCGGTTCGCCCAGGTAGGAGCGGGGCATCGGGGTGGCCGGGTCACCGTAGGTGTAGGAGCTGTACGCCAGGGACTTGTTCGCCTGCTGCGCCGCGCTGCCGCGTCGAGCCTCCAACTGAAGTCGACGGTGGAACGACTCGCTGCGGTAGTTGATCGCGCGGCTGGCCGGTCGGTAGGCGCTGGTGCCTCCGCCGCCCTCGGTCGGGACCTGGGGTGTGGGCGGGCGGACGTCGAACATCGGCAGTGGTCGCCCGTACTGCTCCTGGTCGCCGACGGGTACTCCCGGATCCTGACCGATCGGGATGCCCTCGTCGTTCTCCCGCAGTGGACGCCGCAGGTTGAAGTTAACGTCGCCGATCTCGTGGTACATCAGCGTGAACTCGCGGAATGCGGGTCCGGCACCGGGTCTGACCATCGCCTCCCAGTTGTTCCAGCCGGTGTCCGAGGTACGGTCGACACCCGTGACCGGGTCGTACCACCGGGCTCCGGCGGGTTCGGCGACCAGCGCGCCGAAGAGCCCGTGGGCGGTCAACTGGGTCGACTCACCGCCGCTCTGGAAGACCTTAGCGCCCTCCCCCATCGACGGGTCCAAGAAGTAGCGGTACTGGCGGGTCTGCCCGGGCGCGACCATCACCGCGACGGGATTCGCGCCGACCGCCTGCCCACCGTCGCCGCCGGCCGCGTCGTACGCGACCCCGGACATGTCGATGGAGACCGACGGCACGCCGCCGGGCTGTAGCAGCGCCGGGTTGCCGAGCGGACCACCGCGCGGTGTCATGGTGAGCTTGTTGGTGAGGTTGATGACCACGCACTCGCCCAGGCGGGCACGAATCACCAACGGCTGGATCGGGTCCTGGCCGAGTCCGACAGAGACCTTCGCGGCGGCGGGGTCGTCCCGATCCATCGCCGAGGCGGCCAGCAGCGCGGCCTCCTGGCGGCGCACGTCGTTCTCCCGCTCGGCGAGTACGTACATGAAGCCGTACGGGTCGTGGTCGCCGAACCGGTTGACCGTGATGTCCAGGTTGATCGCCGAGACGTCGAAGGTACGGCGCGCGGCGTTGTCACAGCCGGTGGGGCCGGCCCAGACCGGCTCCGCACCGGCCGTCGGCACCACGAGCATGGCCGACAGCAGCAGCCCGGTGGCGGCCAGCCGACCCGGCACGCGCCGGTCACCGGGGCCGGGTGGACGTGCGAGGTCATCCCGGACGCGGTGCAGGCCGTACTCGGCGAACAGCACGCAGATCGTGGCGACCAGCAGCAGCACCGGAGCCGCCCGGACGGCGGTCGCGAGCGCCTCCGCCAGCGGGCGCGTCGCGCTGGTCTCGGTGGCGGTGCGGAGGAATGCCTGTACCGCTGCGGCCGGCACGTAGAACACGACCGCGGTGACCGCGAGTGCCGCGGACCGGACGGCCCGGTCGCCGATGGCGCCGCGGACACGGTCGCGCGGCACGGTCAGCGAATCGACCAGACCCACCGCCATGGCCATCAGCGGCAGCGCGACGGCCACGTCCACCAGCAGACGTCCGACCATCCCCGGAAGGGGATCGGTGAACAGGCCCCGGTGCAGCCAGAACGCAGCGCCGACGGCCAGCAGCAACGCCGGCAGCAGTGTGCTGCGGTAGCCGTCGGGGCCGGCACGGCGGGTACGGGCGATTCCAGTCCCGGTCTCGGGCAGGGTGGACCGACGCGATACGCGCATCGAGGACTCCTCGTCGTGCGGGCGGGGCGGGAAGAGCTAGCCGTGGCCGTGGTGCCCGGTGGCGTCGCCGGAGATCCTGAGCTCCAGCCGCCGTACCCCGCCGTCACGTTCCCAGGTCAGGTACAGCGGTGGGTCGTCCGGGCCGGGCACGATGGTGTCGAAGTAGAGCACGCCGTGTACGGCGGTGCCCGGGGCCAGGCGGGCCAACCGGCCGATGGTGTCCGAATGCGGCCGTTCCCGGCCGTCGATACGGCCGCCGGCCAGTGACACCTCGGCGACCAGGTCGAGCGCCCGGACGGTGTGACCCGAGTTGACCAGGGTGACCGGCACGCCGAGCCGCATGTCGCCGCCCTCCGGGGCGCCCGGCATCATCTGCGCCGGCATCTGGTATCCGGCCTGGCCGTCCATGTGGTGCGCCGCCATCGCGGTCCAGCCGGCGTCACCGGGAGCGAGCGTGACGCCGGCGAGGCTGGCGGTGGCGGTGGACGGCGGCGTGACGGCGTCCCGCACGGCGAGCACCAGGCCGGCGGCGGCGAGGGACGTGGCGGCCACCACGAGAACGAGACGGACGAGACGGCGTGGGCGCCGACGGGTCGCCGTGGTCGGCCCCGGGGAGTGTTCCGTCGCGTCGAGCGTCAGCAAACCCATACCGATCCCCCACGACACGCACGTCCGTCGCCTACGGCTGGGACGTTACGGTCAGGGTGCGGGCCGGCCTACCCCTATCAAGCCCCTGACATGGGCCGGGAGCAGCGCTCAGGCCAGTCGGCGCTCGCGGCGGCGCGGCGCCCGCTCGCAGGGGACCAGGCTGGCCAGGCGGCCGTCCACGAGCTGCGCGAGGCTGTCCATCAGGATCCGCCTGTTCTCCACGGGCAGGGCCGAGAGAACGTCGTCCTGGATCTGAGAGACGATGTCCGCCGCTTTGGCCACCAGCCGGCGTCCCTTCGGCGTGACGGCGATGATCCGTACCCGGCGGTCGGTCGCCGATGGCCGGCGCTCCGCGAGCTGCAGTCGTTCCAGCTCGTCCATGGTGGCAACCATGGTGGTCTTGTCCAGCCCGCAGAGCTGGGCCAATTGGGTCTGGGTGGTGTCCGCCGCCATGGCTTTCACCAGAACGCAGTAGGCGCGCGGGGTGATCCCCAGACCGGACAGTCCGGCGGTCTGCTCCGTGGCCAGCGCGTGACTCGCCCAGGAGAGTAGAAACATCAGGTCGTTGTCCAACGACACTGGCGCGGTGGCGGTCATCCTGCAAGCATAACGAGGACCCATCCGAAGCAGATGGTTTCGATGCGGAAGGTCCCTACGGAGGCGTCACATGGTCCCGGACACTCCAGGCCCCGCGCGTTGCCTGATCGGGTTGATCGGCACCGACGTGCACGGCTCGCTCAGTCCGGCCCTGCACGAGGCGGAGGCCGACCGGCGCGGTATCCGCCTGTTCTACCGCACCGTCGACGTGCGGGAAGCGGTCGCCGCCGGGGTCGCGCTGCCCGAGCTGGTGCGGTCGGCGCCGGCACTGGGATTCACCGGGCTCAACGTCACCCACCCCTGCAAGCAGCAGGTCGTTCCGCTGATGGACCGACTCTCCCCGGAGGCGGCCGCGCTCGGCGCGGTCAACACCGTGACGTTCACCGGTACCGGCGCGATGGGGCACAACACCGACTGGTGGGGCTTCGCGATGAGTCTGGCCCACGAGCTGCCGGACGCCCGCCGGGACCGGGTGCTCCTGCTCGGGGCGGGCGGCGCCGGGGCGGCGGTGGGCCACGCCCTCCTCCACACGGGGACCATGTCACTGTATGTCACCGACCCGATCCCGCAACGAGCGGCCGAGCTGGCCACGGCGTTCAACGACCGGTTCGGCCCCGGCCGGGCGACTGCAGTGGACGCCACCCAGCGGACCGCGTCGGAGGTGGACGGGATCGTCAACGCGACTCCGGTCGGTATGGCACAGTCCCCGGGCATGCCGCTGCCCGCGGAACAGTTGCGGCCGGGAGTGTGGGTGGCCGACATCATCTACCGGCCCCTGGAGACGGCGCTGCTGGCCGCCGCCCGGGCGGCCGGTTGCCGGACCCTCAACGGCGTCGGCATGCTGGCGTTCCAGGCGGCGGCGGGTTTCCGCCTCTTCACCGGTGTCGAGCCGGACCCGGTGCGGATGCTGGCGGACCTGCGGCGGGCGACGGGGCGACCCGAGGACCGCCCGGATCCTCGTTAGCGGCGTTTACCGGGCGACGCCCGACACCCGCGCCGTGAGGCTCCGGCGCAGTTCGGCCACGACGCCGTCCAGTTCCGCGGCGGTACGGCCACCGCCGTAGACGTAGTGGTCGGGACGGACCAGCAGGCCGCGGCAGCCGGCTCGGGCCAGCAGACGTCGGTAGGTCCCCTCCGTGTCGGCCCACTGCCCACTCCCCTCGCCCAGGACGACCACCTGCCCGTCCCGCGCCCGCAGGAAGGCCACGGTCTCTCCGCTGAGCCCCGCAGCCACTTCCGGCGTCACCAGCAGGATCAGCCCTCGGCCGACCACGTCGTCGAAGAGCCCGGTCACCCCGCCGGCGGTGACCCTGCCCTGAGGAACCAGCCAACCCGCCGCTCGGCTGTCGGCTCGTAGTCCGGTGGTGAGCGGCTGGTACATCGGGGGGTCCTGGGGGCGGCCGGCCATCCGCCGCCGGTTGGCCAGCATGGCCGCGTCCCGGTCGGCGGCAGCCGCCGGATCGGGTTGGCAGATGACGCGGCCGAGGTTCACCGACATGAGGATCGCGTGCTGGACGTGCGCGCGCCGCTCGACCTCGTAGGTGTCGAGCAACGCGTCCCCCGCGTGTCCGGACAGCACCAGGTCCAGCTTCCAGGCCAGGTTCGCCGCGTCCCGGAAGCCGGAGCACATGCCCTGACCGGCGAACGGCGGCATCCGGTGGGCGGCGTCGCCCGCGATCAGCATCCGGCCGGCCCGCCAACGCTCGGCGTACCGGGCCTGGAAGGTGTAGACGGCGTGCCGTGCCAGCACCGCGTTGCCCGGGTGGATGTCGAACGGGGCCAGCAGCCGCCAGGCGGCCTCCCGGCTGTCCAGTTCCGCCACGGTCTCGCCCGGGACGCGCATGAACTCCCAGCGCCGATGTCCGGGACCGGCCGAGACCGCCGTGGTGGGCCGCACCGGATCACAGATCTGCAGGTTGTTCGGGGTGAAGACGCGCGGCTCGCGGAGGGTCACGTCGCAGGTCAACCAGTCGTTGGAGAAGCCGAGGTCCACCTCGTCGACGCCCATCTGGGAGCGGACGAAGCTGTTCGCGCCGTCGCAGCCGACCAGCCACCGGGCCCGGTGGATCGTGTGGGAGCCGGACCGGTCGGCGGCGGTGACCACGCAGGCGTCGCTCTCCTCGGTGATCTCCACCACCTCCCGACCACGCAGCACCGTCAGCGACGGGTGGTCGGCGCCCCGTCGGGCGAGCGCCTCCTCCAGCCCCGGCTGGTACATCGAGGTGGAGTCCGGCCATCCGCACTGGCCGTGCTCGGCGACGTCGACCGACAACAGGACGTCGCCTCGGGCGTTGCGCCAGATGTAGTCCCGCGACGGCTCGCCGGCGTCGCCGAGTTCGCGCCCGACACCGGCGGCGGCCAGGATCCGTGCGGACTCGCCGTCGAAGGAGACCGCCCGGGGCATCGGGAACGGGCGCTGCCACTTCTCCAGCACGGTGACCCGGTGACCCCGCTGCGCGAGCAGCAGGGCCAGCACCTGACCGACCGGGCCGTACCCGACGATCAGCACGTCCGTGGTCATCGGGTCCTCATCCCCGCCCGTTCAGGATCAGGTCCACGGCCGCGTCCAGGTCCGGCTGCTTGACCAGCACACGCACTTCCTCGTGGCCGTTGTCGAGGCGAAGGAAGCGACGCCCGGTCAACACGAGCTGTCCGGTGGCCGTGCCCCGGCTGCGGATGAACGTGCCCGGTGCGATCAGATCCGGCGGGAACTCGACCAGCGCGGGGTCCGGGTCGTGCCACTCGCCGATGTCTCGGAACTGGGGACGGAAGCGGTAGAGGACCTGCCAGTCACCGTTGGCGGGGCGGCGGTAGACGACACGGTAGCCGTCCTCCTCCGTCATGCGGTAGCGGACGCCGTACTGCTCCTGCTCCTCGTCGCAGACCCGCAGCGGCTCCGAGTAGCAGGGAGCGCCGATGCCCACGTCCACCAGCCAGGTCTCGCCGTCGAGCAGCACGCAGCCGAAGATGTGCTCCAGGTCGGGGCCGAACGCGCCGTTGACCTGTCGGATCGCGCCGGCAAAGATCCGGTAGTCGAAGCCGAGCCCCTGCAACAGCAGTCGGAACAGGCCGTTGAGCTCGTAGCAGATGCCACCGCGCCCGCCGGTGACGATGGTGTCGAACATCGCGTCGCCGTCGATGTCCACCTCGTCCCAGATGGCCATACCGCGATCCACCGCGCCGTAGACGGCGTTGTCGAAGGGTATCGACATCAGGTGTCGTTTCTGCACCGCCCGCAGGGTGGCGAGGTCGGTGTTGACCGGACCGGTATGGCCGATCACCGCCAGGTACTTGTCCACGTCAAACATCTGCGCGCTCCTCGTCGATCAGGATGACCAGGTAGTCCACGACCATCTCCGGGGTCGGGTAGTCGAACAGCAGCATCGGCGTCAGGGACAGGCCGGTCGCCTGAACTAGGCGGTTGCGCACCTCGACGGCGGACAGCGAATTGAAGCCGACCTCGAAGAAGGGACTCTCCGCATCGAGCGGGGTCTGCAGGGCCTCCTCCGCGGCGATCGTCGCCTCCGCGAGGACCAGTTCCAGCAGCACCTTGCGGCGTGCGGGTTCGTCCAGGCCGGCCAGCTGCGCGAGCGGTGCCGTCTCGGGTTCTTCGGTGGGCATGGCGTGGGTGACCTCTCTCGTGACGCTGCCGGACTGCAACCAGAACCTCTTGCGATCGAACGCGTACGTCGGCAGCTCGACGCGACGCGCCCGATGACCGGCGAAGAAGGCCGGCCAGTCCACCGCGTGCCCGCGGACGTGCAGGTGCCCCAGCGCGGCGACGGCGGCGCGAGGCTCGTCGGCCTCCCGCATGGCCGGGACGAACTCGACGTCGTCGGTCGGCTCGCTCAGGCAGTGCGGGCCCATGCCGCTGAGCACACCGCCGGGCCCCACCTCAAGGAAGGTGGTGACCCCACGCGCCTGCAGCTCCCGGACCGCCTCCAGGAACCGGACCGGGCGGCGGACGTTCCCGGTCCAGTGCGCCGCGTCGGCCAGCTCGGTTGCGCCTGCCTCCCGACCGGTCAGGGTCGACACCAGCGGGAGAGTCGGTGCCGCGTACGTCAGACCGGCCGCGACGGCCCCGAGTTCGGCGAGCATCGGCTCCATCCGGTGGGAATGACCGGCGTGCGACACCGCCAGCCGTTTGGTCTTGCGGCCCGTCGCCGCGAACCGTGCGGCGACCGCCTCGACCGCGTCCACGTCGCCGGAGACCACCACCGCGGTGGGTCCGTTCACGCCGGCCAGACCGACGCGGTCGCTGAGCAACGGCGCCACCTCCTGCTCCGACGCCTGCAGGGCGATCATCGCGCCACCGTCGGTGGGCAGCGCCTGCATGAGTCGGGCACGAGCGGCCACCAGCCGGGCGGCGTCCGGGAGTCCGAGCACGGCGGCGGCGTGCGCCGCCACCACCTCGCCGACCGAATGCCCAGCGACCACGTCGGGGCGCACGCCCCAGGACTCCAGCAGCCGGAACAGGGCCACCTCCAGCGCGAACAGACCGGTCTGGGTGTAGACCGTGTCGTCCAGCCGGGCGGCGAGGTCCGTGCCCGGGGCGGCGAAGACGACCTCGGCGACCGGGTGGGGCACGTGACCGGCGAGGGCGGCGTCCAGTTCCGCGCAGACGGCGTCGAAGGTCCGCCGGAATTCGGGGAACGCCTGGTACAGCTGCCGGCCCATCCCGGGGCGTTGGCTGCCCTGACCGGTGAAGATCACCGCGAGACGACCCGGG
Organism: Micromonospora sp. NPDC049903; assembly: GCF_044460945.1. NCBI lineage: Bacteria > Bacillati > Actinomycetota > Actinomycetes > Micromonosporales > Micromonosporaceae > Micromonospora > Micromonospora sp. NPDC049903. The sequence goes on from NZ_JBITKL010000035.1 coordinate 36,701, forward strand.
AGGGCGCGTCCGCTCACGACGTGGGGAGCAGGCTCGCCGGCGGCCAGCGAGGCGAGGGCGCCCAGGGCCTCGGCCCGGTCGGTGGCGACCACGACCGTCCGGTGCGGGAACGCGGTACGGGTGGTGCCCAGGGAGAGGCCGAGGTCGGCCAGGCGCACCGTGGGATCGTCCTCGATGCGACGCCGGAGCCGGTCGGCCTGGCCGCGCAGCGCCTCCGTGGCGCGGGCAGCCAACGGCAGCGGCACGAGCACCGGACCGCTCGCCTCCCGCAGCTCGTCGGTCGTGGTGGGCACGTACTGCTCCAGGATCACGTGGCCGTTGGTGCCGCTCACCCCGAACGACGAGACCGCCGCCCGACGTGGGCGGCCCACCTCGGGCCACGGACGCTGCTCGGTCGCCAGCCGGACCGCCCCGACCGACCAGTCCACCTTCGACGACGGCTCGTCGACGTGCAGGCTCGGCGGCAGGACACCGTGGCGGAGCGCGAGGACGGTCTTGACCACGCTGGCCACCCCCGCGGCGGCCTGCGCGTGCCCGATGTTCGACTTGATCGAGCCGAGCCAGACCGGGCGGTCCACCGGCCGACCCTGCCCGTACGTGGCGAGCACCGCCTGCGCCTCGATCGGATCGCCGAGGACGGTACCGGTGCCATGCCCCTCGACGAGGTCCACATCGGAGGCGCGCAGACCGGCGTCGGCCAGGGCGCGACGGATCAGCCGCTCCTGGGCGGGACCGCTCGGGGCGGTCAGGCCGTTGGAGGCACCGTCCTGGTTGATCGCGCTGCCACGGATCAGGGCCAGCACCGGATGTCCGTGCCGCTCGGCGTCCGACAGCCGCTCAAGCAGCAGCAGCCCGGCGCCCTCGGCCCACGCGGTGCCGTCGGCCGCGTCCGCGTACGCCTTGATCCGGCCGTCGGCGGCGAGTGCCCGCTGGCGGGAGAACTCCACGAAGGCGGTGGGATGCGCCATGACCGTCACCCCGCCGGCGAGCGCCAGTTCGCACTCCCCGCGCCGCAGCGCCGCGGCGGCGAGGTGAAGCGCCACCAGGGAGGAGGAGCAGGCGGTGTCGAGCGTGACGGCCGGGCCGTGCAGGCCCATCGTGTACGCGACCCGGCCGGAGAGGATGCTGCCGGAGCTGCCTCCGCCGAGGTACGCCTCCACCCCGTCGGGGACGCTGGTGACGTGTGCGGCGTAGTCGTGGTACATGGCGCCGACGAAGAGTCCGGTGTCGCTGCCGTGCAGGCTGGCCGGATCGATCCCGGCCCGTTCGATCGTCTCCCAGGCCGTCTCCAGCAGCAGCCGTTGCTGGGGGTCCATCGCCAGCGCCTCCCGGGCGGAGATGCCGAAGAATGGTGCGTCGAACTGGTCGGCGTCGTAGAGGAAGCCGCCGTGCCGCACGTAGGAACGGCCGGGGCGGTCACGCTCCGGGTGGTAGACGGCCTCCAGGTCCCATCCCCGGCCGGCGGGGAACTCCCCGATCGCGTCACGCCCCTCGGTGACCAGCTGCCACAGTTCGTCGGGGCTCGTCACCCCGCCGGGAAACCGGCACCCGATGCCGACGATCGCGATCGGCTCGGGCGGGGCGGTCCGCCACTGGTTCTCCTTGCGCAACCGCTCGTTCTCGATCAGCGAGGCCCGTAGCGCCTCGACCAGCTTCTCCTCGTTCACTGCCTGCACTCCCTCCGGTGCTGCGATGCGGATCCGATCGGTCATGCCGGCTCGGTCGTCGGGCCGAGCGCCCGGGCCAGAAGCTCGTCGACACCCATTCGTGCGATCTGGCCCACCGGGTCGTCGGCGTCGTCCCGCACGGGGGCGATACCGCGCCGCACCGCGTCGACCACACCCAGCGCGCGCAGACGGTCCAGGGGCAGTTCCGCCAGCAGGCGCCGGATCTCCGTCTCGTCCTCGCCACCGCCCGGGTCACGGTCGTGCCGCACGGGGTCGTCGGGGGCCAGCAGCTCGGCGAGGTGTCGGGCCACCGCCAGCGGCGTGGGATGGTCGAAGACGAGCGTGGCGGCCAGCGGCACACCGGTCGTCGTCGACAGGTGGTTCCGCAGCTCGATCGAGGTGAGCGAGTCGAAGCCGAGGTCCCTGAAGGCACGGTCGGCCTCGACACGGTCCGCCTCGCCGTGACCGAGGACACCGGTCGCGCCGCCGACCACGAGGTCCAACAGAGCCCGGTCTCTCTCCTCGGCGGACATCCGACGTAGCCGGGTGGGCAGAGGTTCCCCCGCCGAGGCCGGACGTTCCGCGCCACGGGCGAGGTGGCGCAGCTGTCGGGGCACCGCGCTGCCGGCGGACAGGTCCACCCGCGCCGCCACCACGACCGGGTCGTCGCCGGCCAGAGCGGCGTCGAACAGGGCCAACCCGGCCTCCGCCGACAGCGGTCGCAGCCCGGACTCGCCGATCCGGCGGCGGCCGGTGGCGGCGATGGTGCCGGCCATTCCGCCGTCGCGATCCCACAACCCCCAGGCGATGGAGAGCGCCGGCAGGCCGGATGCGCGCCGGTGTGCCGCCAGCCCGTCCAGGTATCCGTTCGCCGTGGCGTAGTTGGCCTGGCCAGCACCGCCGAGCCGACCGGCCACGGACGAGAAGAGCACGAAGGCGGCCAGGTCACGGTCGCGGGTCAGCTCGTGCAGGTGCCACGCGGCGTCCGCCTTCGCCCGCAGGACGGCGTCGAACCGTGCGCCACTCAACGCGGAGATCACGCCGTCGTCCAGCACCCCGGCCGTGTGCAGCACGGCGGTGAGCGGCACATCGGCGAGCAACCCCGCCAGGGCGTCACGGTCGGTGACGTCGCAGGCGACGATCCGGACGTCCGCGCCGAGCGCGGTCAGCTCGTCGGCGAGGGCCCCGGCACCAGGGGCGGCCGGGCCACGCCGGCTCACCAGGAGCAGGCGGCGGGCACCGTACCCGGTGACGGCGTGCCGGGCGAAGAGCGCGCCGAGTGCGCCGGTGCCTCCGGTGACGAGCACGGTGCCCTCGGGGTCCCAGCCTCGGGCGGGGGCGGCGGGGGCGGCACCGGTCCGTTCCAGCCGCGGCACCCACGCGGCGCCTGCGCGCACCACTATCTCGGGCTCGTCGGTGGTGAGCGCGGCGGCGGACAGCGGTCCGATCCGGGTCGGGTCCTCCACGTCCAGCAGGACGAACCGGCCCGGGGCCTCCAACTGCGCCGAGCGCACCAGACCGGCGAGCCCGGCGGCGACCGGGTCGTCGGCGGTGTCCCGGACGGCGACCACGAGCCGGTCCCCGTCGGTGGCCAGCCGGGGCAGCAGTTCGGTCACGGCGCCTCGCAGCGCGTCCGGACCCGGGTCCGCACCGACGTCGGTCAGGTCGACGATCCGCGCGCCGTCGCCGGTGAGGTCCGGCGGGAGCGTCAGTGCGACCAGGCCGGGCCGGAACAGGCACTGTGCCACGGTCGCGGCGCGCAGTTGGACGTTCGTCTCGGCGAGCGGCCGGGAGACCAGACGCGCCACGTGACCGACCGGCGTGCCCTGTTCGCCGGTCAGTTCCAGGGTGATGGCGCCGGTCCCGGCCGGGACGAGCCGTACCCGCAGCGCGGACGTCCCGGTGGGCGCGAGCGTGACACCGGTCCAGGCGAACGGGAGCCGGACCGGTACGTCACCGGCCGGCTCGGCGGCGAGCACCGGTTGCAGGGCGGAGTCGAGCAGGGCCGGATGCAGGCCGAAACGGGACGCCTCGTCCTGCTGGTCCCCGTCCAGACGAACCTCGGCGAACAACTCCTCGCCCCGACGCCAGAGCATGCGGAGGTTGCGGAACGCGGGCCCGTAGCCGAGACCGGTCGCCGCAGCGTCGGCATAGAACGAGTCCAGCGGCACGGGGTTCGCGCCGGGCGGCGGCCACTCCTGCGCAGCGTCGGGCAGGGTGGGGGCGTACGGGGAGACGTGTCCCGTGGCGTGCCGGGTCCACGTGGCGAGGCCGTCCTCGTCGCCCGCCGGTGCGGAGTGGACGTCGACCGTGCGTCGGCCGCTGTCGTCGGCGCCCCCCACGGTGACCTGTACGCGTACCGCGCCGTTCGGCGGTAGCGCCAGCGGGGCCTCGACGAGCAGTTCGTCGAGGTGTGCACAGTCGACCTCCCGGGCGGTCCGCAGGACCATCTCGACCAGCGCGGACGCCGGCAGTAACGGCACGCCCTCCACCGCGTGGTCGGCGAGCCACGGATGGGTGTGCAGCGAGATCCGTGCGGTGCCGAGCAGGCCACCGTCGGCCGGCAGTTCGGTGACGGCGTCGAGCAGCGGGTGCCCGGCCGGACGCAGGCCGCCGCCGGTCGGTGCCGCGCGCTCACGCAGCCAGTAGGACCGCCGCTGGAACGGATAGGTGGGCAGGGGCACGTGCCGGCCACCGGCGTCCGCGAGCAACGCCGCGCGGGCGACGGGCACGCCACGGACGAGCAGCGCTCCGGCGGCGGACAGGGCGCTCGCGACCTCGTCACCGTTCAGCATCGACACGAAGGCCGCGTCGGCGTCGTCCGGTACGCACTCGGCGCCGGCGGCGCAGAGCACGCCGCCGGGTCCGGGCTCCAGGAAGGTCCGGGCACCGAGGTCGTACGCGGCCCGGACGGCGTCCAGGAACCGAACCGGCTGCCGGACGTGTGACACCCAGTACTCGGGGTCGCAGAGGCGCTCGGCCCCGACCGGCCTGCCGTCGACGGTGGAGACGACGGTGCCCGTCGGCGGCCGGTACGTCACCGACCGCGCGACGGCGCGGAACTCGTCGAGCATCGGATCCATGAGCGGCGAGTGGAAGGCGTGCGAGACGACGAGCCGCTTCGTCCGGTGACCGCGCTCGCCCAACGCCGCAGCCGTGGCCAGCACCCTTGCCTCGTCACCGGAGAGCACCACCGAGCGTGGACCGTTGACGGCGGCCAGCCCGACGTTGTCGTCGAGGTACGCCGCCACCTCCATCTCCGTCGCCTGCACGGCGACCATCGCGCCGCCGGAGGGAAGCCGTTGCATGAGCTGCCCCCGGGCGGCCACCAGGCGGGCCGCGTCCGCCAGGTCGAGCACGTCGGCGGCGTGCGCGGCCGCGATCTCGCCGATGGAGTGCCCGACGAGCAGGCCGGGACGCACCCCCCATGATTCGGCCAGCCGGAACAGCGCCACCTCGACGGCGAAGATCGCCGGCTGGGTGAACTCGGTGCGGTTCAGCAGGTCGGGTGCCCCGTCGATCACTTCGGCGACGGGTTTCGGCAGGTGCCGGTCCAGTTCGGCGCAGGCGGCGGCGAACGCCTCGGCGAAGGCGGGGAAGCGGTCACGCAGCTCGCGGCCCATTCTGGGCCGCTGGCTGCCCTGACCGGTGAAGAGCAGCGCGAGTTGGCCGGCGACGGGCACCCCGACGATCGGGCGGGGAGGATGTCCGGCCTCCTCGGCCAGCGCCCGCAGTCCGTCGAGGGCGGCCTGGCGGTCGTCCGCCACCACCACGGCGCGGTGTTCCAGCAGCGGTCGGGTGGTGGCCAAAGACCAGGCCACGTCGACGGGGCGTAGGGCGGGGTCGGCCCGGAGCGCCTCGGTCAGGTCCACGGCGCGGGCGCGCAGCGCCGCTGCGGTGTGGCCCGAGAGGATCCAGGGCAGAGTGCCCGGCGGCTCATGCCCGGTCGGGACCTGTGCGGGCTCCTCCGCCTCGGTCTGTTCGAGGATCAGGTGGGCGTTGGTGCCGCTGACCCCGAACGAGGAGACCGCGGCCCGGCGGGGGCGTCCGGTCGAGGGCCAGTCCCGCCCCTCGGACACCAGACGTACGGCGCCGGCGTCCCAGTCGACCTCGGCGGTGGGCTCGGCGGCGTGCAGGGTGGGTGGTACGACTCCGTGCCGCAGCGCCAGCACCATCTTGATCACGCCGGACACTCCGGCGGCGGCCTGCGCGTGTCCGATGTTGGACTTGAGCGAGCCGAGCCAGACCGGATCGTGCGCCGCGCGGCCCTGGCCGTACGTGGCGAGCAACGCCTGGGCCTCGATGGGGTCCCCGAGCCGGGTGCCGGTGCCGTGTGCCTCCACGACGTCCACGTCGGACACGGTGAGTCGCGCGTTGGCGAGCGCGGCGCGGATGGCCCGCTGCTGGGCGCGGCCGTTCGGTGCGGTGAGCCCGTTGGAACGGCCGTCCTGGTTGACGGCGGAGCCACGGATGACGGCCAGCACCTCGTGACCGTTGCGACGGGCGTCGGAGAGCCGTTCGAGCAGCACCAGACCCACCCCTTCGGAGAGGCCGGTGCCGGCGGCGCCGCTGCCGAACGCGCGGCACCGGCCGTCCGGGGCGAGCCCACGTTGCCGGGAGAACGCGACGTACATCTGCGGAGTGGACATGACGGTGACGCCGCCGGCGAGCGCCAAGCCGCACTCGCCGCTGCGCAGCGCCTGACCGGCCAGGTGAATGGCGACCAACGAGGAGGAGCAAGCGGTGTCGATGGTGACCGCCGGACCGGAGAGACCGAAGGTGTACGCCACCCGCCCGGACGCGACGCTGCCGGAGTTGCCGATGCCGAAGTACCCCTCCGCGCCCGGTGGCAGCCGGTCCAGGTTGGCGCCGTACTCGTGGTACATCACCCCGGTGAAGACCCCCACCGGCTGGCCGTTGAGTGACGACGGGTCAAGCCCCGCGCGCTCGAACACCTCCCACGAGGTTTCCAGGAGCAGGCGCTGCTGGGGGTCCATGGCGAGCGCCTCTCGGGGTGAGATCCCGAAGAGGGCGGCGTCGAATCCGGCGGGGTCGTCGAGGAAGCCGCCCTCCTTGGCGTACGAGTGACCGGGCCGGTCGGGGTCGGGGTCGTACAGGTCGGGGGCCCAGCCCCGGTCGGTCGGGAACTCGGAGATGCCGTCCACACCGCCGGAGACCAGACGCCACAGGTCCTCCGGGGAGTCCACCCCACCGGGTAGCCGGCAGGCCATCCCGACGATGGCGATGGGCTCGTGCCGGTCGTCCTCCAGCTCGCGCAGGCGGCGGTTGGCCCGTTGCAGGTCGGCGACGGTGCGTCTCAGGTAGTCGCGGAGCTTCGCGTCGTTTGACATGGCGATTCCTTGCCGTCGGCGGTGCGGACCGGCCGGCCCGCCTCCTGGGAGGTGCTGCCCCGCGCCCGCCGGTCGGGCGGGTACGGTGCGCGGTGCAGGTGTTACCGGGGTCGGGTCCCGGCGGGGCATGGGGTCACCGCACGCCCAGCTCGCTGTCGACCAGGTCGAAGATCTCCTCGTCGCTCGCGGCGGCGAGGTCGACGGCTCTCTCGTCGGGCGCGGAGTTCCAGTCGGCGGTGAGCTGGCGCAGGCGGGCACCGATCGCGGTGCGGTCCGTCTCGTCCAGTTCGGTGCCGCCCAGCAGCGCTGCGAGCCGGTCCAACTGTTCCTCGACCAGCCCGGCGGCGGAGCGGTCGAGTCCCATCCGCTGGAGCAGGTCCCGGGCCACGGCGACGGGACTGGGGTAGTCGAAGACGAACGTGGCGGGTAGCCGGACGCCGGTGGCGAGGGCGAGCCGGTTGCGCAGCTCCACGGCGGTGAGCGAGTCGAAGCCCACGTCCTTGAAGGGCTGCTCGGCCGGGATGCCACTGCCCGTGGTGTGCCCGAGGACCGTGGCCGCCGTACGGCGGACCAGGTCGAGCACCTCCTCGTACCGCCGGGGCGGCTCCAGCGCCGCCAGGCGGTCGGTGAGCCCGCCGGAGTCCACTGGCGACGACGCGACGACGCGGGCCGGCCGACGTACCAGTCCGCGCAGCAGTGGGGGCAGGTCGCCGGTGTCGGCCAGTCGCCGCAGCACGGCGGTGTCGAGACGGCTGGCCAGCAGGACCGGCTCGGACCGGCCGAGCGCCGCGTCGAAGATGGCCAGCGCCTCGGCGGCGGTGAGCGGTAGGGTGCCGCTCTCCCGGCTACGGCGCAGGTCGTTCTCGCCGAGCCGGCCGGTCAGCTGGCTGCTGTCCGCCCAGAGGCCCCAGGCGAGCGAGAGGGCCGGCAGGCCGCGCTCCCGCCGATGGGTGGCGAGCGCGTCGAGGAACGCGTTGGCGGCCGCGTAGTTGCCCTGGCCCGCCCCGCCCAACAGCCCGGCCCCGGAGGAGAAGAGCACGAACGCGGCGAGGTCGAGTCCGGCGGTCAGCTCGTGCAGGTGCCAGGCCGCGTCGGCCTTGGGGCGCAGCACCGTGTCCAGCCTGGCCTCGTCGAGGTTGGCGACGAGCGCGTCGTCGAGCGTGCCGGCGGCGTGCACCACGGCGGTCAACGGATGCGCGGGCGGTACCTCGGCGAGCAGCGCGGCGAGCCGGGCCCGGTCGGCGACGTCGGCCGCGACGACGCGGACCTCGGCACCGAGCGCGGTCAGCTCCGCGGTCAGCGCGGCCACGCCGGGCGCCGCCGGGCCGCGGCGTCCGGCGAGGATCAGTCGCCGCACGCCGTGGCGCGTGACGAGATGCCGGGCCAGGAGGCCGCCGAGGGTGCCGGTGCCGCCGGTCACCAGGACGGTGCCCTCGGGATCGAGCGGGCGTCCGGCGGCGGGATCGGTGCTGGTCTCGGCACGGACCAGCCGGGGTACCGTGAACTCGCCGTCGCGCAGGCGTAGTTGCGGTTCGCCGAGCGTGATCACGGTGGCGGCGTGCTCGCCGGTCCAGGACTCGTCGTCGTCGACCAGCACCAGCCGACCCGGGTCCTCGGTCTGTGCCGACCGGACCAGCCCGGCGAGGGCACCGGCGGCGGGATCGGTGTCCGTGTCCCGGCAGCGCACGACGCCGACCGGCGCGTCCTCGCCGCGGGCGGCGAGCCAGCGCAGGAACCGGGCGGTGAGTCGCCGGGCCTGCAGGGCCGGGTCGGTGTCCGGGGACTCGCCGGTCAGGTCCAGGACGTCGACCGCAGCCGGGACGCCCGGGCCGGTCGGTGCGGCCGGCACCCAGTGGAGGCCGAACAGCGCGTCCGGGGGCAGGCCGTGGTCGGTGTCGAACGCGACGGCGGGTGCCGCGCGCAGGGTCATGCCGGCGACCGAGAGCACCGGCTCTCCGGCCGGGTCGGTCATCCGCAGTGAGATCTCGCCGGTGGGTGAGGCGGTGGCGCGGACCCGGGCGGTGGTCGCGCCGGTGGCGTGCAACGCCACTCCGGTCCAGGCGAACGGCAGCAGGGTCTCGCCCGGCCGAGGCTGTGGCAGATCACCGAGGTTGGTGACTTGCAGTGCGGCGTCGAGCAGGGCCGGGTGCACCCCGTACCCCGGTGCCTCGTCGCGCTGTTCCGCGGCCAGCGCCACCTCGGCGAAGATCTCCCCGTCGAGGATCCAGGCGGCGCGAACCGCTTGGAAGGCGGGACCGTAGGCGTAGCCACGGTCGGCCAGCTCGTCGTAGAAGCCGGTCACGTCGACCGGTCGGGCCCCGGCCGGAGGCCAGCTGTCCTGGGTCGCCGGGACAGCGGGCGAGCCGGGGGCGAGGATGCCGCTGACGTGCCGCACCCAGCTACCGCCCGTCTCGGGACGGGAGTGCAGGACGGCCGTGCGTCGGCCGTCGGCGTCGGCGGGGCCGACGCTCACCTGGACCACCACCGCGCGCTCGGAGCGCAGCGGCAGCGGCGCCTCGGTCAGCAGTTCGTCGAGGGTGTCGCAGCCCGTCTCGGCGCCGGCGTGCAGCAGCATGTCGATGAGGGCGGTGCCGGGTAGGAGGGTGGTGTCGTTGACGCGGTGGTCGGTGAGCCAGGGGTGGGTGGTGGTGGAGAGTCGGCCGG
>NZ_JBITKL010000036.1:0-45235 GCF_044460945.1 Micromonospora sp. NPDC049903
GACCATCAGTGAAGAAGTTGTCGTCGACAGACTCCACCGGCAGATTGAAATGCTGCATCACACCGGGCAGGTCACAGAAACGTACGTCGACGAACTTCACGTCCTCGTTCTTGAGGTAACGCAGGAGTTCCTCGGGATTGGCGAACACTCGTCCTCCTGGCACGTCCACGGGGTAGCTAGGCTCCTGGCGACGCTATGGCCGTGCGGTTGCCCGGCCATGTCTCCAGTGTTTCTGCCGTGTTACGTCCCTCGCGTTGTGTCATGTTCCCTGGTGGGACGGACCCGATACGCGACGGACTGGTCCGGCGGTGCCAGTGTAGTGAAGATTGCTGCTATTGACCCTTTTCGGTATCACGTGCCGGACCTGCGCCGGGCCCGCACCAGCGTGCTGGCTAGTCTTGTCCGCTGTGACGACCGAGCCACACCACGCGCCGCCGCCCGCCACCGACCCCACCTTCGTCCCGGCCGACCTGGGCCGCCGGTTCGGGGCACTGGTCATCGACTGGGTGCTCTGCCTACTCGCGTCGGGCCTGTTCGCCAGCCCCACCGGCGACCCGTGGGCACCTGTCGTCGTGCTGATCGTGATGTACGGCTTCTTCCTCGGCCTGTTCGCGCAGACCCCCGGCATGTTCATCACCAGGATCCGCTGCGTCGCCTGGGCCGACGGCGGACGGATCGGCCTGGTCCGGGCGCTGCTGCGCGGCGTACTGCTGGCGCTTGTCGTCCCGGCGCTGGTGATGGACCAGCACCGTCGGGGCCTGCACGACCGCCTCAGCGGTGCGGTCGTGGTCCCTGCCGTACGCGCCGGGCGCTGACCGCCCGACCCGACCTCAGCGGCCCCGGCTCTGCCGGAAGGCACCGCGCGGCGGGCGCAGGTTCTTCGGGATGGCGCCCTTGGGCATCTGCGGCTTGGCGGAAGTGAGCGCCTTGAGTCGCTTGTCCAGCGAGTTGACGTCCTTGCCGCTGAGGTTGCGCGGCAGCCGCATCAGCGTCATCCGCAGCTTGCGGATCGGCAGCTCGCCCTCGTCCTGGCCGATGACGTAGTCGTAGAGCGGTGCGTTGCCGATCACCTTGGCCAGCCGGCGCTTCTCCTGGCCGAGCAGCCCGCGTACCCGCTGCGGGTTGCCCTCGGCCAGCAGGATCACGCCCGGCTTGCCGATCACCAGGTGGACCATGTCCATCTGGGTGGTCGAGCTGACCGCGGGGGAGACCCGCCAGTCGCCCCGCATGCTCTCCATGATCTGTGCGGCGGCCCCCGGCTGCCCCTCGGCGGCGTTCATCATCGCCCGGTTCGACCGCAGGTTGAGCACGATCAGCAGGGCGAGCAGGGCGAGGAGGATGCCCAGCGGCAACCAGAGCCAGCCCCAGATCATGACCGCGACCACGGTCAGCGCGAGCGGGATCAGCACCGCGCCGGCCGCCAGTGGCGCGAACCACTTGTCCTGCTTGGCGGTGAACCGGAACACCAACCCGATCTGCTTCAGCCGCTGGCCGAACGAGACCTTCTCCTGGGGCTTTGCCATGCGGGCAAGTCTAGTGGTCGCCCGCCGTGCGGTTGATCCCCGTCCGGTCCTGCCCGTCGAGCGCTGCTCGCCGACCCGTCCTGACCTCGGTCCGTGCGGTCGGTCACCGGCAAGCCGGCGACTTCCTGGGACCGGCCGCAGGCCCAACCGGCGATTCCCTGGGACCGGCCGGAGGCTCAGCCGGCGACTTCCTTGGACCGACCGGAGGCTCAGCCCGGTGCCCGCTGATGTCGGCCACCGGCTCAGTTCGCGACGGCGACGCTTTCCCGGGCGGCCAGGGCCTGCTGGTAGAGGCGGCCGGCGCGGTAGGACGAGCGCACCAGCGGCCCGCTCATCACCCCGGCGAAGCCGATCTCCTCGGCCTCCTCGCGCAGCTCGACGAACTCCTCCGGCTTGACCCAGCGCTCCACCGGGTGGTGTCGGGGGGAGGGGCGAAGGTACTGCGTGATGGTGATCAGCTCACAGCCGGCGGAGTGCAGGTCGCGCAGCGCCTGGGAGACCTCGGCGCGCTCCTCGCCCATCCCCAGGATCAGGTTGCTCTTGGTGACCAGGCCGGCGGCGCGAGCCTGGCTGATGACGTCCAGCGAGCGCTCGTAGCGGAACGCCGGCCGGATCCGCTTGAAGATCCGTGGCACCGTCTCGACGTTGTGCGCCAGCACCTCGGGCCGAGCACCGAACACCTCGGCGAGCTGCTCGGGGACCGCGTTGAAGTCGGGGATCAACAGCTCGACGCCGCAGCCCGGTTGCAGGGCGTGGATCTGCCGGACGGTCTCCGCGTACAGCCAGGCACCGCCGTCGGGCAGGTCGTCACGGGCGACGCCGGTGATGGTCGCGTACCGCAGACCCATCGAGACCACCGACTCGGCGACCCGGCGCGGCTCGTCGGCGTCGAACTCGGCCGGCTTGCCGGTGTCGATCTGGCAGAAGTCACAGCGGCGGGTGCACTGGTCGCCGCCGATGAGGAAGGTGGCCTCCCGGTCCTCCCAACATTCATAGATGTTGGGGCACCCGGCCTCCTGGCACACGGTGTGCAGCCCCTCGCGCGAGACCAGCCCACGCAACTGGGTGTACTCCGGGCCCATCTTGGCCTTGACCTTGATCCACGGGGGTTTGCGCTCGATCGGCGTCTCGGCGTTGCGGGCCTCGATACGCAGCAGTCGCCGCCCCTCGGGGGCGGGCGTCGCGGTACGCGCGGCCTGGCCGGTCGTCGGCGCGGAGTGCTCGATCGTCACAAAACGAGCCTACGCCGGATGGTGGCCGTCGATGAACTGCGGGCGACCGCCGTCACCTGGGAAATCCTGTGACGCCGGACACCGAGGGCGGAAATTACGCGTCACAGGACGGCCTTCTCGAGTGCTAGCGTTGCCGTTCGAGAGCGACGACGGAGCCGAGTAGCGCCCCGATCCGCCAGTTGAAGAGAGCCGCCGGTTGCTGCGAGGCGGTCTGGCGTCGGGCCGTGAAGACCCTCCCGAGCTGCGGGAAGAACGGCGTGCGATGTGTAAGGAAGGGCCCCCTGTTAACGCCTGCGGTAGAGCAGGGGACCCCGCTTAACATCCGCGTTCAGTAGAGCCCGCCCGGCTGGCCCCGGTGAAAAGGCGACGAATGAGGCTCCCGTCTCGACGGGGGCGAAGGTGTGGTGGCACCGCGAGGTTCCCGCTCGCCCACACCTCCCGGGGATCGCGTTGCGATTGACGAGGAGGTAACCGTGCAACGCATCCTGTCCGACCGACTCACCCCGCACACCGGCCGTACCGTCCGGATCGCCGGCTGGGTCCACCGCCGCCGACTGCTCAAGTCGGTGGCCTTCCTGATCGTCCGGGACGCCGCCGGTCTCACCCAGGTGGTGGTCACCGACCCGGCGGTCCGCGCCGAGATCGAGGCGCTGCCCGAAGAGAGCGTCGTCTCCGTCGACGGCACGGTGGTCGCCAACGCCACCGCGCCCGCCGGGGTCGAGCTGACCGACCCGGTGGTACGCCCGCTCGGGCCGCCCGCCGTGCCGCCGCCCTTCGACCTGTACCGGCCGACGCTCACCGCCAGCCTGCCCACCCAGCTCGACCACGCACCCGTCGCGCTGCGCCACCCGAGCCGTTCGGCGGCACTGCGCATCTCGGCGGCGGCGGTGGCCGGTTTCCGGGCCACGCTGGACGCCCAGCGGTTCGTCGAGATCCACACCCCGAAGGTCGTCGGCTCTTCCACCGAGAGCGGGGCGAACGTCTTCGCGCTCGACTGGTTCGGTCGTCCGGCGTACCTGGCCCAGTCGCCGCAGTTCTACAAGCAGCTCATGGTCGGTGTCTTCGAGCGGGTCTACGAGGTCGGGCCGGTGTTCCGCGCCGAGCCGCACGACACCGTACGGCACCTGGCGCAGTACACCTCCCTCGACGCCGAACTGGGCTTCGTCACCGACCACCGGGACGTGATGGCGGTGCTGCGGGACACCCTGGCCGGCATGATGGCGACGGTCGACGACCGGGCCGGAGCCGCGCTGGCCACCCTCGGCGTACGACCGCCGGACGTGCCGACGCAGATCCCGGACGTGCATTTCACCGAGGCGCTGCGGATCGCCGGGGCGCCCGCCGACGAACCGGACCTGGCGCCCGCGCACGAACGGGCGCTGGGCGAGTGGGCACGCCGGGAGCACGGGTCGGACTTCGTCTTCGTCACCGGGTACCCGATGGCGAAGCGGCCTTTCTACACCCACCCCGACCCGGACCGGCCGGACTACTCGAACGGCTTCGACCTGCTCTTCCGTGGCCTGGAACTGGTGACCGGCGGGCAGCGGCTGCACCGGCACGCCGACTACCTGGCCGCACTCGCCGACCGGGGCGAGCCGGTCGAGCCGTACGCCGGATACGTCGACGCCTTCCGGCACGGCATGCCGCCGCACGGTGGCTTCGCCATCGGTCTGGAACGCTTCGTCGCCCGGCTGACCGGAGCCGCCAACGTCCGCGAGGTCACCGCCTTCCCCCGCGACCTCCACCGCCTGACCCCCTGACCGCCCCACCCTCCTGACCCGCCCGTCGCCCGATCGCGTCGATCATGGAGTTGTGGCACTGGAATCGCGGATGTATTTCCGTTTCGTCGCGACCACAACTCCATGATCGCGGGGGAGGGGCAGCGGCCCAGGCCGGGACGGACAAGGCGGTGGGTGGGACGCCGGGGTGGACGGACGGCGGGCGGGCGAGCGGCGGGTTGGTCAGGTGAGGTGGCGGAGTTTGGCGCGGGCGGCTCGGCGGGCGAGGGGGCCGAGGTCGTCGATCACCTCGACCAGTACGGCGAGCCGTTCCAGGGCGTCGAAGGCGGCGCTGGCGCCCTCCGGGTCGACGCCGTCATAGAGTTCCAGGCCGATGAAGGCGGCGCTGACGGCCCGGGCCAACCCAGCGGGGTCGACGACCGGGGCGATCGGCGAGCCGTCGAGCAGCCGGTGCAGCACCGACTCGATCTCCACCGTCCAGATCCGCAGGGCCGCTGCGGTGGACTCGGCGAGCGTGGGGTCGTTCTGTGCGCCGGCCAGCAGTTGGGCCAGCACCGCCAGGTTGCCCTCGGCCTGTTCCTGGCGGTGCAGGGTACGCCCGATGTCGAGCAGTTCGCGCAGGGACGACACGTCGGCGAGGCGGGCCCGGTACACGGCCACCCGGGCGGCGGTGACGCTCCGGCACGCCTCGGCCAGCAGGTCGTCCACGCTGCCGAAGTGATAGAAGACCAGGGCCTGGTTGACTCCGGCCGTGGCCGCGATCGTACGCGCCGACACGCCGGCGATGCCGTGCTCACGGATCGCGGCGATGGCACCGTCGATCAGTCTGTCCCGGGTGGCCATGATGTCCTCTCGTCTACTCCCGGGGATTCTCGCGCAGCGGCCGTACGGCGGCGGGCACCGGTGCCCGGTGCGACGGGACGTGGTCGACGGTAAAGCTGCCCTCGTAGCCGAAGAGCGGGCCGAACCGGCGGTTGGTGACCCTGACCTCGATGCGGAACCGGTCGGCCCGGTCGTCGTACCACTCGCGTACGCGTGCCTCGCCGGTCAGCGCGGCGGGGCAGGTCAGCCCGTTCGGGAACCGTTGGAGCCCGCTGCGGATGGTCAGCCCACCGGCGGCGTCGACGGACGGGTGCAGGTCGACCGCGAGGTGCTGGTGCGTACCCAGATAGTCGACCAGGACCCCGCGACGGGCGCTCCACACCATGGTGGCGTCGAAGCGTCGCCGCCGGTGCGGGGTGACCTGAAAGGTACGGACGAAGGTCAGCGTGGGGCGGCCGTACGTGTCGGTGTAGGCGTAGTTCTCGATGGTGAACGGGATCTGTCGGCCGGTCTCCGGGAACAGGATGTGCCGCAGGGCGCCGAGGCGCAGGAACGGCCACGTGAAGGCGCCGCCGCGCCAGACCCGGTCCATCGTCCCGGTGCCGACGCAGCCGAGGTCGGCGTCGCCGTCGACCGCGAAGCGGCGGCGCAGGCGCGGGTGCAGACGGTCGAAGTCGGCACCGAGGGCGTGCTCGAAGACGGAGGTCACAGATGCTCCAGAAGACGGGGTGGCCGGGCGGCGAGGCGGTCCGGCGGGCGGCGTCGGCAACGTCGGGCCGCCGGGGTGTGCGGATGTGGGGGCACCAGGCAGGCGACCGCTGCGGCGACGACCAACCCCAGCGCGGCCGGTGTCCGGCCTGCGGCCCCGGCCGCCACGGTGACCGAGACCACCGCGAGCAACCGGAGGGCGACGTCGCGCATCGCGTTGGCCCGGGCCCGTTCCGGTGGTACGCCCGCCGTCAGCCAGAGTCGCAGCCGGTCGAACGACCACGCGGTGGCCCAGCCGAACAGCGGCCGGAAGGCGAGGTCGGCGAGCCGACCCGGGAGACCCCAGCGAGGGGTGTACGAGTAGCCGGTCAGGAACCGGACGCCGTGCGGCCCGGGCAGGTATCGCCAGTGGCCGGAGCCGGCTTCGACGAGTGACCGCGGATCGTCGGAGCCGAACCGCAGCGCCGAGGTGCGGGTGCCGTCGGGTCGCTGGCGCTCACCGGCGTGGACGCCCCAGCCGCGCACGGTGAGCCCGGGGAGCACGGTGGTGGCGTACCGGAATCGGGCGGGCCGGCTGCCCGGCACCGGGTCGATCCGGCTGAACCGCAGATCCCACCGACGGTGCTCCCCGGGATCCTGGGTCGCCCACCAGACCTGCTCGATCGGCGCGTCGATCAAGGTCTCGACATAGACAGTCCGCATGCCCACCCCCGCATTTGAGCGACCGCTTAAACGTATCCGAATTTAAGCACTCGCTCAAGAGTGGCGACAGGGAACCCCACCCGCGCCGGAAGCCCCCTCGGCCCCGGCGATCATGGACTTGTGGTGAGGATGAAACCGGATTAATGCCGACGAAACGTCAGCCACAACTCCATGATCGACGCAGAAGTGGTCGGCGACCGGGATGGAACGGCGGGGGAGAGGTCCGCGGGTGTAGGCGCTCGGGGTCAGGTGGTGACGATGGTCGGCAGGTGACGCTCGACGACGGGGAGCACCTCGGCCACGGTGACCGGGCGGCCCAGCTCGGCCGAGAGCGAGGTGACTCCGGCGTCCCGGATGCCGCACGGCACGATCCGGTCGAAGTAGGTCAGGTCACAGTCGCAGTTGATCGAGAATCCGTGCAGGGTGACGCCCCGGGCGACCCGGATGCCGATGGCGGCCACCTTGCGGTCCGGCCCTCGCTCGTCGGCCGGCACCCAGACGCCGCTGCGTCCGTCGACCCGGTTGGCGGTCAGGCCGAACTCGGCGCACACGTCGATCAGCAACTGCTCGACCCGCCGCACGTACGCGACTACGTCGACCGGGTCGGGCAGGCGCAGGATCGGGTAGCCGACCAGTTGCCCCGGACCGTGCCAAGTGATCTTGCCGCCGCGATCCACGTCCACCACCGGGGTGCCGTCCATCGGCCGGTCCCACGGCTCGGTGCGCTTGCCGGCGGTATAGACGCTGGGGTGCTCCAGCAGCAGCACCGTGTCGCCCTGCTCCCCGGCGACCACGGTCTCGTGCAGGCGGCGCTGCTCGTCCCAGGCGGCGGTGTAGTCGAGGACGCCGGCACGTACGGCCGTCAGGCCGGAGGTCGTCGCGGTCACGCTCACCAGCCTAGACCCGTACTCGCTGGTCACCTCCGGTGAGCCGGCTCACGGGCCGGGCGGCTCACCGCTGCCCGACCCGCCACAGCCAGACGTCCTCGACCCGTTCCGGCTCGCCGAAGAGCAGGGTCAACGTCCGGCGTACCGCCTCCTCGTCGACCGGCCACTTGGCGCCGTGCACCTCGTCGGGGAGCACCACCGTCTCGATCCGCCAGTGCTCCAGGTCGGCGCGTACCTCCTCGCGGGTGCCCTCGGTGACGATCGGCGGCAGGCCGCTGCGCGCGGCCTGGTCGAGCAGCGCGCCGAACGGACGCGGCACCGGCCCGATCCGGCCGCGGCCGTCGGGCCCGCCGGGGCCGAGGAAGAAGCCGGACGGGATGGCGAACTCGCCCTGCCGGTTCGCCAGCGCGTACGCCTGCCAGCGCTGGCCGTCCGGATAGACGTCGAGGGCCAGCGGCGCCGGGGTCAGCACCCCGCCCGGGGAGACGTAGTCGCGCCACGCGCCGGAGGTGATGAAGCGGGGGATCGGTTCCCGTTCGATGGTGAGCAGCGGCGTCGGGACCAGCGGCACCAGCGCGACCGCGAAGGCGGCCGTCCAGGCCACCGCCGCCGGCCGACCCGGGCGGTGCTGGCGGAGCCGGTCCACCGCGAACGCCAGCAGCAGCCCGATCACCGGCGTCACCACCAGCGCGAGTCGGGCCGGCAGCGCGGCGTTCACGACGGGCAGATGCCCGAGCAGGTCGAACGGCATGGGCAGGTCGGTGCGGTGGCCGTTGACCTTCGCCACCGGCCCGAAGGAGAGCGCGGTGAAGGCCACCGCGAGGACGCCCAGCCCCCACAGCGTGGCCCGGCGTCGTGGCGTGGCCGACCGCCACAGCAGGGCGAAGCAGGCGACGGTGAGCAGCAGCAGGGGCAGCCCGAAGAAGGAGTTCTCCTCGGTTGGGTTCGGCGCCAGCGAGGTGCCCAGTCCGGCCTCGCCGGCCAGCGATCGGCGCGGGTAGGCGGCGTACGCGGCGATGTCCTCGGAGTGGATCACCGAGTCGAATCCGGTGCCGTGGAAGCGCTGGGGCCCGGCGAAGTGCAGCCAGAGCGGGTACGCCAGCAGCACCCCGGCGACCACGGTGGTCACCGCGAGACCGCGCAGGAACGACGGCAGCACGGACCGCGCCTCGACCCGGTTGGCCGGGTGCAGTGCCCAGACGGCGACGAAGAGGCCGAGCCCCAACGCGGTGAAGAACAGCCCCTCGGCGGCGATGGAGAAGGCGATCGCGACGAGTACGCCGAGGATCGCCCCGTCACGCAGCGGGTGCGCCGACCGGCGCAGCACGAACAGCCGCCACACCAGCAGCGGCACCAGCCAGCCGGCGGTCCAGTTCAGGTGGGCGTTGGCGTGCGAGACCATGCCGGGGGAGAAGCCGATGAACAGTCCGCCGACGGCGGCGGCGAGTCGACTGCCGACGAGGTGTCGGGAGAGCAGCCAGTACCAGGCGACGGCGGTGGCGGCCAGGTTCAGGGTGAGGATCACCAGGAAGGTGGCCGGCGGCCCGATCAGGTACGTCAGCGGGGCGAAGACCACCGCGTACACGGTGATCGAGGTGTTGACCGCGAGGTTGACGCCGTCCGGGACGTTGATCAGGTACGTGAAGAACGGGTTCTCCCCGTGACTGACCGTGTGCCCGCCGAAGGCCAGCAGCCACTCGAACAGCGCCTGGTCGCTGGAGTTGACCGTGATCGCGCGGCCGTTGGGGTCCCGCCACAGCCCGCTGGTCACCCAGACGGCGAGCGCCAGCGCGATCAACGCCACGATCAGGTCGGCGCGGCGGTCACGGGTGACGCGCGGCGGCGAGGTGGTCACGGACGCCGAGGACGGGGAGCTGGGCACCTAGCGGACGTTACCAACCTCACCGGACACCTCAGGTCAGACCCGTCGTTTGTAAGGAAGGGTCCCCTGCTAACGCCTGGTGCATATAAAGGGACCCTTCCTAACACCTCAGCAGGGCACGACGGCCGGACGGGGTGGCGGCGGGGAGCGAGATCAGTCGTGCAGGGCGGCGTGCAGAGCGGTGGGCAGGTCCGGGTGACGGAAGGTGAAGGCGGCCCGGTTGAGTACGCCGGGCAGGACCCGCGTACTGGTCAGCGCCTCCTGGGCGAAGCCGCCGAGGACCGCCTTCAGAGCCAGCGCCGGGATCGGAATGATCGCCGGACGGCGCAACTGGCGGGCCAGTTCCCGGGTGAACTCGGCGTTGGTGACCGGTGCCGGGCCGACCACGTTCACCGGGCCGCTCAGGTCGTCGTGGGCCAGCAGGAACGTGACCGCGTGCAGCCAGTCGGTCATCGAGATCCACGGGATCCACTGGCGTCCGCTGCCGAGTCGACCGGCGATGCCCAGCTTGAACGGCAGCAGTTGCGGCTTGAGCAGTCCACCGTCGCGGTGCAATGGCAGCCCGGTGCGCAGCCGCACCACACGTACCCCGGCGTCCTCGGCCGGGCGCGTGGCCGCCTCCCAGACCCGGGCCACGTCGGCCAGGAAGCCCTCACCGGCCGGCGCGTCCTCCTCGACCACGCGGTCCCCGGTGTTGCCGTACCAGCCGATCGCCGAGCCGTTCAGCAGCACCTTGGGCCGGTCGGCCCCGGGCAGGCCGGCGATGGTGATGGCCAGGGTGCTGGTGGTGTCCACCCGGCTGGAGCGGATGAGCTGTTTGTACTGGTCGTTCCAGCGGCGGTCGCCCACCCCGGCGCCGGCCAGGTTGACCACCGCGTCCGCCTCCGCGACCAGCGCCGGGTCGAGCTGCGCCGCCGACGGGGTCCACTGCCGCTCGTCCGGCCGGCGCGGTGGTCGTCGGACCAGCCGGGTGACCTGGTGCCCGTCGGCCACGAGCAGGTCGACCAGCCGGGTGCCGAGGAAGCCGGACGCGCCGGCCATCAGGATCCGCATACAGACATCTTCGGGTACGCGCAGCCATCCGGCTGGGTCGAGTCGGTCACGCCGATGTCTCGGCTGACCCGACGCGGGTCTGTCGAACGACGAAGTCAGGGACGGCGCACGTGCCGGACGTCGACCAGTTCCGTCAGACCGGCGAAGTCGTTCGGGTTGGTCGTGTAGAGCGGCAGGCGGTTGGCATGGGCCACCGAGGCGATCATGAGATCCGCGAGCCGACGGCGGGTGGTGCGGCCGGTGGCGAGGACGGCGCTGGAGATCATCCCGAACGCTCGGGCCGCCTCGGCGTCGAACGGTAGCGGGTCGAAGGTGGCCTCGGTGTGTTGGAGCACGCTGGTCCGGCGGGCTCGTTCAGCGTGATCGTCGGCGTGGTGCGGGCCGGCGGACAGTTCCGCGAGCGTCACGGCGCTGATCACCATCTCCTCCGGCAGTTCGTCCGGGTCCAGCGCGCCGAGGAGGATCACGATGTTCGTGTCGATCAGGCCCCGGGCCGCAGTCTCACCACTCACGATCGAATGGGTCCTGATCGACGGCGGAGTCGAGATCTCGGCGGAATCGCTCCGCGTCGAGCGGGGGCGCGGTGGCGAATGCGGCCATCACTTCGGCGCGCGGAACGAAGGTGCGCCGCCGAAGCGGGATCAGCTTGCCGATGGGGGTGCCGTTGCGGGTGATGACGTAGGAGTCTCCGCGCTCCACCCCGCGCATGATCGCGCCGGAGTCGTTGCGCAACTCTCGCTGTGTGATCTCCCGATGGGCGTGCTCAGCCACCCACCCATTCTAGCCATGGGTGCTACAGAGTGCTACGCATGTCACGGGTGCGGGTCGGGCGGGTTGTCGTGCCAGCGGGCACGGTAGGCGGCCTCGGCCGCCTCGTGGGCGGTGCGCTCCTCGAAGACCACCGCGCGCAACGCGTGCCGGCCCTCGGACATCACCACCACCTCGACGACGATCATGCCGACCAGGATCACGGCGAGCACGCCGAGCGCGAGCAGTCCGGGCAGCGGTATGGCGATCGGGATGCCCAGCGCGAGCAGGACCACGGTGCCCAGCCGCAGCCAGGACAGCGTGCGCAGGGTGCGCCACTGGAACAGCATGTTCCCGGCCAGATAGCAGAGCACCCCGGAGAACAACAGCGGTACGTCCGGCCCCCGTGCCGGCTGGCTGATCGGGACGCCGGGCTCGGCGATGTCGTGCACGATGCCCTCGGCGCCGAGGGCGAACAGCAGGATGCCGACGATCATCGGCAGGTAGAGGTAGGCGTAGGCGTCCCGGGCCATCAGCACCCGGGGGCGGCCCTGGCTGGCGTGCAGCGCGATCCGCGCGGCCGGGCCGATCACGTCGTAGTGGATCCACCACATGGCGGCGCTGAAGACGATCCCGAGCACGGCGGCGGTCACCCCCGGCAGGGTGGGCGGTTGGCCGAGCAGGTTGCTGCCCAGGCCGATGGAGATCACCGACTCGCCGAGCGCGATGATCAGGATCAGGTCGTACCGTTCGGTCCAGTGCTCGGCCGAGGTGACCCCCCAGCCCCAGGTGCGGGCCAGTAGTCCGGTGCCGTACTGGAGCAGCACGACGCTGATCCACAGGCCGTCGCGGACCAGCGCCGCCATGTCGTCGTCGGGTAGGTGGCCGGGCAGCAGGGCGGCGACGAGCAGCAGCGCGGTGCTCAGGGTCAGTTCGGGGGCGTACCGGACCAACTGGCGGCGTTCCACCGGGTCGTCGCGGACGGCGTGCAGGAACAGCGCCAGGTGTACGGCCCGGATGACCACGTAGCTGACCGCCACCACGATCGGCCCGGCCTCGGTGCCGCCGGAGTCCATGAACGCCTGGGGCAGCGCGAGCGCGAAGCAGAACAGCGCGGCCATCCCGGCGATCATCAGGACGGGTACGAAGCCCTCGCCGATGCGTACCCGGGTGGCCACCACCGTGTGCACCACCCAGCACCACCAGAGCACGGCGAGGACCAGCAGGGCGTGCAGCAGTTGCCGGTCGCTGATGTTGGCGGCGGTGGCCCGGGCGATGTTGAAGAAGGAGAAGACGAAGACCAGGTCGAAGAAGATCTCGAACTTGTCGACCCGGGCGCCCGGTGCGATCCCGACCGCCGGTCCCAGCCGTTGCCGCCGGCGCCTGTCGTCCACGGCCTGAGTTTCGCAGTGGCGCAGGTCGTGAGGGGCGCGTTTCGGATCAGCCCGCCGGGCGGTACCGCAATCCGTCCATCAGCAGGTCCAGCAGCCGTCGTGCCTGGTCACGCTGGTCTCGGCCGCCGGAGGCGAGACTGACGCCGCTGAGTCCGACCAGTACGTCGGTGGGGTCGACGTCGGTACGTACGGTGCCGGCCGCCGCGCCGGCCTCCAGCAGCAGGCCGATCGCGCCGACGAGGCGGTCGCGGCTCTGGGCGTACGGGTTGGTGCCGGAGGCGATCACCAGCCGGAGGGCGTCGGCCATCTCCCGTTTGGTGGTCAGGTAGTCGATGAACCGGTCCATCCACTCCCGGATCGCCTCGACCGGTGGGAGGCGGTCGCGGAGTTCGGCCGCCGCGTCGCAGAGTTTCGCCAGCTCGTTGCGGTAGGCCGCCTCGACGAGCGACTCCCGGGTGGGGAAGTGGCGATAGAGGGTGCCGATGCCGACCCCGGCGTCCTTGGCGATCGAGTCGAGGGTTACCTCCGGGCCTGCCTGGGAAAACGCCCGGACGGCCGCGTCCAGCAGCCGCTCGCGGTTGCGCTGGGCGTCGGCGCGGAGCGGTCGGGGACCGGTCTGCGGCACGTCTCCTCCTGAACTGGGCCGGAACCCGGGTGGCAAGCGGAGGAGCCTCCGGTTAGTGTGGTGGTAACGGAGGAGCCTCCGCTTCTCATCGTAGCGGCGGTCCACACCCGCCGCGCCTCTGTCGACAAGGATGGATCATGGCCATCGGCACGCCTGTCAGCACCCCGTTCACCGCCGAGTCCACCGCGCTGGAGGTCGTCGCGGGCATCGACCTCACCGGTCGCCGGGCCGTCGTCACCGGCGGCGGATCGGGCATCGGGGTCGAGACCGCCCGTGCGCTCGCCGCCGCCGGAGCCGACGTCACCCTGGCCGTACGCCAGCCCGACCAGGGCCACCGCGCGGCCGAGGAGATCACCCGTACCACCGGCAACGACCGGATCACGGTGGCCGCGCTCGACTTGGCCGACCCGGCCTCGGTCGCCGCCTTCGTGGCAAACTGGGACGGACCCCTGCACATCCTGGTCAACAACGCCGGCATGATGGCCTCGCCCGAGATGCGGACGCCGCAGGGCTGGGAGATGCAGTTCGCCACCAACCACCTCGGCCACTTCGCGCTGGCCACCGGGCTGCGTCCGGCCCTTGCCGCAGCCGGGGGCGCCCGCGTCGTCTCGGTCAGCTCGGCGGCCCACCTGCGCTCACCCGTCGACTTCGACGACATCCACTTCGCGAAGCGCGAGTACGAGCCGTGGACCGCGTACGGGCAGTCCAAGACCGCGAACGTGCTCTTCGCCGTGGAGGCCAGCCGCCGCTGGGCCGACGACGGCATCCTGGCCAACGCGCTGCACCCCGGCGGGATCCGCACCAACCTCCAGCGGTACGTGGACGAGGAGGAGCTGGCCCGGCTGCGCGCCTCCAGCGGCCCGGTCGCCCCCTGGAAGACGCCCGAGCAGGGCGCTGCCACGTCGGTGCTGGTGGCCACCTCGCCGCTGCTCGACGGTGTCGGCGGGCGCTACTTCGAGGACTGCCAGCAGGCCGGGCCGCACGAGCCCGGCACCCGGACCGGCGTCGCCGCGTACGCCGTCGACCCGGCGGCCGCCCAGCGGCTCTGGCAGGTCAGCGAGCAGACCCTGGCGGGCTGAGACCCGTAGGCCCAACGAGCGAGGGCGCCCCGGTCGTCGACCGGGGCGCCCTCTCGTGCTGCTGACTGCGGTTACAGGCCCAGCTCGGCCTCGAAGTTGCCGCCCTCCAGCCGCTCCTTGACCGCGACCAGGAAGCGGGCCGCGTCGGCACCGTCGATCAGTCGGTGGTCGTAGGAGAGGGCCAGGTAGATCATCGACCGGACCGCGACGACCTCGCCCAGCTCCGCGTCGTTGACCACGACCGGACGCTTGACCACGGCACCCGTGCCGAGCATCGCCGACTGCGGCGACGGCACGATCGGGGTGTCGAACAGGGCGCCCCGGCTGCCGGTGTTGGTCAGCGTGAACGTCGCACCGGCGATCTCGTCCGGGCTGATCTTGTTGGTCCGGGTGCGCTCGGCCAGGTCGGCCACCCGCTTGGCGATGCCGCCCAGGTTGAGGTCGCCGGCGTTGTGGATGACCGGCACCAGCAGGCCGCGCTCGGTGTCCACGGCGATGCCGAGGTTCTCGGCGTCCGGGTACGTGATCGTCCCGCCGTCGAGGTCCATTCGGGCGTTGACGATCGGGTACGTCTGGAGCGCCTCGATCGCGGCGAGGGCGAAGAACGGCAGGAACGACAGCTTGACGCCGTGCCGGGCCAGGAACGAGTCCTTGGCCTGCGCCCGCAGCTTGGCGATCTTGGTGACGTCCACCTCGATCACGGTGGTGAGCTGCGCCATCTCGTGCAGCGACTGCTGCATCCGCTTGGCGATCGCCGAACGGATCCGGGGCAGCTTCTCGGTGGTGCCGCGCTTGGCGCTCGGCTGCGGCTTGGCGGCCGGCTTGGCCGGAGCCGTGGCGGCGGCCGGCTGCGCCGCAGCGGGCGCGGCCTGGGCGGCCTTGGCCTTCTCGGCCGCGTCCAGCACGTCCTGCTTGCGAATCCGCCCGCCGACACCGGTGCCGTTCACCGAGGCGAGGTCGACGCCGTGCTCACCGGCCAGCTTGCGGACCAGCGGCGTCACGTAGCCGGCCGCCTGCTCGCCACCGTTCGACGGGGCCGCCGCGCGCTGCGTGGCGGGAGCGGCCGGCTGGGCGGCCTGCTCGGCCTTTGCCGGCTCCTTGGCCTGCTCGGCCTCCGGCGCGGGCTCGTTGTACGAGGCACCCGGCGTCGGCTCGGAGACCTCCGGCTTCGGCTCGGGCTTGGCCTCGGCCTTCGGCTCCGCCTTGGGCTCGGGCTTCGGCTCCGGCGTGGCCTCGGCCGGGGCGGCACCGGCCGCACCGACGACGGCCAGCGTGGCGCCGACCTCGGCGGTCTCGTCCTCGGGGACCTTGATCTCCAGGACGGTGCCGGCGACCGGAGAGGGGATCTCGGTGTCGACCTTGTCGGTGGAGACCTCCAGCAGCGGCTCGTCCACCTCGACGCTGTCGCCGACCTGCTTGAGCCAGCGGGTGACCGTACCCTCGGTGACGCTCTCGCCCAGGGCCGGCATCTGCACCGGGGTGCCCTCGCCCGACGGCGCGGAGGCCTGGGCCGGCTGCTGGGCCGGCTCCTCGACGGCCGACTGCTCCGCCTCGGCCTGCGGCTCCTCGGCCGCCTCGGCGGCCTGCTCGGCGGGGGCCTCCTGCTGCTGCGGGGCGGCCTCGCCGCCGGCCGACTCGCCCTCGCCGGAGATCACCGCCAGCTCGCTGCCGACCTCGGCCGTCTCGTCCTCGCCCACCACGATCCGGGTCAGCACGCCGGCCGCGGGCGACGGGATCTCGGTGTCGACCTTGTCGGTGGAAACCTCGAGCAGGGGCTCGTCGACCTCGACGGTCTCACCCTCCTGCTTGAGCCAGCGCGTGACGGTGCCCTCGGTGACGCTCTCGCCGAGCCGGGGCATGGTGACCGATACCGGCATGTTCTCCAGACTCCTTCATTTCCCTGGTGGGGGGATCATCGCCCGTCGCCGGACGCCGCGGGTTGTCGTGGTCAGGCGTGCGCGTGCAGCGGCTTGCCGGCGAGGGCCAGGTGCGCCTCGCCCAGGGCTTCGTTCTGCGTCGGGTGGGCGTGCACGAGCTGCGCGACCTCGCCCGGGTACGCCTCCCAGTTGTAGATCAGCTGCGCCTCGCCGACCAGCTCACCGACCCGAGCGCCGACCATGTGCACGCCGACCACCGGGCCGTCGTCGACCCGGACGAGCTTCACGAAGCCGGCCGTCTTGAGGATCTGGCTCTTGCCGTTGCCGCCGAGGTTGTAGTTGTAGGTCTTGATCTTGTCGGCGCCGTACTGCTCCTTGGCCTTGGCCTCGGTGAGGCCGACCGAGGCCAGCTCCGGCTCGGAGTAGGTGACCCGGGGGATGCCCGCCTCGTCGATCACGGCCGGGTTCTGGCCGGCGATCTCCTCGGCGACGAAGATGCCCTGCTGGAAGCCGCGGTGGGCGAGCTGGAGGCCGGGCACGATGTCGCCGACCGCGTACACGTTCGGCACGCTGGTGCGCAGCCGCTCGTCGGTCAGCACGTACCCACGGTCGGTCTTGACGCCCTGCTCCTCGT
Source organism: Micromonospora sp. NPDC049903 (assembly GCF_044460945.1). Lineage (NCBI taxonomy): Bacteria > Bacillati > Actinomycetota > Actinomycetes > Micromonosporales > Micromonosporaceae > Micromonospora > Micromonospora sp. NPDC049903. The sequence continues at coordinate 16,905 of NZ_JBITKL010000036.1, forward strand.
AGCCGAGGTCGGCGGTGTTCGGGCCCCGGCCGACGGCGACCAGCAGCAGCTCGGCCTCGACCGTGTCGCCGCCGGCGATGGTCACCTTGACGCCGTTGTCGGTCTTCTCGACCTTCTCGAACGGCTTGCCGACCTTGAAGTTGATCTTCCGCTTGCGGAACGCCCGCTCCAGCGCCTTCGACGACTCCTCGTCCTCGGCGGCGACCAGGCGGGGCAGCGCCTCGATGATGGTCACGTCCACCCCGAAGGACTTCCACACGCTGGCGAACTCGACGCCGATCACACCGCCGCCGAGCACGATCGCCGAACTCGGGACCCGGTCCAGGGTCAGGGCGTGGTCGCTGGTGATGACCCGCTCGCCGTCGACCTCCAGGCCCGGCAGGCTCTTGGCGTACGAGCCGGAGGCCAGCACCACGCTGCGGCCGGTGTACCGCTTGCCGTCCACCTCGACCGCGTTCGGGGCGACCAGCTTGCCGGCCCCGGCCACGAAGGTGATGTTCTTGGAGCCGCCGACCAGGCCCTGCAGGCCCTTGTAGAGGCGGGAGATCACGCCGTCCTTGTACGCGTTCACCCCGGCCATGTCGATGCCGACCAGCTCGGCCTTGATGCCGAACTGCTCCGACTCGCGGGTCTGGTCGGCGATCTCGGCCGCGTGCAGCAGCGCCTTGGTCGGGATGCAGCCGTTGTGCAGGCAGGTCCCGCCCAGCTTGCCCTTCTCGACCAGCGCGACGTTCAGGCCCAGCTGGGCGGCGCGCAGGGCGGTCGCGTAGCCGCCACTGCCACCTCCGAGGATGACGATGTCGAAGGTTGCGTCGTTCGGCTCGCTCACGTCCAACTCCCAGGTCGCGTCGCTGCATCGGGGGTCACGGCGGGGTAACAGGGACACACCCCACCTCGGCCATCTTGTCACCACCGTGCGGAAGCCGCGTACCGAGGTGCCCAACGACACGTTGCCGCCACGTACCCTTGGCACTGCCTTCGACGACGGACGCGTGGGGAGACGGCTCGGTGGGACTGTTCCGGCGACGCAAGCAGGCACGCGCGGTTGACTCCGACCGTACGGCCAATCGCGCGGATCTGGAGCACTTGGAGAACTTTGTCCGGACCCGCAAGGGTGTCGAGGCGTTCATCGAACCCCGCACCACGGTGACCGAGACCACCGTCATCCTGATCGCCGACGACGGCGAGTGGACCCGGCGCCGCATCGACGGGCCGGACGGGGCGCGCCGCTTCGCGTACCGGGTCAGCATCCCCGTCTACGACATCGCCCTGATGGGCTACCCGCAGCGGATGCGCGACTACAACGAGCGCCGCAAGCGCCGCCCCGAGCAGTACTGACCCGTCCCACCGCGCCGTGCCCGTGCGGCTCAGCTCGGATGTTAGGAGGGGTCCCCTGCTATGCACCAGGCGTTAGCAGGGGACCCCTCCTTGCATGAATCCCTACCCGCAGATCAGCCGTTCGCGGTGACGTCGTCGATCAGGTGCAGCAGGGTACGGACCGGGACCCCGGTGCCGCCCTTGGTCCAGTAACCGGTCGCCTCGCCCGCGTGGTACGACGGACCGGCGATGTCGATGTGCGCCCAGGCGACGTCGTCGGTGACGAACTCGCGCAGGAACACACCGCCCTGGAGCATGTGACCGGCCCGGTCCATGCCGGCGTTGACCTGCGAGATGTCGGCCACGTCCGAGTCCATGCCCTTGCGCACGTCGTCCGGCAGCGGCATCGGCCAGGCCGGCTCGCCGACCGCGTCACCGGCGTCGCGGACCCGCTCGCACAGCTCGGCGGTGCCCATCAGACCGGAGATCCGCTTGCCCAGCGCCACCACCTGCCCGCCGGTGAGGGTGGAGGTCTCGAAGAGGTAGTCGCAGCCGTCCGCGCAGGCCCGGGCCATCGCGTCACCGAGGATCATCCGGCCCTCGGCGTCGGTGTTGAGCACCTCGACCCGCTTGCCGTTGAACATGGTGATCACGTCACCCGGCCGGTACGACGTCCCGGACGGCATGTTCTCCGCCATCGGCACGTACGCGGTCACCGTCACCGCCGGCTTCAGCTCCGCTACGGCCAGCATGGTGGCGGCCACCGCCGCCGCCCCGGCCATGTCCGACTTCATCTCCCACATGCCCTGCGCCGGCTTGATCGAGATGCCGCCGGTGTCGAAGGTGATGCCCTTGCCGACCAGCGCCACCCGCTTGCCGGTGCCGCCGCCCTCCGGCGTCCAGGTCAGCTTGACCAGGCGCGGCGGGGCCTCCGAGCCCTGACCGACCGCGATGATGCCGCCGTAGCCGCCCTCGCGCAGGGCGACCTCGTCGAGCACCTCGACCTCCAGGCCCGCCGCCCGGCCGGCCTCGGCGACCGCGTCGGCGAAGACCGGCGGGCGCAGCTCGTTCGGCGCCACGTTGACCCAGTCGCGGGTCTGCCGGACCGCGGCGGCCACCGTCCGGGCCCGGGTCACCTCGGCCTGCGCTCCGGCGTCCGCGGCGTCCGGGACGGCGACCAGCACCTCGGCCACCGGCTCGCGCCGGGTCGGCTGCGGGCGGGTCTTGTAGCCGGCGAACCGGTACCCGCCGAGCAGCGCTCCCTCGCCGACCGCGCGCAGCGCGGCGGGGCCGTCGGCGTCGTCCGGCAGCGGCAGCGCGAGCGCCACCCGGGACGCACCGGCCAGCGCCCGTACGGCGGCCCCCGCCGCCCGCCGCAGGGTCTCCGGGGCGGGTGCCGCGCCGGTGGGCTCCGGGCCGAGGCCGACGGCGGCGACCAGCGGGGCGGTGACGGTGCCCAGGGTGGCCAGTTTGATCACCTCGCCGGGGCCGCCGGTCGCGCCGAGCAGTGCCAGCGTCTCGGTCAGCTTGCCGTCGAAGGCGGCGGCGATGCTCTCGGCGCCGCTGGCGAGCAGCAGGGTGCCGGCGAGGCCGCTGGTGGCGTCCTGTTCACCGGTCGTGCTGTGCACGCCGATCACGATGGCGTCGACGGCGAGTTCGGCGGGGTCGGTGTCGACCAGGCTCAGGGTGGTGCTGGGCGATGTCACGGAAGCTGCTCCCGGGCGGGCCGGGCCGGCCGCGTGTGGCGTACCGGCGGTTCGGTTGGTGCCGACGGATGAGGTACCCGTCGGACGTCGGTGCTGCCCCGCCGGTTCCTCCGGTGGGTCCCGCCGATGCTAACCAGACCGGTCCGCCCCGGTAAGTTCCCACCCATGACCGACGTGACCACCGACGCCGCCGAGACCCGGCTGCGTCGTTCTCCGCTGGCCGAGCGACACTCCGCACTCGGTGCCAAGTTCGCCCCGTTCGGCGGCTGGGAGATGCCGCTGGAGTACGCCGGTGGCGGGGTGCTGCGGGAACACACCGCAGTGCGTACCGACGTCGGCGTGTTCGACGTCTCGCACCTGGGCAAGGTGCGGGTGACCGGGCCGGGCGCGGCGGAGTTCGTGAACTCCTGCCTCAGCAACGACCTGGGGCGGATCGGGCCCGGCCGAGCGCAGTACACGCTCTGCTGCGACGAGGCCACCGGCGGCGTGGTGGACGACATCATCGCCTACCTGTACGCCGACGACCACGTCTTCCTGATCCCGAACGCCGCGAACACCGCCGAGGTGGTGCGCCGGCTGCGCGCCGCCGCGCCGGAGCAGGTCACGGTCATCGACGAGCACGAGGCGTACGCGGTGCTGGCGGTCCAGGGACCGCGTTCGGCGGCGCTGCTGGCCGGGCTGGGCCTGCCCACCGACCACGGCTACATGAGCTTCTCGCCGGCCACCCTCGACGGCGTCGCGCTGACCGTGTGCCGCACCGGCTACACCGGTGAGCTGGGCTTCGAGCTGGTGGTCCCGGCGGCCGACGCGGTGACCGTCTGGGACGCGCTGTTCGCCGCCGAGCCCGCGCCGCGCGCCTGCGGGCTGGCCGCCCGGGACACCCTGCGCACCGAGATGGGGTACCCGCTGCACGGGCAGGACCTGTCGCTTCAGATCAGCCCGGTGCAGGCCCGTTCGGGCTGGGCGGTGGGCTGGGACAAGCCGGCCTTCTGGGGCCGGGACGCGCTGCTCGCGGAGAAGGCCGCCGGTCCGGCGCGTACGCTGCGCGGCCTGGAGGCGGTCGACCGGGCCATCCCGCGCCCCGGCATGGCGGTGTACGACGGTGACAACCGGGTCGGCACGGTCACCAGCGGCACGTTCAGCCCGACCCGGAAGCAGGGCATCGCCCTGGCGCTGGTCGACACCGCCTCGGCCCTGACCGACGGCACCGAACTCCAGGTGGACGTGCGCGGTCGTCGCCTGCCGGTCCGGCTGGCCCGGCCGCCGTTCGTCGACCCCTCGGTGAAGTGACCGGCGACCGCGTGCGGTGACTCAGGAGCGGGGCGGCTCCCCGGCGTCCAGCACGGCCTGGGTCCAGCCGCCCTCGATGACGCCGGAGGTGTCCAGGACGGCCCAGTCGACGATGTCGGCGGTCTCGACCTGCACCGGCGAGCCGATCCGGACCGTCGGGTCGGTGTTGGCGTCGCTGGCGCTGGTGCCGACGATCCGTTCGGGCGTGTCCCAGGCGGTCACCCCGGCCCAGACGTACTCCGGGCCGTCGTCGCCGGGCAGCCCGTACTTCACCACGAGCTGGGTCTGCGGCGGGAGCTGTCCGGCGCGGAACCGGGCCCGGACGTCGCCCAGTCCGGCGCGGGCGGTGGCCACCGCCCGGCTCATCGCGTCGCCGGAGCGCGCGTACCGCACGTCGGGCTGGATACCGGCGAACAGGGTGCCGCAGGCGGCGGCGAAGTAGCGCCCGTCCGGGCCGGGGTGCCCGGCCGGGGGCCGCAGGCTCAGGAACGAGTCGGCGTCCGGGTCGGTGGCCGGGTCCAGCTCCAGCCGCAGCAGCACCGGCGCGGTCGCGCCGTGCTGCTCCGGATTGCCGTACGCGACCGCGATGTCGTGCCCGGTGACCGTGGCCAGCACCGGCAGCGGCACGAACGCCGGCACCTCCTCGCCGGCCAGCCCGTCGGTCCAGTCCCGGAGCAGTCGGCGGGCGGCGCCGGTCATCACCGCGCCCCAGGCCCGGGTGAGGTGGTCCGGCACACCCTGGGTCTGCAACTCCAGCAGACCGAAGCGGCGCAGCCCCTTGGTGGTGAACCAGAGCCCCTCGGCGTCCGAGGAGTACGGCACCAGCACCCAGTCGACCAGCCGGACCCGGCCCTCGGCGTCGGGCAGCGAGCGCAGGGCCGCCGCCGGGTCCAGGAACTGCAACCCGAACACGTCGACAACGTCGCCGCCGACCTCCTCGGCCACGGCGGCGGCCACCGCCCGGGCCGCCCACTCGTGGGCCGGCGGCCAGCCCGGCCGGTACTCGGCCTGCACCACCACCAGGTGGCTCGCGGCGGCCAGCCGGCCGAGCTGTTCCTCGGTGGCGCCGAACGCGGTGAGCAGGTCCGGCGGCAGCTCGGGGAACTCGCCGATCGGGCGGATGTCGACGCTCATCAGCGGGCTGTCCAGCATCTGCACGGCCAGCCCGTGCACCGGCTCGGCCAGTCGACCGGCCAGTCCACGGACCGCCGTGCGGGCGGTCACCGACGGCAGTCCCACCGTCGGCACCAGATAGGTCGCGGTGAGCGACTCCGGGACCGGTACGGGCAGGAAGTCGTCGGTGATGAGCATGTCGTCCCCAGGGTGGCCGCGCCGGTGCTGTCGACAAGGAACGCTACCCGCCGGCGACCGCACTGCTCAGCCGGACAGCACCAGACCCAGGTAGACCAGCGTGGTGACCAGCTCCACGGTGGCGCCGAGCACGTCGCCGGTGATGCCGCCGAGACGGCGTACCACGTGTCGCAGCAGCCCGGCCGCGACGGCCAGCGCGGCGAGCACCACCAGCGGTCCCTGCCAGGGGCGATCCGGCACGGCCGGGACCGCCGCCAGCGCCACGGCGACCGTCGCCACGGCCAGCGTGACCGGCCCGACGGTGCCGGCGACCAGCGCGCCGAGCCCGTCCGGACGGGCCGCCGGGACACCCCGCCGGCAGGCCAGCGATACCCCGAGCCGACCGGCCGCCACGGCCGCCAGCACCGCCGCGAACGTTGCCGGCCGGGGCCGGCCGGCCAGCTCCGCCAGCGCCGCGGCCTGCACCAGCAGGACGAGCACCAGGGCGACCACGCCGAACGGCCCGACGTCCGGCTTCTTCATGATCTCCAGCGCGGCCGGCCCCCTCCGGTACGACCCGAGCGCGTCCACCGTGTCGGCCAGCCCGTCCAGGTGCAGACCCCGGGTGAGCAGGGCGCCCGCCGCGACGGTCACCCCGGCGGCGACCAGCGGCGCGGTGACCGCGTCGAGCAGCAGCAGGAGAGCGCCGAGTGGCACGGCCAGCAGGGCGCCGACCAGCGGGGCGAGCGCCATCGCCGTACCGGCCGTGGTCCGGTCGATCCGGCCGGCGCGTACCGGCAGGATGGTGAACGTGGTCAGGGCCAGCCGCGCCCCGTCGCCGAGCCGGGGCTCAGCCGGCACGCGTGCCCTGCTCCGCCGGGTCGGTGCCGGCCGGTCCTGCCGGGTCGGTGCTGGTCGGTCCCGGGCCCGCCGGCTCGGGCTCGCGGAAGTCCGGCTCGTCCGGCTCCGGCTCCTCGGCCTCGTCCACGCCGTCGGCCGGGTCGTGCGACGGGCGGGGCGGCAGCGCGGCGGCCAGCGCCAGCACCGAGCGCAGCAGCGGCAGCACGGTCAACGCGTTGGCGCCCTCGCCGAGGTCCAGCCGTAGCTGCGCGAGCGGGCTCAGGCCGAGCACGTCGGAGGCCAGCTTGACGGCCGGGTGCCCGCCGTGGTCGGCCAGCATGCACCAGTGCCGCGCCTGCCCGGCCAGGTCCCGGCTGACCAGGCCGGCGGCCACGCCGACCGGCCCGTCCAGCAGCACCGGCGTGCGTCGCGCGGTCGCACCCAGCAGGAGGCCGGTGGCTACGGCGATGTCCCCACCGCCGAGCTGGGCCAGCACGTCCTTGGCGTCCCGGGAGGCCCGCCGGGTGCGGTGCAGGGCGTCCCGGACGGCCGCGCACCGGGCCATCCAGGCCACGTCGTCGATCTCGCCGTTCTCGTTGATCACCCGGCCGAGCACGGCGGGCGCCTCGGCACCGGCGGTCGCGGCCAGGACCGCCGCCGCAGCAGCCTCGGTGCCGGCGCCGCACGCCGCCACCACCAGCAGTTGTACGCCGGAGTCCACGGCCTCCTCGGCCAGCCGCCAGCCGTACCGCAGCGCGGCGTCGACCTGTTCGGCGGTGAGCGCCGGGCCGTGCTCGATGGCGGCGGCGGTGGGCGCCTCCACCACCTGCAGGCTCGCCCCGCTCTCGGCGGCCAGCCGGGCGAGCACACCCTGACCGGCGCGGGCCGCCTCGGCACGCCGGGCCGACTCCCCGGCCCGGGTACCGGCGGAGCTTCCGCCGTCGTGGTCGCCGTGCAGCAGCAGCACCCGGACCGACTGCCAGGGTGCCGGGGTCGGGGTGCCCTGGGTGGCGGCGGCGAACGAGACCACCTGTTCCAGGACGCCGAGCCCGGTGCCGGGCACGTCGAGCGTGGCCAGCCGGTCCACCGCCTGCGGACCGGCGTAGTCGTCGGGCATCGGAAGGTCCATGCCCGGCTGGATGACCAGGCCGGTGTCGGCCACCGGCAGCGTCATGGTGGGCGCGGTCCACCCGGTGTCGTCGGCGGCCGGGACCGGCGCCGGTGCGGCCGGTACCTCCGGGGTGGTCACCGGAGGCGACGCGGGCAGTGCCACGGCGCCGTCGGCCGGTCGCGCGTCGCTCGGGCCGGCCTGTGCGGGCACCGCCGTGCCGTTGACGGCGGCGGACGGACCCGGCGAGGTCTCGACGGTCGGCGCCGGCTCGGGCGTGGCCGGCTTCAGCCGGACCGGCTGGCCGGCGACCACCAGCACCACGGTGTCGCAGGCGTCGGCGACGGCCCGGTTGACCGCGCCGAGCGCGTCGGTGAAGGCCCGGCCCAGCGGCGTGGTCGGCACCAGGGAGAGCCCGACCTCGGGACTGACCAGCACCAGCCGTGCCGGGCAGTCCCGGACGGCGGCGGCCAGCTCGGCGACGGTCGCGGTGTCGTCGGCCGGCTGGTGGGCCGGGTCGAGCAGCACCGTGACCCAGCCGCCGAGGTCGTCGACGAGCAGGGTCTCGTCCGGCCGGGCGCTGGCGATCACGTCGGCCAGCCGGCGCGGGTCGTCCGCCGTCTCCTCGGTGCTCCAGGTCGTCGGCCGGCGCTCGCGGTGCGTGGCGATCCGAGCCGCCCACTCCGCGTCGTCGTCGCCTCCGCCGGCGGCGGTGGCCACGTACCGGACCGTGACCGCGTCGGCCACCAGGGCCTCGGCGAACTCCGACTTGCCGGAGCGGATGCCGCCGAGCACCAGGAGCGTGTTCCACCCGTCTAGGGACATGGCTCGTACCTTAACGGCCGGCCGGGCGGGAGCGGCATCGCAGGGCCACGCTCCCGCGCCAGCTCACCGAGGTTCGGGGGACTGGTACATGTAGTCGTTGGGGTTGACGTCCGCCGGCTTCGGGTCCTCCTGCCAGGCGCCTTCGCCGGGGCGGGCGACCAGGGCGTCGACCAGTTCCTCCCGGTCCATCTCGCGTGCGCCCTGGATACCGCCGCGTACCGCGATGTCGCGAAGCTGTGCCGTGTCCATCTCCGGGATGGGTGTCGTCATCGTCGCCTCCGTGAAGATCCGGTTCCCCCGGAGATACCCGGCCCGGCGACGGTCAACCACCGACCGCGCACCGGTCCGCCCTCGATCGACGCCCGTGGCCGGGCGGTCGGCGGTGCGGTGCGACTACGCTGGCGGGGGTTCGTCCCAGCGGGACATCAGCGGCGAGGGGAGACGCGCACATGGCGTGGAGCTGGCGGTACGAGGGCGCGAACGGCGAGTCGGTCGACGGGCCGGGGGAGTCGTTCGGCAGCCAGGCCGACGCCGAGTCCTGGATCGGCCAGACCTGGCGGGAGCTCGCGGCGTCCGGCGTCACCTCGGTCACGCTGCTGGAGGACGACCGGGTGGACTACCGGATGAGCCTCCAACCTCCGGCCCAGTGATGCCATCCCGGGACTCCGAGCCGCTGGTGCTGGGGGTACCCCGGGCCGCGTTCCGGCCCAGCCCGGTGTTCCTCGCCCTGGTCGCGTTGCTGGTCACCAGCGCGCTGCTGGCCTGGCACGGGGTGGGCAACGTCCGACTCGCCGTGTTCGGCTTCGTGGTCACCGGCTGGCTGGTCTCGCTCTGCCTGCACGAGTACGCCCACGCCGTGGTCGCGTACCGGTTCGGTGACCGGGGGGTGGCCCACCGCGGCTACCTGACGCTCAACCCGCTCAAGTACAGCCACCCTCTGCTGTCCATCGCGTTGCCGGTGGCGGTGGTGCTGCTCGGCGGCATCGGACTGCCCGGCGGCGCGGTCTGGGTGGACCGGCACGTGATCGCCGGACGACTGCGACACACCCTGGTCAGCCTCGCCGGCCCGGCCACCAACGTGGTGTTCGCGCTGGTGCTGGTGGCGGTGCTGCGCCTCGGCGCGTCCGGCGGCGGGCCGGTGGAGTTCTGGGCCGCCGTCGCCCTGCTCGCCTTCCTTCAGATCACCGCCAGCCTGCTCAACCTGCTCCCGGTGCCGGGACTCGACGGCGGCAACATGATCCAGCCCTGGCTGAGCCCGCCCTACCGGCGGATGTACGACCTCTTCGCGCCGTACGGCTTCATCCTGCTGTTCGCGCTGCTGTGGAACCCGACGATCGGCGGCTGGTTCTTCGACGCGGTCTTCGCCATCGGTGACGTCCTGGGCCTGCCGCCCTGGCTCTACGCCACCGGCCTGGACCTGGTCCGCTTCTGGCAGAGCTGAACCGCCGTCCCCGGCCGGGGCACGTGCCTGCCTCGGCCGGGAACGGGCCGGGTCAGGGCCGCTCGGCCGGCGACTCGGTACGCGCCGGGTCCCGCTCGGTGACCGGCTCGACGATCTCGTCGATCGCCTTGAGCAGACCGGCGTCGAGCTTGACCCCGGCCGCCTTGACGTTGTCGTGCACCTGCTCGGGGCGGGACGCACCGATGATCGCCGAGGAGACGTTCGGGTTCTGCAGCACCCAGGCGACGGCGAGCTGGGCCATGGTCAGCCCGGCCTGGTCGGCCAGCGGCCGCAGCTGCTGCACCCGGGTCAGCACGTCGTCGGTGAGCCACTTGGCGATGAAGCCGGCGCCGGACTTCTCGTCGGTGGCCCGGGAACCGGCGGGCGGCGGCTGGCCGGGAAGGTACTTGCCGGTGAGGACGCCCTGCGCCATCGGGGACCAGACGATCTGACCGATGCCCAGTTCCTCACTGGTCGGTACGACCTCGCTCTCGATGACCCGCCAGAGCATCGAGTACTGCGGCTGGCTGGAGACCAGCGGGATGCGCAGCTCACGGGCGAGGGCGTGGGCCTCGCGGATCTGCGACGCCTTCCACTCGGAGACCCCGATGTAGTGCGCCTTGCCGGAGTGCACGACGTCGGCGAACGCCTCCATCGTCTCTTCCAGCGGCGTGCTGTAGTCGTACCGGTGGGCCTGGTACAGGTCGACGTAGTCGGTCCGCAGCCGGCGCAGCGACCCGTTGATCGACTCCATGATGTGCTTGCGGGACAGGCCCCGGTCGTTGCGGCCCGGACCGGTGGGCCAGTACACCTTGGTGAAGATCTCCAGGCCCTCGCGCCGCTCCTGCTCCAGCGCCCGGCCGAGGACGTCCTCGGCGCGGGTGCCGGCGTACACGTCGGCGGTGTCGAAGGTGGTGATGCCGGCGTCCAGGGCGGCTCGGACGCAGGCGAACGCGGCGTCCTCCTCGACCTGCGAGCCATGGGTGATCCAGTTGCCGTACGAGATCTCGCTGACCATCAGGCCGGAGCGGCCCAGGTGTCGGAATTCCATGCCACGACCCTAGCCCCACCGGGGGTACGAACGGCCAGGGGCGATTCTCGACGCACCGGCCGACGTGGCCACCGTCGTCGGTGGCGTGCCGGTTGCGGACGACCGCCGCACCTCGGTCGCGACGAGCGGTCCGTCCAGGTCAGAGCATCGGGCTGGCGTCGCTGAGCAGTCCCTCGATCTCGGCGACGACCTCGTCCGGGTTGCGGAACATCGGATCGATGAGAGACCCGCCGCGCCGGTCCAGCGCGCCCCACTGTCCGACGCCGTTGGTGGCCAGGAACGCCACCGGATGGATCAGCAGCACCGGGTGCGCCGGGGCGACCAGCACCTGACCGGTCCGGTCCACCACGCCCTTGCGTCCGGCCAGGTCGACCACGGCCAGCCCCTCGTCGGTGAACCCGTCGACGTACCGGCCGTCGGCGAGGGTGGTGTGGAAACCGTGGTAGCGGGTCGGCACCACGATCTGCCCGGTGCGGTCGACGGCACCCCACCCGTCCCGCCGGACCGCCGCCACGCCCCGGCGGAACGGCCGCACCTCGGCGAAGCCGGGCGGCACCACCACCGCACCGGCGGTGTCCACCGCCAGCCAGCCGCTGTCGTCGCGCATTACCCAGGCCAGCCCGTCGGAGAAGGGCCGGGCCGCGAGGTAGGTCGGCTCGACCACTGTCTCGCCGGTCAGGTCGATCAACGACCACCGGTCGCTCTGCGTGCCGCGTACCCAGGCCAGGCCCTCCCGGAACGGCTGGGCCTCGGCGTACCGGGCCGGCACGACCAGGTCACCCTCGCCGTCCGCGTACCCCCACAGGCCCTCGTCGCCGTCGCGGGCCGGCACCGGCGGCCGCTCCCGCTCCAACACCTCGTCCCAACTCCGCGGGTACGGCCCGAAGCCGCCCGCCTCGGCGCGCGCGGCGATCGCGTCCAGCCCGACGCGTACCCGGGCCAGCAACTCGGCGTCCCCCTCGCCGCGCAGGTCGAGGGCGCGCTCGAAGTGGTGGCACGCCTCCATCAGGCGACCCTGGTCGTAGCAGGAGCGCGCGGCGTGTTCGTGCAACGCTGCGCGCAACCGGTCCGGCAGCTCCACCGAGTTGGCCTCCGCGAACAACCGGTCGGCCTCGGCGAACTCGCCCCGCCAGCGCAGCACGTGCGCCAACCGGGCCTGCGCCAGCGCGGACCGCCGCAGCTCGCCGGTCGCCTCCGCGTAGGTCAGCGCCATCCGGCCGTCGTCCACCGCGTCGTCGAGATCTCCGAGTACGCGCGACGCCACCGCCCGCAGGCTCAGCAACCGGGCCCGGGAACGGTTGTCCAGGGCGGAGGCGAGCTTGTCGGTGAGCCCCTGCCGAAGCTCCCGCAGTTCCGCGGGATCGTCGACCAGTTCGCGCAGCGTCGTCGGGTCGAGCCGCCAGGGATAGTGCGCCAGCAGCTGCTCCGGGTCGGCCGGTGCCTCGGGTTCGTCCTCCGGCTCTGGTGCCTCGTCGGGCTCCGGCTCGTCGTCCGATGCGGCCGAGCGGGCGTCCGTGGCCGGGCGATCGGTCCCGGAGAGCGAGTCGTCGGTGTCCGCCGTTGGCATTCCGGTGGCCGACGGCGCGGTAGCGGCGCTGGACGGCGTGGCGCCGGCGGTCGGTGCTGCTGCGTCGTCCGGCAGCGCTGAGGTGTCCGACGGCGCTGAGGTGTCCGACGGTGTGGTCGGGTCGTGCGGCGGTGCGGACACCGGCGCGGCGGGCGTCGACGAGTCGTCGAGGTCCGGGAACCTCTCCGTCTCCGGCGAGGTGCCCGTGACGCTCGTCCGATCCAACGGGGTGGAGGGCACGGCGGAGACCGGGGCGACGGGCGGTGCGGAGACCGGTGCCGGCAAGTCCCGCTCCGCCGGGCGCGGTCCGGGTGGTGCGGAGACCGGCGTCGAGGTGTCGAGGACCGGCGGCGCGGAGACCGGGATGGCGAGCTGCGGTACCGGGTCCGTCGAGTAAGGATCGGACGGCCCGGCGGCGGACGCCACGGACGTCTCCGGGAACACGGGCGCGGACACCGGTCGGGCCGGCGGTCCCGAGATCGGCCGGTCCGGGATTCCGGAGACGGGTCGGTCCGGCGGTCCGGAGATCGGCCGTGCGGGTGGTCCGGAGACCGGTGTCGCAGGTGGCCCGGAGGCCGGGCGTGCCGACATGTCGGCATCGGCGCGGAACGACGGCGTCGAGAGGGACGGCGTCGCCGGTGCCGAGACCGGCCGGTCCGTCTCGGCCGGCCCGGCGCTGAACCACGACGGCTCAGGTGCCTCGGGGGAACCGTGACGGGCGGGCCGGTCGGGGGTGACCGCCGGACCGGGATCTGCTGCCCCGAACCACCCGGCTCCGCTCTCCGCCGGTGCCGGGGACGGCGAGTGCGCGGCCGGCTCGGCCGGCGGCGGGAGGAACCGGGTCGGCTTCCGGGCGGCGGGCCGTGGCTCCGACGTCTCCGACCCGGACCGCTCGCCCGGTGGCCGCTCGCCCGGCGTGCGGTCGAGCGGCCTGCGGTCGAGTGGTGGACGGTCGGCCGGTGGCCGTTCGATCGGCGTGCGGTCGAGCGGCCTGCGGTCGATGGGCGTGTGGTCGAGTGGTGGGCGTGCCGGCCCGGCGGTCGTAGGCGCGTGCGTGGGCGGTGCGGAGACCGGGCGGTGACTCGGCGGTGCCGAGGCTGCTGGCGGTGCGCTGACTGGACGCTGACTCGGTGGCGCGGAGAAGGATGGTGCGGAGACCGGCGGCGGGACAACGGCGGGCCGGTGGCTCGGTGGTCCGCTGACCGGTCGGTGGTTCGGGGGTGCGGAGACCGGCGGCGTGGCGGGGGCCGGTGGCGGCGGAACGGCGCGCTGCGTGGGCGGCGCGGAGACCGGACGCACCGGTGACGGACCGGCGGCGGGTGGTGCCGCCGCGACCGAGGGTGCCGGGGTCGGCGGCGGGGTGGCGACGACCGGCTGGTCGTGCAGGGGAGCGGGACGAACCTGGTGCTCGTGCAGCGGAGCCGGGCGTACCTCGTGCTGGTGCAGTGGTGCCGGCCGGACGGTGTCCCCGGCCGGCGTGCGGTTCCCGGCGGCTGCGGCGGGCCGGTCCCGGTTCGGGTCCGGACGGTCGAGACGTTCCCGATCTGGCCGGCCACCGGTGGCCCGCTCGCGGTCGGTGTCGTCGGGCCGGTCCGGGACCACGGTGAGCGGCCGGTCCCGGTGCGTGACGTCGGGCCGACCACGCTCCGGTGCGGGGGATACGGGCCGGGCGCGACCGGCGGCGGGCGACACCGGGCGGTCCGAGTCCGGCGCGGGGGAGACCGGTCGGTCGGGGACCACCGACAGATGGGGGCGGCCAGTCCGGAGAACGTCGTCGTCGGGAGCCGGGGAGACGGGCCGGTCGAGGTCGGGCCGTCGGGCGGCTGGGCGGTCCGAGTCGAACCGCTCGGGCCCCGCCGGGTCCGGGAATTCGTCGGCGCGGCGACGCTCGTCCGGTCGGTGCCGGTCGGTACCGGGCTCGGGAGCCGCCGGTCGCTGGTACTCGCGGTGGTCCCGTCCGGTGCTCGGGCGCAGCGGCCCGGGGGCAGGCCATGGCAGGTCCCCGCTCGTGGGCGCCGCATCCCGTTCCGGTGGTTCGGGACGCTCCCACTCGTCGCGGGTGCGGATCGGCTCCTCGTCGACGTAGCCGTCCGGGTACGGGGCGCTGTCCGGGTCGCCCACGCTGAAGTCGTCGCGGTAGTCGTACCGCTCCACCGACGGCCGGTCGTCGACCGACGGCTCGCCAGGGTGGCTGCTCCACTGGTAGCGGGGCCGTGAGGAGGATTCACCGGTCGGCCGCCGGTCGGCGTCCTCGGCCGGTCGACGCGCGGCGGAGGGCCGACGCCGGTCGTCGTCCGGCTCGGCGGCCCAACCGGGCTCCGCGCGTCCGGCCGGGGAGGTCGGCGCATCCCGGTCCCAGCGGCCGTCGCGCCCGACGGGTTCGGACCGACGTGGGCGCTGGGGGTGGCGGTCGGGGTCGCGCTCGTCCCACCGGTCCGGGCCACGCCGGGCATAGCGCTCCGGATCCCGGTCGTCGCGTCGGTCCGGATCGCGTCGGGCATAGCGGTCCGGGGCACGGTCGTCGCGTCGGTCCGGATCGCGTCGGGCGAAGCGGTCCGGGTCGCGTGGGTCGGTCCCACGGCGGGCGTACCGGTCGGGGTCTCGGTCGTCGCGTCGGTCCGGATCACGGCGGGCGTACCGGTCCGGGTCACGGCCGTCCGGTTCGCGCCGGTCCGGGGCGCGCCTGTCTGCGTCGCGCCGGTCCGGGGCAGGCCGGTCTGCGTCGCGCCGGTCCGGGGCAGGCCGGTCTGGGTCGCGCCTGTCTGGGTCGCGTCGGTTGGCGTCGCGTCGGTCCGGATCGCGGTCATACCAGTCGGCGTCACCGCGCTCGGGGGCGTCCCAGCCGAAACGGTCCCGGTCCCGTCGGTCTGGGTCGCGCCGGTCCGGGTCGCGCCGGTCTGGGTCGCGCCGGTCTGGGTCACGGCGGTCTGGGTCACGGCGGGCGTAGCGGTCGGCGTCGCGGCGGTCGGCGTCGCGTCGGGCGTACCGGTCGGGTTCCCGTGGGTCGCGGCGGTCCGGGTCGCGTCGGGCGTACCGGTCGGGTTCCCGTTGGTCGCGGCGGTCCGGGTCGGGCGGGGCGTACCGGTCGCGGCGGTCCGGGTCCCTCGGCGGGTACCGGTCGGGGTCGCGCTGGTCGTGGCGAGTCGGTGTACCGGCGGCACCCTGGGCGCCCATCTCGGACCAGGTGATCCCGTCCCGTTCGCGCTCGGACCATCGGCCCTCGGGGCCGGGTCGCTCCGGACGCGCACCGGCGAGCGACCGGTCGTACGGTGGCGCGCTGGTGGGCCCGTCGTGGCGTCGGGGCTCCGGGATCTCCTGCCGTCCCGGCCGACCGTCCGGCTCGTCGTCCCAGGACCTGCCCACGTACGTGCCGTCCGGCCGTGTCGGGGCGAGTGGCGGCACCTCGGCGCGGCCGACCGCGCTGGACCGGCTGCGGCCGGGTGGCGGCTGGTGGTCGAGGCCGATGTCACCCGGGTATCGCTGGCCCGGGAACTGGGGTTGCCACTCGGCCGTCGGTTCGACGACCCAGGACGGATCGGCGGGGCCCGGCCACCGGTCGGCGTAGCCGCGACTCATCCGCGGGGCCTGTCGCTGCGGCCGGGACGTCGCCGGGTGGCGGCGCCGGCTGCGGCATGGCGGTCTCGGGCCGGCCCGACGGACGGCGCGACACCGGAAGGCAAGGTCACGGCAGACCACGGGACCGACGTCCGCCCGTTCACGGGCGCGCCCCGGTGGTCGGCTCGCGTCCGCTCGCTCACGCCGATGTCACCTCGTCGGAAATGGTCGCGCTGGGCACCCCTGCGGGCCGGTGAAGTCGCTCGTCCCGGCACCGAATGGCTGCGCATGGAGGGTAGCGGCGTGGGCTCGTTCACCGCCACTGCGGCACCCTCGTCGAACTCAAACGTTATCCTATTGATCAGGACATTTAGGGCTTTGATCGGGTCGGACTTCCCGCGATCCGCAACCCTTGGTCAACTCGCCGTCGCGGCACCGGTCGCGAGTCAGGGATGCTCCATCACCAGCACCGCGAACGTACCCGGTGCGAGGGCCTCGTAGCGGTGCGGGGCGTCGCCCGGGAAGGTCGCGTAGTCCCCCGGGCCGAGTTCCACCTGGTCCTGTTCGGGGCCGCAGCGCAGTCGACCGGCGCCCACCACCACGTGCTCCACGCTGCGCGGGGTGTGCGGGTCGGCGGTACGTACCCGGCCCGGCTCCAGCTCGATCAGGTATACGTCCCGGCGGGCGTGCGCGGCTCCGGCGGTCAGCAGCGTGCCGACGAAGTCGGCGTGCTCGGAACGGATGCGGGGGCCGTCCCCGGCCCGGACCACCCGGACCGTGGTGGCCGGCGGCTCGACCAGCCGGCTGAACGGCACGTCGAGCGCCACTCCCAGCGCCCACAGTGTCTCCACACTCGGGTTGCCGACGCCGGACTCCAGTTGCGACAGCGTCGACTTGGCGATGCCGGCCCGCCGGGCGAGCTCGGTGAGGGAGATGCCCACCCGTTGCCGTTCGTAGCGGAGGGCGGCGGCGATGGTGGCCAACGGGGGAGTGGGTTCGGGGGCCATGGTTCGCTCCGTCGGTCATGCTGTTCTATTTGACGAACATCAGCGGCGTGTTCATCATGATGAACCATGCGTACGCCAGAACGAACACCGGGGGCCGGCGTCCTCCGGGACGTCGCCGCCATCGCGGCGGCGATGGTCGCCGTGGGCGCCTCGTTCGGCGCGGTCGCCGTGGCGGCCGGAGTTCCCGGCTGGGCCGCCGTGACGATGTCGGTCCTGGTGTACGCCGGAGGCGCGCAGTTCATGGCGGTCGGGTTGCTGGCCGCCGGCAACCCGGTCGCCGCCGTCCTCGCCGGGCTGCTGCTCAACGCCCGGCATCTGCCGTTCGGGTTGACCCTCGGTGACACGATCGGCCGCCGACTGCGGCACCGTCTGCTCGGCAGTCACCTGATGACCGACGAGGCGACCGCGTTCACCCTGGCCCGGCCGCCCGGTGCCGACCGCCGCCGGGCGTTCTGGCTCGCCGGGGTGCTGCTCTTCCTGGCCTGGAACGCCGGCACCGTGCTCGGCGTGTTGGCCGGCGGGGTGGCCGGTGACCCGGCCGCACTCGGCCTGGACGCGGCCTTCCCGGCCGGCCTGATCGCCCTGCTGCTGCCCAGCCTGCGTGATCCCGAGACCCGGCGGATGGCGCTGGCCGGTGCCGTGGTGGCGGTACTCACCACGCCGCTGCTCCCCGCCGGCCTGCCGGTGCTGCTCGCCCTGGCCGGCCCGGGGCTGCTGGCCGTCCAGCGGATCCGGACCGGCCGTACGCGGATCGACGCAGCGCAGACCTCCGCGCCGGGCGGTACGCCGCAGAACTCCAGGCCGGTCGACGCGCTGGAGGCACCCGCGTCGGGGAATCCGCTGCAGATCGCTACGCAGCCGGTCGACACACCGACGGTCGACGTGCCGGGGGCCGATCCGGTGCCGGCCGGGCGAGGGGAGAAGGAGCCGTGCTGATCGCGGCGATCGTGGCGCTGGCCGTCGGGACGTACGCCTTCCGGGTCGCCGGGGTGCTGCTGCGGGACCGGCTCGACCTGCCGGCGTGGGCGCGGCAGTTGCTGCCGGTCGGCGCGGCGGCCCTGCTGGCGGCGCTGGCGGCCACTGCGGCGCTGACCGAGGCGGGCGGCTTCGCCGGCTGGGCCCGACCGGCGGGGGTGCTGGTCGGGGTGGCGCTGGCCTGGCGACGCGCGCCGTTCGTGGTGGTGGTCCTCGCCGCCGCCGGCACCGCTGCGGTGCTGCGCCTGCTCGGCGTGCCGTGACCGGTGCCGGTCACGGGCCGGAGAGGGTCGCCGCGGCGCGGCGGCGACCGGCGGGTCAGACCGGGTCGCCGAGGGCGACCCGAGGCTCCGGGGTACGCAGCTTGCGGAAGGTGATCGACCGCATGATCGCGTAGAAGTAGAGCGAGCCCATCCGCTGGTCGGTGCGGGGGAAACGTTCCCGGACCAGCTTCTTGATCTTGCGCGAGATGAGCACGGAGTCGATCACCACGCCCAGCGCCAGCGCGCCCCAGAGCAGGTTCGAGGCGAGCCGGATCTCCGGGGGCATCGCCTGGTTGGAGCCGATCAGCACGACCAGCGCGCCGCCGAAGAACCAGGTGCCGACGGTCCGCCGGGAGTCCACCACGTTGCGGGCGAGCAGCCGCTCCGGGCCCCGGTCGCGCGGACCGCCCTCGCGCCGGAACTCCGCCGACGCCTCGGCGCGCCGCTGGCGACGCAGCGCCTTGGCCTCGTCCTTGCTCAGCGGCTTGGTCGCGCCGGCCGGCCGACGGCCGGTGACGGGCCGCTTGGGCGTCTCCCGTCCCTTGCCCGGCGTGTAACCACGCGCACGAGTGGAATCCGACTCCTCCTCGGCCGGGGTCTCCGGCTCGGTGACGGGATCGGCGAGGTCGGCGGACTTACGACGAAACAGCGACGGCACGCGGCAAGGGTAGCCAACGCCACGAGGCCGGTGCACATCGGTGCACCGGACCCGTGCGGGAGGGGCCGGAGTCCCCGGTCGAGGTCAGGGTCGCTCGACGTGCGCGCCGAGGTCGGCGAGCTTCGCCTCGAAGTCCTCGTAGCCCCGGTTGATCAGGTCGACGCCGTACACCCGGGAGGTGCCCTCGGCGGCCAGCGCGGCGATCAGGTGGCTGAAACCGGCCCGCAGGTCGGGGATGACCAGGTCGGCCGCGTGCAGTTTGCTCGGCCCGGCGATCACCGCCGAGTGCTTGAAGTTGCGCCGGCCGAAGCGGCACGGCGTGCCGCCCAGGCAGTCCCGGTAGACCTGGATGTTCGCGCCCATCGTGTTGAGCGCCTCGGTGTAGCCCAGCCGCTGCTCGTAGACCGTCTCGTGGACGATCGACAGGCCCCGCGCCTGGGTCAGCGCCACCACCAGGGGCTGCTGCCAGTCGGTCATGAAGCCCGGGTGCACGTCGGTCTCCAGGGCCACCGCGTTCAGCTCGCCGCCCGGGTGCCAGAACCGGATGCCGCCCTCCTGACCCGGGTGCCCCAGCTTCGGCGGGCGGGCGTCGGTCACCTCGTACTCGCCGCCGACCGAGCGAAAGACGTTCAGGAAGGTCATCATGTCGGCCTGCTCGGCACCGAGCACCTCGACGTGACCCCGGGTGGCCAGGGCCGCCGCGGCCCAGCTCGCCGCCTCGATCCGGTCCGGGATCGGCCGGTGCGTGTAGCCGTGCAGTCGGGGCACGCCCTGGATCTCGATGACCCGGTCGGTGTGCACCTTGATGATCGCGCCCATCTTCTGCAGGATGCAGATCAGGTCGATGATCTCCGGCTCCACGGCGGCGTTGCGTAGCTCGGTGACACCCTCGGCCATCACGGCGGTGAGCAGCACCTGCTCGGTCGCGCCCACACTCGGGTAGGGCAGAGAGAACTTGGTGCCGTGCAGGCCGTTCGGGGCGGACAGGTGCAGCCCCTCGGGGGTCTTCTCGACCGTGGCGCCGAACTCCCGCAGCGCCTGGAGGTGGAAGTCGATCGGCCGGGGGCCGATGTGGCAGCCGCCCAGGTCCGGGATGAAGGCGTGCCCGAGGCGGTGCAGCAGCGGTCCGCAGAACAGGATCGGGATCCGGCTGGAACCGGCGTGCACGTTGATCTGGTCGGTGCTGGCGCCCTCCACGTTGGCGGGGTCGAAGACCAGCTCGCCGTCCTCGAGGCCGTCGGTCACCTTGACGCCGTGCAGCCCGAGCAGGCCCCGGACCACCTCCACGTCGCGAATCTTGGGTACGTCGAACAACCGGCTCGGGCTGTCGCCCAGCAGGGCGGCGACCATCGCCTTGGAAACCAGGTTCTTCGCACCGCGCACGCGGATCCGCCCTTGAAGCGGGGTGCCTCCGTGTACGACCAGGACGTCGTCGGTCAACGCAACCTCCAGCGCGTGCGTGCTGCCGTATCGATCTGGGTCACCGCAGGTGGCTACCCACGGCGCGGTCGCGGCCAAACGCACACGCCCGCGGTGTCTCGTCCGCCCGGCAGCATAGCCCTCTGTGATGAGAATGGATCCGGTCACACTACCCCTGGGGGCATTTATCGGTGATCCGGCACTTTTGTGTACGGCAATGGTTGCCGAGAGTGATCAGGCGCCCGGTAGTGCGAGCATCTGGTCCAGCGCCACCCGCGCGTGGTGCGCGGTGTCCGCGTCGACGGTGATCCGGTTGACCACCCGACCCGCGACCAGCTCCTCCAGCGCCCACACCAGGTGCGGCAGATCGATGCGGTTCATCGTCGAGCAATAGCAGACGGCCTTGTCCAGGAACATGATCTGCTTGTCCGGGTGCGCCAGCGCGAGTCGGCGGACCAGATTCAGCTCGGTGCCGACCGCCCATGCCGAACCGGCCGGAGCCGCCTCGATCGTACGGATGATGTACTCCGTCGAACCGACCAGATCGGCGGCGTTGACCACCTCGTGCCGGCACTCGGGGTGCACCAGCACGTTCACGCCTGGCACCCGCTCGCGTACGTCGTTGACGCTGTCGAGGGTGAACCGGCCGTGCACCGAACAGTGCCCCCGCCACAGAATCATCCGCGCGTCGCGAAGCTGCTCGGGCGTCAGCCCACCGCCCGGCTTGTGCGGGTCGTAGAGCACACAGTCGTCCAGCGAGAAGCCCATCTCCAGCACGGCCGTGTTGCGGCCCAGGTGCTGGTCGGGCAGGAAGAGTACCTTCTCGCCCTGCTGGTAGGCCCACTCCAGGGCCCGCTTGGCGTTCGACGAGGTGCAGACGACCCCGCCGTTGCGACCGACGAAGCCCTTGATGTCGGCCGACGAGTTCATGTAGGTCACCGGGACCGTCTGCGCCGCGATGCCCAGCTCGGTCAGGACGTCCCACGCGCTCTCGACCTGCGGCAGCGCGGCCATGTCCGCCATCGAGCAGCCCGCCGCCAGGTCCGGCAGGATCACCTGCTGCGCGTCCGAGGTGAGGATGTCGGCGCTCTCGGCCATGAAGTGCACACCGCAGAAGACGATGTACTCCGCGTCCGGCCGGGCGGCCGCCTCGCGGGCCAGCTTGAACGAGTCACCGGTCACGTCGGCGAACTGGATCACCTCGTCGCGCTGATAGTGGTGCCCCAGCACGAAGACCCGGTCGCCGAGCGCGGCCTTGGCCGCCGCCGCCCGGGACACCAGATCGGGGTCGCTCGGTGCCGGCAGGTCACCCGGACACTCCACGCCACGCTCGGTGGCGGGGTCGCTGCCACGGCCGAGAAGCAGCAGCGCAGTCGCGGTGTTGGAGGGCTCAACCCAGGTCGACGTCACGCTGACCATGGTCCCACAGCATGACCAGCGTGCCGCCCGAGCCGGTGTGGGCTGCCACACTGCCAGGCATGCGCGTACTGCTCTGTCCGGACAAGTTCGCCGGCACGCTGCCGGCCCCCGAGGTCGCCGCTGCGGTGGCCGACGGCTGGCGGGAGATCGCGCCCGGCGACGATCTGCTGGTCAGGCCGCTGGCCGACGGCGGGCCGGGCTTCCTCGACGTGCTCGCCGGCGCGCTGTCCGGCCGGCGGGTGCCGGTGCCGACGACCGATCCGCTGGGCCGTGCCGTCACCGGTGAGATCCTGCTCACCGACGACGGCGCGACCGCCTGGCTGGAGAGCGCCCAGGCGTGCGGACTGCACCTGCTCGACCCCGCCGAACGCAACCCCAGGGCCACCACGTCGTACGGGCTGGGTCAGTTGATCGCCGCCGCGGTCGAGGCGGGCGCCCGGACGGTGGTCGTCGGGCTGGGCGGCTCCGGCACCAACGACGGCGGCGCCGGGATGATCACCGCCTTGGGTGCCGTCCCGCTGGACGACACCGGCAACGCTCTGCCGTACGGCGGTGCCGCGCTGGCCGCCGCCGCCACGCTCGACGGGGCGCCCCGGCTGCGCGACGCCCGCCTGATCGCCGCCACCGACGTCGACAACCCCCTGCTCGGGCTGCACGGCGCGAGCAACGTCTTCGGGCCGCAGAAGGGCGCCGACCGGGCTGACGTGCTGCTGCTCGACGCCGCGCTCGGGCGCTGGGCCGAGGTGCTCGAACGCGACCTGCCGGGCTGCCCCAGCGGGCTCGGCGCGCTGCCCGGCGGAGGCGCGGCCGGTGGTGTCGGTGCCGCACTGCTCGCCCTCGGTGGCCGGTGCGAATCCGGCATCGGACTGGTCAGCCGTGCGATCGGGCTGGAGACCGTGCTCGACGAGGTCGATCTGGTGGTCACCGGCGAGGGCAAGTTCGACCACCAGTCGCTGCGCGGCAAGGTGGTGGCCGGGGTGGCGGGCGCGGCCCGGGACCGGGGCGTACCCTGCGTCGTGCTCGCCGGCCAGGTCAGCACCGGTCGGCGTGAGGCGGCGTCGGTCGGCGTGACCGACGCGTACAGCCTGGTGGAGCACTTCGGCGGCGAGGAGCGCGGCGGGCTGGCGGCGGCGATGGAACGTCCGGCCCAGGGGCTGCGGGAACTCGGCTCCCGACTGGCCCGGCAGTGGAGCCGCTGACCGCAGCTCGTCCCCGGAGCACCCCGGTGTCCGGCCTGCGCCGGAGGGGCCCGTCACGCTGCCGGGTCACCGGGCGCTCGGCGGCCTACAATCAGAAGCTGGACCGCTGTGGGAATCGCTGACCGGCGAACGACGTTGGCCAGGGGAAGACCACTTCTTCGAACGCGCGCAGGGAGAATTCCACGTGACCACGCCAGCGCAGACCGAGTCGACCGAGGCCAAGGCCCCCACGTCCGTCGTCCTCACCGACGTCGCGGCGCAGAAGGTCAAGGCCCTGATCGAGCAGGAGGGCCGCGACGACCTGCGGCTCCGCGTCGCCGTGCAGCCGGGTGGCTGCTCCGGCCTGCGGTATCAGCTCTTCTTCGACGAGCGTTCGCTCGACGGTGACGTCGTCACCGACTACGACGGTGTCGAGGTGGTCGTCGACCGGATGAGCGCCCCCTACCTGACCGGCGCCACCATCGACTTCGCCGACCGGATCGACGCCCAGGGCTTCACCATCGACAACCCCAACGCAGGCAACTCCTGCGCCTGCGGCGACTCCTTCAGCTGAGTCTCCAACCAACCTCCGACGGCGGAACGGCCCCCCGGCCGTTCCGCCGTCGCGCGTTCCCACCCCCCACCCACCCACCCCCACCCGGGCTCCGCGCTCCCGCCCGCCCCCGCCCGCCCTGCTGCCGGTGATCAAGAGGTTTTGGTCACGTGAGGGCGGCCGGGAGGGCGAAAACTCCTTGATCAACCTGGCCGGCCGGGGTGGGTACGGGGGTGTGGTTGGTGGGTTGGCCGGGGGCGGGATGGTTTGGGGTGGTGGGTGGGTAAGTGGGCGGTGGGGGAGGTTGAGCGGGCTGGTCGCTCGGTGGGCGTGGTGCCGGTAGGCTGACCGCGCCCTGATCCCGACCCCGAGGGTTGCCATGAAGATCGCCGTGACCGGCTCGATCGCCACCGACCACCTGATGAGCTTCCCGGGCCGGTTCGCCGACCAGCTCATCGCCGACCAGTTGCACAAGGTCTCGCTCTCCTTCCTGGTGGACGATCTGGTGCTACGCCGGGGCGGAGTGGCGGCGAACATCGCGTTCGGCATGGGACAACTCGGCCTGCGTCCGGTGCTGCTCGGGGCCGTCGGCGCCGACTTCGCCGACTACCGCTCCTGGCTGGAGCGGCACGGGGTGGACTGCGACTCGGTGCACATCAGCGAGGTGGCGCACACCGCCCGCTTCGTCTGCACCACCGACACCGACATGTGCCAGATCGCCTCGTTCTATGCCGGCGCGATGAGCGAGGCGCGCAACATCGAGCTGCACCCCGTCGCGCAGCGGCTCGGCGGGCTGGACCTGGTCCTGGTCGGCGCCAACGACCCGGAGGCGATGCTGCGCCACTCCGCCGAGTGCCGCGAGCGCGGTTACCGGTTCGCCGCCGACCCGTCCCAGCAGCTCGCCCGGATGGATGGCGAGGACGTGGTGTCGCTGATCGACGGCGCCGAGTACCTGATGACCAACGACTACGAGAAGTCGCTGCTGCAGACCAAGGCCGGGCTGAGCGACGCGCAGTTGCTGGACCGGGTCCGAATCCGGGTCACCACGCTGGGCAAGCACGGAGTGGAGATCGCCGGGCGGGACTTCGCCCCGATCCACGTGCCGATCGCCCGCGAGGCCCAGGCGATCGACCCCACCGGCGTCGGCGACGGCTTCCGCGCCGGCTTCTTCACCGCGCTCTCCTGGGGTGTCGGGCTGGAGCGCGCCGCGCAGGTCGGTTCGCTGCTGGCCGCCCTGGTGCTGGAGACCGTCGGCACCCAGGAGTACCAGGTGCGCCGCGACCTGTTCGTCAAGCGCCTCGCCGAGTCGTACGGCGACGAGGCCGCCGACGAGGTCCGCCCCCACCTGCTGCCCTGACCACTGCACCGTCGCGGCGTCCGTACGGTGTCCCGGCTCTCGATTCCGAGCGGTTCCGCTGCGGCGGACGGGATCGAGAGCCGATCGTGTGTTAGGTGCGGTGTTAGCAGGGGGCCCTTCCTATGCACGAGGCGTTAATAAGGTGCCCTTCCTTTCACAGAGACCGGCGGACGTCGTAGCCGGGGCCGGGTGCGGCGCCCAGGAACTCCTGCTGGCGCATCCGGCACCAGGCCGGGATGTCCACCGCCGCCGCCGGGTCGTCGGCGAGGACGCGGATCACCGCGCCGACGGGCAGGGACGGCAGCCGGCGGGCCAGCGCGATCACCGGCAGCGGGCACCGCTGGCCGAGACAGTCGAGCACCTCGTCGGGGGTCGTCACAGCCCCACCACCCCCGCCTCGGCCCGCAGGTCGGCCACGATCTGCGGCAACTCGGCGAGGAACCGGTCCACGTCCGCCTCGGTGGTGCCCCGGTGCAGCGAGACCCGGACGTTGCCGTGGGACAGCACCCCCATCGCCTCCAGCACGTGTGACGGGCGCAACGTCGACGAGGTGCAGGAAGAGCCCGACGACACCGCGAAGCCCCGCCGGTCCAACGCGTGCAGCAGCGCCTCGCCGTCGACATAGAGGCAGGAGAAGGTGACCAGGTGCGGCAGCCGCCGCTCGGGATCGCCCACCACCTCGACATCCGGCACGTCGGCCGCCACCCGGGCCCGGATCCGGTCCACCAGCGGGGTCAGCCGGGCCGCCTCGGCGTCGGCGTCGGCCGCCGCCGCGCGCAGGCTCGCCGCCGCCGCGACCACCGCCGGCAGGTTGACCGTGCCGGGGGTACGCCCCGACTCGTGCTCGTCCGACGGCCACGGCGACTCCCAGCGGGTGCCCTTGCGGACCACCAGCAGCCCGACGCCCGGGGGGCCGCCCCACTTGCGGGCGCTCGCGGTCAACACCGACCAGCCGGCCGGCACCGGTACCCGCCCCACGACCTGGGCGGCGTCGACGTGCAGCGGCACCCCCGCCTCGGCGCAGGCCGCCGCCGCGTCCTCGACCGGCTGCACGGTGCCCACCTCGTGGCTGGCGGCGATCAGCGCGGCCAGCGCCACCCCGGGCCCCGCCACCGCCGCCGACCAGGCGTCCAGGTCCAGCCGGCCGGACCGGTCGACCGGCACCTCGGTCGTGGTGCCGCCCCGCGCCACGTGCTGCTCGGCGGCGTGCAACACCGCCGAGTGCTCGATCGCCGAGTGCACCAGCCCCGCCCCGACACGCCGACGGCCGACCAGGCCACCCAGCACGGCCGCGTGCGCCGCGCTCGTACCGCTGGGGGTGAAGGAGAGCTCGTCGGGGCGTACGCCGAGGGTGTCCGCCGCCGCCTCGCGGGCGGCGTCGAGCAACTGGCGGGCGCGGCGCGCCTGGGTGTAGAGCCGATCCGGGTCGGCCCAACCGTCGTCGAGGGCGGCCAGCAGCGCCTGCCGAGCGACCGGATGCAGCGGCGCGGCGGTGGCCGCGTCCAGGTAGACCGGGGAAGGAATCACGTCTGCCCACGCTATCGCCTCGGTCCGCGCAAGATCCCCCGTCCAGGGCGGAGACTGACCCCAACCGGGTCGAGCCCGTCATGGTCGAGTAATCTGCGACCGTCGGTGACGCCTTTGCCGCTGGTGTGGTGGTTCCGCTCGGCGGAGCCGGCCGGACCGAGGAAGCACCGCGGCGCGCTAGGGAGGCAGGACCAGGTGGTCGCAAGGAGTTCGGAGGTACGGCCGACGGCCGTGCGGAGCAGCGCATCCCCAGGAGCCGTCGGGCGTCGGGGGCGTCGCGCCGGGCGTCTTGCCGGGCTCGGCTTCGGCGGGGCGGCGCTGCTGGTCCTGCTCACGGGCTGTGATGTCGGCGCGGCGTTCGGCGGCTTCGGCTGGCCCCAGGGCGGCATCACGCCGGAATCCCGGCGGATGTACGACCTGTGGATCGCCTCGTGCATCGCCGCGCTGGTGGTCGGCGTCTTCGTCTGGGGCCTGATCTTCTGGTGCGTGGTGCGTTACCGCAAGCGCGGCAACGAGCTGCCGGTGCAGACCCGATACAACCTGCCGATGGAGTTCCTCTACACCATCGCGCCGGTGCTGGTCGTGGCCGTGCTCTTCTACTACACCGCGGTCGTGCAGACCGACGTGGTGAAGACCACCAACAACCCCGACGTGACCGTCGAGGTGGTCGCCTTCAAGTGGAACTGGCAGTTCAACTACCGCGACGGCCAGGGTGTGGACGCGAACACCACCGCCTCCGTGCTGGGCACCAGCGAGGTCATCCCGATCTTGGTGCTGCCGAGCAACCGGTCCATCCGGTTCGAGGAGACCAGCCGCGACGTCATCCACTCCTTCTGGGTGCCGGAGATGCTGTTCAAGCGGGACGTGATGCCGGGCAGCATCCGCAACGTCTTCGAGGTCTCCTCGCTGGAGTCCGAGGGCGCGTACGTGGGCCGCTGCGCCGAGCTGTGCGGCAGCTACCACGCCTTCATGAACTTCGAGCTGCGGGTCGTCTCGCCGGAGAACTTCGACCGGTTCCTCGCGGCCAAGCAGGACGGGGCGTCGACCCAGGACGCGCTGACCGCGATCGGCGAGGAGCCGTACGCGATCACCACCAAGCCGTTCGAGACGCGCCGTACCCAGGACAACTTCAACCAGGCCAGCACCACGGCCGGCGCGGGAAACTGAGGTAACCCCGGATGAAGACCGAGTGGCGCATCTTCCTCATCATCGCCGCGTTCCTGCTGTTCGCCACCGCCCTCTACGGCGGTTGGACCTTCGCCGACTCGGGCGGTCGGGTCGAGTGGATCGGCACCGTGGCCCTGCTGCTGTCGTTCCTGCTCTGCTCCATGTGCGGCGGCTTCTTCTGGTTCGTCTCCCGCCGGATCGACCTGCGTCCCGAGGACCGTCCCGACGGTGAGATCGCCGACGGCGCGGGCGAGATCGGCTTCTTCAGCCCCGGCAGCTACTGGCCTTTCGGTCTGGCCCTGGCCGCCGCCATCGCCGGCCTCGGCCTGGTGTTCTGGCAGCTCTGGCTGCTCGTCGCCGGCATGGTGGCAGTGGTCTTCGCCACCTGCGGCCTGCTGTTCGAGTACTACAGCGGCACCCGGCGCACCGCCGAGCACTGATCGGCGCACCGACCTGGTGAAAGCCCGCCTCCTTGAGGGAGGCGGGCTTTCCCGTGTCCGTGTCTCCGTGTCCGTGCGTGCGGTCGCTGCGGCGGACGAGGTGTGTCGCGTGCCTGCGGACGGGGGATGCGGGGAGGTGTCGCGTGCTGCTGGACCGGAGCGGCGAGGGTGAGGAGGACGCCCTTGTCTCCCTCGCGTCGAGCGGGACGTGGTAGTGGCGCGTGGTGCCGCACCCCCGGACGGCTTCGATCGCCGTCACCCTCATGATCCGCGCAACTTCTTGGAAGTAGTTCCATCCTGAATCCGCTGGCCAGGAGGTCTTGACGGTGGGGTGGTGGTGGGTGTTTGAGCAGGTCCACGAAGAGGTGATCTTCGGGT
>NZ_JBITKL010000037.1:0-44186 GCF_044460945.1 Micromonospora sp. NPDC049903
ACGGGGGGCCCTTCCTTTCACGGGGTGAGCCGCTGGCGGGCCACCTCGCGCAGGGTGCCGTCGCTGGTGGTGCCCTCGATCACCACTTCCGACCCACGGCCGGCGTTGGTCAGCGTCGACACCGCGTTGCCGAAGTACGGCCCGGCCAGCTTGCGCCACTTGATGAAGGAGCGGCGTACCCCGGCCGTACGGGCCATCGCGCGCGCCGCCCCGGCCGGGCCGCGCGCCCAACCCAGCCGCATCACCGGTCGCATCCCGGCCGGCACCTGGTTGTGGATCGGCGAGCAGGTCAACTGGTGGACGGGCGTGTGGACGTCCGGGTCGGCGAAGCGGACCCGGGCCACGTACGAGTGGTGCACGTCGCCGGAGAGCACGCTGATCGACGCCGGAGGCGGGTACGCCGGCCCGGCGCCCTTGCGCTCGTCGGGCCCGCCCGGTGCGCCGGTGCCGAGGCGGGCGAACAGCTCGGCGAGGCCCTCGAAGGAGCGCCGGAACGCGCCCCAGTGCTCCAGGTCGAGCGCGCGGCGCAACTTCTCGGCCAGCCCGGCGACCCACGGGCGGTTCGAGTCGGCCAGCTTCTCGTTCCACGCCTCGACGTGGTGGATGCCGGGCGGCAGCAGCCAGGGCAGCGAGGTGCCGACGACCAGGTGGTCGTAGCTGCCGTGCGCCTGGTCGACGAACCAGGCCCACTCGGCGGCCGGCAGCATCGTCCGGCGGCCGGGCACCAGCACCCGGCTGCACCGGCTGTCCAGCATCACCAGCCGGGTTCGGCCCAGGTCGAGCGCGTAGCTCCACTGGTACTGCACGGCGCTCCACCGGTCGGTGTCGTGCGACAGGTCGGCCTCGGTGTCGACCCGCGCGCCGAACTCGCGCAGCACCTCGGTGGCGTCCTCGGACGCGCGGACCTTGGCGAAGACCGGGTCGGCGTCGATCTCGTCCGGGGAGAGGTTGCCCAGGTGCTGGTAGACCCAGTACGACGCCAGTCCGCTGGCGATCCGCTCGGCCCACCAGGGCTGCTCGCGCATGTCCGCCCGCCAGGACGCCGAGGTGTTCCAGTCGTCGATGACCTCGTGGTCGTCGAAGATCATCACGCTCGGCACGGTGGAGAAGAGCCAGCGGATCTCCGGGTCGCTCCACGACTCCAGATAGAGCTTGGTGTACTCGTCGAAGCTGACCACCTGGTCGCTGGGGGCGTCCTTGGGACGCCGCCGCCGACGCCGCAGCAGCCGCTTGATGGTGGGCGAGGTCTCGTCGGCATAGACCTGGTCGCCGAGGAGCACCACCAGGTCGGGCAGGGCCGCCGGGTCGGGGTCGTCCAGGATCCGCCGGGTGTACGCGTCCAGCGCGTCCGGCGGGAGTTTACGGGTGGTGGCGTGCTGGGTGGTCTCCCGGCAGGACCCGAAGAGCAGCCGCACCGGCTGGTCCCGGTCGTCCTGGGCGCGGGTGCGGATCACGCTGGGCGGGAAGCGGCTCTCCGGCGCCGGCCAGGCCACCTCGTCGTCGATCAGCACCTCGTAGGTGGTGGCGCTGTCCGGGGTGAGGCCCTCCACGACCACCAACGCGTAGTGGTGCTCGTACGCGGAGAAGGTGGCGGCCGTGCCGGCGGCGCCGCCCGCCGTGCGGACGGTGACCGTCGCGGGGGCCGTGGTCTCGACCCACACGGTGGCCCGGGTGCCGACGACCCGCCGGAGAAGCGGACCGATGAGCAGTCGGGCGGTGGGCATGGCGAACCTCCGAGGTGAGGGGGAAACCTCTTCTTATTACCCCGCCGGCGGCCGTGGCATTGCTGGCTGGGCGAGCCTACCGCTCCTGGGGTGGACGACCGGGGGAGCGGTGGATGAGACGCCGTCGCGAGCATCTGACAGGATTTCGGCATGATGGATTACCTCCTCGTCGCACTCGCCCTGCTCGGCGTGCTGATCCTCGCCGGAGTCGGGCTGGTCGTGCCGCGGCTGCGCCGACGGCCGGAGCCGCCGCTGCCGCGTACGGAGGTCGACACCCGGGCCGAGGAGGACCTGGCCGGACCACCGGTCGAGGCCCCGGAGTCCGATCTGTCCACCGGCGTCCTGGTGGAGCCGCCGGTCATCGAGGCGCCGCCGACCGTCGAGGTGCCCGAGCCGACCGCCGGGCGGCTGGTCCGGCTACGCTCCCGGCTGTCGCGCTCGCAGAACGTCTTCGGCAAGGGCCTGCTCGGCCTGCTCAGCCGTGACCGGCTGGACGAGGACGTCTGGGAGGAGATCGAGGACAGCCTGATCACCGCCGACGTGGGCGTCGACGCCACCCGGGAGATCGTCGACCGGCTGCGGGAGCGGACCCGGGTGCTGGGCACCCGGTCGGTCGCCGAGCTGCGGACCCTGCTCGCCACCGAGCTGGTCAACGCGCTCGACCCGGCGCTGGACCGGTCCCTGCACACCACGCCCGCCGACGGCGTGCCGGCGGTGCTGCTCGTGGTCGGCGTCAACGGCGCGGGCAAGACCACCACCTGCGGCAAGATCGCCCGGGTGCTGATCGCCGACGGGCGTACCGTGCTGCTCGGCGCGGCCGACACGTTCCGGGCCGCCGCCGCCGACCAGCTGGAGACCTGGGCCGGTCGGGTCGGTGCGGAGACCGTACGCGGCCCGGAGGGGGCCGACCCGGCCAGCGTCGCCTTCGACGCCGTCAAGCGCGGCATCGACACCGGCGTGGACACCGTGCTGGTGGACACCGCCGGTCGCCTCCAGAACAAGATCGGCCTGATGGACGAGCTGGGCAAGGTCAAGCGGGTGGTGGAGAAGCACGGGCCGATCGACGAGACACTGCTGGTGCTCGACGCCACCACCGGCCAGAACGGCCTGGAGCAGGCTCGCGTCTTCACCGAGGTGGTCAACGTCACCGGCGTCGTGCTGACCAAGCTCGACGGCACCGCCAAGGGCGGCATCGTGATCGCGGTACAGCGCAAGCTCGGCATCCCGGTCAAGCTGGTCGGGCTCGGCGAGGGACCGGACGATCTCGCGCCGTTCGACCCGGCGCAGTTCGTCGACGCGTTGCTGGGTGCCGAATCCTCCGGTCCGACCGCGTAACCTCGGGTGACCAGAGACGATCGCGCGTACGCGGGCTGGCGCGACCCGAGCCACCCGTCGCAGCGCCTCGGGAGACCGTACGTGACTTCGCAGGAGATCCCGCTGCACGGCGGGAACGTGAGCACCGTGGTGCGGGTGGGCGACACCGTCCGGCGCAACGCCGGGCCGTGGACACCGGCCGTGCACGCCCTGCTGCGTCACCTGGAGTACGTCGGGTTCACCGGCGCACCCCGCGCCCTCGGCATGGACGAGCGCAACCGCGAGGTCCTGTCGTACCTGGAGGGGGAGTGCGGGGAGTACCCGCTGGCCCCGCACTGGGTCACCGACGAGGCACTGGTCACCGTCGCCACCATGCTGCGGATGTTCCACGACGCGCAGTACGGCTTCGCCCCGCCCCCGCAGGCGGTGTGGCGCTCGTTCGGCCCGCCCCCGCCGGACACCGAGGTCATCTGCCACCACGACGCCGCACCGCACAACGTGATCTGGCGGCCGGACGGCACCCTCGGGCTGATCGACTTCGACCTCGCCTCGCCCGGCGCGCGGATCTACGACGTGGCGTACGCGGCCTGGACCTGGGTGCCGATCTTCTCCGACCGGGACTCGATCACGCTCGGCTGGAAGCACCCGGACCGCCCGCGCCGACTGCGGCTGTTCGCCGACGCGTACGGGTTGATCCCGCGTGACCGGCACCGGCTGATCCGGACCATCCGCAAGCGGATCGTGGACCACGTGGAGGGCATCCGCCGGATGGCCGCCGCCGGGGAACCGGCCTTCGTGCGGATCGTGCACAAGGGGCACCTGCGTCGGCCGATGCGGGACCTGCGGCTGCTCGACTACGAACGGCACGCCCTCGAGTACGCCCTGCGCTGATCCATCGGGGGAACGGGGTACGCCGGACGGCTGACCCGCCCCCCGCCGTGTCACCGAGGCGTCCGACGTTCTTCACACGTACGAAACAAGCCGTCACGGTTCGGAAACCACTCGGGGACCCTGGGTGAAACAGCCGACAATCAGGCTTCCGCGCAACCGGCGTACGGGCGATGCTGCGCGATGCCGGGAGGGAGGGAATACAACCCGAGAGGAGGCAGCGTGCCGGAGCTAGATTCTGGTGCCACCGCCTGGATTTTGACTTCTGCCGCGCTGGTGTTGCTCATGACGCCCGGCCTGGCGCTGTTCTACGGCGGCATGACGCGATCCAAGTCCGTGCTCAACATGATGATGATGAGCTTCGGGGCGATCGGCCTGGTCAGCCTGTTGTGGGTGTTCTACGGCTACAGCATCGCATTCGGCGACGACATTGGCGGGATCACCGGTGATCTCTCCTACCTGGGTCTTCGCGGCATGTTGGAGAGCGGCACCGAGGGCGGTATTCCCGACCTTCTGTTCGCCGGTTTCCAGTTGATGTTCGCGGTGATCACCGTCGCCCTGATCAGCGGCGCGATCGCCGACCGGGCCAAGTTCGGCCCGTGGCTGCTCTTCGCCGGCCTGTGGGCCACCCTGGTCTACTTCCCGGTCGCGCACTGGGTGTGGGGCGGCGGCTGGATCGGCGAGCTGGGCGTGCTCGACTTCGCCGGTGGCACCGCGGTGCACATCAACGCCGGTGCCGCGGCCCTGGCCCTGGCGCTCGTGCTCGGCCGACGGGTCGGCTGGCCCAAGGACAAGTTCAAGCCGCACAACCTGCCGATGGTGCTGCTCGGTGCGGCGCTGCTCTGGTTCGGTTGGTTCGGCTTCAACGCCGGCTCGGCGGGTGCCGCCGACGGCGCCGCCGCCGTCTCGCTGATCAACACGCAGGTCGCCACTGCTGCGGCGGTGCTCGGCTGGATCGTGGTGGAGTGGCTCCGCGACGGCAAGCCGACCACGCTCGGCGCGGCCTCCGGTGCGATCGCCGGCCTGGTCGGCATCACCCCCGCCTGCGCGTTCCTGGAGCCGCTGGGCGCGATCGCCCTCGGCCTCATCGCCGGTGCGGTCTGCGCGCTCGCCGTCGGCCTGAAGTACAAGCTCAAGTACGACGACTCGCTCGACGTGGTGGCCGTGCACATGGTCGGCGGCATCATCGGCTCGCTGCTGATCGGCTTCCTGGCCATCGAGGTGCTGGCCGGCGAGGGCAACGCGGGTCTGCTCTACGGCGGCGGCATCAAGCTGCTCGGCCTGCAGACGATCGGTGTGGTCGCGGTGCTGGCGTACTCGTTCGTGGTCGCGTACATCATCGGCTTCGCGATCGAGAAGACCATCGGCTTCCGGCTCAGCCCCGAGGCCGAGGTCGAGGGCATCGACAACGCCGAGCACGCGGAGAGCGCGTACGAGTTCAGCTCCACCGGCGGTGGTGGCGGCGGAGCGTTCGCCGCCGCGGGCCTCACCCCCTCGGCGAAGCCGAAGAGTGAGCCCACCGAAGCGGTAAGCGAAAAGGTCGCCGGCTAACGTTCTCGGAATGGAGGGGTTGGACATGAAGCTGGTGACCGCGGTCATCAAGCCGCACCAGTTGGACGCCGTCAAGGAAGCCCTGCACACGCTGGGCGTGGCCGGGTTGACCGTGAGCGAGGTCCAGGGCTACGGACGGCAGAAGGGCCACACCGAGGTCTACCGGGGTGCCGAGTACACGGTCGAGTTCCTGCCCAAGATCCGGGTCGAGGTGCTGACCGACGAGATCGACGTCGACAAGATCGTCGACGCGGTGGTCGGTGCCGCCCGGACGGGCAAGATCGGTGACGGCAAGGTCTGGGTGACCGGAGTCGAGGAGGTCGTCCGGGTCCGCACCGGTGAGCGCGGCCTGGACGCCCTGTAGGACACCGTCGATGACCTCGTTGACCGGGAGGGCGGCCGTGGAGAGTGACGGCGGAACGACACCTCCGGTCGACGAGGTCGTCGGCGTACCGGCCGGGATCGGCGCCGCCGCGCGCCGGGCCCGGGCCGACGCGTACGACGCCTGGCTGGCCCGGCTGCTGCCGGACCGGCCGGGCGTCGCGCTGCTCGCGGTCGGCGGACTGGGTCGACGGCAGTGTGCCCCGCACGGCGACCTCGACCTGGTGCTGGTGCACGCCGGGGTGCCCGGCGTCGACGAACTGGCCGCCTCGCTCTGGTATCCGATCTGGGACGCCGGGCTGCGGCTGGACCACTCGGTACGCACCGTGGCCGAGGCGCTGTCGGTCGCCCAGGACGACGTGAAGGTGGCCCTGGGCCTGCTCGACGCCCGCCTGGTCGCCGGTGACCCGGAACTCGCCGACACACTGGTCACCAGCGCCGTCGACCACTGGCGGCGCACCGCCGTACGCCAACTGGCTCCGCTGCGGCAGAGCGCGGCGACCCGCTGGCAGGCCCACGGCGAGCTGGCGTTCCTGCTCGAAGGCGACCTCAAGGAGGCGGCCGGCGGCCTGCGGGACGTCGGCATCCTCAAGGCCATTGCGCTCGCCGGCATCACCGACGCGCTACGGCCCGCCGTCCACGCCGCGCACCTGCGTCTGCTGGACACCCGCGACGCCCTGCACCACCAGCTCGGTCGGCGGGTCGACCGGCTGCTCGCCCAGGAACGCGCCGGGGTGGCCGCGCTGCTCGGACTCCGGCAGGGGCCGGCCGAGAGCGAGGCGCGCCCGACTCCGCCCGGAGGTGCGGCGTACCCGGGTCCGCCCGATCGCGGGCCGGACCGGCGGGCGCAGGCCGAGGAGGGCGACGGTGACGCCCTGCTGCGCCGGGTGGCCGGCGACGCGCGCACCGTCAGCCACGCTCTCGACGACGCGTTGCGCGCCGCCGACCGGCTGCGTTCCGGTCGCCGTCGGGGTGCCGACGGTCGCCCGGTACGCCGTCCGGTCGCTCGGGACGTGGTCGAGCACGACGGGGAACTGGTGCTGGCCCGCACTGCCATCGGCGCCCGCCCCGACGCCAGTCTCTCGCTGCGGGTGGCCGCCGCGGCGGCGGTCACCGGGCTGCCGATCGCCCGGGCCACCTGCGAGTGGCTGGCCGCGTACTGCCCGCCGTTGCCGACGCCCTGGCCGGTCGAGGCGCGGGCCGCGCTGACGACGCTGCTGGGTGCGGGCGCGGGCCTGCTGCCGGCCTGGGAGACCTGCGACCGGTACGGCCTGATCGACGGCTGGCTGCCGGAGTGGACCCGGCTGCGCAGCCTGCCCCAGCACAACCCGGTGCACCGGTTCACCCTGGACCGGCACCTGGTGCAGACCGCGTACGAGGCCAGCCGGCACACCCGCGACGTGGACCGGCCGGACCTGCTGCTGCTCGGCGCGTTCCTGCACGACATCGGCAAGGGTCTGCCGGGCGATCACTCGACCGTGGGGGCGCCGATCGCCGAGGCGATGGCCGCCCGGATCGGCCTGCCCGAGGCCGAGGCGGCGCTGATGGGAACGCTGGTCCGGCTGCACCTGGTGCTGCCTGAGGTGGCCACCCGGCGGGACCTCGCCGACCCGGTCACCATCTCCCGGGTGGCCGAGGCGGTCGGCGACGTGGCCACCCTCGACCTGCTGTACGCGCTGGTCCGCGCGGACGCCGCCGCCACCGGACCGGGTGCCTGGTCGGACTGGAAGGGGCGGCTGGTCGCCGAGTTGGTGGCCCGGGTCCGCACCACGCTCGACACCGGCGCCGTGCCGCAGCCACCGGCACCCGATCCGGCGCTGGTGGCGGGGCCGCTGCCGGTCGTACACCTGACCGGGGACCGGGTGGCGGTGGCCGCGGCGGACCGGCGGGGCCTGCTCGCGACGGTGGCCGGTTGCCTCGCGCTGCACCGGCTGGAGGTGCTCGCCGCCGACGCGTCGACGGTGGACGGCCGAGCCCTGGTGGAGTGCCGGGTGCAGCCACGGTACGGGTTGGCGCCGGATCCGGTCGCGCTCACCGCCGACCTGCGCCGGGCGGTCGGCGGCGACGTGTCGGTGACGCAGCGCCTGCGCGCTCGGGCCGGGCGGGGCACCGGGGCCGAGCCCCGGGTGGTCTGGCACCGGGACGCGGCCACCGACGCCGTGCTGCTGGAGTTGCGTGCCGCCGACGCGGCGGGCCTGCTCTATCGGGTGACCACCGCGCTGGACGCAGCCGGTGCGCAGGTCCGGGCGGCCCGGATCGCCACCCTCGGCGGGGACGTGGTGGACGTCTTCTATCTCGTCGGCTCGTGGCCCTCCGACGCCGAGCGTGACCGCCTCGAAGCCGCCGTGCTCGCCGCGGTGTAAGGAAGGGCCCCCTACTAACGCCTCGTGTATAGGAGGGGTCCCCTCCTTACATCCAAGGCGGCGTGGAGCGGGGGTTCCGGCGGCCGGATACGCTAACGGTGGTCGGAGCGCTCATTCGGCCCCACTCGTGCTCGCCGGAACCACTGACAAACGGGATGTTCGTGTGTTTGACACCTTGAGTGACCGCCTCTCCGGGATCTTCACCAAGCTCCGCGGCAAGGGACGCCTCACCGACGCCGACATCGACGCGACCGCGCGCGAGATCCGTCTCGCGATGCTGGAGGCCGACGTCGCCCTGCCGGTGGTCAAGGGCTTCATCGCGAACATCAAGGAGCGGGCCCGGGGGGCGGAGGTCTCCCAGGCACTCAACCCGGCGCAGCAGATCATCAAGATCGTCAACGAGGAGCTGGTCGCGGTCCTCGGCGGCGAGGGGCGTCGGCTCCAGTTTGCCAAGCAGCCGCCGACGGTGATCATGCTCGCCGGTCTCCAGGGTTCCGGCAAGACCACCCTCGCCGGCAAGCTGGCCCGCTGGCTGCGGACCCAGGGGCACCAGCCGCTGCTGGTCGCCGCCGACCTTCAGCGCCCCAACGCCGTCGGGCAGCTCCAGGTGCTCGGTGGCCGGGCCGGTGTCGAGGTGTACGCCCCGGAGCCCGGCAACGGCGTCGGTGACCCGGTGCAGGTGGCGAAGGCCTCCATCGAGCATGCTCGGCGGTCGGCGCGAGACGTGGTCATCGTCGACACCGCCGGTCGGCTCGGTATCGACGCGGAGATGATGCAGCAGGCCGCGGACATCCGGGACGCGGTCGAGCCGGACGAGGTCATCTTCGTCATCGACGCGATGGTCGGTCAGGACGCGGTGCGGACCGCCGAGGCGTTCCGCGACGGCGTCGGCATCACCGGCGTGGTGCTGTCCAAGCTCGACGGCGACGCGCGCGGCGGTGCCGCGCTGTCGGTCCGCGAGGTGACCGGGCAGCCGATCCTCTTCGCCTCCACCGGCGAGAAGCTGGAGGACTTCGACGTCTTCCACCCCGACCGGATGGCCAGCCGGATCCTCGGCATGGGCGACGTCCTCACTCTGATCGAGCAGGCCGAGGCGGCCTTCGACACCGATCAGAAGGAGAAGATGACCGCCAAGCTGATGGGCGGCGAGCAGTTCACCCTGGAGGACTTCCTCGACCAGCTCATCGCGGTACGCCGGATGGGCCCGATCGCCAACGTGCTGGCCATGATGCCGGGCATGGGGCAGGTCAAGGACCAGCTCGCCGAGCTGGACGACAAGCACTTCGACCGGATCACCGCCATCATCCGGTCGATGACCCCGGCCGAGCGCACCAACCCGAAGATCATCAACGGGTCCCGGCGGGCCCGGATCGCCAACGGTTCCGGCGTCACCGTGATGGACGTCAACCAGCTGCTCAACCGCTTCACCGACGCGCAGAAGATGATGAAGCAGATGGGCGGCATGATGGGCCTGCCCGGCGGCGGTCGACGCAAGGCGACCAAGAGCCCGAAGAACAAGCGCAAGGGCACCAAGGGCGGCAACCGGCCGCGCACCGGCGCCGGGATGCCCGGTGGCTTCCCGGGCGGCATGCCGCAGCTCCCGCCGGGGATGAACCCGGACGACCTGGCTGCCGGCCAGGGCCTGCCGCCGGGCTTCAAGCTGCCGAAGATCGACTTCAACAAGCTGGGTAAGCGGGACAAGCCCTAGCGCGGTCCGGCCGGGGCGAGACGCCCGGCCACCGGTCGAAGTAGAACGGCAGCCACCGCAGACAGTGCCGCGCGAACGGCGTGGCGGCGGGGCAGACGCGCCTGCTGAACCCGGACAGCAGCACGGTGTCCGGGGAAGCGGTCCCGTGGAACAGGCCCACCGTGGTGCTGAACACGCCGCGCCGGATCGCCGCCTCGACGCCGCTGGTCAGCACACTCGCGTCCAGGGCGTCCTCGTCGGCCGGTCGGCGCAGGAGTTCGCCCGCCACGGCGGGCAGGACGTTGTGACACAGCACGGTGACCAGCTTCGGGTTGGGCGACAGGTCGATCACCGGGGACCGGTAGCCGGTCCGGTTGACGTACGCCTCGGTGAAGGGCAGCAGGACACGCGTCGTCCCCCAGTCGGCGACCAGCCGGGCCGCTGTCGCCGACGATTCGGCGACCAGACGCAGGTGCGTGGCGAGCAGCGCGTACTGGAGGCGGGGCCGGCGGGCCAGCCGCTGTGCCAGGCGCAGTTCCTCGTCGGAGAAGCAGAGCCGACCGAGCATGCAGAGGCGGGCCAGATCCCGGACCTCGGCCTCGGCGAGGCGGGCGTCGGCGTCGGTGTGGTGGGTGTCGGCGTCGGGGCGGTGGGTGTCGGTCGGCTCGGCAGATGGCGGAGTGTCGGGGACGGGCTGCGGCGGACGCCGTCCGAGGCGGCCGGCGGCGAGCGCCTCGTGGAACGTCGCCAGGACGACGCCGACCTCCGGGCGTACGTCCTCGGGGTGCCCGCCCTCGGCTCCCCTGCACTGGGTGACGAGGCCCCGCCAGTGCGTCGAGAGCAGGTGCAGCACCTGCCGGCACGACTCGGCCGGCGACGTACCCGATGCGGTCAGACGATCGATGCTCCGGAGCAGGGGACCGGCGGGCGAGTCGGCCGCGATCGTGTCGCGGGCCCGCGCCGTCGCAGCGGAGGTGCTGCGCTCGGTGGAGACGGTGAAGTAGTCGTCCAACGCGTCGTGGTCCGCCGCCCCGAAGCGCACCGCCATCGGCTTGGCCCGGGTGACCCGCTGCCAGTAGTGCTCCCGCAGCGCCGCCGGGTCGTCCAGGAGCGGGCCGAGATGATCCGGAGCCGGGTCACCGTGCGCCAGAGCACTGCGGACGAGCGACCGTACGAAGCGGTCGTTCTCGGCGACGACCTGAGCCGGGGCGCT
This sequence comes from Micromonospora sp. NPDC049903, assembly GCF_044460945.1. Classification (NCBI taxonomy): domain Bacteria; kingdom Bacillati; phylum Actinomycetota; class Actinomycetes; order Micromonosporales; family Micromonosporaceae; genus Micromonospora; species Micromonospora sp. NPDC049903. The sequence goes on from NZ_JBITKL010000037.1 coordinate 11,122, forward strand.
GCGCAGCCACACCTCGGAGGCCAGTTTGGCGGTCTGCATCTCCTCGTTGACGTGCCGTAGGTAGCCGTCGAGCCGCCGCCGGTCAGGCCGCATCGGCGTCCCGGCCGCCCGGTCCGGCGTCGGCGCGTTGATCCAGGAACTCCGGTGCCACCAGCGCGGCGTACCGCGCGAACAGCCGTGCCGTGACCTGACGCGTGTCGTCGTCGAGCACGAGCAGGTCAGTGGCGAGCGCGGCGCCGAGCGCACCGAATCCGCTGGCGGTGACCAGCGAGTCCGGGTCGTCGACCCGCCGCGCGGTGCGTTCGAGGTCCAGCACGAAGCGGTGCAGCGAGTCGGTCACCCGGCGGCCGTCGGTCGGCCCCCAGGCCGGATGGACGCGCCCGGACGGCGCGGCCCGCGGTATCGCCGTCTCGAGGACGCCGAGACAGCGGCACAGCTCCGCCACCGCCTCGTCGTGCGATCCCGGGTCGGGTACGGGTGAACCCTGCCGCACCCAGTCGGCCCGCGACCGGGTCAGACAGTCGAGGATCTGCTCCGGTGCCATCTCCCGGATGACGATCCGGGTGCGCTTGCGGACCTCCTCGCTCATGTCCGCGTACAACGGCATGTTCAGGGGGCCCTGGAGGTCGTACCGCATCCGCCGGACCAGGCGCTCGGCGGCGGGTTCGGCGGCGTCGCCGGCCAGGTCGGCCTCGCGGAGCCGGTTCAGCGTGACTCCCGCGCTCTGGCGGTCGTACCAGGTACGCAGTGCCTCACCGGCCAGGAGATGACGGTCGGTGTCGACCACCAGGCCGGGGCGGGCGAGCGACTGCCGCAGCGCGTCGACGATGCGGGTGACCTCGCCCCGGAGCAGGTCCAGGAAGCTCGACCCGGCGGCTCCCGCCAGCAGGAACCGGTCGAGGTCCGAGCCGGCCAGGTCCGGTACGCCGAGCTGGTCGGTGCCGTCGTCCACCCGGTGGAAGGACGCCATGATCGCGCTGCGCGGCGCGCCGGTCGAGGTCCGGTAGCGGTGATGGACCACCCGACTCGCGGCGAAGATCGTGTGACAGGGGGCGGTCAGGTCTTCGAGGTGGACGACGCGTGGCTGCCGGTCGTCGAAGAAACGGGCCTGGGCGGCCAGCGCCTCGTCGACCCGGGCCCGAGTCGGGAAGATGCAACTGTCCTCGTCACTGGAGGCCTCGCCGTCCGCGTCGACGAAGCACTGCCGGAAGAGCCGGTTCGTCCGGGGCAGGTAGGTGAGTCCCTGCCCGGCGGGGCCACGATCCGTGCCCAACGTCCAGGTCACGATCACCTTGAACTCGTCCATGAACGGGTTGTTGTCGATGTGCAGGGTGTTGTCCCGGGCGACCACGTCGACCGGCTGGGTGTCCTTGGCCCGCAGGTCCACGATCTTCACCGGCCCACCGAGGGCGTGGGCGACGAGCGCGACCAGGAGCGGGTGGGCGAACGTCTCCCGGAAGTGCGGATCGCCGAGCAGCAGCGGCGAGTGACTCGCGTTCAGGTAGTTGTGCAGGGTGCCCCGGCTGCCCTTGGCGCTCATCTCCGCGTCGTACGCGGTGCGGGCCGCCTCGAAGCGGGACGTGGGCAGCAGACCGGCGAAGCTGAGCGCGCCCTCACCGCGCAGGTCGCGACTCAGGGCGACGAACGCCGCGGCGAGCCGTACGCCGTCCTCCTCGCTCCGACACGCCTGCCCGACGAGCGCCTCGACGTCGCGACGGAAGTCCTCGGCGGCCTCCGGCCGGCGCAACTGGCGGTACGCCTGCGGGCTCGTCAGCTCGTCGGCCGACACGAGCGGCGAATACCTGGCGCTCACGGCGCGGTCGTCCCGACCGTGAGCGTCGACCGGGTCAGATCGGGATGGCGTTCCAGACGTGTCAGGGCACGGCGGACCTCGTCGCCGGCGCCCTCGTCACCCAGCTCGGTGTAGGCGTTCTCCAACTGTCCGAGGATCGTCTGCACCGACCGCACGTTGCCGAGCGAGTCCTCCACCCGCCACGCCCGCTCCCACCAGGTGCACGCCTGCTCCAGGTCACCGGAGCGCAGACTGACGTCGCCGAGCAGACGCAGCGCCAGGGCCCGACCGTAGGCGTTCTGCGCGTCCTCGCAGATCGACAGGCTGCGTACCCCGAGGGCGTGTGCCCACCAGTGGTGACCCGTCTCGGTGAGCGCGCGGGCAGCGTCGTACAGACCGCGCGCCTCGCGTACCGGCTTGCCCGTCCGGCGAGACTCCCGGGCCGCTCGCAGGCCCCACCGCAACGCCTCGACGTACTCGCCGGAGCGCAGCGCGAGTTCGGCCATGGCGTGCTGGGCGGAGGCCACCCCGCTGTCGTCGTGCTGTGCGGCGTCCAGCGCCATCGAGGCACGCAACTCCGCCTTCGCGGCGTCCAGCCGCCCGACGTCGGCGAGGGCCCGGCCGAGAGCCCGGCGGGACAACGCCTCCATCGCCGGGTCCCCGGCGACCGCCGCGGCGACCGCCGCCTCCTGGACGGCCAGTGTCCTGGTCACGTCCTGCCGCCAGTACAGGAACGTGTTCACCGAGCGGGCGAAGCGGGTGACGAACGTGAAGTCCCCGGCGGCCGTCGCCTCCTCGACGAGGAAGGTCAGCGACGGCGTCAGCGACTCGAACCAGGCCAGGGCCTCGGCCACGTCGAAGGGGGCGGCGTCGGCCAGGTCGGCCGTCTCCCGGTCCAGCGGCGACGGGTGCCGGTTGGGGTCGATGGCCCGGTCGGCGGCGTGGCTGAGCGCCAGGTGGACGACGCGGACGCGGCGGGCGTACGCCTGCTGCTCCTCGTCGTTCATCACCAAGGCGCGCGTCTCGGTCAGGTACGCCTTGATGATGTCGTGCATGCGGTACCGCCCCACCCCGATCTCGTCGACCAGGGAGGCCAGGCAGAGGGACTGGAGCAGACGGTCGCAGTCGCGCCGGGGCAGGTCGAGGACCAACGAGAGGACCGACAGCGAGCAGTCGGTGCTCGGCAGCATCGACGCGACGTACAGGACGCGCTTGGCCGGCGCGTCCAGGTCCTCGACCGACCAGGAGATCACCCGTCCCACCTCGATGCCCAGCCCGGCCCCGTCGAGGAAGCGCAGCGGATTGCGGTCCGACTCGATGCCCAGCAACGCGTCGCGTACCGTCCAACTGCTGTGGATGGCGAGCTTGGCCGAGACGATGGCGAGCGCCAACGGGTGTCCCTCTAGGAGTTCGACGATGCGTCGGGCGCTGCGGTCGCCCCGCTCGACCCGGACGAACCCGACCCGCTCGGCGAGGAGCTCGACCCCCTCGTCCGTGGTCAGCAGCGGAAGCTTGAGCACCCTGGCCTCGTGCCGGACGCTCATCTCCGGGATGGCGCGGCGGCTGGTGACCACCAGCCCCGACCCGTACCCGGGCACCAGGTCGCGCACCTGGTCGTAGGAGCCCACGTTGTCGACGATGACGAGGCACCGCCGACCGGCGGTGGCGGACCGGAACACGCTGCCCCACTCGTCCTCGTCGTCCGGCAGGTCGCCTCGGGTGATCCCGAGCGTGGCCAGGAACGTGCGGACCGCGTCCCGGGCCTCGACCCGTGGCGTGCCGGAGTAGGCCCGCATGTCGACGAAGAACTGACCGTCGGGATAGTTGTCGATGCGCGAGCTCGCCCAGGCCAGGGCGAGGGTGGTCTTTCCCGAGCCGGCCAGCCCCCAGAGCATGCAGGACCGGGATCCGGGTTCGCCCATCGCCTCGTCCATCGCCTGGAGGAGATGGTGCCGACCGACGATTCTTCCGATTCCACCGGGAAGCATGCGTGGAATTTCCGCCGACCACATCGTCGACCGCGATTGCTGGACGTAGATCGCCCCGGACGTCCCCACCTGGAGTACCTGGTTGGCGGTGAGTTCCTTGGCGACGTTGCGCGGCGTGTTCTCGTCAGCGGGGACCATACCTGCGCCCTTTCCGGCAACGGATTCCTGGCGTCGATCGGAGGTTTCCGGCTCGGGTCCGCTGATCACATGGTGACGTCGCCGACGTGCTGGGCCTGGATCAGCTTGCCCACCGTGCTGGAGGTGACCGAGTTGACCGCGCCGGTCGACACCGACACCTGCCGGAGCGCCTCCAGGAGCCGGGGATCCTCGGCCGCGTACGCCGAGAGCACCTCGACCAGTCGCGCGGTGTCCTCGTCGGACGGAACCCGGTGCGCGGTCCGCTCCAGGGCCCCGATGACCTCGTCCGGCTCGTTCCGGCGGAGGAATCGTTGTCGAATGGCGTCGACGATCGCTGCTCCGGAACCTTCGGCGATCTTGAGTAGTGCGGCGGAAACAATTGCCTCGATCATTTCGCGGCTCCTACGGTCGAGGAACGGCCCACCCGTTTGACGCGAGGAAAAGATTACCGACCGACGTGACCACAAGAAAGCCTCGTTCGTGCCGATCCTCGATCGGAGAAACAATTTCCCGGGCTCTCCACCTGCCCTGACAGCCGCGAGCACGGCGTGATCGGGTAGGACTGTCACATGGCTCTGCACGTGCGTGGTGTGCTCCTGCCCGACGACGAGGTACGCGACCTGTGGCTGGTCGGCGACCGGGTCACCTTCGATCCGGTGCCCGGCGCCGAGACGGTGGTCGACGGCGGTTTCGTACTGCCCGGGCTGGTCGACGCACACTGCCACATCGGCATCGCCCGGGGCGGTACGCCGATCGCCTCGCTTGACCACGCCCGCACGTTGGCCCGTACCGACCGGGACGCCGGTGTCCTCGCGATCCGCGACGCCGGTTCGCCCTTCCCGTACCCGGAGCTGGAGGACGAGCCCGACCTGCCGCGACTGGCCCGCGCCGGTCGGCACGTCGCGCCGCCCAAGCGGTACCTGCGGGACATCGGGATGGAGGTCGACGCGGCCGAGGTCACCGCCGCCGTGACGGCGCAGGCCGCCGCCGGCAACGGCTGGGTCAAGCTGGTCGGCGACTGGATCGACCGGGGCGTCGGCGACCTGGCCCCGGCCTGGGACGCGGCGACGATGACCGCCGCGGTGGCCGCCGCGCACGCCGCCGGGGCACGCGCCGCCGTGCACACCTTCAGCGAGTCGGCCGTGGAGATCATGGTGCGGGCCGGGGTGGACTCGGTGGAGCACGGCACCGGGCTGAGCCTGGACCTGATCGACCTGATGGCCCGGCAGGGCACCGCGCTGATCCCCACCATGATCAACATTCGGACCTTCGGCGGCATCGCCGACCAGGCCCGACCCAAGTTCCCCGGGTACGCCGACCACATGATCGCGCTGCGTGACCGCTTCCCGCAGGTGGTGCGCGCCGCGTACGAGGCCGGAGTGCCGATCTACGTGGGCACCGACGCGGGCGGCGGCATCGACCACGGCCTCGCCGTCGAGGAGATGCTGCTGCTGCACGAGCAGGCCGGCATGTCCCGCACGGACGTGCTCGCCGCCGCCTCCTGGGGCGCCCGCGCCTGGCTGGGCTTCCCCGGCCTGGTCGAGGGCGGCCTGGCCGACCTCTCCGTCTATCCGGAAGACCCCCGCCGAGACCTGAACGCCCTCCGCACCCCCACCCGCCTCATCCTGCGCGGCCACATCCTCCGCTGACCCCACCCCACCCACCCCACCCACCCCACCCCCACCCACCCACCCCACCCACCCCACCCGCCCCACCCGGTGGGGGTCGCGGTTGATCAAGAAGTTCGGGTCGGGTTCCGCGCCTGACGGCGACCCGAACCTCTTGATCAACTCGGGATGGTGGGGTGGGAGCGGGGGAGGGGACGAGAGAGGCGCATAGGATGTGCGGTCATGGCGCGTGTGCTGACTCCCCGGGCGGAGGACTTTCCCCGCTGGTACCAGGACCTCATCGCAAAGGCGAAGCTGGCCGACAACGGGCCGGTGCGGGGGACCATGGTGATCCGACCGGCCGGCTATGCCATCTGGGAGCGGATGCAGGCCGAGATGGACGACCGGATCAAGGCGGCCGGGGCGGAGAACGCGTACTTCCCGCTGTTCATCCCGGAGAGCTACCTCAAGCGTGAGGCCGAGCACGTCGAGGGCTTCTCGCCGGAGCTGGCGGTGGTCACCCACGGTGGCGGCAAGCAGTTGGCCGAGCCGGTCGTGGTGCGCCCCACCAGCGAGACGGTGATCGGCGAGTTCATGGCCAAGTGGATCGACTCGTACCGGGACCTGCCGCTGCTGCTCAACCAGTGGGCCAACGTGGTCCGGTGGGAGTTGCGGCCCCGGGTCTTCCTGCGCACCAGCGAGTTCCTCTGGCAGGAGGGACACACCGCGCACGCCACCCGCGCCGACGCCCGCGCGTACGCCCGCCAGATCCTGCACGAGGCGTACGAGGACCTGATGGTGAACGTCCTCGGCATCCCGGTGGTGGTCGGGCTCAAGACGGCCCGCGAGCGCTTCGCCGGGGCCACCGCCACGTACACCTGCGAAGGCATGATGGGCGACGGCAAGGCGCTCCAGCTCGGCACCAGCCACGAGCTCGGGCAGAACTTCGCCAAGGCGTTCGACATCAGCTACTCCTCCGCCGAGGGCGGCCGGGAACACGCCTGGACCACCTCCTGGGGCACCTCCACCCGGATGCTCGGCGGCCTGATCATGTGCCACGGCGACGACAACGGACTGCGGGTGCCGCCGAAGCTGGCGCCGGTGCAGGCGTACGTGATGGTGGTCAAGGACGGCGACGGCGTCGGCGCGGCGGCGACCAAGCTCCGCGACGCGCTGCGCGACGCCGGTGTCCGGGTCACGCTCGACGACCGCACCGACACCCCGTTCGGCCGCCGGGCCGTCGACGCCGAGCTACGCGGCTACCCGGTACGCGTCGAGGTCGGCCCGCGCGACCTGGCCGCCGGGAACGCGGTCGTGGTGCGGCGTACCGACGGTTCGAAGGCGCCGACGCCCGTCGCCGACGTGGTCGGTGCGGTACTCGCCGCCCTGGAGGCCGACCAGCAGTCCCTGCACGACCAGGCGCTGGCCTTCCGCCAGTCGCGCACGGTCGAGGTGGCAACCCTGGACGAGGCGCTGGAGGCGGCGGGCACCGGCTGGGCCCGGGTGCCGTGGTCGGCGGTCGGCGTGGCGGGCGAGGCGAGGGCCAACGGGCAGGGCGTGACCGTCCGCTGCCTGGTCCGCGCCGACGGCTCGGTGCCGGACACCGAGGACGAGCCCGACCTGGTCGCCATCCTGGCCCGCGCGTACTGAGGCGCCGGTCGCGACGGTGAGATTCCAACCGGGCCGCCTGATCGTGCACCGCAACGTCCGGCGAGGCCGGATCGGGTGGGTGCGCCCGATGCGCGTGGTCAGTGACGACGAGCGCGGGCTGCTCCTCTGGCTGGCCCGGGACACGGCGGTGGCCAGCGAGGTCACCGAGGCCGGCGTGGGCATGCGGGGCGTCCCGTTCGCCGAGTGGATCGTGTCGACGTACCAGCTGTCGACCGGTCGGTGGATGGGACCACCGCTGCTGAAGTTCCTACCGACGGGCGCCGCCCACTCGGTCTGGTGGTTCCAGGACGCGCAGGGGTGCTTCGCCCACTGGTACGTGAACCTGGAGGAGCCCGGGGTCCGCTGGGACGACGGCGACCTGGCCGGCGTCGACATCGTGGACCAGGACCTCGACGTGGTGGTGCGTCCCGACCTGAGCTGGGAGTGGAAGGACGAGGACGAGTTCACCGAGCGGCTCGCCTTCCCGGAGCACTACTGGGTGTCGGACGAGGCGGCGGTCCGGGCCGAGGGCAAGCGGGCCATCCGGACCGCCGAGGCGGGCGGATTCCCGTTCGACGGCACCTGGTGCGACTTCGTCCCACCGGCGGAGTGGACCATCCCGCCGGAGCTGCCGTCCGGTTGGGACCGCCCGCCGGCCCGCTGACCGCACGGTCCGGTGTGATCCGGATCACGTTCGAGTGGTGGTCGGTGTCGGAGGCAGGTCCGGTGTGAGGGATCCGGGACCTATCTGGCAGAATGGCTGGCTGGTATCCGGCGCGTGTCCGGCGCCCTCTAACCCGGGCGCGTCGCCAGTCCACCCGAGCGGTCTCCGGCCCAACCCCACTGTGCCGGTCGGCGTTCACCCATGCACACCGCCCATACCGGGCCGGTGATATCGCAACAGGAGCGAAACAACCGTGGCCGTAAAGATCCGGCTCCTGCGGATGGGCAAGATCCGCAACCCGCAGTACCGCATCGTCGTCGCCGACTCGCGCACCAAGCGCGACGGCCGGGCGATCGAGTTCGTCGGGATCTACCAGCCGAAGGAAGACCCTTCGGTGATCGAGGTCAAGTCGGAGCGGGTCCAGTACTGGCTGTCCGTCGGCGCTCAGCCGAGCGAGGCGGTGCAGCGGCTGCTGGAGCTGACCGGTGACTGGCAGAAGTACAAGGGCCTGCCGGCCCCGCCGCCGCTGAAGGTCGCCCCCGAGCGGGCCGACCGCAAGGCGGCGTACGAGGCCGAGGCGAAGGCCGCCGCCGGCCTGGCCGAGGCGCCGGCCAAGCCGGCGAAGAAGGCCGCCAAGGCCGCCGAGGCCGAGGCCCCGAAGGCCGACGCGCCGAAGGCCGAGGAGCCCGCCGCCGCCGAGTCCGGCGAGCAGGCCTGACATGGCACTGCGGCCGGCGTTGGAGCACCTGGTCAAGGGCATCGTCGACCACCCCGAGGACGTGCGCGTCCGGATGGTCGACTCCCGTCGGGGCAAGCGGCTCGAAGTCCGCGTGCACCCCGAGGACCTGGGCACCGTGATCGGGCGGTCCGGCCGGACCGCCAAGGCGCTGCGCCAGGTGATCGGCTCCATCGGTGGGCGCGGCGTGCGCGTCGACATCGTCGACTCGTACTGATGCTGCTCATCGTCGGCAGGATCGGCAAGCCGCACGGCATCCGTGGTGAGGTCACCGTGGAGGTGCGGACGGACGAGCCCGAGACGCGGTTCGCCCCCGGCATGGTGTTGACCACCATGGCGGGGGCGAAGGCCGCGAACGGACGAGGCGCTGCGCCTGCCGCTCCCGGAGTGCCCTTCGAGGTGCCCGACGAGTTGACCGTGGAGTCGGCCCGTTGGCACCAGGGGCGGATGCTCGTCGCCTTCGAAGGGGTGCTGGACCGCGACGTCGCGGAGGTGTTGCGCGGCACGCTGGTCGCGGTGGACAGCGCCGGCGTCGCCCCGCCGGAGGACCCGGAGGAGTTCCTCGACCACCAGCTCGTGGGCCTGGCCGTGGTCACCCCCGACGGCGAGCGCCTCGGCGAGGTGGCCCGGATCGACCACGCTCCCGCCTCCGACCTGCTGGTGCTGCGCCGCCCCGAGGGGGGCACCGCGCTGATCCCGTTCGTCAAGGAGATCGTCCCCGAGGTCGATCTCGCCGGTGGTCGTGTCGTGGTCGACCCGCCCGGCGGCCTGCTCGACCTGTAGACCCGGGAGCACCCCTGATGCGCGTCGACATCGTGTCGATCTTCCCGGAGTACTTCGCCCCGCTGGACCTGTCGCTGGTCGGCCGGGCCCGGTCCAACGGCACGCTGCGGCTGGCCGTACACGACCTGCGGACGTGGACGCACGACGTGCACCGCACCGTCGACGACACCCCGTACGGCGGCGGGCCCGGCATGGTGATGCGGCCCGAGCCCTGGGGCGCGGCGCTGGACGCGCTGGCCCCGCCGGAGGCACCCCCGCCCCGCCTGCTGGTGCCGTCCCCGGCCGGTGTGCCGTTCACCCAGGCGTTGGCGCACGAGCTGGCCGCCGAGCCGCGCCTGCTGTTCGCCTGTGGCCGGTACGAGGGCATCGACCAGCGGGTACTCGACCACGCCGCGACCCGGATGCCGGTCACCGAGGTCAGCCTCGGCGACTACGTGCTCTTCGGTGGCGAGGTCGCGGTGCTGGTGATCCTGGAGGCGGTGACCCGCCTGCTGCCCGGCGTGCTCGGCAACGCCGGCTCGCTGGACGACGAGTCGCACGCGCACGGGCTGCTGGAGGCGCCGATGTACACCAAACCGGCGACCTGGCGGGAGCTGGAGGTGCCGGCGGTCCTCCGCTCCGGCGACCACGGCCGGATCGCCCGCTGGCGTCGGGACGAGGCGCTGGCGCGGACCGGTCGACGTCGTCCGGACATGCTCGCCGCGATCGACCCGGACAGCCTCGACAAGCGGGACGTCGCGGCGCTGGACCGGGCCGGATTTCAGGTGCCCGGGGCGGATGTGGCAAAGTAGGGGGGTTGCCGCAGACGCCTACGCCGTGGGCGGCTGCGAGGATCCCCGACCGGGGTCGGTTCCGGCCGGCCACCACCCGGAGATCAGTATCACCCATCCGCGCGCCGAGTGACGGTGCGCCGTGAGCCTCACGAGGACACCACGATGAACATCCTGGACGCCCTTGACGCCCAGTCGAAGCGCACCGACCTCCCCGACTTCCGTGCCGGTGACACCGTCAAGGTGCACGCCCGCGTCGTCGAGGGCAACCGGTCCCGGGTCCAGATCTTCCAGGGCGTCGTCATCCGCCGCCAGGGCGACGGGCTGCGCGAGACGTTCACCGTCCGCAAGCTCAGCTTCGGTGTGGGTGTCGAGCGGACCTACCCGATCAACAGCCCGGCGATCGACCGGATCGAGGTCATGGTCCGTGGTGACGTCCGCCGGGCCAAGCTCTACTACCTGCGTGAGCTGCGGGGCAAGAAGGCCAAGATCAAGGAGCTGCGCGAGAAGCAGCCGAGCTGACATCGCGCTCCGCCACGCCGCCCGAGCTGCGCGTATGCCGTACCGGCCAGACCGCACTACCCTGGTCGGTACGGGCGCAGCGGGGCGGTGATCCGCCGGACAGGCGGATGGACCCCACTGCCGCCCGGGAGGTCTCGACGAGACTTCCGGGCGGTAGTCGTTTCTGCGGACCGGGGAGTGGGCGTGGTGCAGGCGCTTGACGACAGCGGCGCGGTCGATCCGTGGCGGCGACGCACCCGTCGCACCAAACCGCAGATGCCGCTCTGGCAGGAGCTGCCGCTGCTGCTCGTCGTCGCGTTCTGCCTCGCGGTGCTGATCCGCACCTTCCTGCTCCAGGCGTTCTTCATCCCCTCCGGGTCGATGGAGGACACGCTGCTGGTCAATGACCGGGTGCTGGTCAACAAGGTCGTCTACACCATGCGCGACCCGGAACGCGGCGAGGTGGTCGTCTTCCGCGGCACCGAGGAGTGGGTGCCACAGGTCGACACGCAGCCGCCCACCGGCTTCGCCGACAAGCTCGGCCGCACCATCGGTGACCTGGTCGGCGTCGGCCGGCCCGGCGAGAAGGACTTCATCAAGCGCGTCATCGGGCTGCCCGGCGACCGGGTGAGCTGCTGCGACGACCAGGGTCGGGTGCTGGTCAACGGCACCCCGCTGGATGAGTCGGCCTACGTGCTGCGGGACTCTCCGCTGGACCTGCCGCCGAATCCTGAGGAGTGCCGTTCCCGCCGGTTCGAGGAGATCGTCGTACCGCCCGGGCAGATCTTCGTGCTGGGTGACCATCGCCTGGTCTCGCAGGACGCCCGCTGCCAGGGCCCGGTGCCGATCGACAACGTGGTGGGCCGGGCGTTCGCGGTGGTCTGGCCGTCGGACCGCTGGCACTCGCTGCCGATCCCGGAGACGTTCGCCAGCGTCGCCCCACCCGACGGTGTCGACGGTGCCGCGCCGCCGGTCCGACCCACGCCGGTGGGGGACGTCGTCCTGATCCTCCCGATCGCGGCCACGCTGACCGTTCTCGCGCGTTCCGGACGGTGGTCCTCGACCCGGCAACGTAGGCTCCTTCCGTGATTGACGAGCAGACCGACAAGTCGCGCCACTCGTTCTGGAAGGAACTGCCCATCCTTCTGGGGGTGGCGATCGTGGTCGCGGTACTGGTGCGAGCCTTCGTGCTGCAGACCTTCTTCATCCCCTCGCCGTCGATGGAGAACACTCTCAAGATCGACGATCGGGTGCTGGTCAACAAGCTGGTGTACAACTTCCGGTCACCGCACCGGGGCGAGGTCATCGTCTTCAAGGCGCCGGTGGAGTGGAGCGGCAACCCGGCGGGGGAGGACTTCATCAAGCGCGTGATCGGCGTCGGCGGCGACCGGATCGTCTGCTGCGACGACCAGGACCGGCTGACGATCAACGGCACGCCGCTGGACGAGCCGTACATCTTCTCCTTCGACGGACGGCGCGACAAGCCGGCGGACCAGGAGTTCGACGTGCAGGTGCCGCCGGGCCGGCTCTGGGTGATGGGCGACCACCGGTCCGCCTCCGGCGACTCGCTGGAGCACTACCAGCAGTCCGGGCAGAACATCGACACGGCCACCATCCCCGAGCAGGACGTGGTGGGTCGGGCCTTCACGATCTTCTGGCCGGTCGACCGGGCCACCCTGCTGACCGTGCCCGAGCAGTTCGAGTCGATCCCGCAACCCTGACCCCGGGCGCCCGGCAACGGGTGGCGTGGGAGTTGTCGGCGGGGTCTGGCAGGCTATTGCCGTGACGGTCTATACCCCGAGGCGCGCTGCCCGCGTGCTCCTGGTCGACGCGGCGGGCAGGTTGCTGCTCTTCCGTGGCGTCGACCCGGCCCGACCGGAGCACGGCCGCTGGTGGTTCACCGTCGGCGGTGGCCTCGACCCCGGGGAGACGTACGTCGAGGGCGCCGCCCGTGAGCTGGCCGAGGAGACCGGATTGCGGCTGTCCGTGGCCGAGATCGGCGAGCCGGTGCACGCCGACCTGATCGAGTTCCCCTTCGACGGGGTGTGGTATCGGCAGGAGCAGCAGTTCTTCCTCGTGCGGGTGGCGGCGCACGAGGTCGACACCGCGGGGTTCAACGAGATCGAGCGGGGCAGCGTGGACGGCCACCGATGGTGGTCGGCGGCGGAGCTGGCCGGCACCGACGAGCGGTACTACCCGCAGGACCTGCCGCAGTTGCTGGCCCGGGTGCTCGCCGACGGCCCGGCCCGGACCTCGGGTGCGGCATGCTGACCCCGCCCCGCACCGTGGTACGCCGCGACGCCGGTCTCTATGCGTTGGAACGCGCCCTGCAACGACGGGGCTTCCGACACGTCGCCGGTGCCGACGAGGCCGGTCGGGGCGCCTGTGCCGGGCCGCTGGTGGCCGCCGCCGCGATCCTGCCCGAGGGGCGACGCGGCGAGATCGACGGGCTGGCCGACTCCAAGCTGCTCACCCCGGCCAGTCGGGAGCGGGTGTACGACGAGGTCGTCGCGCGTGCCCTGGCGTACGCGGTGGTGGTCGTGCCGGCCGAGGAGGTCGACGCCCGAGGGCTGCACGTGTGCAACCTGGCCGCCATGCGTCGGGCGCTCGCCTCGCTCACGGTGCGCCCGGAGTACGTGCTGACCGACGGGTTCGGCGTGGACGGACTGGGCGTGCCCGGTCTGGCGGTCTGGAAGGGCGACCGGGTGGCCGCCTGCGTGGCGGCGGCGAGCGTGCTGGCCAAGGTCACCCGGGACCGGATCATGGTGGAGCTGGACGGGGTGCATCCCGGCTACGGCTTCGCCGAGCACAAGGGGTACGTCACCGCGGAGCACAGCGCGGCGTTGCGCGACCGTGGGCCGTGCCCGCAACACCGGTTCTCGTACGTCAACGTGGCCGCCGTCTCGGGGCGGGACGGTAGGCCGCCACGCTCCCGGCGGCCGCTGGGTGCAAGCCCGGACGAGCCGATGGAGCGCTCAGCCGCCGTAGGGGGTACCGTCGGCGTGGCGTTGGGCGAGCAGCCTCGGCCTCCGGCGTCGGTGGGGGAAGATGTGGTCATGGAAGGCGGAGTGCGATGAGCGCGGAAGATCTCGAGAAGTACGAGACCGAGATGGAGCTCCAGCTCTACCGGGAGTACCGCGACATCGTCCGTCAGTTCTCCTACGTGGTGGAGACCGAGCGCCGGTTCTACCTGGCGAACCAGGTCGACCTGCACGTGCGTAACTCCGACGGCGAGGTCTACTTCGAGGTCGAGATGCACGACGCGTGGGTGTGGGACATGTATCGCCCCGCCCGGTTCGTGAAGAACGTTCGAGTGATGACGTTCAAGGACGTCAACGTCGAGGAGCTGGAGAAGCCGGACATCTCCCTCCCCGCCGACTCCGGCTTCGGCGGCTGACCCGCACGTCCCGCCCGGACGGGCATCGCCGGTGACCCCCACCGCCGCGATCCGTCCACCGTGTCCGGTCAGCGGTCGACCTCGTCGGTCGGCCGCCCGGTGAACTCGAACATCGTCACCCCGCTCGGCAGCGGTCGAGGCGTACCGAGAAACCGGTGCACGCCCACCCCCACCCCGTCTGCCGGAGAGCTGACCGCCACCGGGGCGAAGCCTTCCTCGGCGAACCAGTCGCAGATCGCTGGCACCAGGTCCGGTGCCCCTCGGTGCCGGGTCCAGAAGACCGTGCCGTCGGTGGCGCAGAGCGACGCGCAGTGGCCCACCGTGGCCCGGATGTCCGCCTCGGTGATGTTGCCGAAGACGCCGCAGACCAGCACCAGGTCGGCCGGGACCAGTCCGGCGTACGCGTCGGTGCGGGCCGCGTCACCGGGCACCACCTCGACCCCGGACAACCCGGCCCGCGCCACCGCCGCCCGTGCCACCTCGACGTTGCGCGGATCGAGCTCCACCAGCCGGGCGGTCACGTCACCGCCACGCGGGTGCGTCGCCAGCACCGGAATCAGGTCACGTCCCTGACCGGCACAGAGACTGACCGCCCGCAGAGGCCCGGGCCGTGCCGCGTCCAGCGCCGCGCCGACGTGGGTACGCACCGCCGCCAGCCGCCGGGACAGCGGCGAGGCGGGGTCGGTGTACTGGTCGTGCCAGGCGTACCAATCGCGCGTCATCCCGTCGAGCCTAGGCCCGCTGAGCCATAGCAGATCAGCTCCTCCGGCGCGGGTTGTCCACAGGACGTCCCGCTGTCCACAGGCGAGGCGCGCGGGGCAGCCGGCCGGCGTCCGTCCGGTCAGGATCGCCGACATGCCCATCCGGTCACTGATCAGACTCGGTCCTTCCGCTTCGGCGTCGCCTGTCCCGGCGCGGTCTGCCCTGGTGTGGTCCGCCTTGGTGCCGCGTGCCTCGGCGTGGCTCGCCTCGGTGCGGTCCGGCTCGGTGGCTGGTTCGAGCGGGCGGGTGTCGGCGTGGGGTGGCGAGGTTGTGCCATCTCTTGCCGCGCGTGTGCGGCCGACGGTCACCCCGCGTCCCACTGCGTGGCGGTGTGCCGTCGTTTCACCGGCCGGTGCGGCACGCCCGCGTTCGGCGGCCCGGCGCGGCGGCAGGCGGGGTGTCGTGCTCTCCGGTGTCGTCGCGCTGCTGCCGGTACTGGCATCGCCGGCGGTCGCGGTCATGCCGCATGCCGCTCCGGTGCGGACCGGGCTCGCGGCCGTCTCGCCTGGTGGCGCGCCAGTTCCGGGCCTGCCGTCTGCGGCTGCCGCATCGCCCGCGCCAGCCGTTTCGCCTCCGGTCGTGCCGTTCCGGGCTGCTCGGGAACGGCCGGTCGAGACCGGGCGGTTCAGGTGGCCGGTCGACGGTCGGCCGCACCCGGTGCGTCGGTTCGATCCGCCGCCCCGCCCGTGGTTGCCCGGTCATCGCGGGGTCGACCTGCTCGCTCCGGCCGGTGCGACGATCCGGGCTGCCGGCACCGGCACGGTCCTGTTCGCCGGCATGGTCGCCGGCCGCCCGGTGCTCTCCGTGACGCACCCGGACGGCCTGCGTACCACCTACGAGCCGGTCCGGGCGGACGTCACGGTCGGCACGTCGGTGTCGGCGGGAACCGCGCTGGGCACCCTGCTGCCCGGCCATGCCGGCTGCCCCGAGGCGGCGTGCCTGCACTGGGGGCTACGCCGGGGAGACGACTACCTCGATCCGCTGGCGCTGCTTGGTCTCGGTCGATCCCGCCTGCTGCCGCTCGACCCGGACCCGGCCGCCGTCATGTTCCGTGGCGGGCGGATGATCCCCGCGCGACCACCCGGACGGCGGAACGACGGTCAGCGTTGGGCGAGCAGGGTGGGCAGCCGGACGGCGAGCCGCTCGTACTCGTCCGGCGAGTTGTACACCTGCCCGCACAGCCGCAGCAGCCCCCGTCCACCGAAGGTCATGACGGCCACCTGGGTGGCGAGCCGATCGGCGATCCGGGCCTGCAACGCCCGCGCCGCGTCGAGGGTCGTGGCGAGGCCCGCCGGCAACGGGACGATCCGCATGGCGACCGTCGGCCCGCCGGGGTCGAGCAGTTCGGCGGGCGGCACCGCGAGCGCATCCCCGACCACCCGCTGCCCGTACGCGGCCAGTGCGGCGTTGTGCGCGCGTACCCGGTCCACGCCCAGGTTGCGCAGCGTGTAGAGCCCGGCCGGTGCGCTGAGCCAGGCGGTGTAGTCCGCCGTCCCCTGCCACTCCAACCGGCCGGGGAAGCCCGACTCCTGTTCCCAGGAGACCACCAGCGGCTCGATCCGCTCCCGCCACGCCGGTGACACCACGAGCACGGCGGTGCCGCGTGGGGCGTACCCCCACTTGTGCAGGTTGCCGACCCAGAAGTCGGCGCCGATGCTCTGCACCGACGCGGCCAGCATGCCCGGCGCGTGCGCGGCGTCGACCAGCACCGGCACACCCTGCTCCCGGGCGATCCCGACGATCGCGGCGACCGGGAACAGCCGGGCCGTGGCCGAGGTGACCTGGTCCACCACCAGCAGCCGGGTACGCCCCGGACGCAGCCCGGACCGGACGACCTGCAGGATCTCCTCGTCGGTGGCGGCCAGCGGCACCCGCAGCACGCGGTGGGTCACCCCGCTCCGGCGACATTCCCGCTGCACCGACAGGGTGACCGCGCCATAGCCGTGGTCGGTGGTGAGCACCTCGTCGCCTTCGCGCAGCCCGAGCGACTGGAGCACCACCGCCACGCCGGTGGTGGCGTTCGGGGTCAGCGCGGTGCCGTCCGGGTCCGCGCCCAGAAAACCGGCGAGGTGTCGGCGGGTGTGCGCGATCCGGTCGGCCAGTCCCTGCACGAAGAAGCGCAGCGGATCCGACTCCATCTCGTCGCGCAACCGTTGCTGGGTCCGTTGCGCGACGATCGGCACCGCCCCGAACGAACCGTGGTTGAGGTGACTGGTCGCCGGATCGAGGGAGAAGAGCAGACGGGCACCCGCGATCGGCTCGGGCGGCGGCGGGACGCTCACCCGATGATCGTAACCGCTGACCGGCCTCGCCCGGCCCGCTCCGGTCAGGCGCGGGGATGGGCCTGCCGGTACGCGGCGCGCAGCCGCTCCACGGAGACGTGGGTGTAGACCTGGGTGCTGGCCAGCGACGAGTGCCCCAGCAACTCCTGCACCGCTCGCAGGTCCGCGCCACCTTCGAGCAGGTGGGTGGCGGCCGAGTGGCGCAGCGCGTGCGGGCTCGTCCGGGGCAGGTCGGCGGCCTCGGCGTACCCGGCGACGATCCGGCGGGCGGTCGTCGGGTTGAGACGACCACCCCGAGCGCCGAGCAGGAGCGCGTCGCGCGAACCCGGGACCGCCAGCACCGGCCGCCCCCGCCGCAGCCAGTCGTCGAGGGCACGCTGAGCAGGCAGCCCGTACGGCACGCTCCGTTCCCGACCACCCTTGCCGTGGACCCGCACCACGCGTCGGGCGTGGTCGACGTCGGCCACGTCGAGCCCGCACGCCTCGCTGATCCGTACCCCCGTGCCGTAGAGCAGCTCCAACAGCACCCGGTCCCGCAGTAGCACCGCCTCGGCGGCCCGATCCGGCTTCCCGGGGCCGTCACCGGGTGCGCGGTGTCCCCGATCAGTCCGCCCGACGTCCGTGTCGGCGGCCCCCGGCACGGCATCGGTGTCGGTGGCCCTTGGCGCGGCATAGGTGTCGGCGGTCTCCGGCGCGGTGCCGGGGCTGGCGGCCTTCGGCGTGGCGTCGGTGTCGGTGGCCTTCGGCGCGGTGTCGGGGCCGGTGCTGTGGTCGGTGACGCGGGCGGGGGCGGTGACGCGGGTCGGTGCCTCGACGAGCTGGGCGGCCTGGTCGGCACGGAGCACCGTGGGTAGGGTCCGCTGCGCGCGGGGACTGGCCAGGGTGGCGGCCACGTCGGTGGGCAGCAGCCCCTCCCGGTGGGCCCAGGCGCTGAAGGTCCGCGCCGCCGCCGCCCGCCGGGCCATGGAGGTGCGGGCCGCGCCCGTCGTGCGTTGCCGGGCCAGCCAGCTACGGACCGTGTCGAGGGTCAACTCGGCGACCCGGGTACAGCCCATCCGTCGCGCATGCTCCATCAGGGACACCAGATCCGCGACGTAGGCGCGTACGGTGTGGGCCGACCGGTTGCGGACCGAGGCGAGGTGGCGGGCGAAGTCGTCCACCGCGTCGCGCAGCGGCTCCGGCAGCGCCGCGTGCACCGCCCGGGTGCCGCGGACGTCCCGGCCCTGTCCGTCCGTACCCCGCACGGCTGCCAGCCTACGGCCGGTCGGCGCCACCCGCGACCACGCGGCCCGGCCGGGCGCGCTTGCCGGGTGCGGACGCCCGTGTGTCGGGTGCGGACGCCCGTGTCGGGTTCACGGGGACCGGGGCGGATGACCTGCCGGGTCGGCCAGGGCGTACCCGTCCTCGCGTCGCACCACGAGGGACAGTTCCTCGAGCATCGGCAGCGTGCGCAGCACCGTGCGGACGACCAGGCCGGCCCTTGCCGCGATGTCGTCCACGCCGAGGGTGCCGCGCCGGGGCAGCGACTCCAGGATCGACCTCGCGTCGTCGTCGAGCAGGTCGGCGGGGTGCTCCGGACCGCGCGGCACCGGCGCCAGCTCACCGATCGGGCCCACCTCCTCCAACACCTGGGCCAACCCGGTCACCAGCCGTGCCGCCGAATCTGCCCGCAGGATCTCGTGCGCCCCGACCGACATCGCCGAGGTGACCGGACCGGGCACCACCATCGCGCGCTTGTTCAGGGCGAGCGCGCGTCGGGTGGTCTGGGTCGCGCCGCTGCGCGCCGCCGCCTCCACCAGCACGGTGCCCCTGGTGGCCGCCGCGATCACCCGGTTCCGGATGAGGAAGCGTGGACGCAACGGCTCGGCGCCCGGCGGCCACTCGCTCACCAACAGACCGGTCTCGGCGATCCGGTCGAACAGCGCGGTGTTGCCCAGCGGATATGGCCGGTCCACTCCACACGCGAGCACCGCGACGGTCAACCCACCGGCGTTCAGGGCGCCTCGGTGTGCGGCGGCGTCGATGCCGAACGCGCCGCCGGAGACGACCGTCCACTCCCGGTCGGCCAGCCCGTAGGCCAGGTCGGTGGCGACGTGCATGCCGTACGGTGTGGCCGCCCGCGCCCCCACCACCGCTACCGACCGCTCCAACGTCTCGTCCAACCGCCACGAGCCGCGTACCCAGAAGCAGAGCGGGGGATCGGTCTCGATGTCGACCCGACGCTGCTTGCCGGGCAGGTCGAGCCGGAGGTGGCGCAACTGCTCGACCGTCGTCGGCCACTCGTCGTCGTCGGGCGTGACGAGGCGGGCACCGAGCCGGTCGGTGCGGCGTAGCGCCTCGGCGGCGACCGCCCGGGGATCACCGGCCCGGGTGCGCGCGGCCACGGTGTTGCGCAGGTCCTCCTGCGGCGCCCCGCCGTCGAGCAGCAGGTCCAGTGCGGCCACCGGCCCGATCTCGGCGACCAACCGGTAGACCGAGCGGGTGCCCGGCTCGGCCAGCCAGGTCAGCGCCACCCGCGCCAGCCGCGACTCCTCGTGCGTGCTCACGTACCCTCTCCCGTCCTGAGTGTGATGGCCTCGGCGATGTCCTTCTTGTCCGGCTGGGTCCGTCCGTCCAGGTCGGCGATCGTCCAGGCCAGCCGGATGACCCGGTCGAAGCCCCGGGCGGACAGCGACCCGGAGTCCAGCCGGGCCCGCAGGTCGGCGGTGACCGGGTTGGGCAGCCGCCACGGTGCCCGGCGCAGATTCGGCCCGGGTATCTCGGAGTTGAGCCGGCGTCCCAGCGCCGCCCACCGCTCGGCGGCGGCCTCCCGTGCGGCGGCGACCCGCACGGCGACGACCGCCGAGGACTCGTGGGCCGCCGGTTCCATCAGCTCGGCCGCCCGCATCGGTTGCAGGCGGACCTGGAGGTCGATCCGGTCGAGCAGCGGACCGGAGAGCCGGGCGAGGTAGCGGCGGCGGGCCGCCGGAGCGCACTCGCACCGGTCGTCGCCCGCCGGGTTCGCACACGGGCACGGATTGGCGGCCAGCACCAGTTGGGCCCGGGCCGGGTATTCGGCGCCGCCCCGGCTGCGGGTCAGCAGCACCCGACCGTGCTCCAACGGCTGGCGTAGCGCCTCCAGCGCCGGCTTGCTGAACTCGGGGGCCTCGTCGAGAAAGAGCACTCCACGGTGTGCGAGGGAGATCGCGCCCGGCCGGGCCAGCCCCGCGCCGCCGCCGACGATGGAGGGCACGGTGGCGGTGTGGTGCGGGGCCTGGAACGGTGGCCGCCGGATCAGCCGACCGCCGGCCGGCAGCAGACCCGCGACCGAGTGCAGTGCGGTCACCTCCAGCGCCGCGGCGTCGTCCAGCGTCGGCAGGATCGACGGCAGACGTTCGGCCAGCATGGTCTTGCCGGCGCCGGGCGGCCCGATCAACGCCAGATGGTGTCCACCGGCGGCGGCGACCTCCAGCGCCCGTCGGCCGAGCCCCTGCCCGGCGACGTCGGCGAGATCCGGTCCGGTGACCGCCTCCGGCGCGTCGTCGACCGGCGGTTCGATCAGCGGTCGGCCGTCGCGGACGAAGCAGACCAGCCGATGCAGGCTGTCCACGCCCCGCACCCGCAGGCCGGGCACGACGGCGGCCTCGGCGGCGTTGCCCACCGGCACGATCACCCGGTCGATGCCGGCCCGAGCCGCCGCGGCCACCATCGGCAGGACGCCCCGGACCGGGCGTACCGCGCCGTCGAGACCCAGCTCGCCGAGGATCGCCACGCCGTCCAGCGGGAGCAGCGGCAGCTCACCCGAGCCGCCGAGCAACGCCACCGCGATCGCCAGGTCGAACGTCGACCCGAACTTGGGCAGGGTGGCCGGCAGCAGGTTGAGGGTGATCCGCCGGTTGGGCCAGCGCTGGCCGGAGTTCACCACGGCGGCGCGGACCCGGTCGCGGGCCTCGTGCAGCGCCGTGTCGGGCAACCCGGAGATGACCACTCCGGGCAGGCCCGGTGCGAGATCCGCCTCCACCTCCACCAGGTGTCCCTCCACCCCGACCAGGCCGACGCAGAGCACCCGGGCATAGCTCATCGCGGACCCACCGGACACTCGTACGGCGACACGACCCCGCCGGTCGACGGGCGCACCTCGATGCCGCGTGACGGGCGTGCTCGACCGCCGGTCGACGGGTGTGTCCCACCGCCGGTCGGTGGCGGCGCGCTTCGTCCGGCGTCGCGGGGCATCAGAAGGCACCCTTGAGGTGTTCGACCCGGGCCCGGCCGGCTGCGGGCAGCAGGACCGAGAGGACGTCGAAGCGGATCTCGTCGGCAGTGGTGCCGGTGCTCGCGAGCCAGGCGGCGGCGAGCCGGCGCAGGCGGCGCGCCTTCCGGGCCACCACGGCCTCGGCGGGACTGCCGAAGCG
Organism: Micromonospora sp. NPDC049903; assembly: GCF_044460945.1. Classification (NCBI taxonomy): domain Bacteria; kingdom Bacillati; phylum Actinomycetota; class Actinomycetes; order Micromonosporales; family Micromonosporaceae; genus Micromonospora; species Micromonospora sp. NPDC049903. The sequence continues at coordinate 32,583 of NZ_JBITKL010000037.1, forward strand.
GGTGGTGCGACGCGTCTTCACCTCGCAGAAGGCGAGCACCGGCCCGTCCCAGGCGATGATGTCGATCTCTCCGGAGGGGCAGCGCCAGTTCCGCTCCACCGGCCGCAGGCCCGTCTCGATCAGGTGTCGGACGGCGCACCGTTCCCCGTAGCCGCCGACCGCCTGGTTCCGCTTGGTCATGCCGGCACCCTGCGCCCGTACGTGGTGCCGGGGCGACCCCGCCGACGCGACCTGTGGACAACGGCAGGGGCTGTGGACGAACAGACGATCATGCCTTTCGTGTGCTAGGCGTGCGCTAATCCACGAATCCGGCCGTTACTCTGCGTACCTGGTCGAAAGGGAACCGGGCCTCTGGCCAGGCGCGGGACGGGAATGGCGTACGCCCTGCCCGTCGCATACGGTGCCGACGTGGACGGAAGACGCAGCTTTGCCGATGACCAGGAGTCGCGCTGGTACCCGGGTGAACGCGACCGCGGCTACGGCGACCCGGATTGGCGCAGTGCCTCGGAGGCGCGGTACCGCGACGAGGATCCCCTGACCGCTCCCGAGCAGCGGGCGGACGACGACGACCGGTACGGCTCGCCTCGGCGCTTCGGCACCCCTGATCCGCTCGGTGACGCCCCGGCCGAGACCGAGCGCTACCGGGCGTCGCGCTTCCGGCGGCCGGACGCTGCCATCGATCCGGAGATCTCCGGTGAACTGCCCACCGATCGTCCCGGTCGTCGGGCCGCCCGGGAAGCGGCGCCTACCTCCGGCGGAGCGCTGCCGGTGACCGATCCGACCCGGCCGGCCCCGCTGGGCGGGTACCCGATCGTCGAGGCCAAGCGGTCGACGGAGACGCCGAACCCGTTGGAGATGCCGACCGGCCCGATGCCGCCGGTGGCGCCTCGAACGGACCTGCCGACCGCCGACCACTCGTATCCGGCCGGCGGCGACACCGGGTACCAGGCCGGCAGCGACCCCGAGCCGTCGGCGGCGGGCGCCGTACACCAGTCCGGTGTTGCCGGTACCGGCTTGCCGGCCAGCGGTGCGGGATCCGCGTATCCGGTCGACGCCGCGACCGCCGGCTACCAGGCGCTGGCGACGCAGCCGGGGCTGCCGGCGGGTGACGGTGTCTACCGGTCGCGTCGTCCGGTGCTCGCGGTGCTGTTCGCCGTGCTGGTCGCGATCTTCGAGGTGCCCGCGCTGCTGGTGCTGCTGCACGGCGTCACCGCGGATCCGGTCTCCGCCGCCGACGTGCTGACCGGCATGCTCCTGATGATCGGTCTGCCGATCTTCGCGGCCGGCCTGTACGGGCTGCGGACCACCGGCTTCTCGCTCACCGACGGGGCACGAGGCTGGCTGCGGCCGCCCACCGCGTACCTGACCGTCGGCCTGGCGCTCTTCCTCACTGCCGCGCTGGCCGCCGGCTGAACCACCGGCGGCACCCGCCCGCGTCGTAGCGGCGTCGGGCGGACGTCGGCGTCCCGAGGATGTTAGGAGGGGACCCCTCCTATACCGCAGGCGTTAGTAGGGGGCCCTTCCTTACACCCGGGCGTGGCGGGGTGGGGAGGGCGCGTACACTGGGCGACTGGCGACCGCCTCGCGCGGTCGACCTCGCGTGCCCTCTCCACGAATCGTCGTGGGGCGACGGCCTCCCTGGTCCCGACCCTGTCGGGCCCGTCATGGCCGGCGACCGGGCGCCAGGACGCCCGACCGCCGGTCGGGCGGCACAACCAGGGACCGCAAGGAGTAATCAACCATGGCCGTCGTGACCATGCGTCAGCTGCTGGAGAGTGGTGTTCACTTCGGGCACCAGACCCGGCGCTGGAACCCGAAGATGAAGCGCTTCATCTTCACCGAGCGTAACGGCATCTACATCATCGACCTCCGCCAGACTCTCGACTACATCGAGAAGGCGTACGAGTTCGTGCGCAACACGGTGGCGGAGGGAGGCAGCATCCTCTTCGTCGGCACCAAGAAGCAGGCCCAGGAGGCGATCTCCGAGCAGGCGACGCGGGTCGGTCAGCCGTACGTCAACCACCGCTGGCTCGGTGGCATGCTGACCAACTTCCAGACGGTGTACAAGCGGCTGCAGCGGATGAAGGAGCTGGAGGCCCTCGGTGACCTCAGCGGCACCGCCGCCGGGTACACCAAGAAGGAGACCCTGCAGCTCTCCCGCGAGAAGATCAAGCTGTCCCGCACCCTGGGTGGTCTGCGGGACATGCAGAAGCTTCCGGCCGCGGTCTGGGTGGTCGACACCAAGAAGGAGCACATCGCCGTCGACGAGGCCCGCAAGCTGGGCATCCCGGTGATCGCCGTGCTCGACACCAACTGCGACCCGGACGAGGTCGACTTCCCGATCCCGGGCAACGACGACGCGATCCGCTCGGCTGAGCTGCTGACCAGGGTCGTCGCCGCCGCCGTCGCCGACGGTCTGATCGCCCGCTCCGGCCGTCGCCGGGGCGGCGACGAGAAGCCGGAGGCCGGCGTGGCCACCGACGAGCCGCTGGCCGAGTGGGAGCGCGAGCTGCTCGAGGAGCCGAAGAAGGCCGACGAGCCGCAGCAGCCCGCCGAGCCGCAGGCAGCTGCCGAGCCGCAGAAGGTCGACGAGCCGCAGCAGCCCGCCGAGCAGCCGGCCGCCGTCGCCGGTCAGTGACCGCACCGCCGCCGGCCACCGTCCGTCCCTGACGGCGGTGGCCGGCGGCGGGCAGACCGGGCACGAACCTCTCGGAACCGGGTAATCGTCACCTCAGTCCATTTCACCCGCAGTCCCAACACCGAAGAGAGAGCCATGTCCCAGATCACCGCGGCGGACGTCAAGAAGCTCCGCGACCTGACCGGCGCCGGCATGATGGACAGCAAGAAGGCCCTGACCGAGGCCGAGGGCGACTTCGACAAGGCCGTCGAGATCCTGCGCGTCAAGGGCGCCAAGGACGTCGGCAAGCGGGCCGGTCGGACGGCCGCGAACGGCCTCGTCGCCCACTCCGGTCAGGCGCTGCTGGAGCTCAACTGCGAGACCGACTTCGTCGCCAAGAACGACGCCTTCATCGCGCTCGCCCAGCAGCTGGTCGAGCACGGTGAGCGCTCGGGTGCGAGCAACGCCGAGGAACTGCTGGCCAGCGAGATCGACGGCCGTCCGGTCGCCGACGTGGTCCAGGAGCAGTCCGCCAAGATCGGCGAGAAGCTGGTGCTGAACCGCTTCGCCAAGCTGGACGGCACGGTCGCGGTCTACCTGCACCGCAAGGCCCAGGACCTGCCCCCGGCGGTGGGCGTGCTGGTGCAGTACGCCGGCAAGGCCGACGAGGCCGGCGACGCCGACGCCCGTGGCGCTGCCATGCAGATCGCCGCGATGCGTCCGAAGTACCTCACCCGGGACGAGGTGCCGGCGGAGATCGTCGAGTCCGAGCGGCGGATCGCCGAGCAGACCGCCCGCGAGGAGAACAAGCCCGAGGCCGCTCTGCCGAAGATCGTCGAGGGCCGGGTCAACTCCTTCTTCAAGGACTTCGTGCTGCTGGAGCAGTCGTCGGTCACCGACAACAAGAAGTCGGTGAAGCAGGTGCTGGCCGAGGCCGGCATCGAGATCACCCGCTTCGTGCGGTTCGAGGTCGGCCAGTCCTGACCTTCGGCCGGGCGTACGCGCCCGCGCTGGGCAACGACACGACGAGGAGGCCGCCGGTGTACGCGACACACACCGCGGTCTCCTCGTCCCATAAGGTCGGCAACGGCAGATGTGCGCACCCGGGCGCGGCAGTGGGGGAAGGACGGGCGGATGACGCAGGTTGTGAGTGACCCGACGCTGGCGGTGGACGACCCGACGGCACCACCGCCCGGCCGGGCCCGCCGGGTGGTGCTGAAGCTCTCCGGCGAGGTGTTCGGCGGCGGCGAGATCGGCGTGGACCCGGACGTTGTCCAGGCCATCGCCCGGCAGATCGCCACCGTGGTCCGCCGCGGTGTGCAGGTCTCGGTGGTGGTCGGCGGCGGCAACTTCTTCCGCGGCGCGGAGTTGCAGAAGCGCGGCATGGACCGGGCCCGGGCCGACTACATGGGCATGCTCGGCACCGTGATGAACTGCCTCGCCCTGCAGGACTTCCTGGAGAAGGAGGGCATCGAGACCCGCGTGCAGAGCGCGATCACGATGGCCCAGGTGGCGGAGCCGTACATCCCGTTGCGGGCGATCCGGCACCTGGAGAAGGGCCGGGTCGTCATCTTCGGCGCCGGCGCGGGTATGCCGTACTTCTCCACCGACACCACGGCCGCCCAGCGTGCGCTGGAGATCCACGCGGACGTGGTGCTGATGAGCAAGAACGGCGTGGACGGCGTCTACAGCGCCGACCCCCGGATCGACCCGACCGCCAGCAAGTTCGACTCGATCACCTTCTCCGAGGTGCTGCGCCGCAACCTGCGGGTCGCCGACGCGGCCGCCTTCAGCCTCTGCATGGAGAACGGACTACCGATGCTGGTCTTCGGCGCGCAGGGCGACGACACCATCGTCCGCGCGGTGGGCGGCGACAAGATCGGCACGCTGATCACCACCTGAGCTGACCGTCGACGGTGACCTCGGCGGTCCGTCCCGGTGACCCGACAAGCCCACGACGAGCACAAGAAGGAGGCGAGGAGAGCGGTGATCGATGACACCCTCCTCGAGGCCGAGGAGAAGATGGAGCGTGCGGTCGAGCACGCCAAGGAGGAGTTCGGTGCCATCCGCACCGGTCGCGCCACTCCGGCCATGTTCTCCAAGATCATCATTGACTACTACGGCAGCCCCACGCCGCTGACCCAGATGGCGTCCGTGGGCGTCCCCGAGCCGCGCATGGCCATCATCAAGCCGTACGACAACTCGCAGATCAACGCCATGGAGAAGGCGATCCGCGACTCGGACCTCGGGGTGAACCCGAACAACGAGGGTAACCAGCTGCGCATCCTGCTCCCGCAGATGACCGAGGAGCGCCGCCGCGACATGATCAAGGTCGCCCGGAACAAGGGCGAGGAGGCGAAGATCGCCATCCGCAACATCCGTCGCAAGGGCAAGGAAGAGCTGGACCGGCTCGTCAAGGACGGCGAGGTCGGCGAGGACGACGGCCGTCGCGCGGAGAAGGAACTGGACGACGTGACCCAGCGCTACGTGGCGCACGTCGACGAGTTGGTCAAGCACAAGGAAGCCGAGCTGCTGGAGGTCTGATCCGCCGCCACCCTCGCCACGTACGCCCGCCTCGTCGATCATGACGTTGTCGTCCTCCGGCTCTCCGGCCGGTACGGCAAGCTCATGATCGACGAGGCGGGCGGTGGGTACTGGTGCGTCCTGCGGAGCCTCCGGGTGCAGTAGGCTCGGCACGATTCCCGGCGACCCGGGGGTGAACGGTGGAGATCAACCGGCTTACCGGCCGGCGAATCAGACGGAGCGCCTCGCGCGGGTAGGGGATGGTAGTGGCTGTGCGTCAAGTGGTTGATCTCGTACCGCTGTCGTCCGGTGCGTGATGTCCCACCTCGACCCCTACGGTGGCGCCGAGGCCCGCGGCTGGGACCGCCCGGATCGGCCGACCTCGTTGCCCTGGCCAGACCCGGACCTCGAACCCGGCCCGTGGTCGCGCGGCCCGCACCCCGGCGCTGAACTCTCCGCCGAGCCGCGTACCCGCCCGCGTCCGCCGGCCGACAACCCGTACGCCCGGCCCGTCGAGGACCGGGGCGACCCGGCGGGACCCGGATTCGGCTCCCGACCCGACCCGTTCGACGACCGTGACGTCCCCGGGCGGTACGACGACTCGGCCGGTCCGTACGACGACCGGAACCAGCCGCGTGACGCCCCCGACGCTGCTCCGCGACGCACCGAGGGCAACGGACATCGCGACCTGGAGCACGAGGACGCGCCGACGGCGCAGTTCGCACCGGTACGCCCCGACGACGGCCGGGACCACGACGACGCGCCGACCACGCAGCTCGCTCCGGTGCCGGCGGACGACGCCCCCGAGCCCGAGCCCGACGCCGACCCGGCCCAGGCCCGACGCCACCGTGGGCGACGGCGGGCCGGTGCCGGTCGTCCGGCGAGTCAGCCGACGCCGAGCCGCGCCGGCCGGAACCTGCCGGCCGCCATCGCCGTCGGGGCCTGCCTCGGCGCCGCCGTCCTGTTGCCGCTGTTCCTGTACACCCCGGCGTTCCTGTTGCTGATCGCGGCGGCCTACGGCGTGGGCATCTGGGAGATGTCCCGGGCGGTACGCCGTGGCGGTGCCCGGGTCCCGCTGGTCCCGCTGATCTCCGGTGGCGTGCTCACCGTGACCCTGGGCTGGTTCGCCGGCCTGGACGCGCTCCTGCTCGGCCTGCTGGTCACCCTCGCGGGCACCCTGGTCTGGCAGCTCGGTGACGGCGTCGCCGGCCTCCGGCGGGACATGACCGCGGCCACCCTCATCGCGGTGTACGTGCCCTTCCTCGGCGGCTTCGCCGCACTGCTCGCCTCCTCGCCCGGTGACGGCCCGCTGCGGGTGCTGGTGACCCTGGTCGCGGTGGTGCTCTCCGACACCGGCGGGTACGCGGCCGGTGCCAACTTCGGCAAGCACCCGATGGCGCCGACGATCAGCCCGAAGAAGTCCTGGGAGGGGCTGGTCGGCTCGCTGGGTGCCGCGGCGCTGGGCAGCGCCGTGCTGCTCTGGCTGCTGTTCGACGTAGCCCCCTGGTGGGGTGCCGTGTTCGGGATGGCGATCTCGGCGGCGGCGGTCATCGGTGACCTCGCCGAGTCCATGATCAAGCGGGATCTGGGCGTGAAGGACATGAGCAACCTGCTGCCCGGGCACGGCGGTCTGATGGACCGGCTCGACTCGGTCCTGTTCGCGGTGCCGACCGCGTACCTGCTGCTGGTGGTCTTCGTGCCGGCGGTGAACTGAGGCATGGACCACGCCGGCGTGCCCGGGTCACGCAGGGGGTCGGAGGGGATGCGCCGCCTCCGGACGGGTGCGTTCCTCGGCGGGCGTGCCAGACTGGACGGGCCATGACGAGTCTGCCCCTGATCCCGGTCGACCCGGACGCGCCCGGCGCGCGTCGGGCGGCGATGCCACCGCAACACCTCGCCGACCTCGACCTGAACGGTCGCAAGGAGTTGGTGACGGAGCTGGGCGAGCCGGCTTTCCGAGCCCGCCAGATCTCCACCCACTACTTCGGTCGCCTGGTGCGTGACCCGGCGCTGATGACCGACCTGCCGGCGGCGTCCCGTGACCGGCTGGCCGACCGGCTACTGCCCCGGCTGCTCAACCCGGTACGCGAGCTGGCCTGCGACGACGGGGCGACCCGGAAGGCGCTCTGGCGGCTGCACGACGGCTCGATGGTGGAGAGCGTGCTGATGGGGTACCCGGACCGGGTCACCGTCTGCATCTCCAGCCAGGCCGGATGTGGCATGGCCTGCCCGTTCTGCGCCACCGGCCAGGCCGGGCTGACCCGCAACCTGTCGACCGCCGAGATCGTCGACCAGGCGGTCTACCTGGCCGGGGTGGCCGCCTCCGGCGCGGTCGCCGGGTCACCGCCGAGGCTCTCGCACGTGGTCTTCATGGGCATGGGGGAGCCGCTGGCGAACTACAACCGGGTGGTCGCGGCGATCCGTCGGCTGGTCACGCCGGCCCCCGAGGGTCTGGGTCTGTCGCAGCGCCACATCACCGTCTCCACGGTCGGCCTGGTGCCCGCCATCAACCGGCTGGCCAGCGAAGACCTGTCGGTGACTCTTGCGTTGTCGCTGCACGCGCCCGATGATGAGCTGCGCGACGAACTCGTGCCGGTCAACCAGCGCTGGAAGGTGTCCGAGGTGCTGGCGGCGGCCTGGGCCTACGCGGCCCGGACAGGGCGTCGCGTGTCGATCGAATACGCGATGATCAAGGACGTGAACGACCAGCCGTGGCGAGCGGACCTGCTCGGGCGGCTGCTGGCCGGCAAGCTGGCCCACGTGAACCTGATTCCGCTCAACCCGACTCCGGGCAGCCGCTGGGACGCCAGCCCGAAGCCGGTCGAGCGGGAGTTCGTCCGGCGGTTGCGCGACGCCGGGGTGTCCACCACGGTGCGGGACACCCGAGGTCGCGAGATCGACGGGGCGTGTGGGCAGCTGGCCGCCGCGGAGGACAGGGGCACCGACCCGGCCGGGGAGATGTCAGCGTGACCGGGCGTGGCGAACGAGACCAGGAGACATAGTGGCGAGTCAGGGTCAGCGTTTCCGGCGTAAGGCGCTCCGCCGGGGCTACAAGGTTGACGAGGTGGACGCTTTCCTGGACCGGGTCGAGGCGACTCTCGCGGGTCAGCCCGTCGGCGCCCCGGTGGTCTCGCAGGAGGTCCACGACGTCGTCTTCCGGGTCCGCTTCAACGGCTACGACGAGTGGCAGGTCGACCTGCACCTCGACCGGGTCGAGCGGCAGCTGGCCGAGGTGGAGGAACGCGGCGGTACGGGTGGCGTCCGGGGCAGCGACTCCGGGATGGGCTCGTCGGACCGGATGGCGCCCCCGGACCGGATGGGTCCGCCCGATCGCATGGGTCCGCCGGACCGGATGGGACCCCCGGACCGCATGGGTCCGCCGGGGCGCGATGAGCGGGGCATGGCCCCGGTGCCGCAGCCGCCGATGCCGCCCCGGTCGATGCCGGCACAGGCCGGCCCCTACGGCCGCTATGACGAACCGACGGGAGCCTTCGCCGGCGGGTACGACTCCCCGCGCGGCGGGTACGACGGACCGCGCGGTGGCGGTCCGATGGGGCCCGGTGGCCAGATGGGGCCGCCCGGCGCACAGATGGGTCACGGCGGCCCGCCGCCGCGCGGCCTGCCCGCCGGTCCCGGCGGCTACGGCCCGCCGGACGGGCCGGGCGGGTACGGCCCGCCGGAGGGTCGGGGTGGCTACGGCTCGCAGGACGGCCCGGGCGGGTACGGCCCGCCGGAAGGCCGAGGTGGCTACGGTCCGCAGGACGGCCCCGGTGGGTACGGCTCGCCGGACTACGGTCCGCCGGACGGGCCGGGCGGGTACGGCCCGCCGGAGGGTCGGGGCGGCTACGGTCCGCCGGACGAGCAGCGGTTCGACGGCTTCGAGGCGGGACGCCACGGCCGGACCGACATGACCGCGGAGATCCGGATGCCGGACCGTGAGCAGCGGCGTGGCCCGCAGGGGAGCCCGCCCGGGCTGCCGCAACAGGCGATCGGCGGTCCGTCGATGGGCGTGCCCTCGCTGGGTGGCCCGCCGGCCATGGCCGGCCCGCCGATGGCCGGGCCGCCCGGCAGCGACCTCTACCGGGTGGACGAGATCCGGCGCAGCTTTCAGGTGCGTCGCTTCGGCAGCGGGTACGACCCCGACCAGGTGGACCGGTTCTTCGACACCCTGCTCGGTGGGATGGCTGGCCGGAACCCGATGCCGGTCAACCCGAAGGACCTGGACACGCTCCGGTTCGGGCTGGTGCAGGGCGGCTACTTCGAGGCCGAGGTCGACGCCGCGCTGAAGAACGTGCAGGACATCCTCTTCGGCCGCTGAGCCACCACGACGAGAGCCGCCCCGCCCGGCGGCGCGACGAGGGCCCGCCCCTTCCGGGACGGGCCCTCGTCGTACGTAGTGTCGTCTGCTCGGCTCAGGAACGCAGGCCGTTGCGCCGCAGCACCGTGTCGCCGATCACGATGAGCAGCAGGAGCGCGGCGACCCCGACCAGCCAGAGGTCCTCGACCCTGCCCTCGTGGTTGCCACAGAGCATGGCCAGCATCGCGAACGCGGTGAGGACCGCGCCGATCCGCCCGGCCTTGCGGTGCCCGGGCTTGTGCTGGTCTGGCGACGTTACCGGCTCGCTTCCCGCCACTGTCGGTCCTTCCTCGCGTTCGGATCTCCGGTTAGTCTGGCACGCCACCCGGGAGGGGACCTGCGGTGGGGCGGATACGCGGGGCCGACGCCTGCTGCGCCGACCTCGGGACCTTCGGCCCGGCCGGGTGGGCCGGGCGACTATGGCGGCGTCGCGGGGCGCAGACCAGACTGCCTCCGGTAGCGTTCTGACGTACACCTTGATTGTCTTTTTTGAGGGGGAACTGCGGTGCGAGTGACCGGTACCGGGCACGCCAGCATGCGGATCGACACGGCTGCGGGCAGCATCCTGTGCGACCCGTGGGTCAACCCGGCCTACTTCGCCTCCTGGTTCCCGTTCCCGGACAACTCGTTGCTCGACTGGGAGACCCTCGGCGACGTCGACTACCTGTACGTCTCGCATCTGCACCGGGACCACTTCGACGCGGCCCACCTCAAGCGGTACGTGTCGAAGAAGGCCACCGTGCTGCTGCCGGAGTTCCCCACCTCCGAGATGGAGGACGAGTTCCGGGCGCTGGGCTTCACGAAGTTCCTGAAGACCCGCAACGAGGAGGTGTACGAGCTGGACGGTGGCCTGAAGATCATGATCCAGGCGCTGACCAGCCCGACCGACGGTCCGATCGGTGACTCCTCGCTCTGGGTGGAGTACGACGGTGTCCGGCTGCTGAACCAGAACGACGCCCGCCCCACCGACCTGACCACCTTCGCCGAACTGGGTCACGTGCACGCGCACCTGCTCCAGTTCTCCGGCGCGATCTGGTACCCGATGGTGTACGAGCTGCCGCAGTCGGCGAAGACCGCGTTCGGCAAGCAGAAGCGGGACCGGCAGTTCGACCGCACCTGGCGCTACATCGACGACCTCAAGGCCGACCACGTCTTCCCGATCGCCGGCCCGCCGTGCTTCCTCGACGACGAGCTGTGGCAGTTCAACGACATCTTCGGTGACGAGGGCAACATCTTCCCCGACCAGTCGGTCTTCCTGAGCGAGTACGCCAAGGTCGGCGGCACCAACGGCATCGTGCTGCTGCCCGGCAGCGTCTCCGAGGTGACCACCGAGGGGGCGACCACCACCCACCCGGTGCCAATCGAGGAGTTCTTCGCCAACAAGGCCGCTCACCTGGAGGAGATGCGCGAACGCAAGCGGCCGGTGATCGAGGCGGAGAAGGCGTCCTGGCGGCACCCCGAGGTGGACGTGCTCAAGGAGATGAAGCGGCGGATCGAGCCGTTGCTGGACGAGTCGATCTATCTCGCCAAGGGCGTCGGCGGCCCGGTCCGCTTCGACCTGGTGGGCTACGACGGCGAGAGCATCGAGTCGATCGTGGTCGACTTCCCCGGCAAGCAGGTCCGGCCGTACGCGGACGAAAAGGTGCGCTACCGGTTCCGCACCGAGCGGGCGCTGGTCGAGCACCTGCTGCACATCGGTGAGGTGGACTGGGTCAACTCGCTCTTCCTCTCCTGCCGCTTCTCGGCCGCCCGGATCGGCCAGTACAACGAGTTCGTGTACGCCTTCTTCAAGTGCCTCTCCACCGAGCGCCTCCAGTACGCCGAGGGCTGGTACGACGAGCACGAGCGGGCGGTGGACGCCGAGGACATCACCCTGGGCGACTGGGTGGTGCAGCGGCGCTGCCCGCACCTGAAGGCGGACCTGAGCCGGTTCGGCATCGTCGAGGGCGACCAGCTCACCTGCCAACTGCACGGGTGGCGTTTCGACCTGCCCAGCGGCCGCTGTCTGACCAGTGTCGGGCACAAGGTCCGCGCCCACCGGGTCGGCGAGGAGGCCCCGGAGAGCCCGCAGCCCGCGAGCTGACTGTTGTAAGGAGGGGTCCCCTGC
>NZ_JBITKL010000038.1:0-43300 GCF_044460945.1 Micromonospora sp. NPDC049903
GTTTTGGGCGGGGCTGGGGGGGCCCCCCCCCCCGCGGGGGTGGGGCCCCCCCCCCCCCCCCGCCCCCGCCCCCCCCCCCCCCCCCCCCCGGGGGGGCCCCCCCCCCCCCGCCGGCCCCCCGCGAGGCTCACTCCTCCACCCATTCGAGCAGGTCACCGGGCTGGCATTCGAGCACCCGGCACATGGCCTCCAGGGTGCTGAACCGGACGGCCTTGGCCCGGCCGTTCTTGAGCACCGCCACGTTCGCCGGTGTGAGCCCGACCCGATCGGCGAACTCACCGACGCTCATCTTGCGCTTGGCGAGCTGGACGTCGATGCGTACCACGATGGGCATCAGATCACCGCTTCCATGTCGGTCCGCAGCGTGGTGGCCTGTCGCAGCAGCGCGCGCAGCACCACCATCAGCAGCCCCAGCACGGCGACGCCGGTCGAGAGCAGGAGCAGCAGGAACGGGACTCCGGGGTCGTCGGCCCTGAATCCTACGTAGAGGAACACGGCCACCAGCACCACCCAGGCGGCGGCGACGGCCCACACGATCACGTCCACCCAGACCAGCGAGGCCGGGCTGAAGATTCGGTCGTTCTTGACCAGGGTGAGCAACTTCCAGGTGGCGACGACCACCACCTGGACGCAGAGCACCCAGAAGACCGTGACCGCGGTCAACGGCCACCGCAGGTACGCCTGTTCCGGTGACTCCTGCGCCATGTGGGCGAACTGCCCCGGCAGCGAGAGGGTCTGGAACACGACCAGGATCCCGAACAGCACCACGAGGAAGACTCTGAGGGCGGCCACCGCCCAACGTGTCACCAGCATGTATCGACTATCACTCGCTACCTATCGAGAGTCAATAGGTTTCGGCTGTTCCCACCCGATCGGTCACCCCACCAGCTCGCCCAGCGCGTCACCGAAGACCTCGTGGTGTCGGCGTACGTCCTCGACCGTGGTCTGCGGACACATCAGCGCCATGTTGTGGAACGGGGTCATCAGGATCCCCCGGTTGAGCAGGTAGACGTGCAGGTAGTCCTCCAGGTCGGCATCGGCGCACCGGGCCGACTCGGTGCCGGTACGCGGAGCCGGGTCGACGAATCGGTACTCCACCCGCGCGCCGAGCCGACTTACCGACCACGGCAACGCGTACTCGGCGAACAGCGCGCCCACCCCCTCGGCGAAGCCGGTCGCCACCTCGGCCATGCCGGCGAACGCCTCGTCGGTGAGCACCTCCCGCAGGGTGGCCAGGGTGGCCGCGATCGACACCGGGTTACCGGCCAGGGTGCCGCCCACCCCGCCCATGTCGACCAGGTCGAGGTCGGTCCGGCCGGTCAGCGCGGCGGCCAGTTCGGCAGAGAGGCCGTACGCGCCGACCGGGATGCCGCCGCCGATGGCCTTGCCGATGGTGACCACGTCCGGCGTCAGATCCCAGGCGGCCGTCGCGCCGCCCGGCCCGGCGGAGAACGTGTGCGTCTCGTCGTTGACCAGGTAGGTCCCGTGCTGCCGGGTGAGCGCGCGTACGCCGTCGAGGTAGCCGGGCTCGGGCAGCACGATGCCGATGTTGGTCAGCGCCGGCTCCATCAGCACCGCGGCCACGTCACCGTGGGCGAGTTCGCGGGCCAGCCCGTCCAGGTCGTTGAACTCGGCGACCCGACTGGTGGAGGTCACGTCGCAGGGAGCGCCGACATTGCCCGCCCGGCTGGTGGGCCGCCCGTCCGGCCCGACCACGATCAGCGACTCGTCCACCGATCCGTGGTAGCAGTAGCTGTTGACCAGGATGCGTGGGCGGCCGGTGACGGCGCGCAGCAGCCGGATGGCCCACCGGTTGGCGTCGGTGGCGGTCAGCGTGAAGCTCCAGGCGGGCAGCCCGAAGCGGCGGGTCAGCTCGGCACCGACCGCCGCCGCTTCCTCGGTGGGCAGCATGGTGGCCGCCCCGCCGAGGTCGGCGAGGCGTCGGGTGACCGCCTCGACCACCGGCGTCGGAGAGTGTCCGGCCATCGCCCCGGTGTCCCCGAGACAGAAGTCCACGTACTCGTGGCCGTCGACGTCGGTGACCCGGGCCCCGCGTGCCCGGTCCAGGTACACCGGGAAGCCGGCCGCGTTCTTGTTCATCCAGGTCATCGGGACCTTGCCGAACAGGTGCCGGGCGTCGGCGTACGCGGCGGCCGAGCGGGGGTGGCGGTCCACGAACGTGGACCGCTCCCGCGCGAGCAGCCGGCCAAGACGGGTGCGGTCGACGCCCTTAGCTTCGAAATCCGTCGGCATCGGGCGACAGTACCAACGAGATAGCCTGCCAGCTAGATGACGGACGACTGATTACTGCCGCTGACCCGGTCAGGGCTTACGACCGACCGCGCAGTACTGGTCGATCTCCTCGGGCAGTTCGGCCGGGTCGCCGTCGGGACGCCAGCGGGTCACCGAGACCACGCCCGGCTCGACGAGTTCAAGACCCTCGAACAGTCCGGCGATCCGTTCCGGGCTGCGCAGGTGGTATCGGGGGTTGGCGGAGAGGTTCCAGATCCGGACCGCCTCGGTGACCGCCTCGCTGGTGTCGCTGCCGTCGTACATCGCGAGGTAGCTGCCGGAGGGCAGCCGACCGACCAGGCCGTCGATGATCGACTTCGCCTCCTCGTCGGACTCGACGTGGCCGAGGATGCCCATCAGCATCACGGCGACCGGCTGGTCCAGGTCCAGCGTCCGGGAGGCCGCGCGCAGGATCCGGTCCGGGTCGCGCAGGTCCGCGTCCACGTAGTCGGTGGCACCCTCGGGCGTACCGACCAGCAGGGCGCGGGCGTGTGCCAGCACGAGCGGGTCGTTGTCGACGTACACGATGCGCGCGTCCGGGACGACGGACTGCGCCACCTCGTGAGTGTTGTCGGCGGTGGGCAGGCCGGTGCCCACGTCCAGGAACTGGCGGACGCCCGCCGTACCGGCCAGGTGGCGCACCGCCCGGGCCAGGTAGGCCCGGGACAGCCGGGCGTTCTGCGCGAGCTGCGGCAGGTTGGCGATGATCTGGTCGCCGACCTCGCGATCGGCGGCGAAGTTGTCCTTGCCGCCGAGCAGGTAGTTCCAGATCCGCGCGGTCTGCGGCACTCCGGTGTCCAGAGTGGGCCTGTCCTGTTCGCCGCCGTTCACCGCCGTGCCGTCCACCACGTTCGCACCCTCCGTCTCATTCGGACCAATGTCGTCTTCCGGGCGTCAGCCTAGACCGCCGGATCGACCATCGCCGCCCCCGCCGACCGTGCGTACGCCCCCGACCGACGGGCCGACACCGCGTGACCGGCGCACCGGCCTGCACTATGTTGCAGGCGTCGCGCCCCTCGCCGGTGCCGGACCACCCGCTCGACCGCCAGGAGACCGAGATGACCTCCACCGCATCCGCCGGACCGACCGGGTTCGACGTCGCCGCGCTCCGCGCCCACTTCCCGTCGCTGGCCTCGGGCATCGCACACTTCGACGGCCCGGGTGGCACGCAGACACCCCGGCCGGTCGCCGACGCGGTCGCCGCCACCATGACCGCGCCGATCTCCAACCGGGGCACCGGCGCGCTCTCGGAGACCAACGCGGACGCCGCCGTCGGCGCGTTCCGGCTCGCCTACGCCGACCTGCTGGGCGTACCCGCCGCCGGGATCGTGCACGGCCGCAGCGCCACGCAGTTGACCTTCGACTTCTCCCGGACCCTGGCCCGCGACTGGGGTCCCGGTGACGAGGTGGTGGTGACCCGGCTCGACCACGACGCCAACGTCCGGCCGTGGGTGCTGGCCGCCGAACGGGCCGGTGCGCAGGTGCGCTGGATCGACCTCGACCCGACCACCGCCGAACTCGACCCGGCCTCGGTCGCCGCCGCTGTCACCGAGCGGACCCGGCTGGTCGCCGTCACCGGCGCGTCGAATTTGCTCGGCACCCGACCCGACGTCCGGGCGATCGCCGACGCCGCGCACGCGGTCGGCGCACTGCTCTTCGTCGACGGCGTGCACCACGCGGCACACCAGTTCGTCGACGTGCCGGCGCTCGGCGCCGACTTCTACGTCTGCTCCCCGTACAAGTTCCTCGGACCGCACTGCGGGGTGCTCGCCGCCGACCCGGGCCTGCTGGAGACGCTGCGACCGGACAAGCTGATCCCGGCCACCGACGTGGTGCCCGAGCGCTTCGAACTCGGCACCCTGCCGTACGAGATGCTGGACGGCGCCACCGCCGCTGTCGACTTCCTCGCCGACATCGCCCCCGGCGACGACCCGACGAACACGTCTCGGCGGGAGCGGCTGCGTGCCTCGCTGCACGCCGTCGACGCGCACGAGACCCGCCTGCGGCAGCGGATCGAGGAGGGACTGGCGGACCTGGGGCCCGACGTGGTCGTCCACTCCCGGGCCGCCGACCGCACCCCGACGCTGCTGCTCACCCTGCCCGGCCGCAAGACCCGGGACGCCTACCGGTTCCTGCTCGGCCACGACGTCCTGGCACCGGCGGGTTCCTTCTACGCGTACGAGCCGTTCCGTCGCCTCGGCCTGGACGACGAGCACGCGCTGCGGCTCGGCCTGGCCCCGTACAACGACGACAGCGACGTCACCCGCGTCCTGGACGGCCTGGCCGCCTTCCTCACCCGCGTGTAAGGAAGGGTCCCCTGCTAACGCCTCGTGCATAGCAGGGGACCCTTCCTAACATCCCCGGTCGCCGGGGAGACGCGGGTCGGGGTCCGCCGGGGTCCTCCGGGATCGGTCGGGTCGGTCGGGATCAGGCGTCCAGGCGGACGGTGACGGTGACCAGGCCCTTCCCGTCGCGTCGGGCGACCGCGTGGCCGGTGCGGTCCACGCCGTCCAGATGCAGCGTGATCGGGCCGCCCTCGCCGACGAAGTTGCGCCACCACTTCTTGGCGTCGGCGAGGCCCACCGGGATCGTCACCGTGTCGCCGGTACGCCGGTATCCCACCGGGGTGCTGAAGGTACGTCCCGAGCGGCGTCCGGTGTAGGTGACGACGGTCAGATACCGACTGACCAGGCGACCCCATCGGCGCGAGGAGCGCAGGCTCAGGGCGCAGGCGTTCACCCGCGCGACGGCCCTGACGGGCAGGGAGAACCGGTAGCTCACCATACCTCCACGGATCTTGGTGCCCGCCAACGTAACAGGTTAAGCGGAGAGCACCATCCGCTTACGCTAAAGTGAGAAGGATGAGTGGGACCGCCTCTCGGATGCCGGCCGTGGACGGGCTGCGCGCCGACGCGCGACAGAACCGCGACCGGATCGTCGAGGTCGCCGGCGCGCTGTTCGCCGAACGCGGGCTCGACGTGCCGATGGCGGCGATCGCCCGCCGCGCCGGGGTCGGCGTCGCGACGCTCTACCGCCGGTTCCCCACCAAGGAGTCGCTGGTCGCCGAGGTCTTCGCCGACCAGTTCGCGGCCTGCGTGTCGGTGATCGACGAGGCCCTGGCCGACCCCGACCCGTGGCGCGGCTTCTGCACCCTGGTCGAGAAGGTGTGCGCCATGCAGGCCGTCGACCGGGGTTTCAGCGCGGCCGTCGTCGCGTCGCTGCCTCATGCCATCGACCTCGACCGGGAACGCGAACGCGGCCTCCGGGGGTTCGCCGAACTGGTTCGACGGGCCAAGGCCGCCGGGCGGCTGCGCCCCGACTTCAGCGAGGACGATCTCGTCCTGCTGCTCATGGCCAACGGCGGCATCGTCGCCCACTCCGCCGACGCGGCGCTGGCCGCCTCCCGACGGCTCGTCGCGTACCTGTTGACGTCCTTTGCCGGCGACGGTCCCCTGCCGCCGCCCGTCGCGCTCAGCCTGCGCGACGTCCCGCATCTGGCGACGAGCCGGACCTGACCCGCCGCCCCCGGCGGTGACCACCCACTTCCCACGGAGGAGAGCCATGGACGGCATCGACCCCTCGGTCCCACCCAGCGGCCCGGGATGTGCCGAGTGCGAGGCCGCCGACCCGCCGGGCTGGTGGGTCCACCTGCGGCGCTGCGCCCGGTGCGGGCAGGTCGGCTGCTGCGACTCGTCGCCCAGCCAGCACGCGAGCGCCCACGCCGCCGCGACCGGCCACCACTTCGTCCGCAGCTACGAGCCGGGCGAGGAATGGTTCTGGGACTACACCGAGCAGACGATGTACGAGCAGGGTCCGGAACTCGCCGCCCCCGCACACCGCCCCCTCGACCAGGGCGTACCCGGCCCCACCGACCGGGTCCCCCGCGACTGGCGGCGACACCTGAACCGCTGACGGATGTTAGGAGGGGTCCCCTGCTATGCGCGAGGCGTTAGCAGGGGACCCTTCCTTACATCCAGCCGAACATTCAGCCGGCTCAGAAGAGCCAGGTCGGCAGCTTCGGCTCGCTGCGCAGCGGCACCAGCGGCGGCGCCTCGTCGGCGGCCGGGCCGGCCGAGCGGCCCCGAGCCTCGTCGGACTCCGTGCCGGGCGGCGGCGCTGCCGCGCACCGCGTACCGTCCGCCGGCACCACCAGGTCGATCAGGTACGCCTCGATCGCCTCGTCGGCGCAGGCCACCCGGCCGTAGACGATGTGTCCCCAACCCTCGTAGGTCAGCAGCTCGGCGTGGTCACCGAACTGTGCGGCGGCACCGAGCGCCCAGTTGTAGCCGGTCGCCGGGTCGTGCAACGAGTTGACGAACAGCAGCTTGGCCTGGTTGGTCGGGGTGATCGGCCGCTGCGGGTTGTCCGCCGTGCTGGGCCAGCCGAGGCAGATGGCGCCGATGGCCGCCCGGGGCAGGTCCGGCAGGTCCGGCGAGGCGAGTTGGGCCGCGTCCACGATCGTCCGCCACTGCCCGATGTTCTGCGCCCCGAGGTTCCAGTCCTCGCAGAGCACCGCCTGGTACGCGAAGGGCACCACGGTCGGCGGCTGCTCCTCGGTCGACTGGCGGGCCGCCGGCACGCCCCACGGACGGCCGGCGTCGACCCGCTCCAGCTCGGCGGCGATGTCGAGCCAGTACGGCTGGTAGTTCACGTTGCCCAGCACGAAGTTGACCAGATCCCGCTTGGTGATCTTGTAGCTGTGGTTGTCCGGGTCCGGCAACTCGCCCCGGCCGGCGCGGTCGAGCAGCCGCTGCCAGAACCCGCGGATGTCCCGCCCGTGCAGCGCGCACTGCGGCAGCCGGGCGCAGCCGGCCACGAACTCGTTGAACGAGTCCTGCCCGGCGGCCGCCTGGGTGACGGCGAAACCCTGGGCGTCCAGGCTGTGGTCCATGCTGCTGTCGGCCACGATGGCGCGTACCCGGGTCGGGAACAGTTCCGCGTACTGCTGGGCCATCAGCGTGCCGTACGACATTCCGAGGAAATTCAACTGCGTGTCGCCGACGGCGGCCCGGATCGCGTCGATGTCCCGGATCACCTGAAGGGTGTTCACGTGGTCGAATACCGGCCCACTCCGGGAGCGGCAGTCGTCGGCCAGCGCCCGACTCGCGGTGACCATTTGGGTGAAGTCGGCAGCCGTCTTGATGGCGCCGGCCGGCAGGGCCGACAACTTGTCGACCGCACACATGATGGGCGCGCTGCGAGCGACTCCACGCGGGTCGAAACCGATAATGTCAAAATGACGACGCAATTCGTCACCGTACGTGGCCCACAAGGCGGAGTCCACGCCCGACCCACCCGGGCCGCCCGGATTCACCAACAGCGATCCACGCCGCACCTCGGGATCGGTCGCGGGCCGCTTGGCCAGCGCCAACTCGATCGTCGGGCCGAGCGGATCGGCCCAGTCGACCGGCACTTCGAGGGTGCCGCACAGGGCACTGTCATCCTGCTCACAGGGCTCCCACTGCACCTGTGACACGGGTGCCGCCGAGGCCGGCGACACCACGACCGGCACCAGCGCCGCCCCCACCGCGATACCGGCGAGTAATTGCCGGATCAATTTCTTGCGCATGTGCCCCTCTCCCCGATGACTTTCCCGGCCCCCTGCCGGGCGACGCTCAAGTTAGCGAATCCGCCGAGGCTCGGGGTTACCGGAAAGTGTCAGCGGCAATACCGTTCGGACAGCCCCGGCCAACAATGATCCGGAACCGCTTGTGATCTGATTCCGGGACGCCGACGTGAATAGAGAGGTCACCGCCGTCGCGGAGGCGGCGAAGGTGGCGTGAATGAAGGACCACCGAGGACTGTCAACATGGTGGACGTCACAGGGCGGCGCATTCTTGGAATTCACCTACCCGGCACTTTCCCGCAACGCCCGTCAAAACTGCGTGACGGATTCGAAACGTCGCCGCGCCACGGTGGGCCCGGGCGGCCGACACCGTACGGCGCACCGTTCGCGGTAGGTTGCCGAGTCATGGCCACCACTGCCGCCGACATCCGGCGCGACCTCGCCCAGCTCGCCGACCCGGCCCGCGCCACCGGTGTGAGTCGGTACCTCAAGATGTTCCCCGGCGGGTACGGCGAGGGCGACCGGGCCATCGGCGTCACCGTGCCGCAGCAGCGCCGGGTCGCCGGCCGACACTGGCGCGGCCTCGACCTGGCCGAGACGGCGACGCTGCTGACCAGCGAGGTGCACGAGGAGCGGCTGACGGCGATCTTCATCCTGGTGCGCAAGTTCGGCAAGGCCGACGAGCCGGAACGCGGCCGGATCGTCGAGCTGGTGCTGACGCACAGCGGTCACCTGAACAACTGGGACCTGGTGGACTCCTGGGCGCCGTACGTCCTCGGGCCCTGGCTGCTCGACAAGGACCGCGAGGTCCTGGACCGACTGGCCGGATCGGACCTGGTCTGGGACCGGCGGATCGCGGTGATGGCCACTCTCGCGTTCATCAAGGCCGACGACTACGCGTGGACGTTCCGGCTCGCCGAGCGGCTGCTGCGCGACCCGCACGACCTCGTGCACAAGGCCGTCGGCTGGATGCTGCGCGAGGTCGGCAACCGGGACCTGGCGGCGGAGGAGGAGTTCCTGGTGCGGCACTACCGGGTGATGCCGAGGGTCATGCTGCGGTACGCGATCGAGAAGTTCCCGCCGCAGCGACGGAAGGACTACCTGTCCGGAACGGTCTGAGGCCGCCCCGGACGGCTCGGGCGGCTGTCGTCACATGACGTAGGTCAGGCTGACCCAGAAGACGAGGACGGAGGCGGCCAGCATCCCGCCCACACACCGCACCACCCGCGATCACGGTCAGCACGGCGCGGGTCAGGGCCGGGTCGCGCGCAGATAGATCGTCACGGCGTCCGCCGCGTCCAGGTCCACGAGCAGGCGACGGTACGCACCGCCGGGCCCCGGCGCCTCTTCGGCCAGTCCGGAGACGCGGGCCGCGCGCTCGGGGTGCCAGGTGTCCCCACCGCCCACGTCGTCCTCCCGCGTGACGGCGCGGAGCCCCGGAGTCAGCTCCGCGCCGAAGCCCCCGTCGGCGACGAAGGTGTCGAGGGCGGCGCGGGGAATCCGGAACTTCGCCGACAGGTGGGTCTCCAGCCCGTTGCTGCTGACGGCCGAGAGGAACACCGTGCCGGGCGGGAACGTGACGTGGGCGACGGCCTCCACCTCCGACGCGGTCGCCGGTCGCGGCGGTGACTGGAGCGCGTCGTCGGTGTCGCCGAGCTGCGCCACCGCCACCACGCCGCAGGAGATCAACGACAGCACGAGACTCAGCCCGGCCAGGACGAGGGCGTACGTGGAGGCGCGGCGGGGCTCCCGCGTCGGCTGGTCGGACACGGGCAGGACCCTACGCGACGGGTGCCGTCAGGCCGGAGTCCCCACCGACAAAACATCGACGGTCTTGCATGTATCGCCGCAGCTCGTGTATGAAGACTGAGCAATCGTTAAGGTTCCGGTCTCCTGGGAGGAGCGACGATGACACACGCCCCGCGCCGTCTGCGCACGCTGGCGGTCATGCTCAGCGCCTGCACACTCGGGCTGAGCCTGCTGTCGGCACCAGCCGAGGCGTACTCGGCGCCACCTCTCGCGCCGCAGTCCGCGCGCGCCCCCGAGTCGGAGCAGTTCGTGGCCGAGGGCGTGACGACCGTCGGCGAGCTGCGCACCGTCGACGGCGCCTTGTCGTACGCCCGCGACGGCCGGACGCAGGTCATCCACCACCCCGGCGCCACCTACGTCAAGGTGCACTTCGCCTCACTGCGGCTCGGCCCCGGCGAGTACGTCACCGTCGCCAGCCCGGACGGCCGGGAGAGCCACCGGTACGACCGCGACCTGAACCGGGCCACCGGCTCGGACTACACCACCGACGGGCGGCCGGGCTTCTGGGCCATGTCCGTCGAGGGCGACACCGCCGTGGTGACGCTGCACAGCACCCGCGCCAGCCGGGGCAGCGCCGCCACCATCGACCGGTTCTGGCGCGGCTACGACCGCACCGAGATCGCCGCGCACAACTTCTCCACCCAGTCGGTGTGCAGCACCGACGCCCGCCGCGACGTGGTCTGCTACCAGAGCAGCCACCCGACCGAGTTCGCCCGGGGCAACGCGGTAGCCCGCCTGCTGATCAGCGGTGGCGGCATGTGCACCACCTGGCGGGTCGGCAACACCAACCGGATGCTGACCAACAAGCACTGCTTCTCGACGCAGTCGGCGGTCAGCGGCAGCGAGATGCAGTTCAACTACCAGTGCGCCACCTGCGGCGGTGCCAACCCCGGCCCCGGCACCAAGGTCAGCGGCGCCACGCTCTACCGGGTCAGCAGCGGCGGCTCCAACCAGCTCGACTACGCCCTGTTCTCGGTGAACAACTTCGCGGCCATCCAGGGCTTCGGCACGCTCTACCTGGCGACGACCGCCACCACCACCGGCACCCAGATGTACATTCCCGGCCACGGTGACGGCAGCCCGAAGCGCCTCTCCATCTTCGAGGACACCCAGAACGGCGCGCGCTGCACCGTCCGGAACGCGAACTACAACACCTGGAACATCAGCTACAGCTGCGACACCTCCGGCGGCAACTCCGGTTCACCGGTGCTGAACAGCAGCCACCGGGTGATCGCCCTGCACCACCTCGGCGGCTGCCCGTCCAACCAGGGCGCGAAGGCGCACCTGATCTACAACGAGATCGCCAGCCTGATCGACAACGGCTGACCCGAGCAGCACCGCAGTCACCACCGGCTGGCCGCCGCCGACACCGGCGGCGGCCACGCCGTGACGCGCATCGCGCAGAGGCTCTCGGGGTAAGAAACTGCCATGAGACGGTGGCCGTACCCGGTGCGGATGTTCCTCGCCCTGCTCGTTGCCATGCCGGTGATGCTGCTGATCAACTGGATCATTCGTGGCTCCTGGCAGGACGCCCTGATATCGACGCTCCTGCTCACCGGCGTCTACGCGGTCGTCCTGGCGATCGGTCTGCGGACCGGCTACTTCCGGGAGCGGCAGAAGTGACGACCTCCCGTCCGTGACCCCGACTCGTCCGCCTCGGCGACGAACATCGAGGTCAGGGGTTGCGACCAGGGCATACGCTCCGGCGCATGAAGGCTTACCGCGCCTTGCCCCTGGCCCTCCTGTTCCCGCTCCTGGCCGCGTGTGTGGTCAGCCCGGTGGAGGAGGTCGCGGCGTCGACGCTCACCTACTCCTGTTGCGAGACCGCCGACGTCGAGAGGTCGTACCAGCCGGGGCAGACCTTCACCCTGAACTGGGTCGTCGAGTCACCCGACGAGCCGCCCGTGACGCCGACTCCCGGGCCCGGCGTCGAGCTGACCGCCCACCTGATCGGCCCGTTCGAGTCGGTCGAGCAGCTCACCGCGCACGCGATGGGCACGCTCACCGTCCCCGGGCTGGTCACCTACCCGGCCGAGCCGGTACGCCCCGCCGACGCGCCTGACCGACGTCCGGTCAGCACCATCGTCATCGCCCCGGACGCCGGCCCCGGCTACTACAACCTGATCAGCTCGATGGCCGACCAGGGGAACGCGGTCGGTGGCGAGAGCGTCATCCAGGTCGTACCCGCGGACTGAGGTCCCCGCTCAGCACGCCTTACGGACGTACGTGCGGGAGCCGGGCGCCGAGACGGCGAGGTCGCGCAGCACGACCGAGAGGGTGCTGCCGTGCGACCCGCACCCCTTGCTGAAGCCGCTCTCCGTGTACTCGATGACGATCACGTTGGCGCCGTAGGTGCGGGTGTACGCGTCACACTCGTTCCAGGTGCCGCACTCCTCGGCGACGGCGAAGTCGAACCCGGCCTTGCGGGCGTTCGAGGTGCTCAGCTCCGCGAGGTTCTTCTGCGCCACGGCCAACCCCTTGCCGTGCGCGTATGCGCTCAGCGACGCCGCGTACGCGACCGCCTGCGACTCGGTCAGCAGGCCCTTGGACCGGGTGAACGAATCCAGGTTGTCCGGCTCGATCGCCTTGAACCCCTTGCTGGCGCACCGGTCGATCCACCCGCCCACGATCGTGGTCAACGCCGTCCGCTTGGCGGCGGTCGAGAAGTCCAGCATCAGCTCGTTCCAGTCCTCGTCGACCACGAGGTTGCCCTGCGCGTCCCGCAGCAGCAGGTCCGGGTGGTTGGTCTTCCACCACGACTCCGCGCCCGGCTGCGCCTGGAAGGCGTTGACGTAGCAGATGTTGTACAGCCCGGCGGCCGGTGACGCCTCCAGGTCACGGCTGACCACGGTGACGCCGGACGGCGGCGCGTACACCCCGCCGATCTGGTAGTCGAACCCGGCGTTCGCGGGCGGCGGCGCCCACGTCGGCGCGGTCGTGCGGTTCCCGGTCGGCGGGGTCGGCGACGACGCCGACGAGGCGGGGCTGCCGGAGGCCGACGGGGTCCGCGAGGGCGGCGGCGTGGTCGCGGGCACGCTCGGGGACGTACTCGCCGACGGTGCCGCCGTGGTCGGCCCGGCGCTCACCGGCGCGCCCAGGGCCGACGACGCATCGGAGGTCGGGGCGTCGCTCGGGGTCACGCTCGGCGTGGGCGTGGCCTGCTGCCCGAGGCCCCACCAGGGCTGTCGGCCGCTCGCGCCGGCGGCGCCGATGCCGACACCGAGTACGACGACAGCCACCGCCGCCGCCGCCGTCAGCCCCACCCGGGCCCGCCTGCGCTTCGATCCCATCGAGCCCAACTCCTCCAGGTACGTGTGAGCGCACCCTATGAGACCTGGTCGGGACCGGGACACCCCCCGCTTCGAGGGGTGCGGACACCCCCTCCGACACGGTCGTTGTCCCTCGCTGCGGCACCGCCGCAGCGCTGGCCGGCGTTCAGCGACGCGGTACGCCGCACCTCGTCGGGTAGGCCCCGCGCAGCCGCTCCAGCATCCGGGTGACGATCTGCCGCACGTCGTGCGCGGCCAGGGGCTCCGGCGCGTACGCGTCGGTGAGCGCCAAGCCGTTCAGCATCGCCGTGATCGCGGCGGCCTCCAACCGCGTGTCCGCCTCGGACGCCGTGGTCCCCGCCAGAGCGCCACGGACCAGGTCGGCGATGATCCGTTCCCCCTCGGCCTGGATCCGCGCCAGTTCGGCTCGGAGGTGCGGCACCGTGCGAGCCCGCATCAGGTATTCCAGGTAGGCCACGTTCTCCCGGTGCGGCACCTGACCGGGCGCCGACCGCAGCAGCAGCGCGCCGATCGCGTCGAGTGCGTTCGTGCCGGTCGGCCCGGCCACAACGCCCTCGCCGCCGCCCGCACCGCCCTCGCCGCCGGCCGCAGCGCCCTCGCCGCCGAGGCGGTCGCTCATCCGGGAGACGACGACGGAGAAGGTGAAGGTGAGCATCTCGTCGTGGCCGGTGAAGAAGTGCCGGATGCTGCCGATGGCCAGTCCGGTGCGCTGCGCGATGCGGGCGAGGGTCACCGACTGGATGCCGTTGTCGAGGATCTCGTCCAGAACGGCATCGGCGACCAGGCGTCTGCGCTGGTCAGGGTCAACCTGTTTGGGCACCCCATCTTTCTAGCATGACCGTGCTACGGCATTTAGCATGGTCATGCCAAATAAGACGGACGGCGGTCGGGAGCGATGAGAACCGAACCCGCCCTGCGGCGACGGGCGATCGTCGTCGCACTGGCCGCCACGCTCGTCGCGGGTACCGCCGTACCCGCGACGGCGGTACCCGCCGAGGCCCGTCCCCCCGCCACGCCCACCGCCGCCCCCGACCGTGGCTACCGCGCCGACATCACCTGGGCGCCCTGCCCCGAACGGGCCGAGGTCGAGTGCGGCACGATCCCCATGCCGATCGACTGGACCGCCCCACACGGCGCGACGTTCGACCTCGCGCTGGCCCGCCAGATAGCCGCCGTCCCGGCCGAGCGGCGGGGGGTGCTGTTCGTGAACATCGGCGGCCCCGGGGGCTCGGGAGTGGACTTCGCCCTGGTCGCCGACCGCTACTTCAGCCGCGAGGTCCGGGAGCGGTTCGACATCGTCGGCATCGACCCCCGCGGAATCGCCCGCAGCACCGAGGTGGTCTGCTCGCCGGACCTGCTCGACCGACGTCCGTCGCTGCGACCCGACAACCAGGCCGAGTTCACCCGCCTGGCCCGGTTCAACCAGCGGTTCGCCGACGACTGCCGGGCCCGGACCGGTCCGCTCTACGACAACGTCGACACCCGCAGCGTGGTCGAGGACATGGACGCCGTACGCCGCTCGCTGGGCGAACGCACCATCAGCTACTTCGGCCTCTCCTACAGCACGCTGATCGGCCTGCAGTACGCCGAGCGGCACGGTGAGCACGTCCGCGCCATGGTGCTGGACAGCGTGATGGACCACAGCCTCGGCACCCGGGCCTTCCTCACGACCGAGGCCGCTGCCGCCGAGGACTCGTTCCAGGAGTTCGTCTCCTGGTGCGCCCGCACCCGGTCCTGTGCGCTGCACGGCCGCAACGTGCCCCGGCTCTGGCACGACCTGCTCAAGCGGGCCGAACGTGGCGCACTGGTGCATCCACGGTCGCCGGACACGCCGGTCACCCCGCACCTGATCCGTGATGAGGCGTTCCTCGCCTTCTACGGACCCGACTGGGCCGGGCTCGCCACGTTCCTGGCGAAACTGGACCGCCCCGACCTCACCCCACCGACCACCCCGGCGGAGGAGGAGCCGTATCTCAAGGCCCACCTGTTCCCTGCGGTCTTCTGCCTGGACTGGAGTCTCCCGGTCCGCGACCACCGCGAATTCACCGCCCTGGCTAAGAAGGCCCGCACCGTCGCACCCGCCATGAACGGCTCCCCGCTGGGAGCCGAGGCGGTCGCCTCCTGCATCGGCCGCTCCGGCGACACCGTGAATCCGCAACGCCGGTTGCGCATCACCGACGCGCCGAAGATCCTGCTACTCAACGCACGGCACGACCCGTCCACGGCGTACGAGTGGGCGGTCAACGTCCACCGGCAGACCCGCGACACCACCGTCCTGCTCACGTACGACGGTTGGGGTCACGGCGTCTACGACCGCAGCGACTGCACCCGCCGCACCACCGACGCGTACCTGGTGGACCTGGCCGTGCCGCCCCGCGGCGCACGGTGCGCCGCCGTCGAGCCGCCGGACACGGCGAGCGCCTCGACGGCACGTCCCGCGCTCGGACCGATGGGGTACCGGCCACACCAGCCGCAGAACGGTCGGTAGCGCCGAGGCCCGCCGCGCCTACCCGATGGTCGATTCCGGCCGGTTCGGGTTCGCGCGGCGGCCGGTCATCCTGTGGTCAGGAGGACCGGCAGCCCCTGCCGAGCTTCGAGGACCACCCGTGCGCCGAGTGGTCGCGCCAGTTCCAGAGTGGCGGTCCGGGGGTGACCCGAGAGCAGGCACGCCTCATCGGTGGCGTACGGCTGCGCGATCACGATGACGACCACGGCGTTGGCGGATTCCACGGCCTCGGCACGGTAGTCGACGCCGCAGGGCTCGGTCGCCGGTCCCGCCGCGCCGGTGAAGGTGACCGTCAGCCGGGTGCCGGTCCTGACGCCGGTCGCCGCTTCGATGGAGATGCCCGGTGGCGACTTCCATGGCGGCGGTGTCACGTCGACGGTGGTCAGATCGGCGGCGGCGAGGACAGCCTGGTCGTAACGGGCCAGTGCCTCGCCCGCTTGCTGGCGCATCTCGCCCAGGCTCTCCCCCTTGGGCGGCGCGCCCTCGTACGGGCCGTCGTGCACCTCCGCGCCGCAGCCGGCAAGCAGCGCGACTGCCGCACCCCAGAGCATCCACCTCCGTCGGGTCACTGTTGACTACTCCCGCTCGTTCGCCTGACCCCGCCGAAGGGCCCGGGACGCGCTCAAGCTACTCGGCGAATCACCCACCCTCTGCCCCGTTCTCCTCAGCGACCGGATGCGTCGCAAGGCAGACTTCGCATCGCACGATCGCGGGCGGCAACGCTCCGGCCCACGGACCGATTGCGGTGAACGCTCTGTTCCCGGCCGCGATGCAGGCTGGACGCTCCGACGGCTGCCCCGCGTGGGCCCGCATCCGCCCGCTTACCTCGAAGTAGACATTGCTGTAGTCGTCGCGAGGCGGCCCGGGGTAACGCGCCACCACGGGATCGACGACCTCATACCAGGTGACCGGGCCAGGGTCATCGCGAGGAGGCGAATTTTCGTCGTCAGGCTCCATGCTGCCGTGACCTCCTCAGCAGTGGCGCGGGAAAGGCGCTCATGCGAGTTCCGGCACCTGGAGGCGGGTCGGCTCAGCCTGGGTCCGAGCGTCGAAGGCGTACCAGTCCCAGGGGCCGTCGAAGCGCCATGCCCGACCATCACTGTCGGCGAGTTCGTCACCGATATCGAGGAACGGGTACGGACGGAAGACCAGATCGAGCCGGATCGGTATGTCGTCGTCGGGGTCGATCTCGTACCCCTGCT
Source organism: Micromonospora sp. NPDC049903 (assembly GCF_044460945.1). Taxonomy (NCBI): domain Bacteria; kingdom Bacillati; phylum Actinomycetota; class Actinomycetes; order Micromonosporales; family Micromonosporaceae; genus Micromonospora; species Micromonospora sp. NPDC049903. Next base: position 16,666 of record NZ_JBITKL010000038.1, read on the forward strand.
CGTCGCACGTCGGATCGTACGACTGGCCCTCGCGCAGGACCACGACGTGGGTCCGGGGTCGCGGGAGTCGTCCCGTCACGAGCGGAGGGTCGAAGCGCCCCATTCGGTCTCCGGGTCGGCCTGCCACCCACGGCCACCGCACGGACACGAAGAACCGCGACGTTCCGGTCACCGAGGCGGGGGTGAACGGGCAGGAGAGACGGAGCACGTCGCCGGTACGGAACCCAGCCTCCACAGCTCTCCTCCTCCGACTCGACGCGGCGGCCCGCAATCGCCGAAACCGTAGTGGCTGCCGCGACGGGGTTAGCCGACGTTATCCGATCTCGACGCACACGGTGTGCGACATCGGATCGGGGTCGACATCGATACGATGCCTCGGTGGATCGGGGTAGTTTCGTCGGCCGAACCGGTGAGCTCAAGCACCTGCGAGCGGTAGTGGAGGGCATCGGCCGACGGGGCGTCCTCTTCAGCGGCGACGCCGGTGTCGGCAAGAGCCGGCTGGTCCGCGAGGCCGTGGCCGAGCTTCCCGCGAGCCGGTACGTCGTCTGGCCCATCGCCGCCGGCCATCCGAGTACGGCGCTGCCCTTCGGTGGTCTGGCCCAGGTGCTTCCCGTCGCGCAACCGGCGGGTCTCACCCCCGCCGGGGTGCTGCGGTGGGTGGTGGACTCGCTGCACGAGCAGGCCATGGGCCGCGCGATCGTGCTCACCATCGACGACGCCCACCTGCTCGATCCGCCGTCGGCGGCGCTGGTCCACGTGCTCACCCGGCAGGAGGACGTCGTCCTGCTCGGGACGGTGCACGACGGGGAGCAGGTGCCGTTGCCGCTGCGGCCCCTGTGCGTCGACGATCTGGTCGAGCGCGTCGAGTTGACCCCGTTCGGCCGGGGCGAGACCACCGAGTTGCTCGCGGCCGTCCTGGGCGGGCCGGCCGAGGCGCGGTCGATCGACCGGATGTTGCGCCTCTCGGCCGGTAATCCGCTGCTTCTCCACGAGCTGCTGCGCAGCACGACGGACAGTGGCGAGTGGGCCTGCTCCGGTGGCGTGTGGCAGTGGACCGGCCACTCGACGCGGCCGCTCGACGTGACGGACGTGATCGGCACCCGGATCGACCACCTCGCTCCGGGCGTCCGCAAGGTGGTGGAGCTGGTCGCCCTGAGCGAGCAGATCGGCCTGCACCTGCTCACCACGGCGACACACGCCGCCGACGTCCGGCAGGCCGAGGAACACGGCCTGATCGCGGTCGTCCGGCGTGACCGGCGGGTCGACGTGCAACTGACGCATCCGTTGTACGGGGAGCTGCTGCGCCGCCGTTGCCCGCCAGCCCGGACCCGGCAGTTGCAGGCGGAACTGGCCGACCTGGTGCAGGCCACCGGCGCCCGACGCCCGGGTGACCTGCTGCGGGTCGCCCTGTGGCGGCTCGGCGCGGGCTCCGCACAGGATCCCCGCCTGTTGCTCGCCGGTGCCGCGCAGGCGTTCGCCCGCTACGACGTACCGCTCACGGTCCAACTGGCGCAGGCGGCGCTGCATGCCGGGGGTGGTTACGACGCCGCCGAGCTTCTCGCCACCATCATGATGCTCTGCGAGCGCCCCCACGAGGCACTCCAGGTGCTCGACCAGGTCCGGGACGATCTGGTCGACGAGCGGCGTCGGAGCCGTTGGCTGACGGTGCGGGGCATGGTGACGTACTGGAGCCTCGGCGAGGAGTCCACCGTCGACAGCCTGGCCGAGGCGGCCGGCGCGCTCACCGATCCCGGCCACCAGGCACGGGTCTGGGCGTTCGAGGCGCTCATGCGGATGCACCGGATGGAGATCGCGACGGCGCTGCGATTGAGCCAGTCGGTGTTGGCCCGCCCGGCGTCCGGCCCGGGTGCCCGTGGGCTGGCCCGGTGCGTGGTCGCCTACGTCGACGCGACGCGCGGCCTGTTCCGCCGCAACGCCGACGCGATCGCCCAGGTGGAGGCGGACGTGGCCGGCTGGCGGGGAGACTTGCCATACCTACAGGCGATGGTGGAGTCGACCCGGGCCGCCCGGCTGGCGCTCACCTGCGACCTGCCCGGCATCGACGCGATCGCGGCCGACGAGTTCGCCGACCTGGTCAGCTCCGGCGGCCTGCGGCTCGGCAGCGGCTTCCTGACCGTCCTCCAGTCCTACGCCGCACGGCTCCGAGGGCGCACCGACCAGGCGGTCACCTTCAGCAACACGGCCAGCGCGATGCTGGCCACCAGCCGGCTCTACGGCAGTCTCGCCCACGGTGAGCGCGCACAGGTGGCGGCCTGGCGCGGCGACGCCGACACGGCCTCGGCGGCGATGACGGCGGCAGACCGTGCGTACTCCCCGTGCATCGCGGTGTTCTACCCCTGGCTCGAACTGGCCCGTGGCGCGACGATCGCCGCCTCCGGCGACCTGCCCGCCGCCGTCAGACACCTGGTCGCGCTGGGCGACCGGCTACGCTCCGACGGCCTGACCGGGTACGAGGTGCTCGCCCTGCACGACCTGACCCGGCTCGGTCAGGCGGCCACCCTGATCGGCCCGACCTGCGCCGACGGCGCACGGCGCTCGGTGGCCCAACGGCTATCCGAGCTGGCCGAGCGTACCGACGGGACCCTGTCGCCGTTGCTGGCCCGGCACGCCCGCGCGTGCGCCGCCGAGGACGGCACCGGCTTGTTGGCGATCGCCGACGCCTTCGCCGCGGCGCAGCTCACCGTCTGGGCGGCCGAGGCCACCGCGACGGCGGTACGCGTGCTGCGCCGCGAGGACGATCCGTTGGCGGCTGACGCGCGTCGCCGTCTCGGCATGCTGCTCGCCACCTGTGACCAGGTCCGCACCCCGACGCTGGACGCCGCCCGGGATTCCTGACCCAGCCTGATCAGCGGTCAGGCAGCGCGTAGGTTCGTGCCGTGGACTACGGGGACTACGGCTTCTTCGGTGGCGTTGCTGCCCTGATCTGCGGCGGTGTCGGATGCATCGTCCTCATCGGAGCGCTGGGCTTCCTGGCCCTGTGGTGGCGGGAGAAGTGGTAACGCAAGCCCGTGGGATTTCGGAGGGTACGCCGAACAGGATGAACGCGACCGTGCCATGGATGCTCATAAGATATCTTGGTGATTAACTTCCGCTATCACGTCATCTCGCTCGCCGCGGTGTTCGTCGCCTTGGCAGTGGGTGCGGTATTCGGCACTGCCGCAGCAAACGGCTCGGCCACCGATGTACTCAGCGATTCTCTGAATGCAGCCCACAAGACGAACGAGCAGCTCCGCGAGACGACCGAGGACCTTCAGACAGAAGCGAGCCGCAAGGACGACTTCATCAACGACACGGCGCCCTCCGTGCTGAGCGGGACGCTGGCCAACCGGCGGATCGTGGTGTTGACGACTCCGTCCGGACGTGACCATGCCGAGGGTGTGATCGGGAAGCTTGGCGTAGCGGGTGCTGCCGTGATCGGGCCCATCGACCTTCAGGAGTCGTTCTTCGATCCGCAGAACAGCCTGAATCTGCTCGAGTTGACCCACCGTATTGCCGCGTCCAGCGCCCTCCCTGGTAACAGCGACGGAGCTGAAACCGCAAGCGCGCTCCTGGCTGCGGTCCTGCTCGAAGCACCGCCCAGCGCCCACCGCGCCACGGCGATATCCGCGTACGCAGGTGCCGGTTACCTCACCGCGCCCGAACAACTCGATGGCGCCGCAGACGGAGCGGTGCTGGTGACCGGGGCACCTTATGTGGATCAAAATCCCGTCAAGCGCAACGCGGCGATCGTGGCCGTGGCCGCGCAGTTCGGCTTGGTCGGACCGACCGCTGTGGCAGGCACCGCCGCCGGGGACGGCAGCGCGATCAGAACGTTACGCGGAGACGAGCAACTCACCGCGCGAGCCTCGACGATTGACGGCGTGGCCGGCGCGCAGGGCCAGGTCGTCACCGCGCTCGCGCTGGCCGAGCGGATCACCGCCGACCGAGGAGGGCACTATGGCACGGCCAACGGCGCTGACGATCTCACTCCAAGCCGGCGGTGACGTGTTCGGCACCGATCTGCGCTACGCCCCAACGACCGAGCTGGCCGAGATCGAGTTCTGCATGGCTTTGGCGATCGGGAACGTCACGCCGGTGAGGTCTTCGGAGACGGTCCAGAGTCGCTTCTGGACGGCCATCTCGTGCGACTTCGGGCTGGACGTGACCAGACGGGGGTGGCCCATGACCTCGTTGCGTCCGCCGGGGCCGTAGTACTGGCCGCCGAGCACGGCGGGGTCGGTGGCGGCGCGCAGGGTCGGCAGCGCGCCCATGGCCGGCGTCTGCGTGATCACCGGTGCGAGCCAGGTGAGCGGGAGCCGGAGGGCTGCCGGGCTGTTGCGGGCCAGTTCGGTGCTGGACATGCCGGGGTGCGCGGCGACCGCGACGGTGGTGCCGTGCGGGGCGAGGCGGCGCTGCAACTCGTAGGTGAACATCAGGTTGGCGAGCTTGGACTGTCCGTAGGCGGCGGCCCGCCCGTACGACCGCTCCCAGTGCAGGTCGTCGAAATGGATGTCGGCCCGGATGCGGTGGCCGGTGCTGCTGACCGTCACCACCCGTGAGCCGGGCACCGGCAGCATCAGGTCCAGCAGCAGCCCGGTGAGCGCGAAGTGACCGAGGTGGTTGGTGCCGAACTGGAGCTCGAAGCCGTCGCGGGTGGTCCGCTTCGGGGTGTACATGACACCGGCGTTGTTGATCAGCACGTCGATCCGGTCGAGCCGGGACCGCAACTGCTCCGCTGCGGTCCGGACGGAGTCGAGCGAGGTCAGGTCCAGCGCCTGCACGGTGACGTCCCCGGTCATCCGCGACGCGGCCTGCTCGCCCTTGTCGACGTCGCGTACGGCGAGCACCACGGAGGCCCCGCGCTCGGCGAGCGCCTTGGCCGTCTCGTACCCGAGTCCGGTGTTGGCGCCGGTCACCACGGCGACCCGCCCGCGCTGGTCCGGGATGTTCGCCGTCGTCCACTTCTCGCTCATGCCAGGCTCCCGATCATCTTAAGTACCGGAGGTATCTTGTGGTGACGACGTTAAAGTACTTTCGGTACGTTGTCAACGTACCGGAGGTACCTAAGCTAGGCTGGCGGTCGTGACCTTCCAGCGAGCACGCACCGAGGAGCAGCGGGAGATCCGCCGACGGGCGATCCTCGACGTGGCGTCGGCGATGCTCGACGAGATGCCCGTGGCTGCGGTCACCCTGAACGAGTTGAGCCGCCGGGTGGGTCTGGCGAAGCCGAACGTGCTGCGCTACTTCGAGTCCCGCGAGGCGGTGCTGCTGGAACTGCTCGACCGCTACCTCCAGGAGTGGCTGACCGACCTGGCCGGTGAGCTGGCCGACGGAGTCGACGACAGCCTGCCCATGGCGGAGCGGGCGACAGCGGTGGCCGAGATCCTCAGCCGCTCACTGGCCAGCCGGGTGGTGCTGTGCGACCTCTACGGCGCACAGGTCGGCGTCCTGGAACACAACGTCTCCGTCGAGGTCGCCATCCGTCACAAGCGCGCCTCCATGGGGCATCTGGCCACCATGACCGCCCTGGTCCAGGAGCGCCTGCCGGAGCTGGGCGAGAACGCCGTGCTGTTCAACCTGCACACCATGACCATGGCCGGCGCGCTGTCGGCGTACAGCACGCCTCCGCCCAGCCTGGAGGCGGCCTACCAGGCCGCGCCCGACCTGGCCCACTTCCGCATGGAGCTGAAGGACTCCCTGAAGCTGGCGCTGACCGCGACCCTCCTCGGCGTGCTACCCCGCCACTGACGCCCGGCGTGACGGGATCGGACATGATCGACGCGTGGGTGACCTTGTGATCAATCTGCTGGCGAGCGTCATCGCCGGTACGGCCGTCTGGCTCTCGGGGTTTCTGTTACGTCGGCGCAAACTGAACCGGGCACGTGCCTTCTTCGGCCTGACCGCCGGAGCGAGCTGCCTCCTGGTGGTCTCCCGGCACGCGTCGTCGCCGCGCGAGTTCAGCGTCCACCGTCGCGACGTCGCCGCGCTGGTGGAGCTGGCGACCATCGCCCGGGAGTGCGGCGCACACGCGGACCGGGTCGGCGAGGACCAGCCGACCGGGGAGATCGGTCGGCTGACCGAGTTCTGCGTCGGCGGTCCCGGTGGTGCGAGCCCGCGCAGCGTCACGCACCTCCGCGCGATCCTGCGGGGCGTGACGTACGAGATCTTCGACGAGGAGAAGCGCCGGAGGGCGTTCACCGTCGGCGGCACCGAGTACGTCTACAGCCCGGAGATCAGCTACGTCCTGCTCGCCCGGTTCTGGGGCCCGGTCGGTGGACGCCCGGTGTTCTTCATCGGCGGCCTGACCGCCGGCAGCAACCTCGCCGCCGCCCGCTACCTGACCACGCACCATCCGGACCTCGCCCGCACCTACGGTGCCGACCGACCGTTCGCGCTGGTGCTGCGCATCATCGAACCAGCCGCGTACGGCACCGACTTCACCGAGCTGGTCGCCGACGTGAGCGACGTGGCGTTCCAGCCGGAGCCGCAGCCGGCGCAGTAGGCAGCTCCAGACTCGGCAGCACGCGCCCCTGGGTGTAAGGAGGGGTCCCCTGCTATACACCAGGCGTTAGCAGGGGACCCCTCCTTACAAACAGCTCCTACACCCCGGACGCCGTCGCGTCCGCGAAGTACGGCTCGGCCGCCTCCAGCCGGGGCACCTCCACGCCGAGCCTGCGCGCCTCCGCCAGCGTGTCGCGGCAGACCGCGCGCAACTCCTCGGGGTTGGCGTGCGCCGTCGTCACCCTGCGCGCCGGCGGGAATCGGCCCATCATCCAGGCGAGTGCCGGCGCGGCCAGCCAGACGGGTCCGGTGAACGGCAGCAGCGAGGACCGATGCCGCCGCAGGTCGACGCCCCGTGCCTCGACCAGTGGTAGCAGCTCGCGGACGGCGAGGATCGCTTCGCGCATGTCGCCCCTCGTCAGCGTGGACAGGGAACCTCGCCGCAGGCTCTGCGTGTGCAGACCCGCGTTCTGGACGAAGTGGATCGCCAACCAGCCCCGGAAGTCGGAGTTCTCCTGGATCCGGAACCCGGCCCCGCGAAACACCTCGCGGACGGCCCGCTCGCGCTCGGTGGGCGGCCGGTCGAGAGTGCCGAGGAAGACCATGGGCAGCAGCGACGCGCGCAGCACCCCGTCGTCACCGAAACCACCGCCGGCCCCGGGAAAGCCCCAGGCCACCTGCTCGGTGGGAAGGTGTTCGATGGCGGTCAGCGGCTCGACCCACAGGTTGTTGAAGACGAGCACCGTGGCCCCGCCCACGCGCGGCCCCAGGAAGGCCGCAGCTTCCGCGAAGCCGTAGTGCTGCACGCTCAACACGATCAGGTCGAAGTCATGGTCCGGCTCCAACGACTCGCGCAGGCGCACCGGCCACTTCTCGACGACACGCTTGCCCCACGGCCGCCGTCGCGCGTCGAGCAGATCAACGTCGATCGCATCTCCGTACGCCGCCGCCCGCCCCGGCCGGACGTAGAACTCGACGTGGTGTCCGGCCCGTTCCAGGGCCCAGCCGTAGGCTGCACCGATCACGCCCCGCCCGAACATCAAGACCTTCAAGCGCCACCTCGCACCCTATAATCGGAGACAGTCTCCACTTTCAAAATATGGAGACAATCTCCACTTGTCAACACGGGACCCCACATGACCGACGCCAAGCCGCTCCGCGCCGACGCCCGCCGCAACCGCGAAACCCTGATCGCCAAGGCCCGCGAACTCTTCGCGAAGAACTGCTTCGACCTGCGCTTCGACGACTTCGCCAAGCTGGCCGGCGTGGGCACCGGCACGCTCTACCGCCACTTCCCCACCCGGGAGGCCCTGGCCGAAGCGGTCTATCGCGAGGAACTCGCCGCGCTGTGCGACCGCGCCCGCGAGTTGCACGCCACCCTTCCCGCCGACGAGGCGCTGGAGTCCTTCCTGCGCGGCTTCGTGGCCCACCTGGACGCTCACGAGGGTCTCGCCCGCACCCTCGCGACGCTCATGGCGACCCGCTCGGACACCCTGGCCGAGGGCGCCCAGGCCCTGCACCAGGTCATCGCCGACCTCCTGACCGACGCCGCCGAGGCCGGCACCGTCCGCGACGACGTGAGTGCCGACGCAGTCATGATCGCCATCAACGGCATCTGCGCGGCCTACGACCACCCGAGCTTCCGCATCAACGCGGACCAGGTCGTCACGCTCGTCGTCGACGGCCTCCGCCGTACTACAGCCTGACCACGGCTCGGTACTCGGGACACCGCACGCCGGGCCGACACCGCACGGGCCACGCACGGTGCCGGCACCGACCGCGACCGCTAGCCGGGGGTGGAAGATCACCACCGGGTACGCCTCGACGGCGCGCTCGATCATCGCCGTCGCTGGTCGCCGACGGTCTTGTGGGCGAGTGGGGCGGTCTGCCCGCTACCGCGGCAGGCCCTGATAGTCGGCCGGGCCGGCGATCTGCCCACCGTCGCCCGCGACCTCGCTGCCGGTGACGAACGTCGAGTCGTCGCTGGCGAAAAAGAGGACGATCCGGGCGATGTCGTCCGGCTGCCCGACCCGGCCGAGCGCGACGTTGCTCGTGTCGAACGTGACGCCTTCGGTCATCGGCGTCTGGATCTGGCCGGGGTGCACCGCGTTCACGCGGATCCCGTGGACGCCCAACTCCAGCGCGGCGGTCTTGGTCAGACCGCGTACGCCCCACTTCGACACCACGTAGCCGGACATCCTCGGCACGCCCTGCAGAGCGCCGACGGAGCCGATGTTGACGATCGATCCGCCGCCGGCCCGCTTCATCGCCGGGACGACGGCCTGGATGCCGTTGAAGACACCGATCAGGTTGACGTCCAACGTGCGCTGCAACCGCGCGGCGTCCCACTGTTCCAGCGGAGCGGGGTCGGCGATGCCGGCGTTGTTGACCAGGATGTCGACGGAGCCGAAGCGCTCCTCCGTCCGCCCGACGAGGGCCGCCCACTCCTCTGCCGACCGGACGTCGAGTCTCTCGGCGACGGCCTGTGGCCCGAGTTCCGCGGCGAGCGCCTCCGCCACGGGCAGATTGACGTCGGCGATGACCACATTGGCGCCCTCCGTCACGAACCGTCGGACGGTTGCCGCTCCCATTCCCATCGCTCCGCCAGTGACCAGAGCGGTCTTTCCCTGGAGCCGTTCCATGGCGAGTTCCTTCCTCCCGCACCAACGGCGCGGGAACCTCATATCGTCGATATCGGTGCGGCGGCTGAGGCAGCCCCAGGCGACCTGCTCGGCCTGGGGCTGCCTCGCCGTGAGTCAGGCCCCCCAGCGCCAGTTCTCGACGCCGTCGGAGCCGGCGAACTCCACCGTGAGCTGGGCGTGAACCCCGTGGTCGGTCAGGTACAACGGAACCGGCGCACCATGGAACCCCGTCATGTTGTAGATGCTCATCGAGTCGGTGTCCTGGTGCATGCACCACACCTGTCCGTCGCTGTTCGGCGCGTACGGCTCCACCACCACCTGCCCACCCGGCACCGGTTCCGTCCCGCCGGGCGACGAGGTCAGGTACTCGTCACCGAAGAGCAGATGGAAGCAGCGGTCGGCACCGCGCTGGCCGACGAAGATCGGCTCCCAGCCTTCGGTCGCCGTGTCGTTCGGCAGCAGCCGCACCGGTCGATTCTCGACGCCGTCCGGATCGGCGACGTCGATCTCGGCCTCCCCTTGCGGCGACGTCGCCACGTGCCGGATCTCCCGCCGTTCCCCGACCTCGGTCTGGGAGGCGAAGAACCAGAGCTGCTCCGCCGAGCCGTCCGCGTTGCGGACACCCAGCAGGAAGTCACCGGGCGTGATGGCGGTGAGCAGTTGCCCGTTCACGTAGTTCCGCAGCGTCCACGCGCCGTTGTCGGCGATGATCGGCCGCCACAACTGGTCGAGCCTCCGTGCCGAGCTGAGCGCGGCGCGGGAGTTCGGCGCGCTGCTCTCCAGCCCGATGTACCGGCCGTCCGCCACGTTCTGCAGCCGCAGGTGACCGTCGAACTCGGAGTCCCAGTCCAACCGCCACCGCTGATCCCTCCCCTCGTCGTGGGGGGTGTCCGGAACCAGTGGGCCACCGCCGGGCTCGACGTCGGCCACGTTCGTGGTGGCGGCGTTGCGCAGCAACGCCAGGCCCGGCAGCGTCGGAGTGGCAAGCGGTGGGTTCTCCGCAGCCGCGCGCAGCGTCAGGCTGTACCGGACGGGGAAGTGATCCGAGGAGACGGTCGTCGTCAGTGTCCTGGCGCTGAGCAGGGTCGGCGCCCCGCCCCCGAAATCCGTCACCCCGTAGTCAAGGCTGTGCGTCGGATTCCGCGTGGGATGCGTGTGTTGAGGCGGGTCCATCACTCCGAACTGTTGCGCAGGCAGCGCGGCCCGGAGATTGCCCGGCTCACGGTTGAAGTCACCGAGCACGATCCATTCGTAGGGACCGTTGGGTCCCGGGTTCTGCTGGATGTGGGTGCGGATGTTCTGCAGCAGCCCTGGCGTGTCGTGGCCGCCGGGCGACCAGCCGTGCACAGTGAAGAACACCGTCTCGCCGAGCCGTACGCCGAGCGCGGGACGGGCGCCGTTCAGTCCGGCGGCAACCACGATGACCTCGTCCGCAGCCTCTCGGGTGGCCACCGCCAGGTTGACCCGCCCGAAGTTCGCCATCGACGTGTCGGTGTGCAGCCAGTACACCCGTGCGTCACCGGGGCGTCCCTGGCTGCCCCAGGCGTACTCGCGCACCGGCGTGAACCCCGCGTCGATCGTGCCCGGAGCGTTGCCCCGATCGTAGACCGCCTGCTGGTGCAGGCCCCGAAGGTGCATGCCTTCCGCCCGCTCCCCGGCCTCCTGCATCGCTACGACGTACGCCCTGTTCTGGGTGAGGAAGTTCCGCACCTCCGCGTACTTGTTCTGGTAGCTGCCCTCCGCCGCGGAACCTGCTCCCTGCATGTTCCAGGTGATGACCTCCTGGCGGTTCTCGTCCCGGGGTTCGAGCTGGCCGACGTCGCGGAGGAACAGGGAGGGCCACCGCTCGTTGCGGACGACGACGCCCTGGCCGTCGTAGGTCGCGGTCTCCCGCCCGGACCAGTCCTTGATCGGTACGCCGCCCTGGCTCAACGGAGCGAACGCGCGCGGGTTGTTCGCGTCGGAGCCGAACTGGTAGATCGCGGTGCTGGTGCCGCTGCCCACCGAGTAGGGCTCGTACGGCAGGAAGGGGCCGCCGGGCGTGGACTGCTTGATCAGGGTGTTCTGGTGGAAGACGTTCTGCGGGCCGGAGGCACCGGACCATTTGATCGCCTTGGCCGCCGCCGCCCACCAGATCGGGAACCAGGTGCCGTCCTCCAGTTCGCCGCCCTCACCGCCGCAGTTGGCGGTGCAGTTGCCCGACCGGTGCTCGTACGGCACGCGTACGGTGTTGCCCTCGAACAGGTTGTACCGTTCCCAGCCGCCATGCAGGTTGAGGTCGGAGTCGAGGTCGTTGCGGAACGCCACGTTGCCGCTGGCCGACCACTGGAACGTGAAGTGCCGCAGGTTCCGGCTGGTGTTGTAGGCCCAGAGCGAGTCCCACACCCGGCTGCCGCGCAGGTAGCCGTTGCCGCCCTTGCCCTTGTTCCACGCGCCGTCGAAGGTGTTGTGCTCGATCTGCAGGTTGCGGGCGACCTCCGTGACGACCGGGTGCGAGCCGGTCATCGTGCCGGTCAGTCCGCGCACCCAACTGTTCGCGGCCCACTTGAAGGCGAGGCCGTGCATGGCGTACTCGGGCGCGAGGTTGCCGTAGTTGTGCACCGCGTCGCCCGGCGGCGTGGTGTAGCGACCGCCGCCGTGCTTCGGCATGTCCAGCAGTTCCTGGCTGAAGGCGAAGTTCTCGAAGCCGACCCCTTCGACCACGCTCAACGGCGTGATCTTGCTGGTGTACGTGCTGCTGCCGATCGGCGCCGAGCCGTCCGACGTCGAGTCGACCGGCACGTCGTACTCCAGCGGCCGGTCGAGGGTCACGGTCTTGCGGGTGCGGTCCACCTGGACCGCCCGGAACATCTGCTGGCGCATGTGCAGGTTCTCGCGGACACCCGGGTCGTCCGGCGACAGGCCCTGCTGCTCGTAGAAGTTCCGGCTGTTCGCGGCGCCGACCCAGACGTAGCCACCGGCGACGAACCGGTCCATCTTCGCCGCCGCGTCGATGTGGATCACTGACTGTCCGGTACGGGCCGAGAAGCCCGGGTCGCCGGTGGCCGCGGCCAGTTTGACGCCCGACGCCCAGTGCTGGTTGATCGACCCCTCGAACAGGTCCTTGCGGTTGCGCGGTGCGGTGGTCCACTCGTCCAGGTACCGCTCGGCGACCTCGCGGGTCTGCACCTTGAACAGGGCGCGACCGGGCCACATCCAGCCGCCCCTACCCTCGTCGGGAGCGGTGCCCCAGATCATCGAGTCCTGGTGCCACCGGCTGCCGTCGGCGGTCAGCGTGTCGTATCGGGTGTTGGCATTCGGCCGGAAGACGACGCGGGTGCCCCCGTCGCCCGCACCCTGACCCCGCAGGATCAGGAAGTTGGCGTCCACGTAGATCTGCTGGGTGATGTCGATCCGCCCGGCGGGCAGGGTGATCAGCGAGAGTCGGCGGTGGTTTCCGGAGGGCGAGCAGGAGTCCTTGATCTGGTCGATCGCGGCCTGAAGGCCGCTGCTGTCGTCGATGCTGTCGTTCGCGCGGACGCCGAACTCGCTGGCGAGCCGAGCCGTGCCGATCGTGCAGGCGCCACCGGCCAGGTCGTCGTCGGACGGCAACGGCGCGCCACCCAGATATCCCGCGCGGGACCAGTCGGGCATCCCGGCGACGGGCTCGATCCGGTTGGCAGCGGTCAGGTTCGCGGCGGTCGGGTCGGCGGCGGCGACCGTCTGGACCACCGCCGGCGGTGGTGTCGCCTGGACCGGGGAGGGTGCCAGCACCGCCACCGGTACCAGCAGCAGCGTCGATAGTGCTCGGACGTAGCGCACTGTGGATCTCCCACGTGCGGTGGATCGGAATTCCCGCATACCGATGACGACGAGCCGAGCGGTCGATGGTTCACGTGACCGAGAACACTTCCCCGCCGCAACGAAATCCCCTGACCAAAGTTCAGAAAGATCTTGTGCAGAGGGTCACCGGATCGGAACTTGCGTCGACAACTACCACGCCGATGTAATGACTGGCGCCGCCGTCCACAATGCTCACGAATCAGCGTGAGCGACTGCGGTGAATGTCATCACCTCATTCGGGAGACCGCAGAATGATCCGCAGCAAGTCCGCCGGGGCGCTGTTCACCATGGTGATCACCCTCCTCGCCAGCCTTACCACGGTGATCGCCACGCCACAGGCGGCGTCCGCCGCAGCGGCGCCCGTGTACCACCTGCGCAACGTGCAGACCGGGCTCTGCCTGGACAGCAACTCGTCGGGCACCGTCTACACCCTGGCCTGCAACGGCGGAAACAACCAGAAGTGGTACGACCTGCCTGCCGCTCCCATCGTCCACCGATACATCATGGTGAACGTCGCCACGGGCCGGTGCCTCTCCACCAACTACAACGGTGACCTCTACACCGCGGCGTGCGAGAACAGCCACCCGCTCCAATTCTGGTACTTCCTCACGCAGCCCTCGCGAGTGGCGAACGAATTGACCGGCCGGTGCGCGGACAACAATCACAGCGGATGGGCCTACGCCGAACCGTGCAACAACGGCAATTACCAGAGGTGGCACAAGAACTGGCTCTGACCGCATCGGAGCAGGGGCTGCGTCGGGGCCGTGGTGCCCGGCGCAGCCCGGTCGGCTTCCCCGGCGCTCAGATCAGCAGCAGGGTCTTCCCCACTGCGGTGCGGTTCTCGATCGCCGCGTGGGCGTCGGCGGCACGTTCCAACGGAAAGGTCTGCCCGATGACCGGCCGGACCACTCCGGCCGCCGCCTGGGCGAACATCTGCTGCGCCCACCGCGCCACTTCCGGCCCGAACCCGAACAGCTGCTCGATGCCGATCACCTCCACGCCCCTGCGGCGCGCCTCGGCGGGCTCGATGACCGTGACCTCACCGCTGGAAGCGCCGTGCACCGAGAAACGACCGCCACGGGCCGTCACCTCGAACGCGGCCCGCCCGATAGGGCCGCCGACACCGTCGAACACCACATCCGGTCCCCTGCCACCGGTCGCTTCGAGTACCCGCTCGGTCCAGCCCGGTTCGCTGTAGTCGACCACCGCGTCGGCACCCAGGTCCTTGACCACATCGAGCTTCCGCGACCCGCGAGCAGCTCCGACCACCCTCGCGCCCGCCGCACGGGCGAGCTGCACCAACAGGCTCCCCACCCCACCCGCCGCCGCTTCGACGAAAACCCACTCACCAGCGCCGATCGTGGCGTGCTCGACCAGCCCCTGCGCCGTGCTGCCGTCGCTGTACAGTGCGGTGGCCTCCGGAAGACCCAGGCCGTCCGGCACCGGAAACAGGTCCCCGACCAGCGCCACCGCATGCTCAGCGAAACCGCCGGTCTCTCCCGTGCTGGCCAGAACGCGCCGTCCCCGCCACGCCGGATCCACCTGCGCACCGACCGCGCTCACCAGCCCGGCGACCAGACTTCCCGGCACGTACGGCAACTCCGGCCGTTCATGCCACCTGTCGGTGCCACGCCGGATCTGCGTCTCGACGAACGTCATCCCCGCCACCGCCACGCTGACCACGACCTGGTCCGGTCCGGCCACCGGGTCTGGCACCTGAGCCGGCACCAGCACCTCGGGCCCCCCGAAACGAACTGCCTGGACCACTCGCATTCCACCCGCTCCCGTCCGTTCGCCGACGCGAACATCGAGAGCATGCAACCTGACGTTAGGTTGAGGTCAACCGATGCAGGTCGACGACCGCCGTCAGCCGGAGTCACCCTCTTCCGGCTGTCCTGCGGTACTCCACAGCCGTGTTTCCTTCGCCGATCGGAGGACGTCCCGGGCGGCGGCAGCGACCGGGCAGTCCGCCGCGCGGCAGATCGGGCAGTAGCCGTCGGGGCCGGGTCGGTGGTCGCGGAGTATCCAGCGGGCGGTCAGGATCAGTCGGTTGCGGATCTGGGCCAGGGACAGGAACGGCGCGGTCATCCTCAGCCCACCCCGATGGTGGCGGCGAGGTGCACGAGCGTGGTCGGGGCGGTGGGGTCGCGGACGATCTGAGCGAGTACGTCCCGGCCTGCCGGACGGTGCCGGATCTCGGCCGGCGCCATCCGGTCGGCTTCCATGAGTGTCCGGCCGGCGTTGATCGGATCATCGGTGTGCAGGTACGCGCGGGCGGCGTCGATCAGGTGCGCGGCGCGGTGCTCGACGGGCAGCCACCGCCAGCCGTCGCGGTCGGTCGTCTTCTCGTGCCAGGCGACGGCGTCGCCGCCGTCGCCCAACTCCACCGCTGCGCTCACCCTGGCCGCCTGCACCGACGTTGGCCCGAACCCGGTGCGGTGGTGATCATGCCCGTCACCGACCTGGGCGGCCAGTGCTGCCGCCTCGTCGAGCAGATCAGCCACCGCCGCCTCGTCGCCTGATCGGGCGGCAGCCAACGCCGCCTGCACCAACAGAGTCCCGCCCAGCGACAGCTCCTCAGGCGGGCCGTCCTCGATCGTCGGCGGCACGATCCGGTAGGCGGCGGCCAACATCGCCGACCTGGCCGCCCGCACCTGCCCACACCCACGCAACACCTGACCGAGCTGCACCGCTGCCGCAGCCACCAGGATGCGGTCCCCAGTGGCGGCGGCCATCGCCCGATCGACCGCCAGCCACGCCAGGTCCGGCTCACCCAGCTTCACCAACAGCGACGCGGTGATCCGGTACGCCTCCACCAGCGACCCCCGACCTGCCACAAGGTCCACCGCGTGAGCGCGCTCGACGTCGGCCAGCAACTCCGGCAGCCGGTCGGCCACCCGCTCGTAGCGGGCGTGCTGGAAAGTCGTCCAGACGTAGCCGACCTGCCGGTCCACCTGCGCGCCGGACGGCACGGGCCGACTGCCCGCCGGTCGGCCGAGGGGAATCGCGTACCGGGACAGGGCCGCGCGGACCCGTTCGACGTCTGCGGTCCGGTCGGACACGTCGGTGGCCTGGACGTCCCGGCCGAGCAGCACCGCCGTGTCGATACGCAGGACCGTCGCGACCTCCTGGAGCGTGGACACCTTGTCCAGCGAGCGCACTCCCCGCTCGACCTTGTCCACCCAACTCTTCGACTTGCCCAACCGATCGGCAAACACCTGCTGCGACAGCTTCCGCCGCCCCCGCCAGTACGCCACCCGCCGCCCCACCGGCAGCGTCTCCAACGGCCCGGCCGTCATCCGATCCACCCGACGTATACGCGCGGCGAGAGGGCGGGATCCTGCATGGCCACTGGGCATCACCCCTACCTCAGCGAAGGCCGGTCATCGCTCGCAGATCAGACCTGGCACGTTCAGTTACCGTGACGCTACGATCACGGCGAGGCACTGTGAACTCACCGGCAGTACGAATGAGCTGGTCAGGGCCATCCCCGCCGCTGTCCTTCGCCCGGAAACGTCGACTGCCAGTCACCGTAGGGATGTTGATGGCACCGCTCGGACGATCCACGCCCACACGCGGCGACGTGACCGGCTACTTACTGAAGCTGATTCGCGAGTCCATTCCCCACACCCAGGAACAGCTCGGCGCGACACTCGGCGTCGACCGCGCGACCATCCAGAGCTGGGAAACCGGACGACGTCCGTTCATCGCCGTCCCGTTCGGTCAGGCCATCAGCATCCGACACCAGCTCGGGAGACTCGGGGCGAACCCGTTGCTCCTCGACGCCGTCGGAGACGCCGTCGAGGCAGACACCATCCTCACCGCCCTACTCGCCCCGAGGATCGAACAGGCCGACATCACCGGACAACCGCTCGGCTGCGTCGTCCTGACCCACCGCCTCGCCGATCTGATCCTCTGGGCGGTCCTCGGCCAGACACCCACCTTCATCCGAGGCATACCGACCACCCACCGTCGACGCGGCCCGGTCGCCACCGGCCCGACCCTGCGGGCCGACGAACAGCGAATCTTCTTTGCCAACCTGCACGTCCTGGCCGAACGCGCCGCAGACCAACGGCAGCCGAACGTGCTGCTGCACCGGCAGGCATGCTTCCTCGCCGGCATGGACCCCACCGGATCGTCCGCCGCCTGGCTGGCCCACGACACCGTCCGCAAGACCCACCGGATCACCACCCTCCACACCTGGTCACCCCTATGGCCCGACGCCCGCTCCGTCGTCACCTCCCTCGCCAATCAGGGAGACCCCGAACCGCTACGGGACTTCATCGCCCGCGCGCACCCCGACGACGCCTGCCAACGCGCAGCCCTCAACTACTCCGCCTACTGGGTCGGCGAAATCCCCTACCGCCAACCCGACGACTCCTTCATGCCCACCACCAACACCGAATGGCGCGGCACCCGACTGCTGCGACACCTGGTCGAACGCCTCACCAACGACCACCCGTTCATCGACCTCAACATCCACAACCTCTGGGCACTACTCACCGCCCGACGCGCACTCGCCCACGACCACCCCGCCACCGGACACCACCTCGCCGCCCAAGCCGTCACGATCCTCGACAGCAACCGGATCTCGACACAGTCCCGACAGGAACTAACCTCGATCGTCTACAGCCTGCGCACCGAGGGCATCACCGGCACAGGGACGGACAGATGAGCCAGGACCAGCACGCCGCCACGATGAGATACATCTTCGAAGCCGGCGTCCTCAAACGCGCCGCCCGCACCGGCTGGTGGTTCGCCGGAGTCAAACACCCCGAAACCATCGCCGAACACTCCCACCGCACCGCCCTGATCGGCATGATCCTCGCCGCCATGGAAGGAGCCGACCCCGCCCGCGTCACCATGCTCTGCGTCCTGCACGACACCCAGGAAACCCGCACCACCGACCTACCCCACATCGCCAAGCGCTACCTCACCGCCACCCCCAACACCACCATCACCGCAGACCAGCTCACCGACTGCCCACCCGCCGTCATCGACACCATCACCGCCGCCGTCACCGAATACGAAACCGGCGACACCCTCGAAGCCACCGTCGCCCGCGACGCCGACAAACTCGAATGCCTCATCCAAGCCATCGAATACCGCCACCAAGGCATCGACAACGTCCAACGCTGGATCGACAGCAGCCGCACCGCCCTCAAAACCACCTCCGCCCACCACCTCGCCGACGCCGCACTCACCGGCCAACCCCTCGCCTGGCTCACACCCCCGCCGGACCAGGCGAACTAACCCCTCGTTTGCAAGCGCTGCGCTCTGCGCCCGATAGGGCCGCCCGTGTCAACGGCCTCGGACGGCTGTCTACCTCCGGCCACCGACGGCTGCTTCCACTCGACACGATGCGGTCAGGAAGCTCCACGCGAGAACGATCAGATCCGACGACGAGGTTCCTGCCCGGAAGCGTCGCCGTACGGGAGCGAGCGGCCCAACGCTCGCCAAAGGTCGTAGAGCACCCGCCCGAGCCTTTCGCTGTCGTCCTCGGACAATCGAGTGATAGGCATGCCGGCAGCTTGGTGCTCGCCAATGTTGTAGATCAGGTCCGCGAGCGACGTGGCTGTCTGTCGGTCAAGGCGAAGAACGATCTTCTCGGGCATGTCCGCACCCTACGGCTGCCGGCAGGCTGGCCACGGTCCGGACGGTCCCGTTAACGTGGCCTGTGATCGTATGGCTCAACGGCACCCACGGCGCAGGCAAGACGACGACCAGCATTCTCGTACAGCCACTGATCCCGAATTCACGAGTGTTCGACGCCGAGAAGGTCGGCGAGACACTCATGGACATCACTCCGAAGCTGCCCGAGACTGACAACTTCCAGCACTGGCCGCCCTGGCGGCAACTCGTCGTCGAGACCGCCCGCCGCGTGCTCGAATACACCGGCGGCACTCTGGTGATGCCCATGACTGTCCTGGTCGAGCAGTACTGGCGCGAAATCAATGCGGGCCTTGCCCGACACGCCATCCCAGTGAGGCACTTCGTCCTTCACGCTGACGAAGACACTCTCCGCGCACGCATCGAGGGGGAACACCCGGTTCCGTCGCCGTTCCGTCTCAAGTACCTCAAGCCCTACGCTGAAGCGGCCCGTACGTGGCTACATGCCGAGGCCGAGGTCGTTGACACCACGCACCTGACTCCCGCCCAGGCCGCCGCATACATCGCTTCCCGAGCTACCAGGGGAAGCTCACCTCGCTCGTAAGCTCTGGTCGACAGCCACCTCGGCGGGTGGGACGACCACCGCAACCACCGCAACCACCGCACCGCGGGGTATCCGGGGGCTCGGCCCCCGGAGCAGAAATGACAAGGCCCCCTGGTCCGCGCGTTCTGCGGACAGGGGGCACCTGGGGACTTGTGGGCGATACTGGGATCGAACCAGTGACCTCTTCGGTGTGAAGCGGGACGCTGCACCGACTCTGACCTCCAGAAACGAGAACCCGCAGGTCGTGGTGGGTGCAGTTGAGTGCCATTCGATGCCGTTGGGTGCGGTTCAGGGCCGTTCAGCGCACCCGGCTGCTCCCACGCTGCTCCCCGATCCCCGATAGTCGACCGCGTCGTCGGCCGGCGTCTTGGCGCGTCGCTTCGGCGCGTCTCCCAAGGAACAGCGTCGAGGCTGACGGGTACTGAGCGTGACCGGCGTGCTGGGACAGCGCGCGCACTGTCGGCGGCATGTGCGTGCACGTGATCTCGTGCGTCTGTGAGGGTTCATCCGGCGATGGCTGCCGCTATCAGGGCGATTCGTTTCCGATCGCTGGGGGCGGCGGTGGGTCGCTCCCACGGCGTTGACCCGTACGCGGTCGCCACTGAAGTCCGGGTTGAGGCGGCCGGCCAGACAGGACCGGTGCGCGGCGAACGACGCACACCCCGGTCCCTCACTGCTGCGCACATCGACGGTGACGCCGTCGCCGCCAGGGCTGAGGATCGTCAACTGGCCGCAGCATCCGCACGGGCGGGTGGTACCGGCTGATCTGCTGGATGACCCCGTCGACCTGCTCGCCTGATCGGCAAGCTCGACGCCACCACCGACCTGCCTGCCGGAGAGCTGCCGGTCAACGCCGTCTATCAGGAAACGCCGTTCACCAAGGTGGTCAACACCGCGGCCCACCAGGAGATCGAGTCGCTGGCGACGCTCCTCAAGTTGAAGCTGCGACTGCCGCGAATCGCGCACACTGCGTACCCTTGCATTTACGTACAGCGATGGGTGATCGCGTAGGGCATGGGAAGGCGGCAATGCGCAGCTCAACCTCCCCCAGTAGCGGACGCCGCTCGACCTGGATGTCCAGCATCCGCGGGCCCGGTGACGTCGAGGTTCCGGCCTTCGTCATGACCGAGTGGCGCTGGTACAGCGCTGGAGCGCGTCGATCCCGGCTCAGCTACCAACTGATGGAGCTTGCCAGCGTCCTCGGTGCCGCCGGCGTGCCTACCGCTGTGGCCTTGGGGGCGAGCGGCGTCGTCACCGCTCTCCTCGGCGGCGGGCTTGTCTTCCTCGCCGGCGTCCGACACACATTTGACTGGCACCGGAACTGGATCCGTTTCGCCCGCGTGAGCCGCCAGATCGAGCGGGAGGTGGCACGCTTCGGCGCGGGGCTGGAACCCTACGATGACGAGGGTCCCGCCGCCCCGCGCCTGGTGAGCGTGATCAACGAGATCGTGCGTGCCGACATCGAGGATTGGGAAGCGTGGCACCGTTCGAGAGCCAGTCAAGCGGCGGACGGCGGCACCGACAAGCGCTACATGTCCAATCCAGCATGAGGCCGCTCGAAGGCGACCTGGTACCGGCGGCGCAGCCGCTCGGTGATCTCGTCTGCAGTGAGGAGGTCGATTGGCGCCTCCGCGCCGAGCAGCTCATGGACGCTTCCCTGCGCTCCGATCCGCAGCGTCAGCCGGAGCGGACGGCGCAGCCGCAAGTCGTGGCTGTCCAGCAGGAGTCGACGGACGAGCCGGGTAGGGGCGAAGTTATCGAAGCGGAACAAAACAATGTGAACCTCGTTACGCTGATTCGAATCGAGTTGCTTGATCAGGCGACCGAGCCCCGGTCGCCACGGGTTGCGCAAGGCGTTCGTCACCGCGCCGCATGGGAACAACGTGACGAGATGACCCGCGACCAGCAGCTCAGCCGCGCGGGCGATGGTGCGGCGGTTAGCCTCGCGCAGGGCCGCTCGGGTCGGCGCCTGGCGTCCCAGGCGGAGCCGTTGTGGGAGGTCGCGGTTGAGCACAATCGGTCGGTCGCCGGCCAACGTGCCGGGGTCAACCGGGAGGACGATGCCCTCTGCAGCGCGTCCGGCGGCCCTGATGATCGCCGCGTTCATCGAGTAGGACTTGGCGATGACATGGACGTCGGATCGTCCGCACCCGCCGAGCATCGCGAACAGCGGGGCGAGTTCGAACCGATCCCGATGGTCGCCCACCAGCAGGCACGCCCGTCCGGGGCGAGACCAGACCGACGTGTCACCGATGATCCTGACCTGGATCCGAGCCCGCCGGAATTGGGCGTACAGGGCACGCGGGACGCTACGCACGCGGGTCGCGTCTTCCCGCAGCCGCCGCACGTACCTCGGCTCGCGGCTCCAGGGCACGGCCCTGAAGCGTTCGTCGTTGCTCTCCATGTTGGTTGCGCTCCTCGTCTGCGACCGACGCCGGAGCCTCGGCTGGAGCCGGGCCCGGATGAGTTGTGCGGTCAGGGTCAGCCAGACGGGCGACGCGGGACTACCGTGCTGGGATGTGCTGCGACGGCGTCGGATTAGGTAGGACGGGATAGGACACGGAGTCTGTGATTAGCCAGGACGAGCACGGCGACGACCACGCGCCGACGCATCCGATGAGGGCGCTCGGGGAGCGCATCGAGGAGGCCCGCCTTCGGCGCGGATGGACATATGAGGAGTTCGCCGAGAAGACTGGCGAGTCGAGTAGCCGGCTGCACTACCTGGTTAAGAAGCGCACCAAGCCGCTCGATTATCACGAACTCAAAGGTATCGTCAAGGAGCTCAGCGGGGCCTGGGACGACGAATGGGAGCGGCTTTGGCAGGCAACGGTCCGCGAGCGGAAGGTGCACGGAGATACGCCGACTGCCGCGACCAGCGCTGCGGGCGCGCTCAACGTGGCCGATACCCGTACCGGTGACTCCGCCACCCCACCGGAGCTGGACCGGATCAGGCGCCTGTCGCGCCGACTGGCAGATGATCTTGATGTTGTCGCCGTGCCACGGGACACGAACCGCGCGGGCACCGGTGGTGTCAAACGGCTGAGCGAGGGTCTCTACGTTCGGCGCTCCTGTCAGGACTGGATCATGCGGGAACTGGCCGCCGTACCGGAGCCGTCCCTGCTGGTCGTGCACGGCGAGGCCGGCTACGGCAAGAGCAGCCTCATGTGGGGCCTGTACAAGGACCTTCGCCTGGACGACACTGTGGAACCGCTGTTGATCAGCTCGACCTGGTTGATCAACGGTCCTGGGGCCTACCTCACCGAATCACGACTCGTGACCATCCCGGATATCCTGACCGCCGCGGGGCAGGCGCAGGATTCGGGGCGCTCGACTGTCGTTCTGCTCGATACGGCCGATCTCCTCCTGCACAGCGAGACCGATCGCCTCACCACGTTGGATCTATGTGAGGCGGTCGTCGGGCTTGGCGCGAAGATTGTTCTCGCCTGCCGGACCCGGGAGGCGACACTTATCCCCACCGATGGCAGGCCCCGGTTCGGGCTGACGCTATACCACGAATCGGACGAATTCCCTACAGCGGTCGCCAGCCATGTCGCGGCGTTCTGCACCGACGTCTCACCTACCGACCTCAGCGACAAGGTGAGAGAGCTGCGACACGCGGTGTCGGCCGGCCTGCCGGTCCGCGAGGTCTGCCTTAGCCCGTTGACGATGCGGATGCTCTTCGAGATGAGCGAGCCGCAGTTCCCCGCTACCGAACTCGACGTCGCCCGGCTGAACGACGAGTACTGGGAATACGCTGTCGTTCGCGATCGACGCCGCGTCGTCGACCCGGACACCTCACCGGGGCCGGATCTGGCGGAGCCCGCCATGGCGGCCGGGATCGCCCTGCTGTCGGCCGGTCGCACGGAGCTGCCGGAGACCGTCATCACCAGCTACATGTCGACCGTTCTGCGGGATTGGACGACCGGCGACCACCGGCCACAAGCGCGAGATCGAGTCACGCTGAGATCGGACCTAGACGAGCTTCGCCGCCGCCATGTGATGTTGGAGGCGAACGATGTCCAACGCTTCAACCACCAGACCCTCTTCGAGCAGGCGGCGCCCGTGGCCTCGTCGAACGGGACGGTGCCGAGGCCTCGACCCGCCTCCTCACGCGGCTCTCAGAGCACCCAGCCGACCTGTTTACCGGTGCTGTTCTCGAACAGACGTTGATCAGGCTGGCCCGCGATCCGCGGTTTGCGACCCGGGTCGGCGAGGCCGTCGATCAACTTCTCGCATCGGACCGTCCGGTGTTTCACGGTATCGCGCTGGTCGTGATGGCGCACCATCCAACGCTGGCGATT
Organism: Micromonospora sp. NPDC049903; assembly: GCF_044460945.1. NCBI lineage: Bacteria > Bacillati > Actinomycetota > Actinomycetes > Micromonosporales > Micromonosporaceae > Micromonospora > Micromonospora sp. NPDC049903. The sequence continues at coordinate 40,146 of NZ_JBITKL010000038.1, forward strand.
CGGGGACGCCGCCCGTTGCGGGATCTTGACGTGACAACCCTACGCCGGTTCACGCGCGTCGCACCCACAGTGCTGGACGCGCGGCCGATCGACGTCCTGACCCATCTCGGCGAGTTGTGGCAACGAGACGACCCGATGACTCGCCAGGCGGTGCTCGAGGCGCTCGAACGGCTGGCCCCGCGGGCGCCCGGACCGGTAGGGGCGTTTCTCCGTCAGCACGGCCGCCTCTCGTTCTTCATAGCGAAAAGGCCTGAGGCGATCACTACGAACCGGGCGCTTCCCCGGACGCTGGCAGCGGTTGGCCGCGCCGATCCCGCCTTTGCCAGGAGCGCGCTACTCCGCGTCATCAAGGAGGTCTCTCGACGCAACGCGGGTCGGGACCAGGTGATCTTCCTGCTTGACCTGCTCGCCGCTGAATGGCCGAACCTCGGTGACGGGCTGTTCCTGGAAAAGATCACGAACACCGTCCGCCATGCACAGTCCCAGCACCGAGACCGAGACAGCCGACCCGTCCGCCACGCCCTGGGCAGGGTGTTGGCCGCCGAGTGGGCGCGCCTCCACCCGGCGATCCTGACCTCAGCGGCTGGCGACGCCAACCGGAACGCCTGGCGAGGGCTCGTCGACGCGGTGTGCGAAGAGGTGGAGGCGGACGACCAGGATCCGCGTGCCGGGGCTGGCCTGTTCGGCATTGCGCTGATCCTCCAGCGACTCCCGACAGAGCACTGGGCCATCGCGGAGACCCTAGGCCGGCTGCTGGCCCTCCGGCCGCCGAACGCTCCGTACCAGCTGGCCAGAGGCCCGCTATCCGTACTCCTCGAGAGCGCCGGCCCGGCCAGCGACGCGGCCTGGTCGGTCGTCGCCGGCCTGCTGTCCGGTCTTCCCGCCCCCGGCAATCGCGCCGCACCTGGGCCCCAACTGTGGGCCGCCGTCGCACGCAGCGCCGTCAATGATGCCGCCCTGGCCCCCGAACAGCTGGCTGCACGCCTGAGCGACATTCCCGCAGCGGCCGACGTTCATACGTGGCTACGGGACGACGGGCTACTGCAACTGCTCGTACCCGCCGCTGTGGGCGGACACCCCGTTGCGCGCAAAGCGCTGAAGGCGTTGGGTACAACGCCTGAGAACACCAGTCCCAACGCACGTCGAATCGTCCGGCACACGCTTCGCGAGCACACCGGGCGAGCCTCGGACTTGGCCAAGTTGCTCGTCCGGCTCTGCGCGGTCGACGGCGAGGTGGCGCCGATCGGAGGCGTGGTGACGCAGGCCGCCGGTTCGGCGCACGATCCGACCATCCGTCGCCTACGCAGCGAGTTGCGTGGGCTCGCGCCCGCCATCTTGCTCCAGCTCGACGAGCTCGCCGGCGGTACGCCCGAACAACAGCGGGACGCCGCCGGTCTGTGGCTCAAGCTCGACGAGATCGATTCGCCTGCGGTGCCGGCTGCGGATCGGCTGCTCACGCTAGCTGCCACGGTTCCAGACCGCCGTGCGCGGATCAACCTGCTCAGGTTGATCGGCCGCCGTGCCGCCCGTGGCGTTATCCCCGTGCGGGATACGACGGCTCTGCTCGCCCAGCATGTCGGCCTGGACGGCGATCCGCCGCGTCTCATCGATCCCAGGGCTCCCGACCGCGCTGGAGATGCCAGCGTTCTCGACGCGGCCCGCACCGCCTGGATCCAGGTGCTGCTGGGGGCAGAGGACTTCGACTCCGCGAAGGCCAGGCGGGTGCTGGGGTTGGCCTCGGCCACTCCCACCGACGCCGGCGTCTTCACTCTCGTCGGTAAGGCGGTGCGACGCCTTGCTGAGCAGGGCGACGTGGAAACCGCGACGAGGCTCCTGCTCGACCTGTCGGCGGAGGCGGAAAGGGTGGAGCTCACGCTGAACAGCTACGAGGGCCTGGCCAACCGGATCCGCGGCGACGTACGGGCGCTGCTCAGGCGGGCATCCCAGGAGCAGGTGGACGTGCTGCTGAGGCGCGTGGTTGAGCTGCCTGCCGTCCTCGGGCGAATTATTGTCAGCTCGGCCGCGAGGGAATGCTTCGAGACAGCGGAGAAGGCCCTGCGGGATCTGGTCAACCAGCCACTGCCGCACGGCGTCGGCAAGCAGATTGAGACGGAGTTGCGCGCCCGAGCGAGGACCGTCGGATCACATCCGATGCCGCAGTTCCTGCACTCGATCGAGAAAGAGCGCGACTACCCGGGGTTGTACCGGGCACCGCTCTGACCAGAGAAGTGAGGAACCGGTAACGGTTGCTGTAATCCATCGATGACCACTGGCCGACTTCGGCAAGCGGTACACCGACACGCTCACCGAGGACGGCCTGCTCGACGCGGCCACGCGCCGGGCCATACAGGGCCTGCTGGGGGCCTCCAGCTGACCCTGCGCTGAGGCTCAGCCGCGGGCTCTCATCCCCCACGCTTGAGCAGTCCGCGGACCATCGGGCAGGACATGCACTGCGGACCGCCCTCGTCCGGAGCTCAGCTCGGAGCCGGGTATCGGGATCACCTCAATGCCCGCGCATTCGAGCTGGGCGCTAATACTCCAGCCGCACTTTCATGATCTGGAGTTTCAGCAGCTCAGCGTGATGATGGACGTCCGGATTATGTCGCCCGCGTAGCTGCGGATGTCGATGCTCTTGGCCGGATGTGTGGCTTGGTCGCACCGTCTGTCTGTTGTGGCCGATCGTAGGCCGGGCAGGCTGCCGTGCTTGTGTTGATCGATGAGATCGTGGGCTGGCGGGCGGGCCTGGATGATCTGTTGGCGCGGTTCGCGCACCGGTTCGGGCGTGCGGAGCCGCGCCGGCAGGCGCTGGCCTACCTGGTTGGGTTGCTGTCGCCGTTGGCGAGCAAGAACGGCTGGACCCGGATGCTCGAACGCGCCATCACTGCCGGCCTGCCGGCGCGCTGGGTCACCGCGGACGAGGCCTACGGGCAGGACTCGAAGTTCCGGACCTGGCTGCAGCAGCACCGGATGGGCTATGTGCTTGCCGTGCCCTGCAACCAGCGGGTCCCGACCACAGTGGGCAACTCCCGCCCGGATGTCCTCGCCGCCAACGCGCCGGCCCTAGTGCCGTGACCACGAACGTTCACGGTGTTGGATGACACGCCGTCTGGCCTGTCGGCCGGGTGGCGTCGTGGCGGTCAGGCTGTGGCGGTGGC
>NZ_JBITKL010000039.1:0-40872 GCF_044460945.1 Micromonospora sp. NPDC049903
AACGCCCGGTCACATTCCGAACCCGGAAGCTAAGCCCTCCAGCGCCGATGGTACTGCACCCGGGAGGGTGTGGGAGAGTAGGACACCGCCGGACACACGTTACAGTCGAGGGCCTCCCGGAATCGGGACGGCCCTCGACTGCGTTGCGTCGTGGAACGACGTATTCAGGAAGGATGTACCAGTGAGTTCTGGACCTCAGGGCGGAGACCGTCCCCGGGGCTACGAGGGCCGGCCCGGCGACCGTGACGGCGACAACCGCCGTGGCGACCGTCCGTCGCACCGCGACGAGCGCGGTCGGGAGCGTGACTCCCGCGACGGTGGACGTGGCGCCGGCGGTTACGGTGCTGACCGTTCCCGGTCCGGTGGCTTCCGTCGGGACGGCGACCGTCGTGAGGGCGGTTACCGAGGCGGCGACCGGGGTACCGGCGGCGGTTTCGGTGGCGACCGGCGTGGCTCCGGTGGCGACCGGGACGGCTTCCGTGGCGAACGCGGCTCCGGCGGCTTCCGTGGGGAGCGGCGTGAGGGCGGGTTCGGCGAGCGTCGCCAGGGCGACGACCGGCCGGGCTACCGCCGCGACAACGACCAGCGTGGCACGGGCGCCCGAGGTGATCGGCCCACCGGTGGCTTCCGCGACAGCGACCGTAGCTCCGGCGGCTACCGGGGGGACCGTCGTGAAGGCGGGTTCCGTGGCGGTGACCGTCGCGAGGGCGGCTTCCGGCCGGACCGTCGTGACGGTGGTGACCGTCGTGAGGGTGGCTTCCGCAGCGACCGCCGGGACGGCGACATCCGGGACAGCGGCTTCCGCGGCGACCGTCGTGACGGTGGCGGTGACCGTCGTGAGGGTGGCTTCCGTGGCGGTGACCGTCGTGAAGGCGGCTTCCGCGGCAACGACCGTCGCGAGGGCGGTTTCCGGCCGGAGCGTCGTGACGGTGGTGACCGTCGTGAGGGTGGCTTCCGTGACGGCGAGCGTCGCGAGGGCGGTTTCCGGGGCGGTGACCGTCGTGAGGGTGGTTTCCGCAGCGACCGCCGGGACGGCGACAGCCGTGAGGGCGGGTTCCGTGGTGACCGCCGGGACAGCGGATTCCGGGGCGAGCGCCGCGACGGTGAGCGTCGCGAGGGCGCTTTCAGCCGGGGTTCCGAGGACCGGGGTGGTTTCCGCAGCGACCGTCGCGACGGTGACCGCCGTGAGGGCGGGTTCCGTGGTGAGCGTCGCGAGGGTGGCTTCCGGGACAGCGGTTCGCGGGACCGGGACGGCGCCTCGCGCGGTCCGGCACGTGACTACGGCTCCGGTGACCGTCGTGAGGGCGGGTACCGGGCGGATCGACGGGACGAGGGCTCTCGCCGGGGTGGCGACGACCGCCGTCAGGGCGACGGCGGTGGCTATCGGCGTACCGAGGGCGGCTTCGGCGGCGGTGCACGCCGGGAGAGCGGCGCACGCGACGGTGACCGTCGTGAGGGCGGTTTCCGTGGCAACGATCGCCGCGAGGGTGGCTTCCGGCCGGACCGCCGGGACGGTGACCGTCGCGAGGGCGGCTTCCGGAGCGGTGACCGCTCGGAAGGTGGTTCCCGTGGCGGTGAGCGTCGTGAGGGCGGCTTCCGGGGCGGCGACCGTCGCGAAGGTGGCTTCCAGGGCGAGCGTCGTGAGGGTGGTTTCCGCTCCGGTGACCGCCGCGAAGGTGGTTTCCGGGGCAACGACCGCCGTGAAGGCGGCTCGGGCTTCCGGGACGGCGAGCGCCGCGACGGCGGGTTCCGCCGTGGGGCGGACGAGCGCGGCGACGAGCGCCGGGACCGTGGCTTCCGTGACGACCGGGATCGGCGTGACGGGTCCGACCAGTCCGAGGGGCGTACGCCGGCGCCGGTGCTGCCGGACGAGATCGTCGCGACCGACCTGGACAAGGACGTACGCGCCGAGCTGCTGTCGCTGTCGAAGGGGGTCGCGGACACCGTGGCCCGGCACCTCGTGGCGACCGGGCAACTGATCGACGAGGACCCCGCGGAGGCGCTGGCCCACGCGATGGCCGCCCGTCGGCTGGCGTCCCGGATCGCGGCTGTTCGCGAGGCGGTCGGTCTGGCCGCGTACCACTCGGGCGAATGGCAGACGGCGATCGCGGAACTGCGGACGTACCACCGGATGAGTGGTGTGCAGAGTCACCTCGCGGTCCTCGCGGACTGTGAGCGGGCGCTGGGCCGGCCCGAACGGGCCATCGACCTGTTCCGTGGTGCCGAGCAGGAGAAGCTGGAGGCCGCTGTCGCCATCGAGCTGCTGATCGTGGCCGCCGGTGCGCGAGGCGACCTCGGGCAGCGGGACGCGGCAGTGGCCATGCTCCAGGTGCCCGAACTCACCACCGACACGGCCCAGCCGTGGACGGCCCGGCTGCGGTACGCGTACGCGGACGCGCTGCTGGCGGTGGACCGTCGGGCCGAGGCCCGGGAGTGGTTCTCCCGTGCGGCCGAGGTCGACGCCGAGGCGGAGACCGACGCGGCGGAGCGGCTGCTCGAACTCGACGGCGTGGTCATCGAGGGCGACGACGAGGACGAGGCCACCGAGGAACTGGTCGCCGGTCCCGGTGCTCCGGGTGCGGTACCGGCCCGGCCGGACAGCGAGCTGACCGAGGACGAGAGCCCCGAAGAGGTCGAGGCGGCCGAGGGCGAGGTCAGCGGCGATCGTGCCGAGGACTACGCGATCGAGGACGAGGACGCGGACGACGACGGTGCCGAGATCACCGGTGGCGTCGGCGCCGGGGACTCCTCTGGTGCCGCCGACGCCCTGACCGGGGACGAGACCTCGGCCGAGGGGCCGGCGGATCGAGTCGCCGACCAGGCGGTGGGGGACGAGACCGTGGCGGACCGGGTCGGGACGGACCGGACGGCGGACGACGAGGTCGGGGACGACCGGGTCGCGGCCGTCGAGGCGAAGTCGCGCGGTGACGAGGTCGTCGACGCGGACGTCGTGGAGGCGTCCGGTGCTTCGGCGGCGAGCGGTGTCGGTGAGTCGTCTGTGACGGACGGCGAGCGGTCCGAGGAGACCGAGCGGCGATGAGTGGTGACGGGGAGCGGCTGGTCGACGGGTACACCCTGGTCGTCTTCGACCTGGACGGGGTGATCTATCTGATCGACCGGCCGATCCCCGGCGCGGTTGAGGCGGTCGCCCGGCTGCACGGCGAGGGCCGGGCGGTGGCGTACGCGACGAACAACGCGTCGCGCCGACCGGCCGACGTGGCCGACCTGCTCACCGGGATGGGCGTACCGGCCCGGCCGGAGGAGGTGCTGACCAGCGCGGCCGCCGCCGCCCAGCTGTTGGGGGAGCGGTTGCCGGCCGGTGCGCCGGTGCTGGTGGTGGGTGCCGAGGCGCTGCGGGCGGAGATCCGCGAGGTGGGTCTGACCCCGGTCTCCGGTGCCGACGACGCGCCGGTCGCGGTGATCCAGGGGTACGGCCCGCAGGTCGGCTGGACCGACCTGGCCGAGGCGGCGGTGGCGGTACGTGGCGGGGCCGCGTGGATCGCCACCAACACCGACCGGACGCTGCCCAGTGGACGGGGACCGCTGCCGGGCAACGGTTCGTTGGTCGCCGCGCTGGCGACCGCGTTGAACCGACAGCCCGACGAGGTGGTGGGCAAACCGTCGCCGGAGTTGTTCGCCACCGCCGCGCGGCGGGCGGGCGAGGGCCGCTCCCTGGTGGTCGGTGACCGGCTGGACACCGACATCGAGGGCGCCAACCGGGCGGGACTGGACAGCCTGCTGGTGCTCACCGGCGTCAGCGACGTACCCGAGTTGCTCGCCGCACCGCCGGACCGCCGACCCACGGCGGTGGCCTGGGACCTGGCGGGGCTCTTCGAGCCGACCGCGATGGTGCGGGTACCGGCGGCCGGTGCGGAGCACGGTGGTTGGCGCGTCACGACCGGGCCGGACGACTGGGAGCTGACGGGCGCGGGTCGACCGCTGGACGCGCTCGCGGCGCTCTGCGCTGTGGCGTGGGAGCGTCGGCCGGAGGGTGTGCCGCGCGCGGGTTCGCCGGAGGCGGCGACGGCGCTGGAGGCACTCGGCCTGACCGGCTGAGCGACGTACCGCACCACATCCCGGCGCGGCGCGTGCGGCCTCGTCAGAGCAGCTTGCGCAGTTTCATCAGGTCGAACGGGTTGGCCTTGATCGAGACGCGTCGGCTGGCCACCGCGCGGGTCACGTCGAGGTCGCCGTGTACCAGGGCGATCAGGTCGTCGCTGGTGGTGGTCATGGCGATCTTCGCCTTGGGGTCGTCGCCGTCGGTCAGCCCGATCAGCCGTCCACCGGTGAGCCGACCGTGGAAGGCGGTCTCCAGGTCGCTGATCCGGCAGGCCAGGGTGCGGTCCAGGTCGACGTGCTCGCGGACGGTCTCCGCGTTGCGGTCCAGCCGCGCGGCCAGATCCTGCAACGCCTGCCGACACTCGTCCACGGTGGCCACCGTCGCCTCCTCGTCTCACACCACGTCGTACTCCGGGCACCGTACCGCACGGGACGCCGACCGCGGCCCGGTAGCGTGACACCTGCCGGAACCGCGGGTGAAAGGACTCAGGCATGCAGGACGCGTGGCGCGCCTACCTCGAACTGGCCATGGGCCTGACGGAGGCGCCCCGGAAGAAGGCGCAGGACGCGGTACGCCGGTTGGCCGGCTCGACCGGTGCGACCGCCGCGCAGCTCCAGACGCTGGCCGAGGAGTTGCGCTCGACCGGCGCGGAGAATCGGGAGGCGCTGACCAAGCTGGTGCGGTTCGAGGTCGAACGCGCGCTCGGCGCGGTGGGGCTGGCCACCGCCGACGAGGTGGAGGAGCTGGAGCGGCGGGTACGCGAGCTGGAACGTCGGCTTCGCGCGATGGCCGACACCGCCGTACGCTCCCCGGTCTCCGGCGGCCCGGAGGCCGGCACGCCCGCCGACGTGGCGGCCGAGGCCGCCGAGACCGCGGCGGCGGCCCCACCGACCGGCGCGGCGGCCGGACCGGCTGCGGCGAAGAAGGCGGTCGCCAAGAAGGCCGTGGCGAAGAAGGCCGGTGCGCTGCCGTTCCCGGAGGACGAGCCGGTGGCGAAGAAGGCGGTGGCGAAGGTCGCGAAGAAGGCGGTGGCGAAGAAGACGCCGGGCTCGGTGGCGCGTCCCGCCGACGGCGACGCGCCGGCCCGACCGGCGAAGGCCACCCGCCCTCGTCCGGACACCGCGCCGTGACCGGGGTTCGCTCGCGTCGCCCCGGGCCGCCTCAGGCGGCCGAAGGGCGGCGAGACGTCTGGTCGGCTGCGGTGACCCGCGCGACGCGGGCCGGAGCGCGGCGGTGAGCGTCTCGCCGCGGCCCGGGCCGCGGCCGGGGCCCCGTCCGGGTCCGCCGCCGCAGTCGTGGTCCGGTGACGGCGCCGACGCCGTGGGACACCCGGCGGTGGACGCCGTCGTGCAGGCGATGGCGAACGCCGCGAACCTCGCCCCGGCCGACCAGATCGCCCAGTACGAGGCCGCGTACCAGACGTTGCGGGAAACGCTCGCCACCATCGACCAGGCCTGAGGAGGCCGTCCACCCATGGCACGTCGTAACCGGTTGGACGCCGAACTCGTCCGCCGTGGTCTGGCCCGCTCGCGGGAGCAGGCCGCCGATCTGGTGGAGGCCGGTCGGGTACAGCTTCGCGGGGTGGTGGCCCGCAAGGCCGCCGCGATGGTCGACCCCGCCGACCCGCTTCTGGTCACCGGCGCCGATCCCGCCTCCGAGTACGTGTCCCGGGGCGGACACAAACTGGCCGGCGCGCTCGCCGCGTTCACCGCCGGCGGGCTGACCGTGACCGGCCGGCGGTGCCTGGACGCCGGGGCGTCCACCGGCGGCTTCACCGACGTGCTGTTGCGGGCGGGGGCGGCCGAGGTGGTCGCGGTCGACGTCGGCTACGGCCAGCTCGCCTGGTCGTTGCGGACCGACGAGCGGGTCCGGGTCCTGGAACGGACGAACGTCCGGACGCTGACCGCCGAGGCGATCGGTGGGCAGGTCGACCTGACCGTGGCCGACCTGTCGTTCATCTCGCTGCGGTTGGTGCTGCCGGCGCTGACCGCCTGCACGGCCGCCGACGGCGACCTGGCCCTGATGGTCAAGCCGCAGTTCGAGGTCGGCCGGGAGCGGGTGGGCGCCGGTGGTGTGGTGCGGGACCCGGCGCTGCGCGCCGAGGCGGTGCTCGACGTCGCCGCGTCCGCCGCGACGCTGGGACTGGGGCTGGCGGAGTTGGCGGCCAGCCCGCTGCCCGGGCCGAGCGGCAACGTCGAGTTCTTCGTATGGTTACGCCGGGACGCGCCACCGGCCGATCCGGAACGGGTACGGGCCGTGGTGGCGGCCGGGCCCGGTGCGCCGGCCGCCGCCGGTGACGCGCGTGACGAGGTGACGAAGGAGGTGGCCGGGTGAACGAGGGCAACTCCGCCACGGCGGGGGTGCGTCCGCCGGGTGGGTCGACGCGACGGCCGACCCACGGTGGGCGGGACTTCCGGTGACCCGTACCGCACTGTTGGTGACCCACACGGGTCGCCGGCGCAGCACGGAACACGCGCGTACGGTCGCCGCCGACCTGATCGCCGCCGGTTTCGAGGTGCGGGTGGTGGCCGAGGAGGCCGAAGACCTCGACCTGCCGGGCGCGGTGCCGGTGACCGGGCCGGAGGCGGCCGAGGGCGCCGAGATCGTCTTCGCACTCGGTGGGGACGGCACGTTCCTGCGCGCCGCCGAACTGGCCCGGCCGGCGAAGGTGCCGCTGCTCGGCATCAACCTGGGCAAGGTCGGTTTCCTGGCGGAGGCGGAGATCGACGACCTGGACCTCGCGGTACGCGACGTGGTGGGCCGCAACTACAGCGTCGACGAACGGTTGACCCTGGACGTCACCGCCGAGTTCGACGGTGGGCCGACGATCGAGTCGTGGGCGCTCAACGAGATCAGCGTCGAGAAGGGCGAGCGGGCCCAGATGCTGGAGCTGCTGGTCGACGTGGACGGTCGGCCACTGTCCCGGTACGGGTGCGACGGGGTGGTCTGCGCCACGCCGACCGGCTCGACGGCGTACGCCTTCTCCGGCGGCGGGCCGGTGGTCTGGCCCGAGGTGGAGGCGCTGCTGCTGGTGCCGATCAGCGCGCACGCCCTGTTCAGCCGCCCGTTGGTGACCGCGCCCACCTCCACCTTCTCGATCACCGTGGACCCGTTCACCACGCTGGCGGTGCTCTGCTGCGACGGGCGGCGGGTCTACGACCTGCCGCCGGGCGCCCGGGTCACGGTGCGTCGCGGTGCCCTGCCGGTGCGGATCGTACGGCTGCGGGACCGGTCGTTCACCGACCGCCTGGTGGCCAAGTTCGACCTGCCGGTGCACGGTTGGCGGGGCAATCGCCGCTGACCCGGGTCGCCGCGCCGGCTGGTCAAGTGTCGGGCCACGCGTCTACTGTCGGGTGCTGTGCTGGAGGAGCTACGCATCACCGGACTGGGCGTCATCGAGGACACCACGCTGCCGCTTGCCGGTGGCATGAACGTCATCACCGGCGAGACCGGTGCCGGCAAGACGATGGTGGTCACCGGCCTGGGCCTGCTCTTCGGGGGCCGGGCCGACGCCGGGCGGGTGCGTGCCCAGCCCGGTCGAGCCGTCGTCGAGGGGCGCCTGCGTCTCACCGGTCGGGTCGCCGAATCGGTGCACGCCCGGATCACCGACGCCGGTGGCGAGCCCGACGACGACGGCGCGATGCTGCTGAGCCGTACGGTCACCGTGGAGGGTCGCTCCCGGGCGCACCTGGGCGGGCGGAGCATGCCGGTGTCGACGCTCGGCGAGGTGGGCGAGCAGGTGGTGGCCGTGCACGGCCAGTCCGACCAGTTGCGCCTGCTGCGTCCCGCCGAGCAGCGGGCCGCGTTGGACCGCTTCGCCGGGCCGGAGCACGAGAAGCTGCTGGAGGCCACGCGCGAGGCGTACACGCAGTGGCGTCGGGTGGTCGACGACCTGGCGGACCGGCGGCGCAACGCGCGGGAACGCCACCAGGAGGCGGATCTGCTGCGCCTGGGGCTCGACGAGATCACCCGGGTCGACCCGCAGGCCGGTGAGGACGACGAGCTCAAGACCGAGGCGCAGCGGCTGGAGCACGCCGAGGGGTTGCGGACCGCGGCGCAGGTGGCCCACCAGTGCGTGGCCGGCGGGTTGGAGGCCACCGACGACACCACGGACGCCTCGGCCTTGCTCGGCACCGCCCGGCGGACGTTGGAGGCGCAGGCCGGCACCGATCCGGCCCTGGGTGAGTTGGCGGCCCGGTTGGAGGAGGCGGCGACCCTGGTCGCCGACGTGTCGGTGGAGTTGTCGACGTACCTCACCGGGCTGGACGCCGACCCGGCCCGGTTGCAGAGCATCTATGAGCGCCGGGCCGCGCTGCGGGCGCTGACCCGCAAGTACGCCGACGACGTCGACGGGGTGATCGCCTGGGCGGAGCGGGCCCGGACCCGACTGTCCGACCTGGACATCTCCGACGAGGTCCTCGAGGAACTGGATCGGGAGGCGTCCCGGCTGGCCGGTGAGGTGGCCGAGTTGGCCGGCCGGTTGTCGGCGTCCCGCCAGGAGGCGGCGGTGCGCTTCGCCGAGCAGGTGACCGTCGAGCTGGCCGGGCTGGCCATGCCGCACGCCCGCGTCGAGGTGGCGGTGCTGCCCCGACCGGCCGGACGGGCCGAGCCCACGTTGCCGGTCAACGGGGTGGAGGTCGGTGTCGGGCCGGACGGCGGTGACGAGGTCGAGCTGCGGCTGCTGGCCCATCCCGGTGCGCCGTCGTTGCCGTTGCAGCGGGGCGCGTCCGGCGGTGAGCTGTCCCGGGTGATGCTCGCCATCGAGGTCGTCTTCGCCGGCTCGGGTGGCCCGCCCACGCTGGTCTTCGACGAGGTCGACGCGGGGGTCGGCGGTCAGGCGGCGGTGGAGATCGGGCGTCGGCTGGCCCGGCTGGCCCGCAGCCACCAGGTGCTGGTGGTGACGCACCTGCCGCAGGTGGCCGCGTTCGCCGACCGGCATCTGGTGGTGGCGAAGGACACCGGCGGCGCGGTGACCACCAGCGGGGTGCGCGTGGTGGAGGACACCGAGCGGGCCCGGGAGCTGGCCCGGATGCTGGCGGGTTTGCCGGACTCGGATCTGGGTATCGCCCACGCGGAGGAGTTGTTGGCCGTCGCGGCCAGAGAACGGCGGTCGTGACGACCGTCATTGTGAGCGGAGGCACACCGGCCTTCGCCCATCTGTGCTTCCCTGGGTAGGCGGCCCTGCTCAGGCATGTCGCGACAGATTCGCCTGCCTCACATGCCAGGATGGTCACGATGCGTCTACCCACGTTGCGCCGGACCCGGAACGCGGAACCGGGACGAATCCTCGGCACCGCTCGCCTCGATCGCCGGACGAAACGCCTGGTCGGTCGGCTCCGCCCCGGTGACATCGCGGTGATCGACCATGTCGATCTGGACCGGGTCGCCGCCGACTCGCTGGTCGCCGTGGGCGTCGGCGCGGTCCTCAACGCCAAGCCGTCGGTCTCCGGCCGCTATCCCAACCTCGGTCCCGAGGTGCTCGTCGCGGCGGGCATCCCGCTCCTGGACGATCTCGGTGAGGGCGTCTTCGAACGGATCCGCGAGGGCGACACCGTGCGGATCGAGGGCAACACCGTCTATCTCGGCGACGAGCCGCTGGCGCACGGCAGCCTGCAGGACGCCGAGAGCGTGGCCAAGGCGATGAGCGACGCCCGGGAGGGCCTGTCGGTGCAGTTGGAGGCGTTCGCCGCCAACACCATGGACTACCTCAAGCAGGAACGTGACCTGCTGCTCGACGGTGTCGGCGTACCGGACATCGCCACCGAGATCCAGGGCCGGCACTGCCTGATCGTGGTGCGGGGCTACGACTACAAGGCCGACCTGGACGTGCTGCGCCCGTACATCCGGGAGTTCAAGCCGGTGCTGATCGGCGTCGACGGCGGGGCGGACGCGCTGGTCGAGGCGGGCTACACGCCGGACATGATCATCGGCGACATGGACTCGGTCACCGACGACGTGCTGCGCTGTGGCGCCGAGGTGATCGTGCACGCGTACCCGGACGGCCGGGCTCCCGGTCTGCCCCGGGTCAACGGCCTGGGAGTGCCGGCGGTGACCTTCCCCGCCGCCGCCACCAGCGAGGACCTCGCCATGCTGCTGGCCGACGAGAAGGGCGCCTCGCTGATCGTCGCGGTGGGCACCCACGCCACCCTGGTCGAGTTCCTGGACAAGGGGCGCGGCGGCATGGCGTCGACGTTCCTCACCCGGCTCAAGGTCGGTGGCAAGCTGGTCGACGCCAAGGGTGTGAGCCGGCTCTACCGGCAGAGCATCTCGGGTTCCTCGCTGTTGCTGCTGGTGCTGTCGGCGGTGGCGGCGATGGCCTCGGCGGTGGCGGTGTCCACCGTCGGCAAGGCGTATTTGGGCGTGGTCTCCGAATGGTGGGACAATTTTGTGTTCCAGCTCGGCCAGCTCTTCTAGCTCCCGACCGATCAAGAGGCTGTAAGCGTGATCAACTTCCGGTACCACGTGGTGTCCCTGACCGCGGTCTTCCTCGCGTTGGCGATCGGCCTGGTCGTCGGCACAGCCGCCCTCAACGGCCCGGTCGCGGATTCGCTCAAGGAGACCGTCAACTCGCTGCGCAAGGACAACCAGCAGATGCGCCAGACGGTCCAGAACATGCAGCGGGAGCTGGAGCTGGAGGAGGAGTTCGCGGCCGAGATGGCCCAGGTGATGCTGCCGGGCAAGCTGACCGGCAAGCGGGTGCTGGTGCTCAGCCTGCCCACCGGCCGGGACCACACCGAGGGCGTGGTGAACATGCTGGAGCTGGCGAACGCCGATGTCATCGGGCGGATCGACCTGCAGGACAAGTTCATCAACCCGGAGAACAACAACAACCTGCTGGAGCTGGCGGTCACCGCGGCCCGGCCCACCAGCGCGCCGACCAGTGGACTGCCCGGCAACGGGCACGGCGTGGAGACCTCCAGCGCCCTGCTGGCCACCGTGCTGCTGGACCAGCCGGCCGGCGCCGAGCCGGTCACCGAGGCCGACCGGCGGGCGGTGGTGACCGCGTACGGCAACGCGAACTACCTGACCGCCGCCGACCGGATCACCAACTCCGCCGAGGCGGTCGTGGTGGTCAGCGGCCAGCCGTACGTGGACAAGGACTCCGCCAAGAAGGACGAGTCGGTGGTGAAGATCGCCGAGCAGTTCGACCGCACCGGCGGCATCGTGGTCGCCGGCAACGGCTTCACCGGCGGCAACCTGGTCTCCTTCGTCCGGGGCGACGCGGTGCTGGCGCAGACCATCTCCACCGTCGACAACGCCAACACCGTCCAGGGACAGCTGGTCACCTCGCTGGCCGTCGTGCAGCAGCTCACCGAGCGCAAGGCCGGCCAGTACGGCGTGGGCGACAACGTCGACGGGCTGCTGCCTAAACTGCCCCAGTGAGTCGACGGAACACCCCGGGTGTCCGATTCGACGATGTCCGCCCGCCGACCGGCGGCGCAGACGGCGTGAACGAGCGAGGTGAGCTGGGGCGTGGGCGTGCTCGGTCGACTGTTGGCGGCGGGGGTCGGTGTGGCTGCCACCCGGTACGCGCTGCGTGAGATCCGTACCTCCCCGGCGGGGCCGACCCTGGCGCGGACCAACTTCCGCGGCCGTACGGTGACGCTGACGGCCGGGCCGGCCCTCGCGGCGGGTGCCTCCGGCGCGGCGGCCTGCGGTGCGCCCAGCGTGCCGGCGGGCGCGGCGGCGCTGGTGGCCGGGCTCGGGGCCGGTGCCGTCGGGCTCTACGACGACGTGGTCGGTGCCCGGCCCGAGCAGAAGGCGGACAAGGGTTTCGCGGGACACCTCGCCGCCCTGCGGCAGGGGCGGGTCAGCGCCGGCCTGGTCAAGGTCGTCGGGGTGGGTGCGGCCGGTCTGGGCGCCGCCGCGCTGCTCGCCGCCGACCCCCGGGTGGCCGGGCACCGTGGCCGGCGTCGCCAGGGTGGGCTGGGCCGGACCGTGGACGTGCTGCTCGGCGCCGGTGTGGTGGCCGGCACCGCCAACCTGCTCAACCTGCTCGACCTGCGCCCCGGGCGGGCACTGAAGTCGGGCCTGCTGCTCGGCACGCCGCTGGTCAGTGGCGCGACCGGTGGGATCGCCGCCGGTGCGGTGGGTGCCGCCGCCGGACTGCTCCCCGCCGACCTCGACGAGGACGTGATGGTCGGCGACAGTGGCGCGAACGCCCTCGGCGCCGTGCTCGGCGTGGCGCTGGCCGCCCGCACCGGCCCAATCGGCCGGGCCGGGATCCTGGCGGTGCTGGCCGGACTGACGGCGGCCAGCGAGAAGGTCAGCTTCACCGCCGTCATCGCGCGTACCCCGGGCCTGCGTGAACTCGACGCGCTGGGCCGTCGCGACGACTGACGTGACCAGACCGGCACCCCTCGCCGGCGCCGGCCGGGTGGCCGGGGCAGCCGCGCTGATCGCCGTACTCACCGTGGTCAGTCGGCTGGCCGGGTTCGGCCGTACCGCCGTCTTCACCTGGGTGGTGCAGGACAGCGACCTGGGCGCGATGTACGTGATCGCGAACACCGTCCCCAACATCATCTTCGAGATCGTGGCTGGTGGGGCGCTGGCCAGCCTGGTCGTACCGCTGCTCGCCGGTGCGGTCGCGGCGGGGGACCGGCGGGCCGTGGCGGCGACCACGAGCGCGTTGCTCACCTGGACGGTGACGCTGCTGGTGCCGTTGGCGGTGCTGGTGGCCCTGGGCGCCGAGCAGATCGTGTCGGTGTTCCACAGCCGCAGCCCGGAGGAGTTGGCGGCCGGGGCCCGGATGTTGCGGGTCTTCGCGCCGCAGGTGCCGCTGTACGGCATCGGCATCGTGCTCACCGGCGTGCTCCAGGCGCACCGCCGCTTCGCCTGGCCGGTGATCGCGCCGCTGCTGTCCAGCCTGACGGTGATCGTGGCGTACCTCGTCTTCGCCGCCGTGGCCGGTACCGGGGCGAGCGTGGCGCAGGCGGGCCGGGCCGCCGAGCTGATCCTGTCCGGCGGCACCACGCTCGGTGTGGTGGTGCTGTCGCTGTCGCTGCTGATCCCGTTGCGGCGGCTGCGCCTGCGGCTGCGTCCCGGGTACGGCTTCCCGGCCGACGCGCGGGCGCGGGTGGGTGGTCTGGTCACCGCCGGCGTGGTCACCGTCACCGCCCAGCAGGTGGCCACGCTGGTGATCCTCTATCAGATCTCCGGCGGCCGGACCGAGGCTCCGCAGGTGTTCAACCTGGCGCAGACGTTCTACCTGCTGCCCTGGGCGGTGTTGGCGGTGCCGCTGGCCACGGCCGCGTACCCGACGTTGGCCGAGACGGCGGCCGGCGGCGACGAGGACGGTTACCGCGACACCCTGTCCGGGACGGTGCGTGCGGTGCTGCTCTCCAGTTGCCTCGGCGCGGCGGCGCTGGTCGGGGTGGCCGGTCCGATCGGCCGGTTCTTCCCGTTGGACGCCTCGGCCACCGCCACGGCGGTGGCCGGGTTCGCGCCGGGACTGCTCGGGTACGGGCTGTTCGCGGTCCTGTCCCGGGCCCTGTACGCACGCGGCGCGACCCGGGAGGCCACCGTCGCCATCAGTGCCGGTTGGCTGGCGGTCACGCTCGGTACGCTGCCGTTGGCGGCACTGCTCCCGACGGCCGACCGGGTGCTCGCCGTCGCCCTGGCCAACTCGGCCGGCATGTTGCTGCTGGGTGGGCTGCTGCTGGTGGCCGTGCGGCGCGCGGCCGGTCCGGCGGCGCTGGCCGGCACCGTACGCGCCGGTGCCGCCGGGGTGTCGGCGGGTGTGACGGCGGCCCTCGCGGCGCTGGTGCTGCTCGGCTGGCTGGGCGGGACCCCGACGCGGTCGGCGGCACTCGTGCAGGGCATGCTGTCCGGAGTCCTGGTCGTCGTCGTCTTCCTCGGCGTGGTCTGGTTGGTCGACCGGCGGGACCTGCGGCCACTGCTGACCGGATTGCGTCGACGCCTCCGCCGGACCCGGAGCAGGGGCGGGCGAGCGGACGGAAAGGCAAGCGGCGCGAACGGAGGGCTTGACCGGTGAGCGCGAGGAGTGAGCTTGCGAGCCCCGCAGTCGCGAACGGAAGGCTGGTCCGGTGAGCGCGAGGAGTGAGCTTGCGAGCCCCGCAGTCGCGAACGGAGGGCGTAACCGGTGAGCGCGAGGGGTGCGGATGCCCGGTGGGGCACGGTGGTGCTGGTGCTCGCCTCCAGCACCGGTGGGGTCGGGCAGCATGTCCGGGCCGTGGCCCGTGGGCTGACGGCGGCCGGTGAGTCGGTGCTGGTCTGCGGGCCGGCGGCGACCCAGGACCAGTTCGACTTCGTCGGGGCCGGGGCCCGGTTCGCGCCGGTGGAGATCCCGGCCAGCCCGACGCCGGGTGACGTCCGCGCGATCACCGCGTTGCGTCGGGCGCTGGCCGGCGAGCAGGTCGCCGTGGTGCACGCGCACGGGCTGCGCGCCGGGTTGGTCGCGGTGATCGCCCGCCCGGCCGCCCCGCTGGTGGTCACCTGGCACAACGCGGTGCTCGCCGGTGGGCTGCGGGGCAGTCTGTCCCGGTGGGCCGAGAAGATGGTGGCCCGGGGGGCCCGGGTGACGCTCGGTGCCTCCGCCGACCTGGTGGCCCGGGCCGTCGGGCTCGGCGCTGGGGATGCCCGGCTCGCCCCGGTGGCCGCTCCCGAGCTGCCCGCGCCGCGCCGGGGTCGGGCCGCCGTCCGGGCCGAGTTCGGCGTGTCGGCCGACCAGCCGTTGATCCTCTCGGTCGGTCGGCTGCACCCGCAGAAGCGGTACGACGTGCTGGTGGACGCCGCCGCCCGGTGGCGGGAGCGGGTTCCGCCGCCGGTCGTGGTGATCGCCGGGAGTGGTCCGGCGTACCTGCCGTTGGCCGCCCGGATCAGTGCCGCGCGGGCGCCGGTGACGTTGCTCGGGCACCGCACCGACGTGGGCGACCTGCTGGCCGGGGCGGACCTGGCGGTGGTGACCAGCGACTGGGAGGCCCGTCAACTGTTCGCGCAGGAGGCGCTGCGGGCCGGCGTGCCGCTGGTGGCGACCGCGGTGGGTGGCCTGCCGGATCTGGTCGGGGACGCTGCGGTGCTGGTGCCGCCGGGCGATGTCGACGCGGTCGACGCGGCGGTCGGTGACCTGCTCGACGATGCGCCGCGCCGGGCCGAGCTGGGCAGTCAGGGCGTCGTGCGGGCCGAGACGTGGCCCACCGAGGCGCAGACCGTGGCCCAGTTGGTCGCGCTCTACGCCGAGCTGAGACCGGGCCGGGCCGGGCCGGCGACGCCCGACGCCGACACGCCGTCGACGGGACGCCGGTGATGCTGCGCCGAATCGCACCGATCCTGCTGACCCTGGTCGTGGTGGCGCTCGGCGTGACCGTGTTGGCGGCCCGTCCGGAGAGCCCGTCGCCCCGGCAGAGCGCCGACTACGTGGTGCTGGTCGGGGTGGCCGGGCTGCGGTGGGAGGACGTGGACGCGCAGCGCACGCCGACGCTGTGGCGGATGGCGCAGGACGGCTCGATCGGTTCGTTGTCGGTGCGGTCGGTGTACCGGCCCACCTGCCCGGTGGACGGGTGGCTGACGCTCGGCGCGGGCGGCTTCGCCGCCTGGGGCGGGGGCCCGACCGACGGCCTGTGTCCGCCTGTGGACGTGACGGTGGACCAGCCCGACGGCATCGGCGCGAACCTGCCGCAGCAGGAGAGCGTGGTGCTGCGTAACCAGGAGCGGCTGCCGTGGGGCACGGTGCCCGGCGCGCTGTCGGAGTCGGTGCGCTGCTCGGTGGCGGTCGGCCCGGGTGCGGCGGTGGCCGCCGCGCGGCCGTTCGGCCGGGTCGACCGGTACGCGCCGACGCTGCCGGAGGATCCGGCCGAGTTGCTCGGTTCCTGCGTGCTCAGCATCGTCGACCTCGGCACCGTCGAAGGCGAGGACGAGGCGTCCCGGTCGGCGGCGGCCCGTGCGGCCGACGCGCAGTTGGCCCGGGTGCTGGCCGGCCGGCCGCCGCGGTCCCTGGTGATCGTGGCCGGGGTCTCCGACACCGAGCGGCCCTCCCGGCTGCACGTGGCCGTCGCCGACGGTCCCGGCTGGGAGGAGGGCTGGCTGACCTCGCCCAGCACCGGCCGGCAGGGCTACCTGCAACTGATCGACCTGGCGCCGACCGCGCTGGCGGCCCTGGGCCGACCGATGCCGGACCGGCCGTTCCTCGGTCGGCCCGCCGAGTCGGTCGGTGGCCGTCCGGCCGATCTGGCGGCGGCGATCGCCGAGCCCTCCGACGCGGACCGGGAGGCCGCCGCGCAGCGGCAGGTGGCGGGTGGGTTCTTCACGGTGCTGGCCGCCGTGCAGGTGGCGCTCGCCCTGGCGGTGTTGCCGCTGCTGCGTCGGGCCCGTCGGCACGCCGGGCCGTACGGGCCGAAGCCGGTGTCCCGGCGGGTGGTGGCGGTGGTGGAGCTGTTGCTGGTGGCGGCGGCGTTGGCCATCCCAGCGGCGCTGCTCGCCGAGGCGGTGCCGTGGTGGCGCAACGTGTACCCGGCGGCCTCGTTCGCCGGGCTGGCCGTGGTGCTGCTGGCGGCGGCGACGTTGTTGGTGCGGCTGACGCCGGGGTACGGCACCACGTTGGGGCCGCTCGGCGCGGTGGCCGGGCTCACCACGCTGGCCGTCGGCCTGGACGTGGTCACCGGGGCCCGGCTCCAGCTCAACGGCGTGATCGGGTACTCCGCGCTGGAGGGCGGCCGGTACGCCGGGCTGGGCACCGTGGGACTCGGGGTGTTCGTGGCCGGCGCGCTGCTGACCGGTGGCTGGCTCGCCCAGCAGGTACGCCGGGCGTGGCGCCCGATGGTGATGGTGGTGGTGGGCGGCGCCGCCGTGGTGGTGGTCGGCAGCGCGTACCTGGGTGCCGACTCGATCGGTGCGATCGCGTTGACCGCCGGGGTGAGCGTCGCGGCGGCGATCAGCGCGGGCGGCTGGCTGACGCTGACCCGGTTGGCCTGGGCGACGATGGCCGGGCTGGCGGTGATGGTCGGGTTCGCGGTGGTGGACCTGGGCCGTCCACCGGCCGATCGCGGCAGCCTGGGCCGGTTCCTCGCGGCGCTCGGCGACGGCACCGGCGGGCTGACCGTCCAGCGGTCCAGCGCCTCGAACATCGACACCCTGCTGAACAGCCCGCTGACCGTGCTGGCACTGGCCGGCGCGTTGCTGGTCTGGTTCGCGCTGCTCCAGCCGTGGGGCGGGCTGATGCGCCTGTTCGGCATCTATCCAGCGATCCGGGCGGCGATGGCGGGCACCGGCGTGGCGGTCGGCATCGGCGGGGTGCTGAGCGCGGCGGCGCTGGACGTGGCCGGGGCCGCGGCGGCCGTGGTGGTGCCCATGGCGGCGCTGTCCGCGTTGCGGGTGCTCGACCACGCGGCGGACCGTACGCGGCCGGCCACCGACCGGCCGTCCGACGTCATCCGGTCCGACGACCGCGTGGGCGACGTGGGCACCGCAGGCGACGCGGTCACCCCGGGCGATGCGGCGGCCTCGGGCGATGCGGGCGCCACGCGTGCTCCCGCCGAGGACACCGCCGGGGCCGGTACCGAGGGTGAACGCGGGCGTGGCCGGGCGGTACGGTCGTCGACCGAGGTCGCGACCGGGTGACCCCGGGGGCCGTACCTCGGGTGCGGCCCGGGAGTGCCTCAGGCGAGGTGTTACCGTGGAATCCCGTGGATCGCGTGATCACTTCGCTGATCGGCTCGGCGGTCTGCACGACCGCGACGGACGACACGGGAGCAGGCCTTGGCCCCTTCAGCACGGACGACCAGGCACATTTTCGTCACCGGGGGCGTCGCCTCCTCGCTGGGTAAGGGGCTGACCGCCTCCAGCCTCGGCAATCTGCTCACCGCGCGGGGACTGCGCGTGGTGATGCAGAAGCTCGACCCGTACCTGAACGTCGACCCCGGCACCATGAACCCGTTCCAGCACGGCGAGGTGTTCGTGACCGAGGACGGCGCCGAGACCGACCTGGACGTCGGCCACTACGAGCGCTTCCTGGACCGGGCCCTGTCCGGCAAGGCGAACGTCACCACCGGCCAGATCTACTCGGACGTGATCGCCAAGGAGCGGCGCGGGGAGTACCTGGGCGACACCGTCCAGGTGATCCCGCACATCACCAACGAGATCAAGTCGCGGATCCTGGCGATGGCCGACCCGGACGACGACGGCCGTACCCCGGACGTGGTGATCACCGAGGTGGGCGGCACGGTCGGCGACATCGAGTCACTGCCGTTCCTGGAGGCGATCCGGCAGGTCCGTCACGACCTGGGCCGGGACAACTGCTTCTATCTGCACGTCTCGCTGGTGCCGTACCTGGCGCCCTCAGGCGAGCTGAAGACCAAGCCGACCCAGCACTCGGTGGCGCAACTGCGCAACATCGGTATCCAGCCCGACGCCATCGTCTGCCGCTCGGACCGGGAGATCCCGGACAAGCTCAAGCACAAGCTGTCGCTCTACTGCGACGTCGACGCCGAGGCGGTCATCGCCGCCCCGGACGCGCCCAGCATCTACGACATCCCCAAGGTGCTGCACCGGGAGGGACTCGACGCGTACGTGGTGCGCCGGCTCGGGCTCTCCTTCCGGGACGTGGACTGGGAGGGCTGGGACGACCTGCTGGAGCGGGTGCACCAGCCCCGACGCACGGTCACCGTGGCGCTCGTCGGCAAGTACGTCGACCTGCCGGACGCGTACCTGTCGGTCAGCGAGGCGATCCGGGCGGCCGGCTTCGGCAACCGGGCCCGGGTGCAGTTGCGCTGGGTGCCCAGCGACGACTGCGTCACCCCGGCGGGCGCGGCGGCGGCCCTGGCCGGCGTCGACGGCATCGTCATCCCCGGCGGGTTCGGCGTCCGGGGGATCGAGGGCAAGATCGGCACCGCCCGGTACGCGCGGGAGAACGGCGTCCCGCTGCTCGGGCTCTGCCTCGGCCTGCAGTGCATGACCATCGAGGTGGCCCGGCACCTGGCCGGGCTGGACGGCGCCAACTCCGTGGAGTTCGACTCCGAGGCCGTGCACCCGGTCATCGCCACCATGGCCGACCAGGAGGACATCGTGGCCGGCAAGGGCGACCTGGGCGGCACCATGCGGCTCGGCGCGTACCCGGCGGCGCTCGCCGAGGGCTCGATCGTCGCCGAGGCGTACGGCAGCACCGAGGTCAGCGAGCGGCACCGGCACCGGTACGAGGTGAACAACGCCTACCGGGACCAGCTCGCCAAGGCCGGACTGCGGATCTCGGGCACCTCGCCGGACGGGCGGCTGGTCGAGTTCGTCGAGCTGGACCGCGAGCTGCACCCGTTCTTCGTGGCCACCCAGGCCCACCCGGAGCTGAAGAGCCGCCCCACCCGGCCGCACCCGCTGTTCGCCGCGTTCGTCCAGGCGGCGGTGGCGTACTCGCAGGCCGACCAGCTTCCGGTCGACCTGGACGGTGCCGAGCGGGCCGCGCGCAACGGCACCGCCCCGACGGTGCCCTCGGCGTCGTGAGCGACCCCGGCAGGGCGGTCGAGCACCGTTACGAGGTGCTCTCCCGCGAGGTGCAGTACCGCGGTCGCATCTTCGACGTGGTCACCGAGCAGGTGAGCATGCCCGGCGGCGGGACGGCCCCGCGTGACCTGGTCCGGCACGTCGGTGCGGTGGCCGTGGTGGCGCTGGACGCCGCCGGCCAGGTGGTGCTGATCCGGCAGTACCGCCAGCCGGTCGGTCGGCGGCTGTGGGAGCTGCCGGCCGGGCTGACCGACGTCACCGGCGAGGACCCGGCGGTGACCGCGGCGCGGGAGCTGGCCGAGGAGGTCGACCTGACCGCCGGCCGGCTCGACGTGCTGGTCGACGTGCACAGCTCGCCCGGGTTCACCGACGAACTGGTCCGGGTCTTCCTGGCCCGGGACCTCGGCGAGGTGCCGGTGGAGCAGCGACACGACCGGCACGACGAGGAGGCCGACCTGCAGATCGTCCGGATCGACCTGGACGAGGCGGTCGGCATGGTGCTGGCCGGAGAGATCACCAACGGGCCGTGCGTGGCCGGGCTGCTGGCCGCCGCCCGCGCCCGCGACGCCGGCTGGTCGGTGTTGCGCCGGGCGGACACCCCGCTGCCGGGCTGACCGGGACCACGACGACAGGGGCCGCGCGGATCACCGCGCGGCCCCTGTTCGCATGCCGGATCAGTCGCGCAGCGGGCGACCCTGTCCGTCGACGCCACCGTTGACCAGGATCAGGATGCCGTCGATCAGACCCCAGAGGCTGCCGATACCGCAGGTCACCAGCGTGACGATGAGCTGGATGACACCGGTCTTGGTGTCACCCATGTAGAACCGGCCGACGCCGAAGCCGCCCAGCAGGATCTGCAGGACACCGGCGATGACCTTGCTCTTGTCGGAAACGCCCTGGGGGTACCCGGGCTGATAGGGGGGAGTAGTCATGAGGCGACACGATAGTGATCCACACCGACGCTGTCCGCACCGGTAGGCACCTCGTGGGACGATCACGACCAATACTGTCCTGTCGGCTGAGGAGGAACCAGCCGGTGGGCTGCCCGTACACCTGACACATCGTCAGGGTTCGCGGCCACCGGATGTCATGGTGCAGGCTCCCTCGACGGACGGGTACGCCTAAACTGCCGCCCACGGGACCGGTCGACCGTAGCGGCAAAGGGGCCGCCGCGGCACCGCCCAGTCGGGGGAGAGCGGTCCCCGGAGAGAGGGTCTGCATCGTGAAGGTCGGCATCCCACGCGAGGTCAAGAACCACGAGTACCGGGTGGCGATCACGCCCGCGGGCGTCAACGAGTTCACCCGCGGCGGCCACCAGGTCTTCGTCGAGGCCGGTGCCGGGGTCGGATCCAGCATCACCGACGAGGAGTTCACCGCCGCCGGAGCCAAGATCCTGGACACCGCTGACGAGGTGTGGGACGCCGCGGACCTGGTGCTCAAGGTGAAGGAGCCGGTCGCCGAGGAGTACCACCGGATGCGCGAGGGGCAGGTCCTCTTCACCTACCTGCACCTGGCCGCCTCGCGGGACTGCACCCAGGCGCTGCTCGACTGCAAGGTCACCGGCATCGCGTACGAGACGGTCGAGCTGCCGGACCGCTCCCTGCCGCTGCTCGCCCCGATGTCCGAGGTGGCCGGCCGGCTCGCCCCGCAGGTCGGCGCGTTCTATCTGATGCGGACCGGCGGGGGTCGGGGCGTGCTGCCCGGCGGCGTCTCCGGCGTGTACGCGGCGAAGACCGTGGTCATCGGTGCCGGGGTCTCCGGCATGAACGCCGCCGCGATCGCGCTGGGCCTGCAGTCCGAGGTGCTGCTGCTGGACAAGAACGTCGGCCGGTTGCGGCAGGCCGACGCCATCTACCGTGGACACCTGCAGACCGTCGCCTCCAACGCGTACGAGATCGAACGGGCCGTGCTCGACGCGGACCTGGTCATCGGCGCAGTGCTGGTGCCCGGCGCCAAGGCGCCGAAGCTGATCTCCAACGAGCTGGTCTCCCGGATGAAGCCCGGCAGCGTGCTGGTGGACATCGCCATCGACCAGGGCGGCTGCTTCGAGGACTCGCGGCCGACCACGCACGCCGAACCGGTCTACCGGGTGCACGAATCGATCTTCTACTGCGTGGCGAACATGCCCGGCGCGGTGCCGAACACCAGCACCTACGCGCTGACCAACGTCACCCTGCCGTACGCCCTCGAACTGGCCAACCACGGCTGGCGGGAGGCGTCGCGTCGCGACCCGGCGCTGGCCCTGGGCCTGAACACCCACGCCGGTCAGGTCGTCTACGGCCCGGTGGCCGAGGCGCACGGCCTGCCCACCCTCGCGCTCACCGAGGCACTAGGGGGGTAACGCTGAGCACGGCGACCGACGAACGGGCCGGCCCCGAGCCGGCGCCGGCCCTGCGTCGTGCGCTGCGCGGCTACCTCGACCACCTCACCGTCGAACGAGGACTGGCCGCGAACACCCTCGCCTCGTACCGCCGCGACCTGGACCGTTACCTGGACTCGCTGGCTGCCGCCGGGGTGGACGACCTCGCCGGGGTCTCGGCCGCCGAGATCGAACGGCACCTGGCCCGGCTGCGCACCGGCGACGACGGCCGCCCACCGCTGGCGGTTTCGTCGGCCGCCCGCGCCGCCAGCGCCGTGCGCGGCCTGCACCGCTTCGCGCTGCGCGAGGGCCTGGCCGGGGCCGACCCGAGCCGGGACGTACGCCCACCCACCCCACCGCGCCGACTGCCCCGCGCCCTGCCGGTCGACGCGGTGGTCCGGCTGCTGGAGACCGCCGGCCCGGTGGACGCGGCGGGGGAGCAGGCACCGCTGGCGCTGCGCGACCGGGCGCTGCTGGAGTTCCTGTACGGCACCGGCGCCCGCATCTCCGAGGCGATCGGCGCGGCCGTGGACGACGTGGACCTCGACGACGGGGTGGTGCTGCTGCACGGCAAGGGCGGACGCAGCCGACTGGTGCCGGTCGGCGGGCACGCGCTACGGGCGCTCGGCGCCTACCTGGTCCGTGCCCGGCCCGGACTGGTCACCTCCGGCCGGGGCACCCCGAAGGTGTTCCTGAACGCCCGGGGCGGCCCGCTGACCCGGCAGGGTGCCTGGACCGTGCTGCGCCGGGCCGCCGCCCGGGCCGGGCTGCCAGTGGACGGGCCGGAGGCGGTCTCCCCGCACACCCTGCGACACTCGTACGCGACCCACCTGCTCGACGGCGGTGCCGACGTGCGCGTGGTGCAGGAACTGCTCGGTCACGCCTCGGTCACCACCACCCAGGTCTACACGCTGGTGACCGTGGACCGGCTGCGCGAGGTCTACGCCACCGCACACCCGCGCGCTCGGCACTGACGTCGAGGCGCGCAACGCTGGTCGACGTGGGCCGGAACGGCACCGGCCTGGCTGGTCGACGTGGGTCGGGACGGCGCTGGTCGGTACCACCGTCCGACACGCCGAGCGGGTAGTGAACGCCCTGCTGGTCGGTGGCGTACAGTCGGGATCGGCGCGGCCTGGCGGCGGGATGACCGGGGTGCGCAGCGGCGCCGCGAAGGACGTCGGGCGGCTCCGACGCCAGATGGTCGTCGGGAGGGGGCAACGAGGACATGGCTGGCAACGGTGACCGTGCCGAGACCTGGACGTCGGAGCTCCGCGAACAGCAGAACGCGCTCGGCTCGGACCTGGGTCCGGCCGACCCGGCCGCCTACACGATGCGCAAGCCCATCCCCGAGCCGATGCCCACCGACCGGCACGGCCCGGCGCGGATCATCGCGATGGCAAACCAGAAGGGTGGCGTCGGCAAGACCACGACCACCATCAACCTCGGCGCCGCGCTCGCCGAGTACGGCCGCAAGGTGCTCCTGGTCGACTTCGACCCGCAGGGCGCCCTCTCGGTCGGGCTGGGCGTCAACCCGCACAACCTCGACCTGTCGGTCTACAACCTGCTCATGCAGGACGACGTCACTGCCGAGGACGTCCTGATCAAGACCGACGTGGCCGGGCTGCACCTGCTGCCCGCCAACATCGACCTCTCCGCCGCCGAGATACAGCTCGTCAACGAGGTCGCCCGCGAGATGGCCCTGGCCCGGGTGCTCAGGAGCGTCCGCAAGGAGTACGACTACATCCTGATCGACTGCCAGCCGTCACTCGGCCTGCTGGCGATCAACGCGCTGACCGTGGCGCACGGCGTACTCATCCCGCTGGAATGCGAGTTCTTCAGCCTGCGCGGTGTCGCCCTGCTGCTGGACACCATCGACAAGGTGCGCGAGCGGCTCAACTTCGACCTGGAACTCGAAGGCATCCTCGCCACCATGTACGACAGCCGCACCACGCACTGCCGCCAGGTGCTCCAGCGGGTGGTGGAGGCGTTCGGCGACAAGGTCTACCAGACGGTCATCACCAAGACGGTGAAGTTCCCCGAGTCGACGGTCGCGGGTGCTCCGATCACCACGCTCGACCCGGCCTCGTCGGGGGCCCGCAACTACCGTCAGTTGGCCCGCGAGGTGATCGCCGCGCAGGCGGAGCGGTAGGCCGGTAACCATCGGTGTCCAGGCCGTGGACTACGGTCGTCGGCGTGAGCGCGCCGCCCGCCGACCCGACCGCCGCACCGGAGCATCCGCCCGCGGCTGACCTCGGCGCGCCGGATGCGTCCCCTGTCCCGGACCCGGTCGTGTCGGACCCGGTCGCGTCGGAGTCGGCGGTGTCGGAGCCGGTCGTGTCGGACTTGGCTGTCGTGTCGGACGACGCTGCGGACACCGGCAAGTTCACGGTCCGGCTGGACAACTTCACCGGCCCGTTCGACCTGCTGCTGCAACTGATCGGCAAGCACAAGCTCGACGTCACCGAGGTCGCGCTGCACCAGGTGACCGACGAGTTCATCGCGTACATCCGGGCCATGGGTGACGACTGGGACCTGGACGAGGCGAGCGAGTTCCTGCTGATCGCCGCCACCCTGCTCGACCTCAAGGCGGCCCGGCTGCTGCCCTCGGCCGAGGTGGAGAACGAAGAGGACCTGGCCCTGCTGGAGGCGCGGGACCTGCTCTTCGCCCGACTGTTGCAGTACAAGGCGTACAAGGAGGCGGCGGCGCACATCGCGGTGCTGGAGGAGGTCGGCGGACGCCGCTACCCGCGCGCGGTCACCCTGGAGGCCCGGTACGCCGAGGCCCTGCCCGACCTGGTGCTCGGCATCGGCCCGCAGCGACTGCTCAAGCTCGCCGTCAAGGCGATGACCCCGAAGCCGATACCCGAGGTCTCCATCGCCCACGTGCACATGGTGCGGGTCAGCGTCCGGGAACACGCCGCGATCATCAGCGAGCGGCTGCGCCGCGTCGGCACCGCCACCTTCTCGCTGCTCTGCGCCGACTGCGAGGCCACCCTCGAGGTGGTCGCCCGGTTCCTGGCGCTGCTGGAGCTGTACCGGCAGGGCGTGGTCGCCTTCGTGCAGGAACAGGCGCTGGAGGAACTGACCGTACGCTGGACCGGCCCCGACGACGGCAGCCCGACCCTGACCATCGACGAGTACGCCGGCACCCCCGACGAGGCCGCCCCCGCCGGGACACCGACCGGGCCCGGCACGCCGACGCCCGCGTCTGGTGAGCCGTCCGCTGGGTCGGGTGAGCCGTGGGCTGCGCCGGATCGGCCAGCGGACGGGTCGGCTGGGTCGGGCGCGCCGGTGGACGAGGCGGTAACGACGGAGGAGCGCGCCGGATGAGCAACGAGGAACGCCGGGACTCGCTGGCCGACCAGGCCGCCGCCTGGATCCCGCCCTGGCAGCGCCCTGCCCCCGAATCCACGGCCCCGGATCCGGCCACCCCCGATCCCGCCACCCCTGATCCGACTACCCCTGATCCGGCCACCCTCGACCACGCTGCTGCGGATCGTGGCGCTCCGGATCACGCCGAGCCCACTGGCGAACTCGCCGCGCCCGAATCCACCGAACCCCGGGTTGCTGAGGATCTTGGTGCGGAAGTGTCCCTGGAGGGGCCGTCGCGTACCACGATCGCGGAGGAGGGGGCGGGACGGAGGCCGCGGAGCGGGCGGACGCGGGTGGTGCCGGAGCCGCCGCCGGTGCTCGACGACGCCGAACTGCGCGGGGCGCTGGAGGCGATCCTGCTGGTGGTGGACGAACCGGTCAGCGAGCTGACGCTGGCCCAGATCCTCGAACAGCCCGCCGAGCGGGTCGGCCCGATGCTTGACGAGATCGCCGCGAGCTACACCGCCGCCGGGCACGGGTTCGAGCTGCGCCGGGCGGCCGGCGGGTGGCGGCTCTACACCCGGCCGGAATACGCCACCTACGTGGAACGGTTCGTGCTCGACGGGCAGTCGGTCCGGCTGACCCAGGCCGCGCTGGAGACCCTCGCGGTGGTGGCGTACCGGCAGCCGGTGACCCGGTCACGGATATCGGCCATCCGGGGCGTCAACTGCGACGGGGTGATCCGTACCCTGGTGACCCGTGGGCTGATCGAGGAGTGCGGCATCGAGTCGGACAGCGGGGCCTATCTGTACCGGACGAGCACGATGTTCCTGGAGAAGCTCGGCCTGAACAGCCTCGACGACCTGCCGCCCCTGGCCCCCTTCCTCCCCGACGACGTAGAAGAGCTTGCTGATGCCGCGCGATGACCGCACCCCCCGCCCCGACGCCCCCGTCTACACCGGTCCGGAACGCCTGCAGAAGGTGCTCGCCGCGGCGGGGGTCGGTTCCCGGCGCGCCTGCGAAGACCTGATCTTCCGTCGGCGGGTGACGGTCGACGGGCGGGTGGCCCAACTCGGCGACAAGGTCGACCCGACCAAGGCCGTCATCCACGTCGACGGCGAGCGGCTGGTGGCCGACACCCGGCTGGTGTACCTGGCGTTGAACAAGCCCCGCGGCGTGGTCTCCACGATGGCCGACGAGAAGGGGCGCACCGCGCTCGCCGACTTCGTCGGCAACCGGGTCGAGCAGCGCGTCTATCACGTCGGGCGGCTCGATGCGGACAGCGAGGGCCTGTTGCTGCTCACCAACGACGGGACCCTGGCCCACCGGCTGATGCACCCTTCCTACGGGGTGGCCAAGACGTACCTGTGCGAGGTGACCGGGCCGATCCCGCGCAACCTCGGCAAGCGCCTGGCCGCCGGTATCGAGCTGGAGGACGGCCCGGTCACCGTGGACTCGTTCCGGGTGGTGGGCAGTCTGGGACGTACCGCCCAGGTGGAGCTGACCCTGCACGAAGGCCGCAAACACATCGTGCGGCGCCTGCTCGACGAGGTCGGACACCCGGTCAGCCGGCTGGTGCGTACCTCCATCGGGCCGATCCGGCTCGGCGACCTGCGTCCCGGGCGCACGCGACGCCTGACCAACGCGGAGGTCGCCGCCCTGTTCAAGGGTGTGGGTGACTGACCCCGCGCTCGCGGGTACCGCTGACGGTAGGCTCCTGGCGGCCCGGCAGGGCCGGCGGGCCGTGCGCCGCGGCGCCGGGCATGATGGAAGCTGTGTGGGCAACCGCTCGCGTCCGCCGATGCGGCGGATCGCGGGGTACGGGCTGAGGAGGACGACGGTGGAGGAAAACGTACCGACCGGGCGCTGTGTGGTCGCTGTGGACGGGCCGTCCGGTTCGGGTAAGTCCACCGTCTCCCGGCGGCTGGCGGCGAGCCTCACCGCCCGCTACCTCGACACCGGCGCGATGTACCGGGCGATCACCTGGGCCGTGCTGCGCTCCGGCGTCGACCTGACCGACGCCGAGGCGGTCGGCAAGGTCGCCGCCGAGGTCGACCTGCGGATCGGCACCGACCCCACCGGCTACGGCGTGACCGCCGACGGCGTCGGCGTCGAGGCCGAGATCCGGGGTCCCGAGGTGACCGCCGCCGTGTCCGCCGTGGCCTCGGTGCCGGCGGTCCGGGCGCTGCTGGTGGCCCGGCAGCGCGAGATGATCGCCAAGGCGGGCCGGATCGTGGTCGAGGGCCGTGACATCGGTTCCGTGGTCGCCCCCGACGCCGACCTCAAGGTCTACCTCACCGCCTCGGCGGCGGCCCGTGCCGCGCGTCGCAGTGCCGAGGACGCCTCCGACGTGGCGGCGACCGCCGCCGACCTGGCCCGGCGGGACAAAATCGACTCGACCCGCAAGGCCGACCCGCTCGCCCAGGCCCCCGACGCCGTGGTGCTGGACACCACCGAGCTGGGCATCGACGAGGTCGTGGCGAAGCTGCGGGCGCTGCTCGCCGAGCGGAACGTGGCGTGACCGGGCGCGACGACCTGCCGGCTCTGCCGGCGACCGGACGATCCGGCACGGTGGCGTGGGCGTTTCCCGCCACCGGCCAACGAAACGAGGCATGGGCGTGACTGACAACGACGGTTGGGTGGAGCTGCGGGAGACGGACCTCGACCTTGAGGAACCGACCGGACCGCAGCCGGTGGTGGCCGTGGTGGGCCGCCCCAACGTCGGCAAGTCCACCCTGGTCAACCGGATCATCGGTCGCCGCCAGGCGGTCGTCGAGGACGTACCCGGCGTGACCCGCGACCGGGTCCCGTACGACGCGCAGTGGTCCGGTCGAACCTTCACCGTGGTGGACACCGGCGGCTGGGAACCGGACGCGAAGGACCGGGCGGCGGCCATCGCCGCGCAGGCCGAGACGGCCGTGTTCACCGCCGACGTGGTGGTCTTCGTGGTCGACGCGACGGTGGGCTCCACCGACGTCGACGAGGCGGCGGTGAAGATGCTGCGGCGCAGCGCCAAGCCGGTCATCCTGGTGGCCAACAAGGCCGACAACAGCAACATCGAGCTGGAGGCCACCTCGCTGTGGTCGCTCGGCCTCGGCGAGCCGCACCCGGTCTCGGCCCTGCACGGCCGAGGCTCCGGTGACCTGCTCGACGCCATCATGGACGCACTGCCCGAAGCGCCGAAGATCGTGGAGAACCGCCCGCGCGGCCCGCGCCGGGTCGCCCTGGTCGGTCGGCCCAACGTCGGCAAGTCCAGCCTGCTGAACCGCTTCTCCGGCGAGGAACGCGCGGTGGTCGACGCCGTCGCCGGCACCACCGTCGACCCGGTCGACAGCCTGGTCACCATCGGTGGCGACACCTGGCACCTGGTGGACACCGCCGGCCTGCGCAAGCGGGTCGGCAAGGCCAGCGGCACCGAGTACTACGCCAGCCTGCGGACCGCCTCGGCGATCGAGGCGGCCGAGGTGGCGGTGGTGCTGCTCGACTCCAGCGAGCCGATCAGTGAGCAGGACCAGCGCATCCTGACCATGGTCACCGAGGCCGGTCGGGCACTCGTGATCGCCTTCAACAAGTGGGACCTGGTCGACGCCGACCGTCGGTACTACCTGGACAAGGAGATCGACCGGGAACTGCGCCGCATCCCGTGGGCGATCCGGTTGAACCTGTCCGCGATGACCGGACGGGCCGTCGACAAGCTCGCCGCGTCCCTGCACCGGGCGCTGGCGAGCTGGGAGACCCGGATCCCCACCGCGCAGCTCAACGCGTGGCTCACCGCCCTGGTGCAGGCCACCCCGCACCCGGTACGCGGGGGACGGGCCCCTCGCATCCTGTTCGCCACCCAGGCCGGGGTCGCCC
This sequence comes from Micromonospora sp. NPDC049903, assembly GCF_044460945.1. Taxonomy (NCBI): domain Bacteria; kingdom Bacillati; phylum Actinomycetota; class Actinomycetes; order Micromonosporales; family Micromonosporaceae; genus Micromonospora; species Micromonospora sp. NPDC049903. The sequence goes on from NZ_JBITKL010000039.1 coordinate 29,034, forward strand.
CGCCGCGCTTCGTCCTCTTCACCACCGGCCCGCTGGACGCCGGCTACCAGCGCTTCGTGGAACGCAAGCTCCGCGAGGAGTTCGGCTTCGAGGGCAGCCCCATCGAGATCTCGGTACGCCCCCGCAAGAAGCTCGGCCCCGGCGGCCGAGGCAAGGCCCACGGCTGACCCACACCCCACCCTCCTAGGACGCTCTAGGGGCGGTGGGGGTGGTCGCGGCAGTGGGGAGGGGGCTGTGCGGCGCAGGAGGGAAGCTGCGCTAAGCTGTACCGGCTGTCGCGGGCAGGACGACGCGGGAGCATCGGGACGTGGCGCAGTTTGGTAGCGCACTTGACTGGGGGTCAAGGGGTCGTCGGTTCGAATCCGGCCGTCCCGACACTTGCTAAGAAACCCGTTGACCAGGGCTTACGCGCTGGTCAACGGGTTTCAATGCATCCTGCGCCGGTGGGCATTGCTGATCTAGACGACGCGTAGCGGGGGACCACCTGGGGACCGGCCGGTTTTCAGATGGGCACTGAGCGCCGTTCCCGCGTCGATGTACGACTGCCGGTCGGGGTGTAGGTCCTCGGGTCCGGTGCCGGTGCGGATCTGGCTGCGATCCTCGTCGTAGGTGACATCGCGGGCCCAGATGTAGGTGCCGCTGGGTGGTGGTCAGCGACCCGTGCCCGGCGATCTTCCGCTGGACGTGCACCGGCACGCCTGCATCGGCCATCCACGTCAGGCCGGTGTGCCGCAGGTCGTGTCGGGGCACGTGCTCGAATCCCACCTCGGGGGCCAGCATGCTTCGGCGCATGTTCGCACCTTGGCCGCAAGATTGTGCTCGATCCGGGATCGAGTGGTATCCAAGCGCCGCGATAGCCACTCGATCCCGGATCGAGCGATGCTGTGCTCGGAAGAGCGCGCCCGCTTCGCGGCAAAGCCGTGAGCGGCTGGTCATGTTCCGGAGGCCATGTCGGCGGCGAGGACGGGGCTCGGCGTCCGGATCCCTGCGACGTGGGCGAGGTGTGAGTCGGCGGGTGGGCAGCGTGCCGGTCCATCCGCCCATCATGGACGTTGCGCAGGATCGGCCCGGCGTGTGCTCGTCGACGGCTCGGGCCACCGCTGGTGGCAGTGGGACGAGGACGACCTCGCCGCCTTTGCCGCGTACGGGTAGGCCCCGGTGGCCGTGTTCCTCGTCGAGGTCGGACTGCGGAGAGAATCTCGATCCACACGCCAGGCCGACTGTGCGGCAGCGCCGAAATCGACGTACGCCCTCGGCCGTCACCTGACGGGCTCTGCCGGGGCACTGGTGGGCACGCTGGGCCGATGTGGGCTCCCGCCATGATCTAGGCCACTGACGGTGCTGCCTGCTTTGGTTAGGGTGGCCTCGCCGTGGTGTTCGGGAAACCGGTGTGAAACCGGTGCGGCCCTCGCCACTGTGATCGGGATGCTGGAGGCCACCGCAAGGTCACTGGGCGTACGCCTGGGAAGGCCGGCCACCGGCGCACCACCCGTCAGCCAGGAGACCGGCCACGGCACCTGTACGACCCGTCCACGAGGTGCTGGAAGGTGGTCCCGCTATGCGGTTCCCTGCATCCTGGCGCGTTGCCGCGCCGCTCTCCGTCGTACTCGTCCTGGTCGGTGGCTGCGCCACGACCGGTGACAGTGATCCGGCTGCCACGGCCCCCGCCGCCGGACCTGTCTCGGTCACCAACTGCGGCGTACCGGTCACGATCCCGAGCCCTCCGGCGCGGGCGGTCACGATGAACCAGCCCGCCACCGAGATCATGCTGGCGCTTGGCCTGGAGGATCGGATGGCCGGCACCGCCTACCTCGACGACCAGGTGCTGCCCGAGTACGCCGCCGCATACGCGAAGGTGCCGGTACTGGCCAAGGAGTACCCGTCGAAGGAGAAGTTGCTCGAACTGGAGCCCGACTTCGTCTACGGCTCCTTCGCGAGCGCGTTCGGCGACGAGGGGGCCGGTGACCGTGCCGAGTGGCAGAAGCTCGGCGTGGGCACGTACATCTCCACTGCCGGATGTCCGAAGGAGACGCGACCGGCGAAGCTGGCGATCGACGACGTGTTCACCGAGATCCGGGAGATCGCCGCGATCTTCGGCGTCGCGGAACGGGCCGAGACGCTGATCGCCGACCAGAGGCAGCGCATCGCGAACGTGTCGGCGGACGCGAAGGGCACCCGGGTGCTGTGGTGGGACGGCGGCACCGACGCGCCCAGTGCCGGCGCCTGCTGTGGCGGCCCGGCCATGGTCATGTCTGCGGCCGGGGTCACCAACGTCTTCGACGACCTGACCGGCAGTTGGGCCGACACCAACTGGGAGGCCGTCATCGAGCGCGACCCGGACGTCATCGTGCTCGTCGACGCGAGCTGGGACACCGCCGCCGACAAGCAGGCGTTCCTCGAGAAGCACCCGGCGCTCAGGGACCTGCCCGCCGTCAAGGGCAAGCGGTACGTCACCCTGGCCTTCTCCTCCACCTCGGCCGGTGTGCGGAACGTGCTCGCCGTGGAGGCACTGGCCCGGGGCGTCGGCGGGGCGAGCAGCTGACCACCGTCACCACCCGGCCGGCGCAGATCCCGGCGAAGCCGGTCCGAGCGGTGCGCATGGTGGCCGTGGTGGTCGTACTCGCGGGTGGCCTGGTGTTGTCGGTGGCGGCGGCCGTGACGGTGGGGCCGGCAGATCTGTCGCTGGGCACCGTGTGGCTGGTGATCACCAATCATCTCGGCCTGACGAGCGCCGACGTGCCGCTGCTGCGCGACCACATCGTGTGGGAACTGCGGCTGCCGAGGGTGCTGGGCGCCGCCGTGGTCGGGGCCGGCCTCGCCGCCTGCGGGGCCGTCATGCAGACCGTCACCCGCAATCCGCTCGCCGACCCGTACCTGTTGGGTGTCTCCTCGGGGGCGTCGCTGGGTGCCGTGGCCGTTCTGGTCCTGGGGCTCGGCGCGGGTGCCGCGGCGCTCACCGGGGGCGCGTTCGTGGGGGCGCTCGCCGCGTTCGCCGTCGTGGTCGCCGCCGCCGGCCGGCGCGCTGTCCTGCGACCGACCCGGGTGGTGCTGGCCGGCGTCGCCGTCGCGCAGCTCTGCGCCGCGTTGACGACGTTCGTGATCATCTGGGCAGCCCAACCGCACGCGACCCAGAGCATCACCTTCTGGCTGTCCGGCTCGCTCGCCCGCGTCGACTGGACCGCACTGGCATGGGCGACGCCGCTGCTCGCGGCGGGGTTCGCCGTGATCCTCCGGTTTGCCCGCGCGCTCAACGCGTTCGCGTTCGGTGAGGAGGCCGCCGCCGCCCTCGGCGTGGACGTCCGGCGTGTCCGATGGCTGCTGCTGGTCACCACGGCCCTGCTGACCGCCGTGCTGGTCTCGATAAGCGGCGCGATCGGGTTCGTCGGCCTGATCCTGCCGCACGCCGTGCGGCGGTTCACCGGACCCGACCACCGCAGGCTGCTGCCGGTCGTCGTCCTCGCCGGAGCGATCTTCCTGATCTGGGTGGACACCGCGGCCAGGACCCTGTTCGACCCCCGCGAGCTACCGGTGGGCGTGCTGACCGCCCTGCTCGGGGTGCCCGCGTTCGTGCTACTGCTGCGCCGAGGGGACCGGAACACCTGATGTTGGAGATCCGTGACGTCTCGTGGTCGGTGCCGGCCGCGCGACTCCTCGACGGCGTGACCTGCTCGGCGCCGCGCGGCACCCTGGTCGGACTGCTCGGCCCCAACGGGTCCGGCAAGACCACCCTGCTGCGGGTCGTCGCCGGGTTGATCGCCCCCCGGTCCGGGACCGTGACCGTCGCGGGCGACGACGTGGCTGGGCTGCCGCGTGCCACCGCGGCACGGCGGATGGCCCTGCTCGCCCAGTACGCCGAGACCGACCTCGACCTGACCGCGCTCGACGTGGTGTTGCTCGGCCGTACCCCGCACCGCCGTTCCCGCTGGTCGGACACCGACACCGACCGGGCCGCCGCCGCCGACGCGCTGGACCGCGTCGACATGACCGGGTACGCCCACCGCCGCTGGCAGACGCTCTCCGGCGGGGAACGTCAACGGGTCCAGCTCGCCCGGGCCCTGGCCCAGGAGCCGCAACTGCTGCTGCTCGACGAGCCCACCAACCACCTCGACATCGGCCACCAGCTCCAGCTGCTGGGCCTGGTCCGTCGCAGCGCCGTCACCACTCTCGCCGCACTGCACGACCTCAACCTGGCCGCGATGTTCTGTGACCTCGTGGTGGTGCTGCACCACGGCCGGGTCGTCGCCACCGGACCGCCTGCCGACGTGCTGACGTGCGCGCTGCTCGCCGACGTGTACGCCGTGGACGCCGACGTCACGGTGCACGATGGACGTCCGGTCATCACCTACCGGGCACCGGCGGCATGACCGTCCTGCTCGTCTCGCGTGGGGCGACCCACCACGGCGGCCACGACGCGATCCACCGTCTCGCCGCGGCGGTCGCCGAGGCCACGGGCGTACCGGTGCGGGCCTGTTTCCTCGACGGCGCCGAGCCGTCCCTGCACGCCGCACTCGACGCGGTCCCGGAGCATGGCGAAGTCCTGCTCGTGGCCGTGCACCTACCGCCCGACCGGTACCTCGACACCTGGCTGCGCCGCGCGGTCACCCACTGGCGCACCACCCGGGACCGGCAGGTACGCGTCCTGCTCGCCCCGCCGCTGGCGCAACAGCCGGCGCTGGTCACGGCAGTCAGCGACGCTGTCACCGGTGACCACACCACGCTCGACGGCAACCCCGGACCGTTCCGCAGCCCGGCCTGGTCGCAGATCACCCGACACCGTCGCCACGTGCTGGTGTGCCGTGGGCCGCGCTGCACCGCGTACGGCGCCAGTCAGGTCGTCGCTGCCCTCGGCGACCGCCTGAAAGCGAACGGCCTCGGCGACGACGACGTCCTGGTCACCGCGACCGGCTGCCTGTTCCCCTGCAACCTCGGCCCGCTCGTCGTCGTGTATCCCGACGACACCTGGTACGAACACGTCGACGCGGACATGGCCGTCCTCATCGCCGACGTGCACCTGCGCGACGGCACGCCGGTCGACGGCAGACGCCCACGCGACCCGTGACCGCGAAGCCCGGTACGGTTATCGATGGTCGTCATGGTGCGGGCGTCGGTCGGGCGAAGTGGTCCGGGGCGACGGGTCGGGGGAGGAGCGGGTGTGGTGCGGCGCAGAGCCCTCGTGGTCCGGGGCGGGTGGGAGGGGCACCGGCCGGTCGAGGCGACGGAGTTGTTCATCCCGTTCCTCGAACGCAGCGGATACGCGGTACGCGTGGAGGAGTCGACGGAGGTCTACGCCGACGCCGCCGAACTGGCCGCCACCGACCTGATCGTGCAGTGCATGACGATGTCGCAGATCACCGGGGAGCAGGTGGCGGGCCTGGCGGCGGCGGTCGTCAACGGTACGGGTTTCACCGGCTGGCACGGCGGCATCGTCGACTCGTTCCGGGCCTCCTCGGACTACCTGCACCTGGTAGGCGGCCAGTTCACCGTCCATCCCGGCATCGAGCCGTGTGACCGTAGCGGCGGAGAGCAGGACAACTTCCTGCCGCACTCGGTCACGATCACCGACCTCGGCCGGGAGCATCCGATCACCGCCGGGATCGAGGACTTCGACCTGGTCACCGAGCAGTACTGGGTACTGCATGACGACCTGATCGACGTCCTGGCCACCACCACCCACCCGACTCGGGCGTGGCACCCGTGGCACCGGCCGGTCACCTCGCCGGCGATCTGGACCCGCACCTGGGGAGCCGGACGCATCGTCGTGACGACTCCGGGACACAGCCTCGACGTGCTGGAGCACCCGAGCGTCCGTACCGTCATCGAGAGGGGAATGCTGTGGGCGACCCGCACGGCGTCGGCATCGTCGGTCTCGGGGTCATCTCCCGCGCGTACCTGAGCACGCTCGCCCAGCATCCCCGGGTCCGCGTCGTCGCGGTGGCCGACCTGGACGCGGCCCGGGCCGCCGCTGCCGCCGCGACGATTCCCGGCGCCGAGGCGGTGAGTGTCGAGCGGCTGCTCCACCACCCCGAGGTGGCGACGGTGCTGAACCTGACGATCCCGGCGGCACACGCCGAGATCTCGGACGCGGCGATCGACGCCGGCAGGAACGTCTACGTCGAGAAGCCGCTCACCGTCACGTTTCCGGAGGCCCGGTCGCTCATGGACCGGGCGGCGGCGGCCGACGTCCGCGTGGGTTGCGCGCCGGACACCGTGCTGGGCACCGGTACGCAGACGGCCCGGGCGGCGATCGACGGTGGCCTGATCGGCCGCCCGCTCTCCGCGTCGGCCGTCATGGTCACCCCGGGCCACGAGCGGTGGCACCCCGACCCCGATTTCTACTACGCCCCGGGCGGAGGCCCGTTGCTGGACATGGGGCCGTACTACGTTTCGGCGCTGGTCCACCTGCTCGGGCCGGTGCAGGCGGTGATCGGGGCGGCGAGTCGGCTGCGGGATGCCCGGATCATCGGCTCGGGCCCCCGACTCGGGCAGCGGATCCCGGTCGAGGTGCCGACCCACGTGAGCGGGGTGCTGGAACACGCGGACGGTGCCCTGTCCACCCTCACCACCAGTTTCGACGGTGTCGCGACGACGGCCGCGCCGATCGAGGTGCAGGGGGAGAGCGGCACCCTCGCCGTGCCCGATCCGAACAATTTCGACGGCGAGGTCCGGCATCTCGCGCTCGGCGGCCCCGGGTGGCGTGTTCTCGAACCGGGGGCCGGTTACGTCGCAGCCTCCCGAGGGGTCGGCCTGATCGACCTCGTCGGGGCCGACGAGGCGCGTCCGCCCCGGGCCAGTGGTGAGGTGGCGCTGCACGTCCTGGACGTCATGACGGCCCTGCTCCGGTCGGCCGCCGAGGGCCGGCGAGTCGAGCTGACGACGACGGTGGAACGCCCCGCACCCGTCCCGTTGACCCCGGCGCAGGAGTGGTCCCGGTAGCCGAACCTCGTGGAGCACGTGCTGACCGCCTGAGCGGGGCCGTACCCGTAGCCCGTGTCGGTGGCACGACGGACCCGGCATGGCCGCGAATTCCTACGAAAGTCGCAGTCGGGGTTCATGCAGACGACAGACGATCCGGAGGGCGCGTCCGGACAGGCTGTAGCGCATGACGATCACGCTTCCCGAGTCGGAGAGTCCCTCTCCGGCGTTCGCTCCGGTCCCGTATCACCGGCTCGCCCGTACCGACCGGCACCGCTGGTGGCGGCCCCTGCTCGGCACCGTGCTGATCCTGGTGGGGTTGCCGGTGGTGCTGATGGGCGGGTTCGGGGCCGCGAGCGCCGTGGTGTGGCTGCTGGACGGGCCGGAGGACTTCCTGGACGGCGGTCCGGAGGTCGAGTTGGCCCTGACCATGGTCACGCTGGGGCTGCTGATTCCGCTGACGTTGCTGGCCGCCCGCTGGGTGCAGCGTCGCCCGGCCGGGACGGTGTCGTCGGTGGTGGGCCGGTTGCGGTGGCGATGGTTGGGAACTTGTCTCCTGGTCGCCGTGCCGGCGTTGGCGCTTCATCTCGGGGTGCTGAGTCTGCTGCCCGGTGACGGCCCGCAGAGCAACGGGGTCGGGTGGGAGCGGGTCGCGGCCGGCCTGGCCGTGGTGGTGCTGCTGGTGCCGTTGCAGGCGGCCGGTGAGGAGTACCTGTTCCGGGGCTGGCTGATCCAGGCGTTCGGGTCCTGGATCCGGTCGCCCTGGCCGGGGATCGCGGTGTCGTCGGTGCTGTTCGGGCTGGCACACGGGTGGGGGACCGGCTGGGGCATGGCCGACCTGGTGTTCTTCGGCGCGGTGACGGCGGTCGTGACGATCCGGACCGGTGGGCTGGAGGCCGCCATCGCGTTGCACGTGGTGAACAACGTGGCGGGGATCGGGTCGGCGGTCGTCACCGGCATGCTGGAGGCGCAGCAGGTCGACGTGTCGGCAAGGGCCGCGATGATCAGCATGTGCGTGACCGGGCTGTACGGCGGCGTGGTGCTGTGGCTGGCCCGTCGCCGGCGCGTGGAGAACGGCACCGGCGGCGCTACGGTCGGCAACGACGACGCGCTCGACCTGGTCAGCATCCCGCTCTGGATCTTCGGTGCCTACCTCGCGGTGGTCGCGGTCGCGCCGAGTGTCGCGCCGGTGCCGTGTTGCGCGGCCTGACCCGCGTCCGGTCGAGGGCTGTGCCAGGGGTGTCGGGGTGGCGCAGGGTGGCGGGACGTCGTTTGCCGGTGTCGTGCCCGGGAAAGCGGGGTCTCCGGCGGCGAGCATCGCCGCCACTGGCGGATGGGACGTCGAGGATGGGTGACCACGGGGTGTCGGCGCCGGAGTTCGAGGTGGCCCCGCCCCTGACGGTGGGGGTCGAGGAGGAGTTCCTGCTGCTGGACCCGGCGACCGGGGAGAGCCTGCCGGTGGCCGAGCAGGTGCGGGCCGCGTTGCCCGCTGACGCCCGTCGGCAGAGCCGGCAGGAGTTCCGGCACAGCATGGTGGAGATGGTCACCCCGGTCTGCACCGAGCTGACCGAGCTGCGGGAGCACCTGCTGACGCTGCGCCGCGCCGCCGCCGACGCCGCCCGCGCGGCCGGAGCAAGCCTGGTCGCCCTCGGTGCCACCCCGGTGCGGGAGGAGCACCGGTCGGTACCGGAGGAACCGCGCTACCACGCGATGTCTCGCCGGTTCGGCCCGGTCGCGCACGATCCCGCCGTCTGCGGCTGTCACGTACACGTGGGGCTGCCCGACCGGGAACTGGCCGTCCAGGTCGGCAACCACCTACGGGTGTGGCTTCCGGTCGTCCACGCCATCACGGTCAATTCACCCCTGCACGACGGGTACGACACCGGGCACGCGAGCTGGCGTTCCATGCAGTTGGAACGCTGGCCGAGCCTCGGTCCCACCCCCTACTTCGCCTCCGCCGCCGAGTACGACGCCACCGTCGCCGACCTCGTGGAAGCCGGGATCATGCTCGACCCCGCGATGGTCTACTGGTACGCCCGTCCGTCGGCGAACTACCCGACGATCGAGATCCGGGTCGGTGACGTCTGTCCGAGCGTGGACGACACCGTGCTGCACGCGGCGCTGGTCCGTGCCCTGGTCGCCACCATGGTCGACGACATCCGCAGCGGCACTCCCGCACCTCGCCTGCGTAGCTGCCTGGTCGCCGCCGCCCACTGGCGGGCCGCCCACCACGGTCTCGACGGTGACCTCATCGACCTGCGCACCACCCGGCCCCGGCCCGCCTGGGACCTGGTCGACGACCTGCTGACCACGGTCAGCCCGGCGTTGGCCGGCCACGGCGACCTCGACTACGTGCGCCGACAGCTCGACCGTCTGCGTCGCACCGGCACGGGCGCCGCCCGGCAGCGGCACCTGCTCGGTGACACCGGCGGCGACATCCTCGCGTTGCTGCACCACCTCGCCGCCCAGACCACCACCGGCTGACGGGCTCCGGGGCGCCGGTCAGCGAAGCTCGTGGGTCTGCAGCCAGAGTTCGAGCAGACCGAGCTGCCAGAGTTTGTTGCTGCCGGCCGCCGCCTGCGCCGCGTCGGGATCGTCGAGCAGGTGCGCGACGTACTCCGGCCGGAACAGGCCCCGCTGCCGGGCGGCCGGGTCCCGCAGGGCGTCCACGACCATGCCCCGCACCGCGCCGTCCACGTTGCGCAGCGCGGGGACCGGGAAGTAGCCCTTGGGCCGGTCGATCACGTCGGCGGGCAGCACCTCCCGGGCGACCTCCTTGAGCACGCCCTTGCCGCCCTGGGCCACCTTGTGCTCCGGCGGGCAGGCCGACGCCAGCGCCACCAGGTCCTGGTCCAGGAACGGGGTGCGGACCTCCAGTCCCCACGCCATGCTCATGCTGTCGACCCGCTTGACCGGGTCGTCGGGCAGCATCCGGTGGGTGTCCAACCGCAGGACGGCGTCCAGCGCGGTCTGCGCACCGGGCGCGGCCAGCTCGGCGAGGAGCAGCTCCCGACTGGCGTCGTGGTCGCAGGCGTACGCGGGGGAGACCACCTGACACAGTTCGGCGTGGTCGCGGTCGAAGAACGCCGACGCGAACGTCTCCACGGCCCCGTCGCGCGGCACCTCGGCGAGCGGCTGGTGGTAGCCGTACCCGGCGAACACCTCGTCGGCGCCCTGCCCCGACTGGGCCACCTTGACGTGCCGGGCCACCTGCTCGGACAGCAGGTGGAAGGCGACCACGTCGTGGCTGCCCATCGGCTCGGTCATCGCGGCGACGGTGGCGCGTACCGCCGGGACCAGGTCGTCGTCGGCGAGCCGGATCCGCTGGTGGTCGGTGTCGAAGGTGCGGGCGACCAGGTCGGAGAAGCCGAACTCGTCGCCGGACTCGCCGCCACGGCTGTCGAACCCGATGCTGAAGGTCCGCAACTGCTCCTGCCCGGCCTCGGCGAGCAGCGCGACGATGAGGCTGGAGTCCAGGCCGCCGGAGAGCAGCACCCCGACCGGTACGTCGGCCACCAGCCGTCGACGTACGGCGGTGCGCAGCGCCCCCCCGAGGGCCGCCTGCCAGTCCCGGGCGTCCATGCCGGCGTGGGCAGGGTCGCGGGCGTACTCGGGCTGCCAGTAGACGCGTTCGCGGCTGCGCCCGTCCGCCTCGATGACCCGCAGCGTCGCCGGTGGCAGTTTGCGGACGCCGCGCAGCACCGTGCGGGGTGCCGGGACGATGGAGTGCCAGGAGAGGTAGTGGTGCAGGGCCACCGGGTCGATGGCGGTGTCGACGTCGCCGCCGCGCAGCAGCGCGGGAAGGGTCGAGGCGAACCGTAGCCGTCCCGGCGTCTCGCTGAGATAGAGCGGCTTGATGCCGAGGCGGTCGCGGGCCAGGACCAGCCGTCGACGCGTCCGGTCGACCAGGCCGATGGCGAACATGCCGACCAGGTGGTCGACGAACGCCTCACCCCAGTGCGCGTACGCGACGAGGATGACCTCGGTGTCGCTTGTGGAGTGGAAGTGGTGCCCGGCGGCGCGGAGCTCTTCGCGCAGCTCAGGATAGTTGTAGACGCAGCCGTTGAAGACCAGGGCCAGCCCGAGGTCCTCGCGGACCATCGGTTGGGCACCGGCGTCGGAGAGGTCGATGATGGTGAGCCGTCGGTGCCCGAGGGCCACCCAGTCGTCGCTCCACAGCCCGTCGCCGTCCGGCCCTCGGGACCGCATCGCCGCACTCATCCGGGCCACCGCGTCGGAGTCCGGCGGCGCGCCGTCGAATCGTGTCTCTCCGCCGATGCCGCACACGTCAGTGGGTCCTGGTTCCTGCGGGAGCGGTCGGCACCGGGACGACTCCTGTCTTCGGTGGCAGGTCGTGGCGGTCCGCCGCGAGATGCCGCCGAGTCGCGTGGGCGGCCCGCATACCCGCTGGTCAGCGGCCGAAACCGCCACCATGCGACCCCGCCCGCTGTCGTGGCCGTGCCCGCTGTCGTGGCCGTGCCCGCTGTCGTGGCCGCGTCCGCTGTCGTGGCCGCGCCCGCACCGAGCGGTCGTGCCTGTCGTCGTCTGGCCGTGCCCGCTTGTCGTGTGGCCGTGCCCACCACCGTGCTGCCGTGCCTGCTGTGTGCGGCCGGGGCCGCGTCGTGTGGCTGTGCCCGCCACCGGGAGTCGTGCCAACGCAACCTGCTGCCGAGCCTCGGCGAAGCGTTGCGGCTTGCTGGGGAAGGTGGGGAGATCTGTTGTCGCTGGAACGACAACAAATCTCCCCACCCCCACCCGTTGGGCGACGCAACGACCCGCCGTGCGCGGTCGGGGGGGGGGGGGGGGGGGGGGGGGGGGGGGGGGGCGGGGGCGGGGGGGGGGGGCCCCCGGGGGGGCCCCCCCCCGCCCCGCGGGGGGGGGGGGCAAGGCCAGCGGGGGGGCCAGCCGAGGGTACCCCAGGAGGGAG
>NZ_JBITKL010000040.1:0-34608 GCF_044460945.1 Micromonospora sp. NPDC049903
CCCGAAGATCACCTCTTCGTGGACCTGCTCAAACACCCACCACCACCCCACCGTCAAGACCTCCTGGCCAGCGGATTCAGGATGGAACTACTTCAATGAAGTTGCGCGGATCTTGCACCATGCCTGCGCAGCCGGGCCACTGACCGCGCCTCGCCCGACCTCGCCCGACCTCGCCCGACCTCGCCTGGCAGCACCGCACCGCGCCCCCGCCTGGCAGCACCGCACCGCGCCCCCGCCTGCGTTGATCAAGAAGTTTTGGCCACGGAGGGATTGGACGGAGGCACAAACTCCTTGGTCATCCCCGGTGAGGGCATGGTCCGTCGGGAGTACTTTCGTCTTGCGCAGGCACACACCTACCTGGGTGACCACCTGGGTAATGGGAGCTGGTGGTGCGGGAGGAGTCCGTCGCTGAGGGGGCGGGTGGTGTGGACGCGGTGCCGGTCGGGGTGAGCTGGTGCGGAACTTCGTCCCCGCGTGGGCGAGTGGGGAGCGGCTACGGTGCCGAGGTCGCTGGTACGAAGCGGCTACGGTGTGGCCGTGATCGACTCGTCACCGCCCCGACGTGCGGGCGAGGCTGAGCCTGAGGCGCTGTCAGCCGGGGCGGTCGCGGCGCGAGGCGTCGCGCTGGTGGTGGTGCTGCCGTTCCGGTTGGCCTGGGAGTTGCTGGTCGCCGTCGCCGGGCTGCTGCACCGGTGGGTGATCGCGCCGACCGTGTGGGTCCTCGACCGGTGTGTGTGGCGTCCGATCCGCTGGCTGCTGCGTCACCTGGTCTGGATTCCGCTGCTCTGGACGCTGCGGGTCCTCGGATGGCTCTGGCACACACTGGTCCGGACTCCGTCGACCTGGCTGTGGCGTCGCCTCGTCGAGGTCTGGTACGGCGTACTGCGGCCACCCCTGCGCTGGTGCGGTCAGGTGCTCGCCCGGCTGCTGCGCTGGTGCGGCCGGGGGCTGGCCTGGCTGGTACGGGTCGTCGTGCTGGTGCCGTCGTACTACCTGGTGTGGCTGCCGCTGGTCTGGACCGTACGGCTGCTCACTCCGCCCGCCCGGCTGCTGGGCCGATGGCTCGCGGCGCTGGCCGGGCTGCTCGCTGCCGTGCTGGGCTGGGCCTGGCGTACGGCGGGGCGCATCCTCCGCTGGTGCTGGGTGTGGACGCTGCGCCCGGTGTTCCGGGCGGGGCTGTGGGTGTGGACGCACCTGCTGCTGCCCGTCTGCCGGGCGGTCGATGCCGTCTGGCAGACGACGGTCGGCTGGCTGCGCCGCAGCGTCCTGGAGCCGATCGGCCAGGCCACCCGCGAGGTACTGGCCGGCCTCGGCCTACGCCGCTGACCACACCAACGGACCGGCGGCACCGGCGCGAGCACGGCTCGGTCCGATGTAAGGAGGGGTCCCCTGCTATACACGAGGCGTTAGCAGGGGACCCCTCCTTACATCCACACCCCGGCCTGGACGGGGGAGTTGGCGGTCAGAGGACCAGGTTGAGCAGGACGGTCAGCACGATCGAGGCGACGATCGAGAAGAGGATCATCAGGAGGCAGCCGAGACCGCCGCCCGCCGGTCGGATCTCCGTGTTGCCGATACGCATGGCTCACATCCTGCCGGTCACAGTTCGCGCAGCCGGGGCAGCAACTGCTCCTGCGCCCATTCGAGGAACATCGGTTGGTGGTCGCCGCCCACCTGCACCAGCGCCACGTGCGTGAAGCCGGCGTCGACGAACTTCTTGAACGCGGCCACGTGCTTGTCCACGTCCGGGCCGCAGGAGATGCCGGCGGCCACGTCCTCTTCGCGTACGGACTGTGAGGCGGCCTCGAACGCGTCGGTGTCGGGCAGTTCGGCGTTGACCTTCCAGCCGAGCCCGAACCAGCGGAACTGGTCGTGCGCGATCTTGCGGCACTCGGCCTCGTCCGGGCCGTAGCAGATGGCCACCTGACCGTAGCGGGGTCGTCCGGCGCCACCGGCCTCCTCGTACATCTCCACCAGGCGGGCCTGCGGCTCGGTGGCGATCATGCCGTCGGCGTACTCGGCGGCCAGGGTGGCCGACTGCCGTCCGGACGCGGCCACCGCCATCGGCACCGGCGTGTCGGGCCGGTCCCACAGGTACGCGTCGGGCACGTCGTAGTGGTTGCCGGAGAAGGTCAGCGTTTCGCCGTTGAGCAGCGGCCGGATGATCTGCAACGCCTCCTCGAACATCTCGTGCCGTTGCTGCACGTGCGGCCAGGCGCCCACCACGTGCTCGTTGAGGTTCTCCCCGGCGCCCAGACCGAGGGTGAACCGCCCGTCGGAGAGGAGCCCAACGGTGGCGGCCTTCTGCGCCACCACGGCCGGGTGGTAGCGACGGATCGGGCAGGTCACGAACGACATCAGCTCCGCGCGGGAGGTGGCGTGGGCGACCGCGCCCAGCACCGACCAGGCGTACGGCGAGTGGCCCTGCGACTCCAGCCAGGGGTAGTAGTGGTCGGACATGACGAGCTGGTCGAAACCGGCTGCCTCGGCCCGTACCGCGTAGTCGACGAGTTCCTTGGGGCCTGCCTGTTCGCACATCAACGTGTATCCGATGCTGACCATGCTGTCTCCTTCGCTCCCCGGCGGTCCGTTTGCGGATACCCGGGCCCGGTTGGGTCAACCCTCATCGACGCTTGACGAGCTTCCCGGAGGCTGCCTACGGTTGTCTGAACCGGTTCAGGCGCCGGCCGGGAGCCCATCCTGTGGTGGGGATGGTCCGCCCGTGGCGGCCCGGCCTCTCGTGGGCCGTCACGGGTCGCCGCCCGTCGAGCCGCGCTACTGAACCGGTTGCTTCCGAGGCTTCATCGGCCTACGCTGATGCCTGCCTCGCCGGGCCTCTCGCCGTGCGGCTGCCGGGCACAGCCGCCGCACCTGCCACTCACCGCAATCCCTCCTGGGCACGGGGGAGAGAACTCCTGCGAGGAATCGATGAGAAGACTTTTCGGGGCCGTCGGCGCCGTGCTGCTGGCGACCGTCGCCGCAGTGTTCGCCTTCGGCCCGTCGGCGCACGCCGCCACCGGCTTCACCGTCAGCGGCGGCAAGCTGTACGACGCCAACGGCAACGAGTTCATCATGCGCGGCGTCAACCACGCGCACACCTGGTACGCCAACCAGACCAGTTCCTTCGCCAACGTCAAGGCGCTCGGCGCGAACACCGTCCGGGTGGTGCTGTCCAGCGGGGACCGGTGGACCCGCAACAGCGCCGACGACGTGTCGAACGTGATCCAGCTCTGCAAGACCAACCGGCTGATCTGCGTCCTGGAGGTGCACGACACCACCGGGTACGGCGAGCAGAGCGGTGCCGCCACCCTCAACCAGGCGGTCGACTACTGGCTGAGCATCGCCAGCGCGCTCAACGGCCAGGAACGGTATGTGATCGTCAACATCGGCAACGAGCCGTACGGCAACCAGAACTACTCGTCCTGGGCCACCGACACGTCGAACGCGATCCGGCGGCTGCGTAGCGCGGGCCTCGCGCACACCATCATGGTGGACGGCCCGAACTGGGGCCAGGACTGGTCCTTCACCATGCGGGACAGCGCGCCGACGGTGTTCGACGCCGACCCGGCCCGCAACACCGTCTTCTCGATCCACATGTACGGCGTCTTCGACACCGCTGCCGAGATCAGCGACTACCTGGGCCGCTTCCGCAGCCGGGGCCTGCCGATCGTGGTCGGCGAGTTCGGCCACTACCACTCCGACGGCGACCCCGACGAGGACGCCATCCTCTCCTACACGCAGGCCAACGGCATCGGCTGGCTGGGCTGGTCGTGGAGCGGCAACGGCGGTGGCGTCGAGTACCTCGACATGGCCACCTCGTTCAACCCGAACCAGTTGACCACCTGGGGTCAGCGCCTGTTCAACGGCACCAACGGCATCCGGCAGACCGCCCGCGAGGCGAGCGTCTTCGGCGGCACCCCGCCGCCGACCACGCCCCCGCCGACGACGCCCCCACCCACGACGCCTCCGCCGACCACCCCGCCGCCCACCACGCCTCCGCCGACGACCCCGCCGCCGGGAGCCGGCTGCACGGCGACGTACTCGATCACCGGTCAGTGGCAGGGCGGCTTCCAGGGCGACGTCCGGGTGACCGCCGGCAGCAGGGCCATCACGGGCTGGACGGTGCGCTGGACGCTCGCCAGCGGCCAGTCGGTGAGCCAGTCCTGGAACGCCACGGTCACCAGCAGCGGTACCGCCGTGACCGCCCGCAACGTGTCCTACAACGGCCAGCTCGGGGCCGGTGCCAGCACCAGCTTCGGCTTCATCGGTAGCTGGACCGGTAGCAACCCGGCTCCTGCGGTGACCTGCACCGCGAGCTGACGACCGTACCCCTGACGGTGGCCGGGCCCGACGCGGGCCCGGCCACCCGGGCCAGTCACCGGTCGCCCCGCCGGTCGTCCGCCACGCCGCCTTTGCTCTGCTTCACCCCACGCACCGATGTGGCGTCCGAACCGTTGCGTCGGTTCAAGCAGAGCAAAAGCGGCCGACGGGACACCTACCAGGAGCGGCAGACCGGCGAGGCGGACAGGTGCCAGCGGGCGATCGCGCGGTCCGGGCTCAGGCCAGGCGGGCGGCGCCGTGCTTACGTCATCTGGTCGAAGCCGCCTAGCCGGTTCTCGACGCCGTGCGACAGGAATTCTGCGCAGGTTCTCCCAGCGACCTTTCAGGGCCGCCCGATACGGTGCCGCCGTCAGCGTCCGTTCCTAAAGGGAGCCCGGGCACCAGACCCCGCAGGAGAACTGAATGGTCTTCAAGAAGATGTTGAGCGCGTTGGGCGTGGGCGGTCCGAGTGTGGACACCGTCCTGGCCAACCCGAACACCAGGCCCGGGCTGGCCCTCGACGGTCAGGTCAACCTGCTCGGCGGGGAGGCGGCGGCGAGCATCGAGCAGATCGTCATCGGCCTGGTCACCCGGGTCGAGGTCGGCGAGCAGGCCGGGGTGATGGAGTTCCACCGGCAGGTCGTCAGCGGCCCGCTCCAGCTCGCCGCGAAGCAGGCGCTGTCCATCCCGTTCCAGCTTCCGGTGCCGTGGGAGACCCCCATCACCGGGCTGTACGGCCAGCGGCTGCACGGCATGTCGATGGGTCTGCGTACCGAGCTGGCGATCGCCAAGGCGGTCGACAAGGGCGACCTGGACGAGATCAACGTGCACCCGTTGCCGGTGCAGGAGCGGATCCTGGAGGCGTTTCTCCAGCTCGGCTTCCGCTTCAAGAAGGCCGACCTGGAGCGCGGGATGATCCAGGGCGTACGCCAGACGCTGCCGTTCTATCAGGAGATCGAGTTCTTCGCCGCGCCGCAGTACGCGCAGACCGTCAACGAACTCGAAGTGACGTTCGTGGCCAACCCGCACGGCGTGGACGTGGTGCTCGAGTGCGACAAGCGGGGCGGATTCCTCGCACCCGGGCAGGACGTGTTCGGCCGGTACCAGGTGGCCCACTCCGACGCCGAGCGGTCCGACTGGGTGGAGACGGTCGACGGCTGGATCCAGGAGACCATCGGGCGGTTCGGGGCGCTGCGCGCCCAGTCGTTCGGCCCGCAGGGCTACGGCGCGCCGCAGGGTTACGGTGCGCCCGGCTACGGTCCGCAGGGGTACGGCCCACAGGGGTACGGTCAGCCGGGCTACGGCACCCCGAACAAGTACGGCCCGCAGCAGCGGCGGGGCGGGGTCGGCATGGGCGGTGTGGTCGCCGGTGCGGCGCTCGGCGCGGCGGGCGGCATGCTCGCTGGTCACATGATCGGCAACGCCTTCGACGGTGCCGAGGAAGAGGTCACCGAGGCGGCCGGTGACTTCGGCGACTTCGACGGCGGCGGCGACTTCGGCGGGTTCGAGGAGTTCTAAAGCCTCGCCCCCGCGCGGCGGGACGTGGCGAGACAGGACGGTGGCCCTCCGGGAGACTTCCCGGAGGGCCACCGCACGCAAGGGGTCAGCGCCGCCCGCGCTGCTTGCGCTCCGCGGCCGAACGCCGCTGGCTACCGGCCTTGGCCAGACCACGGCTACCCAGGTAACCGATGGTCAGCAGCGTGATGAAGAACCACGCCTGACCGGGGTTGTTCAGGTTCAGGCCGTTCGCGGTGGTCCCGCGCCAGAAGGCAGAGATCACCACGAGGGTGACGGCTGCCGCGTAGATCCAGAACTCGGTCGTCAGGAGCGAGTGCTTGGTCTCCGTACCCGGAGACGGCATCTCCTCCCGGTGCCCGTCGTGCATCATCGGCATCTGACGGGTGGCGGCCTCTTGCATGGCCTGCCGATTCTGGGCGTCCTGTGCCGGACGGTTCATCGGCCTGGTGGATGCAGCCTGCGTGCTCATCTGTCCTCCTCAGGATGTGATGAGTCGTCACCTGCGGCCCTCGCCCCGCTACCGCGTGTCGGCCACGGCACGGTTCGCGCACATGGCGGGGGCACCCGCCGTCTACCCGGCCGCCGGGGGGCAGTAACACCTCGCCACCTGGCCGAATCCGTCCGGCCCGGGGATACCTGCCGGGTGGGGGACATCTCGCCCCCACGAGTCGGATGTCCCGTTCCGACGCTCTCCACACCGAGCCCCCTGCCCGGTAGAGAGCACGCCCCCTGCCCGGCAGAGAGGTGGTGCGGGTTTGCCGGGCCGGTCACCGGGCACGCCATCAGGACCGACGCTTCTGCGAGGTGATGGATCGTGCGTGAGGACGACATGCGACAGGACGCCGCCCGCCGGGCCGAGGAACGGATCGCCGGCGGCGTGTACGGCGAGGGCGCCGTGGACGAGGTGACCGTGCCGCCCACCGATGTGGAGAGTGCCATCCAGCGCGACGACCGGGACGATCCGGCGCACGTGCCGATCGACCCCACCGTGCTGCGCGACGGCGGTCCCACCCGGGGGCAGGGCGCGCTCACCACGACGGGCGGTACGGCCGGACCGGCCAGCGCCCGTCGGGTGGCCCGTCAGCCGGAGCGGCACCGGGGCAAGGTGGCGCCGACCACCACCGGTGACGCCACCACCGGCGGGATGAGCACCCCGTCCGGCGGCAGCACCAGCGACCAGTCCACTCCCGCCACCCACGTGGGCAGCTTCGACTGACCCACCCACCCACCGGCCCGGCCCTCACGAGGGCCGGGCCGTCCTCGCTCCCACCGGTCCCCGCCCCCCACACCCCCCGCCGATCATGGACTTGTGGCTGGGACATAAGCCGCACAAAAGGCCAAAACCTTCGCCACAACTCCATGATCGTCGCGGCGCCCCCGGGCGGGGGCAGGGGCGCCGGGGGCAGAGCGAGGGGGCGGGGCGGCAGGGCGGTGCGGTCAGGGGGTGGGGGTGAGGGTGGTGAGGCGTTGGGTGGCGCGGGTGAGGGCCACATAGAGGTCGCTGCGTCCACGGGGGGACTCGGCGACGATGCGGTCCGGGTCGACCACGATCACCGAGTCGAACTCCAGGCCCTTGGCCTCGGCGACGGTCAGCACCACGACCCGGTTCTCCAGGTCGGGCTGCTCGCCGACGGCCGCCTCGGGCAGCGCGGTGGTGAGCGCGGTGCCGAGGTCGTCGACGCGACCGGCCGGCACGATCACTCCGAGCCGTCCGTCGGTGAGCCCGGCGGCCTCGTCGGTGGCGACGTCGACCAGCTCCGCCGCCAGCCGGTCTGCCGGTACGTCCCGCGCGGCGGGCGGGAAGCCGCTGGCGCGTACGGCCCGGGGTGGGCGCAGGGTCGGGTCGATCTCGGCGAGTACGCCGGCGGCCACCTCCATGATCTCGGCGGGGGTGCGGTAGCTGACGGTCAACTCGGTGAGCCGCCACCGGTCGGCCACGTACGGGGCCAGCGCCTCCGACCAGGACGGGGTGCCGGCCAGGGCCCCGGTCTGGGCCACGTCGCCGACGATCGTCATTGAGCGGCTCGGGCACCGGCGCATCAGCAGTCGCCAGGCCATCGGGGACAGTTCCTGCGCCTCGTCGACGATGACGTGGCCGAACGCCCAGGACCGGTCGGCGGCGGCGCGCTGGGCGGTGGTCAGGCGGTCGGCCTCCTCCTGCCGTTCCAGCAGCCGGTCGGCGTCGAGCAGGTCGGTCACGCCGAGGATCTCGCCACCGTCGACCTCGTCCTCGACGTCGATGGACCGGGAGCCCCGGGCGATTTCCAGCACGCCCTCGGCGTACTCGCGTTCCATGGCCCGGATGCGTTCCCGGCGGGCGGCGGCGGCCCGGTCGTCCTCGCCGAGCAGTTCCGCCGCCTCGTCCAGCAGCGGCACGTCGGCCGGGGTCCAGCCGCCGGGCTCGCGGTGCAGGGCGGCCCGCTCGTCGGCGGTGAGCATCGGCGCGGCGGTGGCGATGCGGTCGGTGCTCGCGTACAGGTCGGCGAGCAGGCGTTGCGGGGTGAGGACCGGCCACAGCTCGTCCAGCGCGGCGGTGATCTCCGGTTCCTCGCGCAGTTCCCGGCGGATCTCGGCGCGGTCGGCCTCTTCGAGCAGGTTGTCGCCGCCGAGCGGGTCGGCACCGATCCGTTCGGCGACCTGGTCGGCCAGGGCGTGGATGATCTCGACGTCGAAGAGGGCACGGGCCAGGTTGTGCGGGCGGTCGCTGTGGCGGACGCGGTCCCGGGCGGCCCGGACGGTCGCCGGGTCGAGCAGGAGGACCTCCTGCTGCGGCAGCTCGATCTCCAGCGGCTCGTCGGGCACCCGCTGCCGGTCGTGTACCGCGTTGGCCAGCACCTCGGTCATCACCGACCGGCCCTTGAGGGCCGCGGTGGTGGCCGGCTCCGCGCGCCGGGCGCTCACGCCGGGGAAGAGGTCCCCCTGGGTACGCAGCAGCACACCGGTCTCGGCCAGCGCGGGCAGCACCTGCGAGATGTAGCGCAGGAAGGTGACGTTCGGGCCGACCAGCAGTACGCCCCGGGTGGAGAGTTCCCGGCGGTGCGTATAGAGCAGGTACGCGGCCCGGTGCAGCGCCACCGCGGTCTTGCCGGTGCCGGGGCCGCCCTGCACCACCAGCATGCCGGACAGGTCGGAGCGGATGATCCGGTCCTGTTCGGCCTGGATGGTCTCGACGATGTCGCGCATCCGGCCGGTACGCCCGGCGTTGAGCGCGGCCAGCAGCGACGCCTCGCCGGTCAGCTCCTCGTGGGCGGTGGGGGAGGCGGTGTTCAGGTCCAGCACCTCGTCGTTGAGGGCGACCACCTTGCGCTGCCGGGTACGCAGGTGACGCCGCCGCCGGATGCCCTGTGGGTTGGCGGCGGTGGCGAGGTAGAAGGCGCGGGCGGCCGGGGCACGCCAGTCCATCAGCAGCGGGTCGTAGTCGCCGTCGGTGTCGAAGATGCCGATCCGGCCGATGTAGTGGCGCTCGCCGTCGTCGGTGTCGAGGCGACCGAAGCAGAGACCGTTCTCCACCGCCGCGAACTGCTCGACCTGTTCGGCGTACATGCGGACCGCGCTGTCGCGCTGGGAACGGGCCTGGAGTGTGCCGCCCGCCGCCCGCAGCTCCTCGGTCAGCCGCCGTGACGCCTGGTCCCGCAGGTCGTCGAGGCGGTGGTAGAGCATCGAGACGTACTCCTGCTCGCGGCCGATCTCGTCGTCGGACGGCGAACCGCCGGAGTGCCTTGACAATCCGTCTCCCGGTGGGTTAGATTTCGATTAGGAACGGCTTTTCGAGCCGTTCTTTTTTGTTGCCTGAACTGCCGAAGATACCCCGCGACGACCGCCGGAGCCAAGGCGGTCGAGCCCCGTCACACCCCCGTGTGTGACGCCCGCGCCCCGACTCCGGGCGGTGTGGTCACCGGCGTTCGGTGCAGACCTCGTCGGACCGCGCGACCGTGTCGGTGGACCAGGCGACCGCGACTGTGAAGCAGTAGTCGAGGCTGCGGTTGAGGCCGTAGACCACGAAACTGTCGGTGCCGGCGGGCAGGTCGGCGAAGGGGTTCTTCGGCTGCCCGGTCCGACCACCCGAGATGATCACCGGTCCCTCCGCCCCGGCCGGGTAGGTCCAGCTCAACGTGACGCTGTCCCGGTTGTCGCGCAGCGAGACTTCGGTGGGCGGCGCGCCGGGCGAGGCTGGCGGCGCCTCCGGTGCCGACGCGGACGGGGGTGCCGCCCCGCTCGGGGTCTCCCCGGCCGTGGGGGAGCCGGGTTCGCCCGGGCCGTCGACCCGGGACACCCCGGCGATCACCGCGGCGGCGCCGAGCAGCACCACGACCACACCCGCCGCGATGATCGGCACCAACCGGTTCGGTCGGGGGGAGGGCGCGGCCGGCGTCCGGGGTACCGGCACCGGGAGCAGCCGGGACGACGGGCCGGTGCGTTCCGGTTCCAGCCGGCGCAGCCGGTAGACCCCGGGTGCCTGCGGCGCCGGACCGGTCAGACCCATCACGCTCGGCGGTACGGCCGACCCGCTCGACTCGGCCGTCGGGGTCGGGCCGGGCCGGGCCGGGTGGGCGGGGTCGGGGGAGGGCGAATCGGTCGGTTGCCCGGTCCACCAGTCCTGCGGTGGCCCGGCCGGACCGTCCACCGGCTGCCGGGGGGTGGGCACCGGCGACGCCGCCCCGGCGGGCTGCTGACCGGTCTGGTGGCCCTGACCGGGGTGGTAGCCCTCGGGCGGGTGCTGCTCCCCGGCGTACCCGGCATCCGGGTCGCTCGCCGCCGACCACGATGCGCCGGTGGGCCACGCGCCCGCACCGGTGCTACCCGCCGGTGTGCCGCCGCCACCGGCACCCGTCGGCCACGTGCCGTCTCCTGCGCCGTCCGCCGGCCAGCCCGCCGGACCGGGCGCGTCCGTGTGCCAGCCCGCCTGATCGGTGCCGTCCGTGGGCCAACCGGTCTGACCAGGGGTGTCCGTGGGCCAGTCCCGATCGGCGTCGTGCGGGTCGGGCCAACCGGCCGCACCCGACCCCGCCGGACCGGCCGCCCAGGTCGGCGTGGTCCCCGAGTCGGAAGCCGGAGACCCGGTCCAGTTCGGCGTGGCCTCGGCCCCGGAGGTCGACGACCCCGTCCAGGTCGGCGCGGCCCCGGCGTCGGGGGTCGCGGGCCACGTCGGGTCGGCCCCGGAAGCCTCCGGAGCCGGTGCCGCACTCCAGGTCGGTGCCGGTGGGGTGGCGGTGGGCGGCCAGTTCGGGTCGGTCCCGTCCCAGTCCGCTCGCGGGTCGTCCGGCCGGTCGTCGGTGTCGTGGTCGGGCCAGGCGGCCGGGGCAGCGGTGGCGCCCTGAGCCGCCCAGTCGCCGCTGGGCGGGGCGTCGCCCTGCGACGGGGTCCGGGCGGCCGGTACGACGGAGCCCTCCGCGCCCACCGGCGGGGTGTCGGCGCAGACGTGGTCGGGGTTGGCGGCGGCCCGGGACAACGACGCCACCTGGGCGGTCAGCGGGTCGTCCGGGGCGAGGTGTCGACGGGCGAGTTCCCGGGCCAGCGCGAGGTGGTCCTGCGCCTCGGTGAACTGCCCGCAGTCGCGTTGCATCGCGCCGAGCCGGGCGAGCATCTTGATGCCGCTGGGGTGCCCGTCGCCGTACACCTCGCGGTGCAGCTCCCAGGCGTCCTGGAGACGGTCGCGGGCCACCTGGCACTGGCCCCGGGCGTACTCCACGGTGGCCAGGTCGGCGTGTGCGGCGAGCACCCGCAGGGACTCCGGCCCGTCCGAGGCGGTCAGCTCGATGATGACTTCCTGGTACAGCCGGGCGGCCCGGGACCAACTGCCGACCCGGTGCAGCACCGCCGCGAGGGTGGCGGCGGCGGCGACCGTACGCGGGTCGGGTCGGCCGTGCAGGCGGGTGGTGGCGGCGTACGCGTACGCCGCCCAGCCTCGTGCCGAGTGCGGTTCGCCGAGGGCGACCAGCACCCGGGCGTGCAGGCCGGCCGCCTCGGCCATCTCGGGTGTCGCGTTGGCCGGGCGCGGGTCGGCGCCGGTCAGCGCGTCGGCGAGGAGCCGCTGGGCACCGGCGAGATCGCCGGAGGAGACCAGGTCGTGCGCCTGATCAGTCAGTTCACCGAAGCCGGAGGGCACGCCCCATCGTGCTCACCCGACGACGGTATGTACAAGACCCGCGCCGGAGTGGTTCGGTCAGGATCCGGTCAGGGCTGGGTCAGGCGATCGGCCAGCGCCTCGCTGATCCGGCGTAACTGGTCGACCTGGCCGGGGCTGAGCGCGTCGAAGAGGTGGCGGCGTACCCCCTCGACGTGGCCGGGCGCGGCGGCGGCCAGGGCGGCGAAGCCGTCGTCGGTGAGCAGGGCGATCTGCCCGCGCCGGTCGGTCGGGCAGTCCTCCCGGCGGACCCAGCCGGCCGCCTCCAGGCGGGCCACCGCGTGCGAGAGCCGGCTGCGGGAGGAGCCGCTGGCCTCGGCGAGTTCGCTCATCCGCAGCCGACGCTCCGGCGCCTCGGAGAGCCGGACCAGGATCTCGTAGTACGCGTGCGGCATCCCGGCGTCACGTTGCAGCTCGCGGTCGAGCGTCTCCATCAACGCCCGGGAGGCGGTCAGGAACGCTCGCCAGGTGCGCTGCTCGTCCGGGTCCAGCCAGCGGGTCATGACCGCCATCATAGCGGCATTAGTTGAACGCTCAACTAAAACGCGCTAGCCTCGGTGACATGGGAATCCATCGCCTCAACCACGCCGTCCTCTACGTCAGTGACCTGGAGCGCAGCGCCGCCTTCTATCGCGACGTGCTCGGCTTCCGCCGGGTGCCGATGACCCCGGAGGGGTTCCGGGGCGCTGCCTTCCTCCAGGCACCCGACTCCACCAACGACCACGACCTCGGCCTCTTCGAGATCGGCGCGGGAGCCGGTCGCTCGACCGCCGGTCGGGCCACCGTCGGCCTCTACCACCTGGCCTGGGAGGTGGACACGCTCGACGAGCTGGCCGCTACCGCCCGCCGCCTCGCCGGGGCCGGTGCGCTGGTCGGCACCTCCGACCACGGCACCACCAAGAGCCTCTACGGACAGGACCCGGACGGGCTGGAGTTCGAGGTGGTCTGGCTGGTGCCGGCCGACCGGCTGGACGACGCCGCGCTCGACGCCCGCACCCGGATCGGCCGCCTCGACCTGGCCGCCGAGATCAGCCGGTACGGCGGCGACACCCGGGGCGGCATCGGCATCTCCGTCCCCGCCGCCTCGTCGCACTGACCCGTCCCGGCCGCGTCGCCGCCGGGCGGTGCGGTAGAACGGCAGGGTGGCAGATGAGGTGGGGCGGCAGGTGGTGGTCCGGCACCTGAGGGTCTGGGTGCCGGGCGCGTTGCGACGCGCGCGCCGGGCGACGGTGGTCCTCGGGTACGACGGGCGCGACCCCGCCCTGGCCGAGGAGGTCGTCCGGGTGGCCGGCGAGTGCGCCGGCGATGTACGCGGTGCCCGGTTGACCGTGCTGGTGCTGGCCGGCGGCACCGAGGAGCTGCCGGCCCGGCTCGGTGCCGCCGAGGCGGGACTGCCCGCCGAGGTCACGGTGCACCTGATGCCCGGTCCGACGGCCCTGCTGCCGGTGGCGCTGCGCGCGTCCGGGGCGTCCGGCGCGCCGGTGCTGTCCTACCTGGAGGTGGAGGGGGCCGTCGATCCGGTGGCGCTCTCCGCCGCCGCCTCCGGCCGACCCGGTGAGGTGCTGGTGCCGGCCGGTCCGGACACCCCGCTGCGGTCGGCACTCGTCGACGCCGGGTTCCCGCTGGTCGCCGAGGTCGAGGTGCCCTCCGGTCGGCGGATCGGCTTCGGCACCGCCTCGGACCGCAGCCTGGAGTCGTTCAAGGAGAGCCTCTGGGAGGTGGGCGCCGGCCAGGCGGACCCCGCGCCGCTGGGCCGGGCGCTGCTCGCCGAGCTGTCCCGCTCCGGCCCGCGTACGGTGACCGAGCTGCGCCGGTATGCGGTGACCGACACGGCGTACCGGGCCGTGGACGCGGTGCGGGCCCTGGACGCGCTGCTCGACGCGGGCGCGGTGCGGCGTGACCCGGAGCAGGGCCGGCTCGGCGGGGACGTGGTGATCACGGCCGCCGCTCGGTGAGCCGTTTGACCACCAGGGACGCGCCGGTGGCGATCACGCCGATGCTGAAGACGAGCTGCGCGCAGACCAGCACCCGGGCGAACTGCCCCTGGGCGTGCACGTCGCCGTAGCCGACGGTGGTCAACGTGGTGAGCGCGAAGTAGAGCGCGTCCACCCGGGTGTGCAGCGCGACGAACTGCTCCGGAGCCACCCGGGCGACGACGTAGTCGGCCATGGCGAAGGCGAGCAGTCCGGCGATCAGGGCGACCACCAGGTGCACCACCGAGGGCGGCTGCCGTCCGCGTGCGACGGCGACGAGTTGGCGGCGTACCTGGCCGGTGACCAGTGCGGCGACTCCGCCCAGCAACAGCAGTGTCAGGGCGACGCGCAGGCCGAGCCGGGCGCCGTTGGGGTCGGCCTCGATCGGTACGACGAAGTACACGACCAGGAGCAGCAGGCCGGCCAACCATGCCCGCCGACGCTCGTGCGGATGGTCCGGTGTCCGTGGCATGTCGAGATTGTCCGGTCCGACACCCCGCCGACCGGGCGTATCCGTCGATTCCGGGTGCGGCAGACCGAGGTCGGCGTGGCCGCCGGCACATGCGAGCGGGGCGCCGGAATGCTCCGACGCCCCGCGCGACTCACGGGCTCACGCCCGGGACTTGTCCTGCTTCCAGGAGAGCGGGCCGGGCAGGTCGACGCGGTGCGCCTTGGCCCGCGAGTTCCACGACCAGCGACCGATCTTGATGCTCCAGGACGAGAAACCGTTCTCGGTGAAGTTCAGGATCAGCGGCCCGTACTTCTTGCGTTTGCGGAACATCAGACCCATCGTGGGCCTCCCTTCGTCATCCCCGCGCGGCATCGAAGATTCCCGTAACGAAGATCGGCCAAACCACGCTCTGCACAGTGGAAGTCGAACGTCCGCAGTAGCCCGAATATCCTATTCATCAGATGGGTTTTCTCAGGCTCAAGATCCTGGTTGAATCATGAGTGTGTGGAGTGAAAGAGCGTTCATCCCAAATCATGGGAAGCGCTGAGTCGCCGACTCCACCCGGCGTTTCGGAGAGGACCCCTCATGCACCGCACCCCTCACCCCATCGCACCGGCCGCGCCGACCCGCCGCCCGGCACCGGTGACGGCGTGACCACCGCGCAGCGCAGCCGCACCGACGAGCTGCGGCCGGTGGACCCGGAGCTGTTCCGTACGCTGCTGCGCCGTCAGGCCAGCACGGTCACCGTGGTCACCGCCGTGGCCCGGGGCACCCGACCCGCCTGCCTCGGTGACGTGGGCGCACCCCTGCGGGCCGGATTCACCGCGACCTCGTTCACCTCCGTCTCGCTGGACCCGCCGCTGGTGTCGTTCTGCCTCGGCACGACCTCGTCCAGCTCCCCGGTGCTCGACCGGGCCGAGCACGTCGCCGTGCACCTGCTCGCCGCCAACCAGACCGAGGCCGCCCGGATCTTCGCCACCAAGGGCGTCGACCGCTTCGCCGCGTACCCCTACTGGGAGGCCGGGCCGTTCGGGCTGCCGCTGCTGACCGGGGCGCTGGCGCGGCTGCTCTGCCGGGTGGTGCACCGGGTGCCCGCCGGCGACCACTCGCTGGTGATCGCCGAGCCGCTGGCGCTCGCCGAAGGGGTCGACGGCCCGCCGCTGCTGCACCACCGGGGCGGATACACCACGGCAGCCGCCGCGTGACCGTGTCCACCCACGACGGGCGGGTGGGTCAGCGAGGTTCCCAGGCGTCGGGAGCCGTGGTGAGTCGACGGACGTGGGTGGGCAGTCGGCCGCCCACCACGTCGGCCAGGCTCACCTCGTCGACCACCCGGCGCAGCGACGCGCGCACCGCCACCCACAACCCGGGCAGGTGCTGCGCCACCCCGTCGTAACTGGTCTCCTCCGGGCGCAGCCCGCGAACACCGGCCAGCGGTCCCTCCACCGCACGCAGCACCGCCCCGATGGTCACCTCCCGGGGCGGCCGGGCCAGGGCGTACCCGCCCTCGGCGCCGCGCTGGGCACGGACCAGCCCGGCCCGGCGTAGGTCGGCCAGGACCGCCTCCAGGAATTTGCGAGGCATGTCCTGCTCCGCGGAGATGGTCTGGGTGGACAGCAATGCCGGGTACGCGGCGGCCAAGCTCAGCGCCGCCCGTACCGCGTAGTCGCCACGCGCGGAGATCTGCACCCTGCCATCATGCCCAACCGGCCCGGGCCTGGGCGTCGCCGGGCTGACGGAGTGACCGACCGGATGGGCCGCGTCACGCCCGACGGGGCACGCCGGAGCGCCGCGTCAGGCCCGGTGGGCCTCGATCGACGGACGGGACCGCAGCATCGGGGCCGGTTCGGCGGGCGACCGGGGGCGGACGACCGGGCTCGGTCCGGGATGTTCCCGGGCGGCCCGGAAGGCGCCGGGGCTGACCCCGACCTCGCGGGTGAAGAACCGGCCGAAGTTGGTCGGCTCGGTGAAGCCGAGCTGTCGACCGATCCGGGCGATGGGCTCGTCGGTGGCGGCCAGCAACCGGCTGGCCTGGAGCGCGACCCGCTCGTCCACCACCTGCTTGGCGCTGTGCCCGGTCACCGCCAGACAGGCCCGGGTGAGGGTACGCACCGAGCAGCCCAGCCGCTCGGCGTAGTCCTCGACCCGACGGGTGCGCTGGTAGCCGCGCTCCACCTCGCGGCACAACCGACGGAAGGTCTCCTCCTCCGGGCGACCGGCGCGGCGTTGCTCGGACGGCAGCATGCTCAGGCGCAGCAGCAGCACGGTGAGCTGGTGGCGCAGCAGGCTGCGGCCGGCCGGCACGTCCTGGTGCCGACGAACGTCCACGGTCAACTGGGTCACCTCGTTGATGACCGCGTCCTCGTCCTCACCGGCGAGCTGCACCCGGGTGGGTACGTCGTCCACGTCGACGTCGAGCCCGCGCAACGTGTCCGGGTGCCACCGGACCACGGTGGCGTCCAGACGGGGCGGCGGGCAGCGCAGCACCTGCCCGGCGCGTACGCGCAGTAGTGTGCCGGGGCGGCACGGCTGGGCGCGGAAGTCCACCTCGGCGACGCCGTGACCACCCGTGCCGAGCACGATCAGCTCCCGGTCGAGCAGGACCGGGCGTCGCCACCCGGTGTCGGGCTTGAGATCACCCAGCGTGATCGTGTCGATCTCGGCCGGGCCGGAGGCAGCGTGGGGCAGAACCCTGTCGAGGTGACCGGAAGGGACCATCACCTGCGACGTTAGCCCGCGACCGGCCGGTACGCACCTCTGGTGATGGGCGCGTCGCCGAGCCCGCGCCGCCCGCGTCCACGCCTCGATCGACCGGGGTGGGTGGCCTGCACTTGTCGGCGTACCGGCCGGCGGTTACGTTACCGAGCGGTAGTCATCTGGTCGCCGTGGCGGGCGAACGGTCCGCCTCGGCGGACCGACCGCCGGGGAGCCGCGGCCGGCTCGCGAGGGGATGGGCATGCAGGATCTGTTCTCGGTCGACGGCAAGAATGTCCTGGTGACCGGCGGTTCGCGGGGGATCGGGCTGATGATCGCCCGGGGGTTCGTGGCGGCCGGCGCGCACGTCATCATCTCGTCCCGCAAGGCGGCCGTCTGCGAGGCGGTCGCCGAGGAACTGTCCACGCTCGGCCACTGCACCGCGATCCCGGCCGACCTCGGCGACGACGACGGCGCGCGGCAGTTGGCCGCCGCCGTCCGGGACCGGGTCGACCGGCTCGACGTCCTGGTCAACAACGCCGGAGCCACCTGGGGCGCACCGCTTGCGGAGTATCCGGAGAGCGCCTTCGACAAGCTCTGGGCGGTCAACGTCAAGGCCGTCTTCCGGCTCACCACCGAACTGCTGCCGGTGCTGCGCACCGCCGCCAGCGCCGACGACCCGGCCCGTGTGATCAACATCGGCTCGGTCGACGGCATCCGGGTCCCGGCGATGGAGGTGTACGCCTACTCGGCGACGAAGGCGGCCCTGCACATGCTGACCCGCACCCTGGCGCACCAACTCGTCGGCGAGCGGATCACCGTCAACGCCGTCGCCCCGGGACCGTTCGAGAGCAAGATGATGGCGTTCGTGCTGGACGACCCGGATGCCCGGGCCGCCGTCGAGGCGCAGGTGCCGCTCGGTCGGATCGGTCGACCGGAGGACATGGCCGGCGTCGCGATCTTCCTGGCGTCGCGGGCCGGCGCGTACCTGACCGGTGCCGTGATCCCGGTCGACGGGGGCATCACCACGCACGGCTGAGCGTCCGTGGTGATGATCGCGCGGACGTGCGGAGTCCTTGGTGCGGCCCGGCCAGGGGCCAGGTCGCGTGGTGCGGCTGGCAGGCGTGGACGCGGGTGCGGGTGGTGCGGGTGGTGTGCGTACCGCCGGACGAGCCGGGGCCGCGCGGACTCGGCAGATCCGCGCGGCCCCCGCCTGGGTCGGTGGTCAGCGACCGGCGAGCAGCCGGTTCACCGCCGTGTCGACGTCCAGGTGCTCGGCCTCCCGGCCGCGCGGGACGACGACGTAGGTCCGCCGCAGAAAGCGCACCAGCACGCTGCGCGGCACCTCGAACAGGGCGTTGCCGTCGGGCGACGACAGCGCCAGCGCGACGAAGTCGCCGCGCGGGGTGGCCCACGGCCAGACCCGCACATCGCCGATGCCAGCTGGCTCGTCGAGCCCGGTGACCAGCAGCTCGCGAGCGAACGACCAGCTCACCGCCTCGCCGCCGGCCGATTCGGCGTGGAACAGGACATGGACCGCATACGGGTCAGCAGGGTCGTAGCGCAGACTGGCGCGCACCGGCAATGCGGTGGCGTCAGGCGCGACTAGCCTTAGCGACGTCTCGACCTCAACGGTCGTCGGTCGGATGACACTCATGGACGTTCTCCCCCCGGCACCGCGTGCGGAACGCGCGTGTCCCGCTTTTCCCATACTCAGCCGCTACTCCTGGCTACGCTCCGCCATACGCTGACTTCACCCAGTGGTGGGAGAGGGTTCGGAAAGGCCCCGAGAACGTGAAAATTCGTCTAGGATTTCCGGTTCTGCCCAGTGTGTTGATCGCGCCCGATCATCGGGTAGCTCAGTCGTCGACTTACTCCGGTAACGTCCAGTCGGCCGTTGCAGTGACGGTCCCGCGCCACACTGGGCGTGAAATGATCGGTGAGCGATCCTCAGTGGATCAGCTGGCGAGGCGAGGCCCGTCGAACGGCGCGGCCCGCAGAGCCGAACAGCGGGGGTACGGGTGCCGAACGAACAGCACGACCGGCACGGTCGGTCAGTAGTCGAGAACGAACCGGCCGACAACCGCCGAACCGGCCGCAACGAACGAGGCTTCTCCGACGGGAATAGCCCCGCCGGACGGGGAAATCCTCACCGCATGCGGAACGAGCGAATCGAGGCGGACCGGACCGGCGACGGGCCGGACCCCACCGGCGCACCCGGGCGGCCCCGCTGGCGGCAGCGCCTCTCCACCACCCTCGCGCTGATCCGTGCCAACCCCACCGGCCGCCTGGCCCTCCGGGTCGTCATCGGCGTCCTCGGCGCCCTCGTGGTCACCATCGGCATCGTGCTCATCCCGCTACCCGGCCCCGGCTGGCTCCTGGTGATCGCCGGCCTCGGCATCTGGGCCGTCGAGTTCCACTGGGCCAAACGCCTGCTCGCCTTCACCCGCCGCCACGTCCACGGCTGGACAGCCTGGGTGAAGCGACAGTCACTGGCCCTACGCCTGGTCATCGGCTCGGTCGGCCTCGTCTTCGTCGGCGCCGTCGCCCTGCTCTCGATCAAGTACAGCCTCGGCATCGACGTGATCGCCCAGGTCCTGCGCTACCTCGCCACGAACTGACCCCGGGTTCGCGGGTCGGCCGCACGATCGGGTAGAGTCATCCGCGCTGAGGGCGATTAGCTCAGCGGGAGAGCGCTTCGTTCACACCGAAGAGGTCACTGGTTCGATCCCAGTATCGCCCACGCAGCTCAGGCCACTTCCCGGCTTCGGGAGGTGGCCTTTCTGCTGCCCGTACAGCAGCGAAGTACAGCAGTTCGTCATCGCGTCAGGGATTCGCCAAGGCGCTTGAGCGCATCTCTCGTCGCCTGCGACGACACCTGCGTGTAGATCTCCATCGTCACCGAGAAGCGGGCGTGCCGGAGGATCTGCATGGCGACTCGCGGATGCACGTCGAGGTCGGCCAGGAGGGTGGCGCAGGTCCGCCGGGCGTCGTGAACGGTGATCGGCTTCGTTGCCGCCTTGTCGCAGCGGGTCTGCCAGGAGCGCTGGAAGTTGCGCGGCTCGATGGGCGTGCCGTAGCGGGTGGTGAACACCAGGTCGTTGTCGTGCCACGCCTTACCGGCGGCTGCCCGTGCCTCGTCGCGCTGCTCGTTCCTCAGCTTGAGTGCGGCTAGGCAGATGTCGGGCAGGGGCAGGGTGGCGTCGGACGCCTGGGTCTTGGTGTCGCGGTGCAGGAGCTTTCCGCGTACGCGTTGCAGTTGCCGGCCGATGGTCAGCTCCCCGGCGTCGAGGTCGACGTCGGCCCAGGTGAGGCCGAGGGCTTCGCCTTTGCGCAGACCGGTGACGAGGACCAGGGCGTACGCGGCGTAGAGCGGATCGGCGTCGCCGCGAGCGGATTCGAGGAAACGGCGGGCTTCGTCGCTGGACCAGGACTTGCCGCGTCGACGGCGGACGGTGGCGAGGGTGACCGGCACGGCCGGATTCTTGGTGATGAGGTCTTCGGCCTGGGCGTGGGTGAGGGCGGCGCGCAGTGCGGCCCGGATGTCGCTGACCGTGCGCGTGGACGGGACCGCCTGGCAGCAACGGTCGACCGCGCAGCAGCGCCGCTTCTCCTTGCGGCGGGCGGTGTCCTTGCCCTGGGCGCAGCACTGGCAGGTGCGGGCCACCTGGTTGAGCCAGGTCTGCACGTCGCGCGCCTGGAGCCGGTCGAGTCGCTTGGTGCCGAGGCCGGGGGAGAGGTAACGCCGGACGAACGTCTCGTAGGTGGCGTAGGTAAGCGGCGCCCGGTTCGGCTCGATGATCTCGGTCAACCAGTAGGCGAGGAAGCTGCCCACCGTCGGCACACTGGTCGCCACCGGTCCGGCCTTGGCCTGCTGGTGCAGTTTGATCCACTTGTCGTGGACGGCGTCGCGGGTCTTGCCGTAGACGTACTTGCGGGTGCGTTTCCCGTCGGGCTTGGTGACCCAGACGTACGCGGCGAAGCCGTTGCGGTACGGGAAGATGGAGCCTTCGCCGTTGGCGCGGGCACGGGCGGGCATCAGGCGGCCTCCTGCCGGTCGATCTGCTCGCGGATGTAGTCGTCGACCCACTCGGGCAGGATGCGGCGGTACTTGCCGTCCTTGATGGAGCGCAGCTCACCGGTGGCGATCTTCATCTTGACCTTGGAGATGCCGAAGCCGAGCAGGACGGCGACCTCGGCGGGGGAGTACCAGCGGGGGGTGAGAGATCGGGTCATGCCGCCACCTCCGACCACAGCTCGTGGGCGAGTTCCTCCCGGCCGACGCGGCGGCGTTCCCGGTGCTGGGCGGCGGCGGTGTTGGCGAGCAGGGCGTCCCCGTCGGTGAGCCACCCGGAGCCGACGAAGGCCAGTGTGCCGACGGTGACGGAGCCGTCGTCGGCGCGGCGGTAGGTGGCGCGGGTGTCGCGGAGCAGTCCGAAGGTGACCGAGTACCGGCGGGCCTTGGTGAGGAAGTGGCCGCCGTAGCCGAGCATGTGCGCCCACCGTCGCAGCCCGGCGTAGACATCGGGTGTGGTGTCAAGGACACCTTGACGGTCGTCGGCATGGGCGGCGGCGTCGCTGGTGCGGTGCCGGGTGGGGCGGCCGAGTCGCCAGCAGGCGTCGATGAGCCGGGCCAGGTGGTCGCCCTCCGGATCGGCGTAGGCGTCGATGGTGCCCGGGGTGAGTCTGGTGGAGCAGTGGCCGGTGACCTCGGTGGCCTTGGTGGCGTACTTGGCCAGGTAGGCGGCCACCCTGGCGTCGGTCACGTCCCCGTCGCCGGTGCCGATGCGGCGCACGTCGACCTGCTCGCCCCAGGCGATTGCCCAACCCTGCGGCCGGTCGGGATGCGGTGGGGTGGCGAAGCCGATCTGCCGGGCGGCGGCGTGCACGGCGGCGTCGAGGTCGTCCACGGTGATCCCGACCGGCGGCGGGACCAGGGCGTGCCGGTCACCGGGATCGACCCCGTCGAGACGCAGCAGAACATGGAAGTGCACCGCGCCCCGGCGCTGCATCTCGGCGACCTTCCCGTGCGACACCCGCACCGGCGGCACCCGCCGAACCCGGCCCGAGTCGGTGACGACCTCAACCCTCGGGATACCGCGCCGGTTGCAGAGGGCGGCAAGGTGCCGCTCGACGGCCTGTTTGGTGCGTCGCCACAGCTCACCGGCGAAGACGTTCCAGACGACCTGGTGATCGTGGTCGTAGCAGTCCAGGCAGAGCGGCCGACCGAGCTGCGGATCGGCACCGTCGTGACGGGCGAAGCAGGCCCCGGGCCGCCCGTGCGGGCAGGTGGCAGCGTCACGGCGAGCGTGGCAGGGGGCCGGTCGGCAGTCGCAGCGCCGCCGGTCGGCACAGGTGTGGAGGGGTACGTGCCGGTGGTGGACCG
This sequence comes from Micromonospora sp. NPDC049903, assembly GCF_044460945.1. Lineage (NCBI taxonomy): Bacteria > Bacillati > Actinomycetota > Actinomycetes > Micromonosporales > Micromonosporaceae > Micromonospora > Micromonospora sp. NPDC049903. Next base: position 22,467 of record NZ_JBITKL010000040.1, read on the forward strand.
GGCCGAACGACGGCGCGGTGAAGGTGGCGAAGACGACCGGATGCCGGGCCACCGAGGCGGGCACGGTCTTGCCGCCGGTCAGGCCACAGCGGACGACCTGGAAGGCGTCACCGGCGTAGACCCAGGAGCAGTCCGGGCACTGGGCGGCTCGCCGGTTGCCGCACGCCTTGTAGAGCACCCGATCGGGCAACTCGTCGGTGTGCTGCTCGCCCAGGACCCGCCCGGTGTCGCGGTCGACGGCGGTCATGGTGCCGGTCAGCCGGATCGGACGGGCACAACCCCCGGCGGACCGGGTGTGCTCCAGCCAGCCGAAGTAGTCGGGGGTGGCGGCCCGGTGCAGGGCCTGGGCGTCACGCCCGGCGGCGACGCCGGGACGGTGCAGGGTGGACACGATCTCTCCTCAGGGCGGGTGGCAGGGACGGGCGACGAACCACCACCGGTCGCCGGAACGCCGTCCGTCGGTGGTGTTCGTGGTGTCTCCTGGCACCGCCGTGGAGGGCGGCTGACGCCGGAGGGCGGATGTGGCTGACCGCCGTTGAGGTGTGGTCCTTCCGGTTGCCGTGCTGAGTGAGGCCGGGACGGGTGGGGTGCCTGGAGGTCGGCATCCGGCGGGTTACCGCAGGCGAACCCCACCCGTCGAGGGATGCGAATCCGGGCCATCGTGACGGCGGGAAGACCGTGCTGGGCCACTCAGCGGATTCCGGGGCCGACATCGCGGCCAAGGTGATCGAGAACCGGCGGGACGTGGCCCGCATCAGCGGCAGGAAGGCCGCTCAGCAACTCCGTGGTCGAGCCCAGCGATCCGGCACGAAGGCCGCACTGGCGTGCTCGACGACCGCCAGAGTAGCACCGGGTACTGACGCGTCAACCCGTCGTGAACCTCGGTGCCGAGCAGGGCCGGACCGGCTGCCGGCCGGGGTGGGAGAACTTTCTGTACGTCTATCAAGGCGGCCCTGAACGGGCCGCACGCGCCGCCGCCTGGGCGCGCGGCCGTTGCTCCGCTGGCGCTCCGACTCGGGCCACGCAACAGGCCCGGCGGCTGGCGCGGAGAGCGGGAAGCCCGGGGGCCGCCGGATGACGACAGGCCGTTGTCCGGTGGGATGGTGGGCCGGCAGCCGGCCGGGCCGCGCGGCGAGCACCGCGCGCGTAGGGGAGCGCACGCCGGGTCCGTCGGCGGCTGCCGGGTCGGTGGCGGGGTTGCGGTTACTGCGCCTCCGGCGGGGGCGCTCCGGCTCCAGGATGGCCGGGGCTCCGTCAGCGGGTCGCGGTCCGTGGATGGTTGCGGTAGGCCATCCCGCCTGCCATCGACCCGTGCAAGCCGAGCAGACCGCCGCCCGACCCGCCAGCGTCCGTACGAGCCGTCAAGGCCGTCTTGACGTGGCGGGCCGGGCGGCGGCCCGCTCCCAGGAGGGCGGGTCGATGGTAGACGGGATGGCAGAGGCGCAGAATGTCATGGTGACCGGATCGGAAAATGCACAGGTCGTACGTCGTCATTACGTCTTCGCACTTCGAGACGAGGTTCCCGCGCCGGACGATGGGTGGACGGTCTACCGGCACGGCCCAGAGTGCTTTGTAGAGGACAGCCCGCGTTGCGAAGGGGAAAACTGTGAGACCGCCGAGGTCTGCAAGCTATTCCTGTTCGAGGGGGAGGACAGGCGCCTATTTGACGGCTTTAAAGACCTATTGTGCACTCTGAGCCGGCTAAGCGGACAACCAGAGCAGGGCTTCGGTTCGGAGTTGGAGCCACTGCCTGTCCGGCGAGTTGTAGCTGCCGTTGGCGCACCATGGCGCGAGGGCGACAACGATGGGGCGCACTACGAGAAGTGCATGTCGCTTCTGCGCGATACTGTCAATGCGCTTAGGCTTGCGACTGGTGCGCACACGCCACAGGTCACTATCGAGCGTGTCTGGCCTGCCTACTTCATTGTCGACGAATACTCTGGCGGAACAATGGAAGCCGAGCAGTTAGTGGTCGTTGAGCATGGTTGGCGTTCAGTGCCTGCTTTGACACGCGATGAGGTTGAGACAGCACATGAGATTCTGATCGCCACCTGGCTTCGGAACCCGACCGAGATCTACGGGAATTTCAGGCTGGAAGCCCAGCGCGCGGCGCAAACTGACGGCGACTATGTTGAGTGCATATTGAAAGCGGCGATTGCCGCCGAAGTGCTCATCAAAAACGTTGCGTGGATGCTGACGTGGGAAGCCACGCATATCTTTAGTAGCGACCCAGCTCCCGGAACCTTCCTAGTCAAGCCAACAAGCGAGGGGAAGCCGCGAGACCTGATCGGTAAAGTGTTATCGCCACGCCTGGGGGGAAATTGGTCAAGCCAGACCCCGCAGCAGCCAATTGGGGCATGGCGAACCGCGATTGCCAAACGGCGGAACGCCATCATCCACCTTGGCTATCGGCCAAGCGCGAAGGAAGCGCACGAGGCGGTAGCAGCGCTGACAGTGCTGGAAGATCACATGGTGGACCGACTGGCCACGAGAGCCGCCGTTTATCCGCGTACCGCGCTTCAGATTATCGGTCGGTCGGGCCTTGAGCGCCGAGGAGCATTCGGAAAGGTGCGAGCCACGTACCAGGGTCAGGATCTGCAAGAGCTGCTCAAGGAGTATCTGTCCTGGGTTGAGGGGCACCTCGATCTCGACCCCTAGAACATCCGTGTCCGATCGCCGGTTGGGTGACTAACCGGGTGACGATCGGTGCGGACGGCAGCGGACAAGCACGGACGATGGCGGATCCCGCCTCTAGGTCAAATGCCACGGAACAGCAGCTCACGCGGTCGTGCTGGTTGCCTTGGGGTCAAGCGCGGCTGGACTTTGGAGGCGTGGGAGGGGGTAGTGGGACCGGCGTGCTCAGCTCTGCGGGCCAAAAGGCTTTCCCTCGACTGGGACGATGTCGAAACCTCCAAGCCTTGCGACCGCCCTGGTTCGCTCGAAGACCTCGCTGCGAGCCGTTGCGACATCCTTGCCCTCGTGCTGCACTCGCCATCTAAGTAGCTGGTCCCTGAGTAGTAGAGCAAGGTCAAGAATGTGTTGCTCCAACTGCGCAAGCACTTCGGGGGGAGCATCGTCCTCAAGGTCAATGCGAGCTACTACCGCCCAGCGGGAGGAATTCTCGATTTCGATGAGTAGCTGAGCCAGGTTGCGGGGAAGATCCGGCAAGTGCGGGGCGACTTCGGCCATCAGCCCGGTCAGCTTCTCCTGCAAGTTGCTTCCACCGTGAACGACCGCTGCCTCATAGTCCACCACGGCGCGTGTCACTACATCTCCGGCGTCCCGGATACGCCTGTCGTGCTGTCGCCTGTCCTCGACACGTGACTTGTAACGCTCAACGACGAAACCGCCCAGGACGCCACCCCCGAGGAACCCGACCACGAGCGTGACGACCGGACCGACCCACCAAGGTCCTGGCGGGGCACTTCCACCATCCGTGACCAGAAAACGAAGCTCCAAAGGGACCAAGAACTCTGCCTTCCGTGTTGCGCCGAGCCAGGCCGCGACCAGGCGTCAAGAGGAACGGGGCCAACATCGACCACCAATGATGGCGAAGCTCGGCCAGCCAGCCAACCGGGTGCGCCTTGGAGCGGGGGCCGGGGCGGCTGCTGCCGACAGCAAGGGTGACAGCAGCAGGCCGGGACTAGGACAGCCTCTGGAGGTCAGACGAGGACAGCCGCCCGAGGTCGCAGACACGGACGGACCTCGCCAGACGAGGCGCCCAGAACTTACAAGCGAGGGGTCCGGGTCGAGTCGGCTGGCTGTGAAAGTGCCTACTCGGCGACGAAGACGCCCACGCCTGGCAGCGTCTCGGTCATTCCCTTGATCCGTAGTACCTGCATGGCGCGATCGATTACCGGCTCGGTGACCTCGTAGTGCCCGATCAGTTCTCGTCGGCTGGGCAGCTTGGAGCCCGGTGGGAACTCGCCGGATGCGATGCGTTCAGCGAGGTCGTCGGCGATCTGCTCGTAGCGGTAACGCGGTGGCACGTGGTTCTCCTCGGTTGGCAACACGAGTAGACCACCTACGTCAGCCCTTGACTACCCAACGCTACCCATGGGAGGTTGTCGAGGAGGTCGATTCCCTCGGTTGGCGCTGTTGGGCCGTCCTCGCCGACGTGGATGTCCGGCGCATTCCCCCGCGCTCGGGCATCCACGTCTTCAAGTAGCTGCGGCACAAGGAGGTGGCAGTGCTCCCTTCGATATGGCCGAGAGGAACGCTCGTGGGCCGGGCGCGCAACGAGCCGGTCAATCGGGTCTCCTACGACGAGTACGTCCTAGCCGTCGCGCTGACCCTCGCCCGGCGACATCGGCCAGTCTGGTCCTGGCAGCACTGGCGGCGGATCTGTCAGTGCGGAGCCAACCTGCCGTGCCGTGCCCGGCACCGAATACCGATCAATCGTGGACACTGGCCGCAGGCGGGTGAGCAATGAGCGGCGGATCGGAGTGGGTGATCCTCGCGGCGCATGTTCAAGGGCTCACCGGCTTGTGTGTCGGTTGCCGGGTGGCTCACGCGAGCGTCGTCCGACTTCTGGGTGGTGCGCGATGACCACCCACGGCCCGGTCATGCCGATCTGGAGCTGCGGAGGCTGTGACCTGCCGTGGCCGTGTTCGACGCGGCGGCGGGAACTGCGCGCGGAGTACGCGGATGCGCCGGTGTCGCTGGCGCTCTACCTCGGGGCATACCTCATCCAGGCCGCCGAGGACATGCCCTGGGCACCCGCCGGCACCCTGCACCGCCGCTTCATCGGCTGGACCCGGCAGCCCCCGGAAGTACAGCAGCGAAGTACAGCAACCGTGCCACCCGCACCGGACCGGAACGAGCGCCACCAGCCCGGATGACCTCGTACGACACCTGATCCGACCGGCCTGCCGTGAGTTCACACCGAAGAGGTCACTGGTTCGATCCCAGTATCGCCCACAAGTCCCCAGGTGCCCCCTGTCCGCAGAATGCGCGGACCAGGGGGCCTTGTCATTTCTGCTCCGGGGGCCGAGCCCCCGGATTCCCCGCGGTGCGGTGGGTGCGGTGCGTTGGTCCGCGCGGGGACCGCGCGTTGGTTTGCGCGGGTGCTGCGAGTTGATTTGCGTGGGTGCTGCGCGTTGGTTTGCGCGGGTGTGTCGGGCGTTGTGGACGGTGATCGGCTTCGTTGCCGCCTTGTCGCAGCGGGTCTGCCAGGAGCGCTGGAAGTTGCGCGGCTCGATGGGTGTGCCGTAGCGGGTGGTGAAGACCAGGTCGTTGTCGTGCCACGCCTTACCTGCCGTCGCGCGTGCTTCGTCGCGTTGGTGTTGGCGCAGTCGGAGTGCGGCCAGGCAGATGTCGGGCAGGGGCAGGGTGGCGTCGGATGCCTGGGTCTTGGTGTCGCGGTGCAGGAGCTTCCCGCGTACGCGTTGCAGTTGCCGGCCGATGGTCAGCTCCCCGGCGTCGAGGTCGACGTCGGCCCAGGTGAGGCCGAGGGCTTCGCCTTTGCGCAGGCCGGTGACGAGGACCAGGGCGTACGCGGCGTAGAGCGGATCGGCGTCGGCGCGAGCGGATTCGAGGAAGCGGCGGGCTTCGTCGCTGGACCAGGACTTGCCGCGTCGACGGCGGACGGTGGCCAGGGTGACCGGCACGGCCGGATTCCTGGTGATGAGGTCTTCGGCCTGGGCGTGGGTGAGGGCGGCCCGGATGTCGCTGACCGTGCGCGTGGACGGGACCGCCTGGCAGCAACGGTCGACCGCGCAGCAGCGCCGCTTCTCCTTGCGGCGGGCGGTGTCCTTGCCCTGGGCGCAGCACTGGCAGGTGCGGGCCACCTGGTTCAGCCAGGTCTGCACGTCGCGCGCCTGGAGCCGGTCGAGTCGCTTGGTGCCGAGGCCGGGGGAGAGGTAGCGGCGCACGAACACGTCCTCGACACCGCGGTTACGTAGTTCGGTGAGGTAACCGGCCCACTGCTTGGCGCCCTCACCGCCGGTCCCGGCCCACATGCCGAGCACGTCGCGTTCCCCGTCGAGGCTGATCCCGACCACGACGTAGACGGGCCGGCTCGCGACCTGCCCTTGGCGGATCTTCATCACCAGCGCGTCGATGAACACCACCGGATAGACCCGGTCCAACGGCCGTTGCCGCCAAGCCTCCATCTCCTCCACGACGCTGTCGGTGACCCGGCTGATCAACTCCCGAGACACGTCAGCGTCATACACATCCGCCAGATGCGCGGCAATCTCCCCGGTCGTCAATCCTTTGGCATACAGCGACAGGATCGCCTCGTTGAACCCGTCCAACCGGCGGACGTGCTTCGGCACGATCCGCGGCGTGAACGACCCGGCCCGGTCCCGCGGAACCTGAATCCGCACCGGCCCGACCTCGGTCTGCACCGTCTTCGCACCGTGCCCGTTACGGATGTTGGTCCGCCGACCCGACTCCTCATCGACGCCGACCTCGTCGAGGTGGGCATCCAACTCGGCGTCGAGCGCCGACTCCAGGACCGTGCGCGTGATCCCCGCAAGGAGACCACCCGGCCCGACCAACGACACTCCGTCGGCCTTGGCCCGCTGCACCAACTGCTGCGCGAACTCCACCTCAGCCACCGACGGCTGCGGAAGCTGAACCGCCTTCTTCTTGTCTGCCACGACGTGGTCCTTCCCGGACAGGATCAACGTCCTGTCCAACGGACCACACCCAGGTCAAACACGGAAATCTACGCAGTCCCGCATTGTGTTGTGAAGTTGGAGCGGCTCCTTGCGGCACGGGAGCAGGCGAAGGTGCTGTCCGGCATCGCCTTGCGTCGCTGGCGTCCATCGTCTTCGTCTTTGAGTCGCCAATCGGTATCGGCCACCGCTCCGACGGCGCATCAACGTCGATATCGAGGTGCCCCGTCGTGTCATGATGTGACTCATGGCACGCATGCGGCTTGGTTGGGCCTCTGTGGTGTTCTTCGTGGCCGGTTTGGCGTCTGCCCTCTGGGCAGTTTTCCTGGTCGGTCAAGGCCTGGAGAAGGCCGATCAATGGTCCAGCGTGGCCGCCTTCGGCGCCACCGTCGTGTTCGGCGTCCTCAGCGTGCTGATAGCTCGTCGATCGAGGCATCCGGCCCAGGAAAGATCCTCTCCCGGTACGCCGAATGATGGAACGCTGCCGCCTCCTGGCAACCAGACCATCAACGTTCACGGTGGCATAGCACCGATCGTCGGTCCCGGCGGAACCCAGACCAACAACTTCAATACAACTCCGCCCGGTACGTGACGACAGAGTCCGAGCCGCCGCCGGAGACCGGCCAGCAAACAATCAACGTTTACGGTGGCATAGCACCGGTCGCCGGCCCGGGCGCGAGACAGATCAACATCTTTCGCCACTACGGCCAGGTGGGTGCTTGGGGGCTGGCCGTGTTGTGCGCCGCTGGTGCCCTTACCGCTCCGCTCTACGCGCAGTCACTCGTGCGGTACAGCATCATGGTGGTCGGTGGCGGTCTGGCTGTCCTTTTCCTTGTGACCGGCTTCCGATCGGGGCCGTCGAAGTCGACGAACATGGACGGCAAATCGGGTGCCCCAGATCCTGGGAGGCTGCGCGAGCCCGCGCGGCAGCTGGCGATGGCGGTGCGCACCAAGGAACTCGACGGCCGCTCGGTTCTGCTGTACAAGGGGCCATCCGAGCTTCCGGCGGACCTGACCTTCACTCCGGTCGAGAACGAGAACATTCTCATCAGCCAGCCTGTCGGCAGCAAACTGCCGCCCGGTTCCCTTCGCGAGGTAGCGTCCTACTACCAGGCACTTTCGCCGAGGCGTCTAGTGATTCTCGGCGAGCCGGGCGCAGGTAAGACGGTGCTCGCCACCGAGTTGATCATACAAATCCTTGAGGCGGGGCTTGCACACCAGGACTGGCCGGCTGGGCCCAACGCGGTGCCGATCAGGTTTAACCTGGCTAACTGGACTGGCGGTGACCTGTCCGGCTTCCTCGCCGAACAGCTTCATCTGCAATACCAGCTGCCCCGCGATGACGCCGAGTGCCTTGCCATCTCCGGGATGATCCTGCCGGTACTCGATGGTCTCGACGAGATGGAGTCCGAGCCGGGCGACCCGCTGAACCGTGCCCAATGGGCGGTGGATCGGATCAACGATTACCACCGGGCACATCCGGACACCGCCGGGTTGGTGCTTACCTGCCGTGACACGGCTTACGGCGACTTGGACCGGCCGATCCTGGACGCCGCCGTCGTGCGGATGCATGCGCTGACCGTCGATCAAATCACCGAGTTCGTCAGTGAGCGACTCGCCGGAGACGGTGAAGAGCAACGGCGGTGGCTTCCCGTGCTGACATCGTTGCGAGCGGAACCGGCCGGAACTGCCTACGATCTGTTGCGGACCCCGTGGCGGCTTACGCTCGCGCTGACTGCAGCGGCGGACGTCGATGCGCTGGACCCCGCCTCGCTGCTCGGCGAGACGGCGGGACGCTTCGAGGCGAAGCTGCTGGATGCCTTTCCGACGGCAATGCTGAACCGCCGTCGCGAGGAACAGAAGATTGTTCGGCCGGGACAGCCGGACAGCTCCGGATCGAGCTTTACGGTCCCAGACGAGCAGACGCTGCGGCACTGGCTGCGGGTGTTGGCTCGCTATTCGAACTCCTCGCTAGCCCTGCACACGATGTGGGCCATCGCCGGCCAGTACCTGGTTCGATTCGTTCACCTTGTCATTCACCTCGCATGTGCGCTGGCCTTCCTCGTCTCGTGCTTGTTCGCGATCATCGGCGGTGCGGGGCACGGCGGGCAGGCAGTCGGCGCTTTGTGGAGCGGCTCCGTGCGGCTCACGGAGCAGCAGAAGGCCGCCATGGTCTGGCTCGCCGGTGCCGGGGTTGTGCTGATCGTCTGGGCTGTGTGGCTCGCTATCACCCCTGCGCCCCGCCGGTCGAAGACGAAATCCGCGAACCACCGCAGCCGGGCGATGCGGCAGATGACCGGCAAGCAGCGCATCGCTGCAATCGCCGAGATTAGTCTGGCGATCGGGTCGGCGCTGGGCCTGCTGGCATGGTTGGTCGGCGGCTGGATCGCTGGCACCGTCGTGGGCGTTTTGGTCGCCATCTTCTTCGGCCTGGCGATGGACAAGGTTCGGCTGGACAAGGGCCTGTCCGGCGGCACTGACCTGCAGCGCGCTTGGCGGCACGACCTGCTCCTCGCGCTACTCGGCGCCGTGCTCGTCGGCACGGTTTTCCCGTTCTTCCTCGGCTATTCGCTGTGGGCTGGCGTGGTCATGGGCGCGATCATGGGTTTTGCTGGCGCTTTTGTGCTCAGTTTGCAAGCGTGGCTGCGCTATGTCATCGCCATGACGATCATGAAGTTCCGGGGCGACCTGCCTTGGCGGCTGGGCGCGTTTCTGGACTGGGCATACTTGGCCGGCCTGATGCGGATCTCCGGGATTGGATACCAGTTCCGTCACCGCCAGTTGCGCGAGTGGTTCGCTCGCAACGGCCCTGCTCAGGACGACCGGTCGAGCGTCGCCGCCGCCCGCTGAGCGTGGAACACGGTGATGGCGAGTAGTCCGGCGCCGGTCGCCGCGATCCAGGGCAGCGCCGCCTCGAACCACCCGGTGCCGAAGCCGGCCATCGCGAGGTCAGCCACCACGAGCAGCACCCGGATCTCGGTGGGGCCGACCCGACCACGCTTCAACCGGGTCGTCCCGGTCGCGGCCGATTCCAGATGTGCGTTAACCAGGAACAACATGCACACAACCAGCAGCGCGGCAGCGGCGGGTCGCGCGCCGGGCAGCGCCACCAGGTAGCCACCGAAGATCGCGGTGACGAAGACCGCGTCCAGGAGATGGTCCATGTGATAGCCCCAGCGCACATGGCCGGAATTCCGGATGCGACCGACCTCTCCGTCCACCAGGTCGGTCAGGTATTGGGCTGCCACGAGCGCGGCTGTGACGTTCCACCAGTGGGCCACGCTGGACGCGAAAGCGGCAACGGCGAGCGGCAGGGTGGCCATCGTGAGCATGCGGGTGCTCACGAACCGAGGCACCCGGGCCGCCAGCCAGCGTTTCAGCGGCCGTTCGGCGAACGACAGCAGGGAGGTCTCGGTGTTGCGGGCGTGGGCGAACATCATGGGGCACAGTTCAACGGGGTAGATACGACTAGAAGGTAGCCATCGGCCGTATAGCTGACAGGAAAGCGCTGCGGTGCCCACGCCTTGATAGCTGGATCGACGAACTTCGCCCGGTCTGGCGGAGCGAACAGGACACCCACGGCCCCGCTCGCGCCAGCGATGATCTCGGCGGTGGTGAGGTGCCCGCTGCTGATCCGCACCCGTGAGGTGTCGACCAGCCAGGGCGGTGTGCGCAGACCGGCACGGGCGGCGATCTCCTGATCGTCAGTGACCAGCACCGAACCGGAGGGCAGGGCGCGCAGACAGCGCAGTATGGCGCTAGTTTCCCGAGGCGAACTGACCGGCAGCGTCAGAGCCTGCACGACGCAGATTAGCGCCAGCGCCGTTGTCGTCACCACCTTCGCTTTCGAGCGCAGCAACGCGAAGAAGCCAGCGGCGATGACTGCGGCGCCTGGGGCCACGAACAGCAGCAGATGGTGCTCGAAGATCGGTCTGTGCAGGCCCGCGACGAGCACCCCGGTAACTCCCCACAGCACGAGCGCGACTAGCGGGCGACGCCGCTCCTGCGGCAGACGGCGCAAGCAGAGATAGGCCCCGGCTCCGGACAGCAGGCCGAACGGCACGATCCACAGGGCGAGCATGGTGATCACACCATCGGGGACCGGCTGCCCCTGGAGGTCCGCCGCGATCAGGCGCAGCCCGACGATCTGATCCCAGGCATGCTCCGGCGGACTGGTCACGATCAGGACCAAGGCGCACACCGCCACGGCCGCAGCCGACACCGAGGCGAGAGCGGCCAGCCGCCGCTGGCATGCCAACGCTGACACAAGCAGGGCGGGTATCACGACCACCGCGATGAGCTTCATACTCAGCGCCGCGCCCAACAGCGTCCCGGAGGCAAGCCACCAGCGCGGCCGTGCCCGGACCGCGCAGACTACGGACCAAGTGACCAGAGCGGCGGTAGGCAGGTCGGCTCCGAACTGAAAGCAGTAGCGCTGCACCGGCGGCAGCAGCGCCACCAGTAGGGCTGCGGCCATTCCGGCGTACCGGCCGGCGAGTACGCAGCCCAGCAGACCGGCTCCGGCCGCGAGCAACACCGCCCAGCCGATCGTGAGCAGCCGAGCCGCTACTTCCCCGGCGTCCAGGGCGAAGGGCAGCGCGGACAGCCACGCATAGAGCGGCGGCTGCGCGAAGAAAACCTCCGAGTACGGCTGGTACCCGTCGGCCACCGCCAGCGCGGTCTGCCAGTACACCCCGTCGTCGTAGTCGAGCCGCACGACCTGCCGCTGGCTCGCCCGCGCCAGGAAGGTCGCGAAGACAGCGACGGCGGTAGCGGCCAGCAAGCCACGTGCCGTGCTGGAGACATTCACAGGCAAGACTCTAATGAGCCCCTCTCCCCTGGCATCGAGCCAGAGCATCCATCTAATACTCCAGCCGCATCTGGTGGAGTTAGAGTCTTCGCTGGTAGTGGGCTGTTCTGGCGCGGTATTGGTGTCGGCGTCGCCATCGTGACCATCGATGGATGTGGTCGAAGGGTCGGGTGGTGGTGATCAGGTGTGCCAGGAGACGGCGGACCTCGCCGAGGGTGAGAGGAATGAGATCGTCCTGGTCGAGTTTGGTGCCCCCTTTTTGGCGTGGGCGGCGGTGACTGCGAGGTAGGCGTGGGCGCACAGAACGAGAGTTATGTGTCGGTACCAGGCGTCGTACCGACGCACCTGATAGTGATCGAGGCCGACCTCGGTCTTGGCGGTCTGGAAGCACTCCTCGATCGCCCAACGGGTCCCGGCGATGCGGATCAGCTGCTCGTCTTGGGTGTCCGTGGGGCCGAAGCACAGGTAGTAGGCCAGGTCCGTGGGGTCGGTGATGCTGCGGCGGATCAGCAGCCAGTGGCCGTAGCCGTCAACCGTGCCGGGCAGGGAGGCCACCGCCCAGTCGTAGAGTCGTGGTCCCTTGGCGCCGTCGCCGCAACTGCGCCGCTTCCACGCTAGTGCCGTGACCATGAAGGTTCGGGGTGTTGGGGTCAGGCTGCGCGGGTGGCGGGTTGGCCCCAGCGTCGTTGGCGTTCGCTTCGGATGCGGG
>NZ_JBITKL010000041.1:0-31654 GCF_044460945.1 Micromonospora sp. NPDC049903
TTCCAGCAGCGCCCGTCCAGTGGTTGGGGCACGGTCGAGCAGATCACCGACCCCGAGTACTCCACCCTCGCGTTCCTCAAGGGCCTCAAGCAGGTTGACGGGTGGCAGGACATGCCGCTGACCGTGGCGGCGCAGACGGTGCAGGTGTCGGCGTTCCCGGATCACTACGCGCAGTGGGAGCAGCAGGCCGCTGACCTGGTCGCCGAGCACTGGAACAGCTGACCCCCACACCACGCACAGACTTTCCTCGAATGAGGGGGAGCAAGAACGCCGCCGGCCGGTACCCGCAACTGGGGTGCCGGCCGGCGGCGTCTGCGGTGGGGGAGATGTTAGGAGGGGTCCCTTCCTATACACCGGGCGATAGCAGGGGACCCCTCCTTACACCCCACCCCTATGCCGCGGCGGGGTGGGTGACCCAGCCGGTGACGAGGACGAGGTTCGTCGGTCGGTGTACGGCGACGAAGCCGAACGGTCGGTCGACGGTCAGACTGACCAGCCGTTTGCGTACGGTGACGGGCGGGCGCATCGCACCGGCCCGCATCGCGAACGCCGTCACCACGGCGGCGGAGAAGCCGGTGGCGTTGAACGTGGCGGTGGCGTTCTGGACGGCCTGCGCCACGTACAGCCGCTCGGTGATGCCGGGGAAGTGGTCTCCGCTGGCGTCAGCCGCCGTCGTCAACCCGAACAGGCCGGGCTGTCGCAGCAGGTCGTGGGCGGCGTCGACGGTGAACGCGACGGTGGAGACCGTCAGCTCCGGAGTGGTGTCCGAGGCGTCGACGATCTGCTCGGTCACGCCCGGCCCGGCGGTGAGCGGCAGGGCGGGGACCTCGCCGTCGAGTGTGCCGATTGCGGCGGGCAGCACATCGGCGGGGCCGTGTCCGGCGGGACCGAGGGCGAGGACCACGTCGACGTCCTCGGCGCCCTCGACCGTCAGCAGGCTCACCGGCCCGGCGGCGGTGTCGACCACCCGCAGGGCGTGCAGGTCACGGCCGCGTCGGCGCAGGCCGGCGAGGTCCCGCCCGGCCCAGGGCCCGTCGGTGGGGCGGCACGGCGTGCGGTGGAAGGGCTGTTTCCAGGTGGTGAGCACCGACAGCGCGCTGGCGAGGACCATCGCCGTCCCGCTGCTGGCGCGTACCGGCATGGCGGTGATCCGACCGTCGGTCTGCGTGGCCGCCCACGCGTCCAGCGCCGCCTGGTCGACGGCCTCGTCCCCGGTCAGCTCCCCGCGCAGGGCGGCCGGCACCTCGGTGCGCCACCGTTCGGACAGCGGCAGGCCGCGTCGCGACCAGAAACCGAGCGCCATCCGGGTGCTCGGGGAGTCGGCGAGGTCCACGCCCGTCGGGTCGCCGACCACGGCCGACAGTTCGGCCCGGGCCGGCCCGTCCGCGTACCGGGCGAGCAGCGCCAGCAGCGGATGCACGCCCGCGCCGGAGAGCACGGTGGCCTCGTCGTCCAGGGTGGCGGTCCAGCGGGCGGTGAGCGTGTTCGCGGCGCGGGTACTCATGACGTCCTCCGGTGACGGCACGTGGCACGGTGACGCGCCGGTCCGGTGACCCTATCGACCGTCGCGCCGCCCCGGTTCGGGGCCTGACACCACCACGGCACGGTCGGTGTGACAGCGTGACCGGATGAGTTCCGCGCCGGTCGACGTCGACCTCGCCCTGGTCGGCGGGGGTGGTGCTGCCTCGCTGGTGCTGGCCGCGTTGGCCCGGCACGGCGTACGCGACCTGCGGATCGCCGTCGTCGACCCGGTGCACCGGCGCGGCCAGGACCGCACCTGGGCGTTCTGGGACGAGCCCGGCAACGACCTGGACGACCTGCTGACGGCGAGCTGGACGCAGGTCGAGGTGGTCACGCCCGGCACGCACCGCACCCTGGACCTGGCCCCCCTGCGGTACGCGATGCTGCGCTCCGGCCCGATCTACGACCGGGCCGCCGAGGCGGAACGGCGTCTCGGGGTACGCCGGATCGTCGCCGGTGCCGAGGAGGTGCACGACGACGGCGACCGGGTGGTGGTGCGTACCGGCGACGGTCCGCTGCGCGCCGCCTGGGTGCTGGACTCCCGACCCCGGCCACCGCGACGACCCGGTCGGACGAACTGGTTGCAGCACTTCCGTGGCTGGTGGCTGGCGGCGGACCGGCCGGTGTTCGACCCGGAACGGGCCGTCCTGATGGACTTCCGCACCCCGCAGCCGGCGCGGGGCGTCTCGTTCGGCTACGTGTTGCCGGTCGACAGCCGGTACGCGCTCGTCGAGTACACCGAGTTCGGACCGGACCTGCTCACCTCGGCGGCGTACGACACGGCGCTTCACGGTTATCGGGACCTGCTCGGGCTCGATCCGGCCCGGCTCACGGTGACCGAGGTGGAGAACGGCGTCATCCCGATGACCGACGGGCCGTTCGTGGCCCGCCCCTCGCCCCGGGTGGTCCGGCTCGGCACGTCCGGCGGCGCCACCCGACCGTCGACCGGTTTCACCTTCTCCGCCATGCACCGCCAGGCCGAGCAGGTGGCCCGCGCGGTGGCCGCCGGGCGGGACCCGGTGCCGGCGTCCGCGTACCCGCCTCGGCACCGCTGGATGGACGCGGTGGCGTTGCGGGCCCTGGACCGGGACCTGGTCGGTGGTCCGGAGTTCTTCGGTCGGCTGTTCGACCGTAACCCGGCGTCACGGGTGCTGCGGTTCCTCGACGGCGGTACCACCCGCGCCGAGGATCTGGCGGTGATGCGCTCCACCCGGACTCTGCCGATGGTGACCGCCGGCGTGGCCGACGCGGCCGGCCGGCTCCGCGACCGGATCGCGCCGGGGCGCCGTCCGGCCTGGACCGTCCCGCCCGCCGTGGTCGGCCCGTCGGACGCGGAGGCCCCGCCGCACTGACCCGCCCGGTCGCGCCGACGTCCCGCCGCGCTCGCCGCCCGGGAACGCCCGCGTCCCGCCGCGCTCAGCCGCCGCGCGGGTGCCTGTCGAGCGGGGTGCCGGGCCCGGCCGCCGGGGGAGCCTTCGGTAGGTTTGCCCCATGGTGGACGAGGCGGCCGGTCGGGTGGTGCGGATCTGGACCGACGGCGCGTGCAGCGGCAATCCCGGCCCGGGCGGCTGGGGTGCCCTGCTGCGCTACGGCTCCCACGAGCGGGAGCTGTGCGGTGGTGAGGCGACGCCGACCACCAACAACCGGATGGAGCTGATGGCCGCCATCGAGGCTCTGGAGAGCCTGACCCGGCCGGTCACCGTCGAGCTGCACACCGACAGCACGTACGTCCGCAACGGCATCACCAGTTGGCTGGCCTCGTGGAAGCGCAACGGCTGGCGTACCGCGGCGAAGCAGCCGGTGAAGAACGCCGACCTGTGGCAGCGGCTGGAGGCGGCCTGCGCCCGCCACCAGGTCACCTGGCTGTGGGTCAAGGGCCACAACGGGCACCCGGAGAACGAGCGGGCCGACGCGCTGGCCAACCAGGGGATGACCGAGGCGCGGGCGGCCGTCGCCGCGACCCGCCGCTAGCGTCGCCTCGGCCGGCGGCCCGCCGGACGGGGGGTCAGCGACAGCGCCGACCAGTGCGCGGGTGGGGTCACCCGGTCCGGCAGCCGGGTCCGTCTGTCGCCGCGTGCGGCGTCGACCTGTGACTGGTGCAGGAACAGCGCACCGGTCAGGTCGGCTCCGTCCAGCGCCGCCCCGCGCAGGTCCGCGCCGGTCAGGTCGGCCCGGGTCAGGTCCACCCCGCGCAGGTCGGTGCCGATCAGCACCGCGCCGCGCAGGTTCGCCCCCCGCAGGTCGGTCCGGCGCAGATCGCGGCCGACCAACACGGCGCCGCGCCGGTCCGCGCCCGGCGGGCCGCCCCGGGCCCGGGCCAGGTCGCCGGTACGCGACAACAGCCGGTTGACCTGGCCCCGGTGCGTCTCGACGTCGACGGCCAGCAGCTCCTGCGGGCTGCCCCCGGCGAGCCGATCGGTCTCGGCGAGCGCGGCGGCCAGCTCCTCGCGCAGCGCGGCGGGTGGCCGCAGGGCCAACGCCTCGGTGAGGTACCAGAGCAGCTCGTGCAGCGGACGCATCACCGCGAAGACGTCGAACATCAGCGGTGCGGTCTCCGGGGCGGCCCGCCAGTCCCGGCCGCCGAAGGTCTCCTGCGCGACGCGCTGGCCGGCCCCGTGGCAGTCGAAGACCGTGCAGCCCGGGAAGCCACGAGCACGCAGGTCGACGTGGATGTCACAGGCGAAGTCGGTCCGTAGGTGCCCGCAGGGCTGCCCGGCGGGCTTGTCGACCGCGAAGTCGGCCGACGCGGCGAACGCCGGGGCCACGCAGCAGAGCCCGAAGCATCGCGCACAGTCGGCCCGCAACCGGCTGTCGTCCGTGCCGTTGCGATGCGACTCCGCACCGGCCGTGGTCGACCCCGTGGACTGTGACACCCGACCTCCCCGCCTCGTCCGACAGCACGATTGTCCCCGCTCCCGTCGGTCGCTCCGTCACCGCATGGCGTCCGCCGGAGCGGGGACGACGTGCGAGGATGCCCGCCGGTGCCGACGGGGGAGGGACGACGGATGGAGATCGGGGTACGGCGGCTGGCGGCCGGCGAGGTGGCCGAGGCGGCGCGGACGCTGGCCGACGCGTTCGACGGGTACCCGTGGACCGCCTGGACGGTGGCGGCGGACCGGCACCGGGAGCGGCTGACCGAGCTGTTCGCCCTGACCGTCGAGTCGGTGGGCCTGCCGTACGGCGACGTGTGGGCGGCGGTCGAACCGGCCGGTCGGATCGTCGCGGTCGCGGTGTGGCTGGGACCGGACCGGCCGGTGCCGGACCAGGTCTGGGTCGACCTCGCCGCCCGGAACGCGGAGCTGGCCGGCGACCGGCACGAGGCCGCCGTGACCGCCGAGGTCGCGTGTGCCCCACTCCGCACTGCGGACCCGGCGTACCTGCTGGCCACGGTCGGCGTGCGCCGTGACCGGTGGGGCAACGGTCTCGGCTCCCGGGTGCTCGGCCCGGGGCTGGCCGACGCGGCGCGGGCGCACCTCCCGGTGGTGCTGGAGACCTCGTCGGAGAGCAACGTCGGCTTCTACCGGCGGCTCGGTTTCGTGGTCACCGGTGAGGTGCGGGTGCCCGACGGCGGTCCCCGGGTGTGGGGGATGCGCCGGGCACCCGCCGCCTGACGGGGACGGCCCCGCCGACGGTCAGTGCGCGCCCAGGCGGGCGATCGGTTCGACCAGCTCCCGCTCCTCGTACGCCAGGTGCGACAGCAGCGTGTCGCTGAGCAGGTCCACGGCGGCACGCAGCTCGGCGGTCCCGTCCTGGGTGGCGACGAACGCGACCAGTGCCCGGTCGACACCTTCCAGCACGTCGTGGATGGCGTGGTGCTCCGCCTCCAACCGGTCGATCACCGGCGTGAGTCGCGGGTCGGTGCGGCGCAGGTGCGGGAAGAGCGCACGGTCCTCGAGGGTGTGGTGCGTGGTCACCACCCGGCAGTAGGACTCGCAGTAGGTGCCCAGCGTCCACTTGTTCTGCCGCATGGTCATGGTGTTGATGTGGGACCGGGCGGTGCCCACGTCGACCAGCCCGGCGGCGACCTGCTCGATCAGGTCCTGGATCTGGGCCAGCTCGCTGCGCAGGCCGTCGTGCACGTCGATCAGGTGCTGGGCGCCGGCCTGCTCGTGTGCCGTGTAGGTGCGTGCCGGGTCCGGTGCCGGGCCGGTGGGGCGGGCCGACTCGTCCCAGACCCGGACGTCGCTGCGGCGTACGCCGTCGTCGGGCGTCGGCACCACGGCGAAGGCGCTCGACCCGAGCACGGCCCGGGGGCGCGCCGGCCGGGCGGTCCGACCGGTGGCGGCCGGGGTCGGATCAGGTGACGGATCGGTCCGGTCGGTCGGCGCGGGCGTGCCGCCGCTGCGACCCGAGGCCCGCTCGGCGGCGACCAGCTCCCGGGTGGCCGGAGCCACCTCGGCCGCGAACCGCCGCAGGTCCTCCGGGTCGTCGGTGCCGAGGATGAAGGTGCTGACGCCGTCGGTCAGGGCGAGGTCGGCCAGCTCCTCGGCCCACTGCTCGGCCGGGCCGTCCAGCGGCCCGCGACCGGTCGCCGCGAACCGCCCGTTGACGTTGAGCAGCCGTCGCACGTCGCCCGGTGACCGGCCGGCCTCGGTGGCCGCCTCGTCGATGATCGTGTTCCCCTTGGCCAGGTCGCCGGGTTGCAGGTAGGCCAGCGAGGGCAGCCAGCCGTCGGCCCGCCGCCCGGTCAGCGCGAGCATCCGGGGCTTGTACGCGCCGAGCCAGATGCCGACGTCGTGGGCGGGTGCCGGACCGCGTTTGGCGCCGGTCGCCCGGTGGAACTCGCCGTCGACCCGGACACCGCCACGGGCGTCGGCGTCCCAGATCTGGCGGATGATCTCGATCGCCTCCTCCAGGGCCCGGACGCCCTGGCCCGGGGTGAGACGTCGACCACCCATCGCCTCGATGGCGTCCCAGAACGCCCCGGCCCCCAGCCCGAGTTCGATCCGACCGGCGCTGAGCAGGTCGAGGCTGGCGACGCTGCGGGCGAGCACGGCGGGCGGTCGCAGCGGCAGGTTCGTCACGTTGGCGGCCAGCCGCACCCGTTCGGTACGCGCGGCGACGAAGCTGAGCAGCGTCCAGGTGTCCAGGAAGGCCGGCTGGTAGGGGTGGTCCTGGAAGGTGACCAGGTCCAGCCCGACCTGCTCGGAGAGCATGGCCAGGCCGACCGGCCCGGCCGGGTCGGCGTTGCCGGGCGTCAGGAACGACCCGAAGGTCAGGGGGTGCCCGTAGTCGCTCATGTCTGCGTTCCTTCCCGTTCACGGGGTGATCACCCCGTGCCACAGATGTTATTGCGGACAGAACATCTTTGCCCAATAAAATCTGTGATCTGGGTTAATCTGTGAGCATGACCGGTCCGCAGGCCAGTGATCCCCGCACCGACCCGATCACCGACGACCTCGGGTGGATGCTCGGCGTCGTCTTCCGGGCCTACGTCCGCGCGGCCGACCACGTCGCCGGTGACCTGCCCGGCGGGCCGCGCGGCTATCAGGTGCTCGTCGCCGCCGACCGAGAGCCCGCCCGCAACCAGGGAGCCGTCGCCGAGGAGTTGGGCATCGACCGCACCGTCCTGACCTACCTGATCGACGACCTGGAGCGCGACGGGCTGGTGGTGCGTCGTCCCGACCCCGCCGACCGTCGCAGCCGCCTGGTCACCCTCACCGGCGCCGGACGCGACGCGGCCCGACGTCGGCGCGAGGCACTGGCGGATGTCGAGACGCGACTGCTCCGGGCGCTCACCCCCGCGCAGCGCGGCGACCTGCGGGACCTGCTCAGGCAGGTGGCCTGCGCGGCGCAGGCCGACGATCCGCTGGTGGACCTGTGCCAGGCGGTCGAGGCGGCAGCCGACGAACCGTCCGCCCGCCGACGCCGTCGCGGGACCACGCCCGGCGGCCGATCCGCATAGCGTCACGTCGTGCGGATCACCAAGTACACCCACTCCTGCGTACGGCTCGAACACGACGGCGGCGTGCTGGTCATCGACCCCGGCATCTGGAGCGAGCCGCGTGCCCTGGTCGGCGCGGACGCGGTGCTGGTCAGCCACGAGCACACCGACCACGTCGACGTGCTGCGGCTGGCCGGGCTGGGGGTGCCGGTCTTCGCGCCGGAGGGCGCCGTGCTGCCGGACCTGGCACCGCTGCCGGTGACCCGGGTCCGGGCCGGCAACCGGTTCACCGTCGCGGGCCTCGAGGTGACCGCGGTCGGTGGACGACACGCCACCATCCACGGTGGCCGGCCCGACTGCGTCAACCTCGGTTACCTGGTCGGCGACGACGTCTACCACCCGGGCGACTCACTGCACCCGCCCGGCCGACCGGTGCGTACCCTGCTGGTCCCGGCGCAGGCGTCCTGGCTGAAGCTGACCGAGGCAATCGACTTCGCCGTCGCCGTCGAGGCGGAGCGGGTGGTGGCGATCCACGACGCGCAGCTCAACGAACGCGGTCTGGCCAGCGTGAACGGCTGGTTCAGTGAGACCGTCCCCGGCTACCGGTACCTCGCCCCCGGCGAGACCGCCTGACCGTCGGCGCGCTGCCCGCAGGCCCGCCGGCTCAACCCGACGTCGGCCCGGGTGCGCCGGCCAGGCGATCGTCGGCCGCCCGCTGACCGTCCTCGTCGCCGACCGACTCGCAGACCGCCGACGCGTCGATCCAGTGTCGGCGGGCGATGTCGTGGCGCTCCCGTGCGGCCTCCGCGTCGCCCAGGTGCAACAGCGTCCGCCCCAACCCGGCGTCGACCCGGCCCCCCTCGCGCAACCGCAGGCTCTCGGTCAGCCACGCCGACGCCTGGTCGGCCTGGCCCGGTGTGGTGCCGAGCAGCGCCGCCCCGGCGTTGAGCAGCGCCGCCGCCCGGTTGGTCGGATCGCCGACCGTCTCGTACTCGCGCAGCGCGGCCCGCCACGCCTGGGCCGCGTCCAGGTACTCGCCCATCGCGGCGTGCACCAGGACGAGGTTGGTCAGCGCCGCCGCGTAGCCGCGCGAGTCGCCCAGCGAGCGGAACGTGTTCGCCGCCCGCACCAGCAGGTCGTGGGCGGTCTCCCGGTCGCCGCGCGCCAGCCGTGCCGCACCCAGCCCCAGGTCGCTGAGGGCCTGCCCGGCGCGGTCGCCGCCGGCCCGGTGCCGACGGGACAACTCCAGATGGGCGACGGCCTCGTCCAGCCGCCCCAGGTCCAGCAGGGCCAGGCCGAGGTTCATCCGGGCCTGGGCGGTGTCCCGGCGTCCCTGCGCGGTCACCGCCAGGCTCAGCTCGGCCATCGCGCCGTGCGGGTCGTGCCGGTGCCGCAGCACCACGCCCAGTTGGTTGTGGGCCCAACCGGCGATCTCCGGCCGCTGCCGGGCGGTCGGGTTGGCCAGCACCGTCCGGCACAGGTCCTCCCACTCGTCGCGCCGCTCGGCATGGGCGAGCCAACCGCACGACGCCACCGCCAACCGGAACCACCAGCCCCGGACCCGCCGGGGCAGCGCCTCCACCGCGCCGGCCGGCACCTTGACCACGGCCAGCAGCAGGTCCTGGTGCAGGGTGAACCAGTCGTACGGGTCGACGGTGGGCAACCGCCGGTCCGCCTCCGTCGGGCCGGTCGCCGCCAGCGCGGTCACCTGCCGTTCGGCCTGGCGGGCCAGGTGCCGGGTCAGCCGCGCCTGGGCGTTCACCCGGCGGCGCACCGGCACCGTCGCCCGCAGGTGCATTCGGGCGTACGGGGCGAGCAGGTCCCGTACCTCGTACCGGTCGCCGGGCGCGGCGGCCACGAAGGCGCCGTCGGCCAGCTCGTCGATCAGCGTGGCGACCCGGTCCGGGCGGCGTCGGGCCAGCGCGGCGATGCTCGACCGGTCCAACGGCACCGGGCTGAGCGCCATCAGCCGCCACAGCCGCCGCGCCTCGTCGCCGAGCGCGTGGTAGGCGGTGTCCTGTGCGACGACCAGCTCGGCCATCGGCGAGAAGTCGACCCGCTGGTGCGGCGGTGTGTCGGCGGCACGGCGCAGCGCGCGCAGCACGTCGGCGTGTCGCCAGCCGTGGTTGGTGGTCTGTCGACCCAGTGCGGTCACGGCACGGGGCTGACGGCCGCACAGCGCCACGATCGCGTGGACGTCGGGGTCCAGGCGCGGGTCGTCGCGGGGCGGTCGGTGCGCCCCGGCGGCGGCGACGGCGAACATCTCCACCGCGTCGTGCGCGGTGGGCTCCTCCAGCCCGTAGGGCGCCACCCCGTTGAGCGCGGCGAGCCGTCCGGTGCCGGCCAGCAGGAGCTGGCAGACCCGGGTGGTCGGCGGCAGCAGCGCGCGGACCTGAGCCGGGCTGTCCACGTTGTCCAGCACCAGCAGGACCTTGCGGCCGTCGACCTGGCCGCGCAGCGCGTCCGCGGCGTCGGCGAGGTCGTCGGCGCGTCCCGAGCTTGGTGCGGCGGTGCCGAGGATGCGGGCCAACGCGGTGAGGACCTCCCGGGGCGACCGCGCCCGACCACCTCGGCGCAGGTCGAGGTAGTACTGCCCGTCGGGGAACCGGTCCTTGCACAGGTCGGCGGCCCTGATCGCGCACCAGGAGGTGCCGATGCCCCGCCGACCCACCACCGCCACCGCGTGCTTCGGGTCGAGCAGCGCGACCACCGCCTCCGCCTGTCCAGGGCGTCCGGTGAACCCGCCCGACCGGGGCAGGGTGGGGGCGTTGACGGTCGACGGGGTGACGACGTGGTCGTCGGCCGACGTCGACGTCCGTTGCCGACGTCGCCACTCCACCAGGAAGGAGGCAGCCACGCCGAGCGCCGCCAGACCCAGGCTGGCCGAGCCGAGGGCGGTGACGGACAACTCGGAGAGCAGGTTGCCGGTGATGTTGCCGAGCAGCGCGCTGACCCCGGCGCCGAGCACCCCGCCGAGGGCCAGCAGCACGCTGAGCAGGCGAGGTCGCCGGGTGGGCCGGCTCGGGCCGGTCACCGTACGCCTCCGGCGACCAGTCCGGCGACGACGTGTCGACGGCCCAGCACGAACACCAGCACCGGCAGGATCGAGGCGAGCACGGATCCGGCCGAGAGCGTGCCGCTGGCGGTCACGAAACCCCGGGTCTGCTCGGCCAGGAACCAGCCGAGCGGGGTGGCGTCCGGGCCGCTGAACAGCAGACCCACCACCAGGTCGTTCCACACCTGGACGAACTCCAGCACGGCCACCGCCACCACGGCGGTGCGGTGGTGGCGGGCCAACCGTCGCAGCGTGTCCCACAGGTGACGCCCGCCGAGGTGGGCGGCCCGGACCTGGTCGGCGGGCAGATCGGCGAAGGCGTTGCGCAGCACCAGCACGGCGAACGGAACCCCCAGCGCGATGTGCACCAGCGCCAGTCCGCGTGCGGTGCCGGAGGATTGCGCCACCCCGAGCACCTCGTTGATCGGCCCCGCGACGACCTGCACCGGGACCACCGCGGCGGCCAGCAGCACCAGTCCGACGGCCTGGGCGGGCGGCCCGGCCAGCCAGGCCAGCGGGTACGCGGCCAGCAGTGCCACGCAGAGCACGACGGCGGTGACGACCAGGGCCAGCACCAGCGTGAAGCCCAGGCTGCGCCACAGGCCCGCCCCGCCGAGCACCGCCCGGTACGAGTCGAGACCCGGTGGCCCGGACCACCAGGCGTCGGTGGCCGCCCGCACCGGGCTCTGCAACGAGGTGGCCGCGAGCACCCCGAGCGGCAGCAACCACGCCACGGCGGCCCCCGCGGCGAGCAGGCGGACCAGTCGTCGCTGCGGTGGCGCGGGGGCGGGCGCGGCCGGCTGCGGTGGCGGGGGCCACGCCTGCCGGATGAACATCGCCACCACGAGCATGCCGGCGGTCACCGCGACCAGCCAGATCACCCCCAGGGCGGCACCCTGCCCGGTGGTCGTCGCCCCGGACGTCTGCCAGATCCGCAGCGCCAGCACCGACGCCTCGTCCCGGACCGAGCCGGGCGTCATCACCAGGATCAGGTCGAAGGTGCGGCTGGTGCCGACGGCGACCAGGGCGAAGACCACCGCCACCGTACGCAGCATCAACGGTCGCCACTGGGCGTCCCAGAACACGTCGCGCCGGGAGCCGCCGAAGGCGCGTACCGCGTCGACCAGGTCGGCGGGCACGGTGTCGAGTGCGGCCCGGAACACCAGCACGGCCAGCCCGACCCAGGCCCACACGAACGCCGACATCACCGCCACCGTCACCAGCCGTGGCCCGAGCAGGTGCGGCACCTGCTCGGGTGTGCCGGTCAGCCGGGCCAACAGCAGGGTGACCGGACCCCGCTGCGGGTCCGGGTCGTAGAGCAGCCGGAACGTGACCCCGGTGACCACCAGCGGCAACGCGGTCGGCACCACCAGGATGAAACGGACCAGCCAGCCCTCCTGGGAACGGCGTGAGGCGGCGGCGAGCAGGTACCCCAGGACGGTGACGACGGTCGGCACCAGCAGCGCCCAGAGCACGGTCCGGCCCACCGCGGCACCGGCACCGGGCGCGGTGAGGGCGGCCCGGTAGTGCTCGGCGCCCACCCACCGCCCGTCGGTGGTGACGCTGGCCTGCACCGTCCGCAGCACCGGCCAGGCCAGCAGCCCACCGAGCAGGAGCCCGGCCGGGGCGAGCAGCGCCCAGGTGGCGCCGGTCGCCGGGTACGCGCGCCCGCGCCGGGGCGGTCCCACGTCGTCGAGCAGGGCGAGTTCACCGAGCAGGGGTTCCCGGCTCATCGTCCGCTCCTCGCCGCCCGGGCCGCCTCGGCGAGCTGCCCGGTGGCCCGTCGGACCGCCTCCCGGGCGGCCACCCCGTCGGTCACGTCCATGAAGAAGTCCTGCATGATGCGCCAGATCCCGACGCCGTCGGTGCCGGTGAAGGTGCCCGGCAGCCGGTCCGAGAGGTCGTAGCGCAGCGCCTCGACGGCCCGGAACTCCGCAGCCAGCCGCCGACGCAGCGGGTCGCGGTAACCGTGCACCGGCACCACCAGGTTGGGAGAGAGGTAGCCGCCGGCCTCCAACCAGGGCCGGAACGCCGCCGCGTCGCTGAGCCAGCGCACCAGCTCCACCCCGGAGGTCGAGCCGGCGAAGGCGACCGCCGCGTCGCCGCCGACGATCAGCGGCTGGTCTGCCACCCGCGAACCGGGGAACCGGAAGGTGACCAGCGGTTCGGTGCCGCGCCGGAAGCGGGCGGCCACCCCGTCGACGAAGTCGGCCTCGAACACCATGACGGCGGCCCGGTGGTGCGCCACCTGGATCACCGACTCCTCGAACTGGGTGAGCAGGGCGCGTCGACCGCCGCCGGGGAACGCGCCGTCGACGCTCCACAGCTCGGCGAGCCGGTCGAGGGCGTCGCGTACCGGCCGGTCCTGCCAGTCGGCCTCGCCCCGGGCCAGCGCCTCGTAGCGGCCGGGAGTGGCGATGTCGGCGAGTGAGTTCTCGAACCAGTCGGTGAGCACCCACCCGTCGGCGGCACCGATCGCCAGCGGCGCCGGGCCCTCGTCGGCCCGGTGCCGTGCCCCGAGCCGACGGGTCGTCTCGACCAGCTCGTCCCAGGTGCGGGGCGGCTCCATCAGCGTCGACGGGAAGTGCCAGAACAGCGACTTGTGCGCCGCCTTGATCCACAGGCCGTACCGGTGCCCGTCGACGGTGAGCAGGTCGGCCATCCCGGTCGGCGCCAGGTAGCTGCTGGCCGGGGCGACCCGGTCGAGCCACCCCCGGCGGGCGTACTCGACGATCAGCCCCGGCCGGGGCAGGATCGCCACGTCGGGGCTGGTGCCGGCGAGCATCCGGGCGGTCAGGAAGGCGTCGATGTCGTTGCCCACCCCGATCACCCGGACCGGGTCGGGGAAGCCGTCGACCACCTCGCGGAACCGGGCCAGTTCGGTGCCGCTCCACACCACCGCCACCTGCACCGGGCGAGGGCCTCGCGCGCAGCCGGCGGCGCCGGCCACGGTCGCCGTCACGGCGGCCCGCAGCAGGGTACGACGGCGCAGCCGCCCGGCCGGGTTCACGCCGGTGCCTCGTCGGCGGCCCCCACCCGGACCTGTGCGGACACCTCGGTCAGCACCTCGGGGTGCCCCGTGCAGAGCAGCACGGTGACGCCGGGGGAGTCCGGTGGGGACAGCCGGTCGAGCAGCGGGGTGAGGCGCACCCCGTCGACCGGGGTGGGCAGGTCGACCACCAGCACCTCGGGCAGACACGCCACGGCCCGCGCGAGGGCGACCCGGAACCGCTGCGCCTGGGAGACCTGATGCGGGCGCAGCCCCAGGGTCGGGGCGAGTTCGAGCCGTCTGACCAGGGTGGACGCCCAGTCGTCGGCGACGTCGTGGACCCGCTGGCGGCGGCGCTGACCGTAGGAGATGTTGCCGGCGACGGTCAGGTGCGGCAGCAGGGCACCGCCGGCCGGCACGTACCCGATGCGCCGACGCGGCGGCGGCAGATCCGTGACGTCCCGCTCGCCGACCAGGATTCGGCCGCTGATCGGCGCGACCAGGCCGACCACCACCCGGGCCAGGGCGGTGCCCACACCGGGCTCGGCGACCAGCGCCGTCATCGTCCCGATCGGCACCTCGACGTCGAGCGGTGGAACGTCCGGCACGGCGACGAGGTCCTGCGTGCGTAACGTGACCATCACCTCCGGATACCGTCGCCGTTCAGAGTGACACAGGTCGACCACGCACGGTGTCCCCGGCGATCCACCATGGAGCGGTGTACCGACGGGCTACCGTCGCTGTCGTGACGGACCCGACCCCACTGGCCTCCGGCCGGGAAGCCGACGTGTTCGCGCTGGACTCCGCGCGGGTGCTGCGCCGCTACCGGGACGGCGGCGACGTGACCGTCGAGGCCCGGTTCATGGCCCACCTGTACGCGGCCGGCTTCCCGGTGCCCCGGGTGCACCACGCCGACGGCACCGACCTGGTCATGCGGCGGGTGTCCGGCCCGACCATGCTGCACGCCCTGCTCACCGGTGGGATCGACGTCGAGGCGGCCGCCGCGGTCCTGGCCGACCTGCACCGTCGCCTGCACGCCGTCGCGCCACTGCCCGACGCGGCAGCCGGCGCACGGATCCTGCACCTGGACCTGCATCCGGACAACGTCGTCCTCGACCCGTCCGGGCCGGTGCTCATCGACTGGCGCAACGTGCGGCACGGCGCGCCGGGGCTGGACGTGGCGATGACCGCCCTGATCCTCGCCCAGGTCGCCGTGGACCGGGACCAGCCGGTGGCCGCCGAGGCCGGCGACCTGCTGCACGCCTACCTGCGTGCGATCCACGGTCACGCCGTACCGCTGGTCGACGCGGCCGTGGCGCGACGCCGCGCCGACCCCACCCAGAGCGCCACCGAACGGGCCCTGATCGTCCCGGCCGCGGCGCTGCTCGCCGCTGCCGGACGGTAGCCGACCAGCGGCACCCCCGGGGCCGGGCACGCCGCCCGGTAGGGTCCGGGGCACCAGCAGGTCAGCGGGAGGCGAGCCGATGTCCGACCATGTCGACGTGCTCATCGTGGGCGCCGGGCTCTCCGGCATCGGCGCCGCCTGCCACCTGCGCCGTCGCTGCCCGGACAAGACGTACGCCGTGCTGGAGGCCCGCGACGACCTCGGCGGCACCTGGGACCTGTTCCGTTACCCCGGGGTGCGCTCGGACTCCGACATGTTCACCCTCGGCTACTCCTTCGCGCCGTGGACCGCCCCGACGGCGATCGCCGAGGGTGGCACGATCCTCGACTACCTGCGGCGCACCGCCGACGCGTACGACGTGACCCGGCACATCCGCTTCCGGCACCGGGTGGTCCGCGCCGAGTGGGACAGCGAGCAGGCCCGCTGGACGGTGCACGTGCAGCGCGCCGAGACCGCCGACACCACGGTGCTCACCTGCGACTTCCTGTACGCCTGCACCGGCTACTACCGCTACGACGCCGGACACGCACCGCACTTCCCGGGGCAGGAGCGGTTCGCCGGGCGGATCGTGCACCCGCAGCACTGGCCGGACGACCTCGACCACTCGGGTCGTACCGTGGTGGTGATCGGCAGCGGCGCCACCGCCGTCACGCTGGTCCCGGCGCTGGCGCGGCGGGCCGCCCACGTGACCATGCTGCAACGGTCCCCGACGTACGTGCTGGCGCTGCCCGCCCGCGACGCGTTCGCCGACACGCTGCGACGACGCCTGCCCGCCCACCTGGCGTA
The DNA here is from genome assembly GCF_044460945.1 of Micromonospora sp. NPDC049903. Classification (NCBI taxonomy): domain Bacteria; kingdom Bacillati; phylum Actinomycetota; class Actinomycetes; order Micromonosporales; family Micromonosporaceae; genus Micromonospora; species Micromonospora sp. NPDC049903. Next base: position 15,641 of record NZ_JBITKL010000041.1, read on the forward strand.
CCCGCTGATCCGGTCGAAGAACGTGCTGGCCACCGCCGCCACCTACCAGCTCAGCCGGCGTGCGCCCGGGCTGGTGCGCGCGCTGCTGCGGCGGGCCGTGACCCGACGGCTGCCGGCCGGGTACGACGTCGACCGTCACTTCACACCCCGCTACGACCCGTGGGACCAGCGGCTCTGCGTGGTGCCCGACGGGGACCTGTTCGACGCCCTGTCCGCCGGACGGGCCAGCGTGGTGACCGACACCGTCGAGACGTTCACCGCGCACGGCGTCCGGCTCACCGGCGGCGCGGAACTACCGGCCGACGTGGTGGTCACCGCCACCGGGCTCGACCTGCTCGCGCTCGGCGGCATGACGTTGCGGGTCGACGGCGCCGACGTGGACCTGCCGACCACCGTCGCCTACAAGGGCATGATGCTCTCCGGCGTGCCGAACTTCGCCATGACGCTCGGCTACACCAACGCCTCCTGGACGCTGAAGTCCGACCTGGTCGCCGAGTACGTGTGCCGGCTGCTGCGCCACCTGGACCGCACCGGGACCCGGGTGGTCACCCCGCTCGCCCCGCCCGACGGGCGGCGGGCGCCGCTGATCGACCTGACCTCCGGGTACGTCCGCCGTGGCCTGGCGCACCTGCCGTCGCAGGGGCACCGCCCACCCTGGCGGCTGCACCAGAACTATCCGCGTGACCTGCTGATGCTGCGCTACGGGCGGGTCACCGACGCCGGGGTCCGCTTCGACGCGGCCGGCGCGCCACGGGGGAGTGCCGTCGATGCGTAGGTTCGACTTCACCGACGGCACCGCCGTGGTGACCGGCGCGGCCGGCGGCATCGGTGCGGCGCTGGCCCACGGCCTGGCCCGGCGCGGCGCGGCACTGGTCCTGCTGGACCGCGACGCCGCCGGGCTCGACGCGGTGGCCGACGCCGTCCGCGCCGCACACCCCGGACGGGCGGTCGACACGTACGTGGTGGACCTGGCCGACGCGGCGGCCACCGGGGCGGTCGCCGAACAGGTCAGGGACCGGCATCCGGCGATCCGACTGCTGGTCAACAACGCCGGGGTGGCGCTCGGCGGGCGCTTCGACGAGGTGACCTTCGACGAGTTCAGCTGGGTGATGGAGGTCAACTTCCGAGCTGTCGCGCAACTGACCCACGCCCTGCTGCCCGCGCTGAAGGCCGCGCCCGGGGCGCACCTGGTCACCGTCTCCAGCCTCTTCGGCCTGATCGCCCCGCCCGGGCAGGTCGCCTACGCGGCCAGCAAATTCGCCGTGCGCGGCTTCACCGAGGCGCTGCGCCACGAACTCGCCGCCGACGGCATCGGCGTGACCTGCGTGCACCCCGGCGGCATCCGCACCCGCATCGCCCGCGACGCCCGGGTGGGCAGCGGCGTCGACCGGGCCGAGTACGAGGTGGGTCGGCAGCGGTTCGAGCGACTGCTCACCATCGCCCCGCAGACCGCCGCCGAGGCGGTGCTGCGCGGGGTGGCCCGCCGCCGGGGCCGGGTCCTGATCGGCTGGTCGGCCCGGCTGCCGGACCTGATGGCCCGGGTCGCGCCGGTCGGTCACGGCCGCCTGCTGACCGCCCTCGGCACCCGGGGCCGGACCGCCCGCGCTAGCGCGGTGTCCGCGCCGACGGCCACCGGGTCACCGCCACCAGGCTGACCAGCAGCAGCGCCACCAGGTACACCGAGGCCGGGACCAGCGGGGTCAGCAGCACCGCCGTCGCGGTCACCGGGATCGCCACCCGGACCGTCCGCCGCCGGTACGCCAGGATCCGCAACCCCCAGAGCACCAGCAGGACCACCGCCACCGGTACGGCCACCGCGTACCCGGTCAGCAGCCCGTCGACCTGGTCGGGGTGGCGGCGGTGGTCGACCGTCACCGCCAGGCCCGCGCCCACCGCGGCGAGCCCGGCGAACACGACGTAGTGCCCGTAGCCCCAGGACAGCGCGCGGCGCAGCCGGGTGGGCACGTCCACCGGCCGGTCGAAGTAGAGCCACCAGAGCGCGAAGACGATCGCGGCGCCCGCAGCCGCCACCGGCCACAGACCGTCGTCACCGGCGTCCACCCCGGTCTGCACCGCCACGGTGACGGCCAGCACCACCTCGCCGAGCACGATCAGGGTGAACAGCCCGTACCGTTCGGCGATGTGCCGGGGGTGCCACGGGGTCGTCCCGGTGCGCTCGGCCAGCGCCGGCACCAGCAACTCGGCGAGGATCAACAGCAGGAACGACGGCAGACCCAACTCGGGCGGCACGAGCAGCCGAACCAGCCAGCCGACCTGCACCAGGGTGACCCCGGTCGCGTACCGCAGGGCGCTGCGCCGGTGGGCCGGGTCGCCCCCGGCGGCCCGCAGCCAGTTCGCGACGGCGGCCAGCCGCAGCACCACGTACCCGACGGTCACGGTCGCGAAGTCGGCCGACGCGAACGCCTCGGGCACCCCGGCGGCGAGAATCAGCGCACCGGCGATCTGCGCCAGGATGGTGAGCCGGTAGACGTCGTCGTCGGTGTCGTAGGCCGAGGCGAACCAGGTGACGTTCATCCAGGCCCACCAGATGGCGAAGAACACCAGCAGGTAGGCGAGCACCGCGTGACCGGGGCGGCCCTCGGCCAGCGCGTCGTGCAGCGCGCCCGCGGCCTGCGTCACCGCGACGACGAAGCAGAGGTCGAAGAAGAGTTCCAGGTTGGTGGCCGCGCGGTGTGGCTCGTCGCGGCGGCGGGGCCGCATCGGGCGGTACCACGGTCGGACGGACGGGCTGGCGGTGACCACGGGCGCTCTCCCTCGCGGCGTCCTCAGCCACACCATAGGTGCGTCGCGTGCCGACCCGGGTCCGGTTGACGAAGCCCGCGCCGGCACCCTGGTCGCATCGAGGACGGTCGAGGGACGCATGATAGATACATGACGCATCCCTCGGTGGCCGGTCGAGTCACCGCGCCGTCCGCCGCCGAACGGGCCTACCACCACCTGAAACGCGCCATCCTGGAGCAGTTGCACCCCGGCGGTGCCCTGGTCAGCGAGGGCGAGATCGCCGAGGCGACCGGCGTGTCGCGGACCCCGGTCCGGGAGGCGCTGCTGCGCCTGGAGACCGAAGGGCTGGTCCGCCTCTATCCCAAGCGGGGCGCGTTGATCCTGCCGGTGTCCGCCCGCGAGATCGCCGACGTGGTGGAGGCCCGTCGACTGGTCGAGGTGCACGCCGCCGAGCGGATCTGGCCCCGACGCGCCGAGATCCGTGACCGGTTGGCCGAACGGCTCGCCGAGATGCGCGTCGCGCACGCTGCCGGTGACCTGACCGCCCTGATGGCCGCCGACCGGGCGTTCCACGCCACCGTGGTCGACGCCGCCGGCAACGAGATCCTCGCCGAGCTGTACCAACGGCTGCGGGACCGGCAGGTCCGTATGGGCGAGGCGAGCTTCCGGCTCTCGCCCCGCTGGGCCGAGGCGGCCCTGACCGAGCACGCCGCACAACTCGCCGCCCTCGACGGCGACGACCCGCAGGCGTGGGTGGCCGCCGTGGCCGCGCACATCGACACCTCCGCCCGCGTGTTCCTGGGTCCCCGGTGATGGCGCCGCATACCGGTTCCTCCTCGTGAGCGCGTCCAGCATCGGGGCGGCCCCGCTTCCGGCGCCGCCCGGTCGAGCCGTGCTGGTCTGGGCGGTGGCGCTCAGCGCGTACATCGCGTCGATCTTCCACCGCACCTCCCTCGGCGTGACCGGGGTGGAGGCGGCGCAGCGCTTCGACATCAGCGCCGCCACCCTGGCCACCCTCACCGTCGCCCAACTCGCCGTGTACGCGGTGATGCAGGTGCCGGTCGGGATGCTCCTCGACCGGTATGGATCGCGCCGGCTCCTGATCACCGGTGGCGTCCTGATGGTCGCCGGTCAGCTCGCCTTCGCCCTGGTCACCGACGTGCGCCTGGCCGTGGCGGCCCGCGTCCTGATCGGTCTCGGCGACGCGATGAGCTTCATCAGCGTGCTGCGCCTGATCGCGTTCTGGTTCCCGGGCCGCCGCAACCCGCTGCTGGTCCAGTTGACCGGGACGCTCGGCCAGCTCGGCGCGGTCCTCGCCGCCGTACCGCTGGTGACGCTGCTGCACCACACCGGCTGGACCACCGCCTTCCTCACCGCAGCCGGCGGCGGCGCGGCCGTGCTGCTGGTGACGGTCGCCGCCGTCCGGGACACCCCGCACCGGCCCGCCGTACCCACCCCCGCCCCCGGCGGTGGGCGGCTCGCCGCCGCCTGGGCGCACCCGGGCACCCGGCTCGGGCTCTGGACCCACTTCGTCACCCAGTTCTCCGGCACCGTCTTCGCCCTGCTCTGGGGCTTCCCGTTCCTGGTGCAGGGGCAGGGGCTCAGCCCGACCGCGGCGGCCTCCCTGCTCACCGTCCTGACGTTGGGGATGCTGCTGACCGCGCCGCTGGTCGCGCACCTGTGCGCCCGCCACCCGCAGCACCGCTCGGTGCTGGTCTTCACCATCGTCGGCGTCACCGCCACCGTCTGGACGGTGCTGCTCGCCTGGCCTGGCCGGGCACCCGGCTGGCTGCTCGTCACGCTGGTGCTGGTGCTGGCCCTCAGCGGCCCCGGCTCGATGATCGGCCTCGACTACGCCCGGACCTTCAACCCGGTCAGCCGCCTCGGCAGCGCCGCCGGGATCGTCAACGTCGGCGGCTTCGTCGCCTCGATCACGCTGGTGCTCACCGTCGGGGTGGTGCTGGACCTGGTCACCCCGGCGGGCCAGGCCGCACCCGACCTGACCGCGTACCGCTGGGCCTTCTCGGCGCAGTACGTGCTCTGGGCGCTCGGCGTGGTGCAGGTGTTGCGCTGGCGCAACGCCGCCCGTCGTGACCAGGGCGGGCACCGACCGACGGCAACCCGCGCCGAAGCTGTGCCGACCCGCCCGCCCACCGGTAGGTTCGCCAGCGGGAGTGATCGCGGGCGTCGCCGTCCCACCGGCGACGTCGCGGCGCAACGGCGGCGGCGCTTCGCGTCGGTGCGGACGAGGAGGAGAGCGTGAGCCAGCAGGTCAAGGGAGTCATCTCGCGCAGCAAGGGCGCGCCCGTCGAGGTCACCGACATCGTCGTACCCGACCCGGGGCCCGGCGAGGCGGTGGTACGCGTGCAGTCCTGCGGGGTCTGCCACACCGACCTGCACTACCGCGAGGGCGGCATCAACGACGACTACCCGTTCCTGCTGGGCCACGAGGCGGCGGGCATCGTCGAACAGGTCGGTGCCGGAGTCGACGCGGTCGCGCCGGGCGATTTCGTGGTCCTCAACTGGCGGGCGGTCTGCGGCGTGTGTCGGGCCTGCCGGCGCGGCCGCCCCTGGTACTGCTTCGCCACCCACAACGCCGCCCAGAAGATGACCCTGGTCGACGGCACCGAACTCGCCCCGGCGCTGGGCATCGGCGCGTTCGCCGAAAAGACGCTGGTGCACGCCGGCCAGTGCACCAAGGTGGACCCGGCGGCCCGGCCGGCCGCCGTCGGGCTGCTCGGCTGCGGTGTGATGGCCGGTCTCGGCGCGGCCATGAACACCGGCAACGTGACCCGGGGCGACTCGGTGGCCGTGATCGGCTGCGGTGGCGTCGGGGACGCGGCGGTCGCCGGTGCGGCCCTGGCCGGCGCGACGACGATCATCGCGGTGGACACGGACTCCCGCAAGCTCGACTGGGCCCGCCGCTTCGGCGCCACCCACACCGTCAACGCCTCCGAGTCCGACCCGGTGGCCGAGATCCAGGCCGCCACCGGCGGCTTCGGCGCCGACGTGGTGATCGACGCCGTCGGCCGTCCGGAGACCTGGAAGCAGGCCTTCTACGCCCGCGACCTGGCCGGCACCGTCGTGCTGGTCGGCGTACCCACGCCCGACATGCGGATCGAGCTGCCCCTGCTGGACGTCTTCGGCCGGGGCGGGGCGCTGAAGTCGAGCTGGTACGGCGACTGCCTACCCAGCCGCGACTTCCCGATGCTGACCGAGCTCTATCTCCAGGGCCGCCTCGACCTGGACGCCTTCGTCACCGAGGAGATCCCGCTCGACGGCGTCGAGGAGGCGTTCGCCCGGATGCACCGCGGCGACGTCCTCCGCTCGGTGGTGGTCTTCTGATGGCCGCCCGGATCGACCACACCGTCACCTCCGGCACGTTCTCCCTGGACGGGCAGACCTTCGACGTCGACAACAACGTCTGGGTCGTCGGCGACGACACCGAATGCGTCGTCGTCGACGCCCCGCACGACGTGGACGCGATCCTCGCCGTGGTGGCCGGACGCCGGGTCACCGCGATCATCGCCACCCACGCCCACGACGACCACGTCCGCGTCGCACCGGAGCTGTCCCGCGTCACCGGCGCGCCCGTGCTGCTGCACCCCGCCGACCGGGTGCTCTGGGACATGGTGCACCCCGACGAGGCGCCCGACGGTGCGCTCGCCGACGGCGAGGCGATCACGGTGGGCGGCACCACGCTGACCGTGCTGCACACCCCCGGGCACAGCCCCGGCGCCTGCTGCCTGTACGCCGCCGACCTCGACGTGGTGTTCACCGGCGACACCCTGTTCGCCGGCGGACCGGGTGCCACCGGCCGCTCGTACAGCGACTTCGGCACCATCGTCGACTCGATCCGGGACCGGCTGCTCACGCTGCCGCCACAGACCGTGGTGCACACCGGCCACGGCGACAGCACCACCATCGGCGCGGAGGCCCCCCAACTGCCCGAGTGGCTGGCCCGGGGCCACTGACCTGACGGCCGCAGGGGCGTCCTCGCCGCCCCTGCGGCCGGGTACGAGTTGGCGTCGGCCCTTCGGCCTGGCCACACTCGGCGGATGTCCGTCCCGCGCGCCGCGCTGACCGCCGCCCAGAGTGCGGCGCTGCGTCACGTCCGGCAGGTGGCGTCGGACGACCGTCCCGCCGCGTTGGCCCGGATCGGTCGGGCGCTGGCCGGCAGCGGCGTCCGGCACGATCCGGAACGCCTGGTGGCCGCGTTCGGTCGTGCCGGGCGCGTGACGCTCAACTTCCACCCCGACCGACTACTCGCCGACGGGCGGACGGTGGCCGAGGCGCTCGCCACCGAGGGTGTCTACCGCAGCCAGTTCGAGACGGGCATCTCCAACGGCGGGCTCAGCGCGTACCCGGGCGGCGACCGGGACCGCTGGGAACGGCGACTGTTCGGCGGCGCGTACCAGCGACCGGGTGTGCGCCCGGCGGACCGCCCGAAGTACGGCGGCCTGAACCTGCTCGACCACCCGGACGGCGCGTGCCCGCGCTTCGGCTCGTGCCACCTGCGGCTGCGCCCCGAGGTGCTGACCCGCACCACGTTCTGTCTCGGCGACAGCCACCTCGGCCCACGGGACGTCGGCACCGTCGACGTGGTCGAACCGGTGCTGGCGGCGCTGCTCACGGCGACCGTCGACACCGGCATCACGCTGGGGCGGCCGGGCACGGACGTGCTGACCCTGGTCGAGGAGTTGCTGCGCCGCCGAGGGGACGCCGACACCGTGTCCCGCAGCGCCGGCCGTGCGCTGGACGACTACGTCGAGGCGCAGGTGCACGGGCCGGTCACGCTGACCCGGGACGTGTGCGAACTGGTGGTCGACCCCTCGTTCCGGGGCACCGCGACCGGCGTCACCCTCGCGTCCGCCGCCGAGCGGTACGGCTTCCCGCTGCGCTGGCACGCGGGGTTCGCCCTGCCGGTGGACCGGGTCGACGCCGAGTTCCGGGGGCCGGCCATCCCGCCGCTGGCAGCCCGGGTGCACGCCGAGTTCGCCGGGTCGGGGGAGCCGGTACACGCCGCGCTGGTCGGTCGGGCCGCCGCCTCGGTGGTCACCGAACCCGACCGTTGGGCCGATCGCGGGTCCACGGCCGAGACGCTGCAACACCTCAAGCAGCTCTGGCACGTCCTGGTCCGCTTCGGCACCCCGTACGACGGCTGAGTCTTCTGTTCGGGTCTGGCACCGGATGTCCGGGTCGCTCGCGTGACCCGGGTCACGCCGTCGGGCATATCGGTCATGCCCGGAATGACCGACACGTCGGGCGGGTTGTGTTCCCCATAGCGCCGGCATCCACACCCCGACCGGCGGCAGTTCCCCCGAGAGCGGCTCACCCCGAGCGGCTCGTACGATCGAAAGGGCAACCATCGTGAAGCTGGACTTCACTCGATGGCTCCCGGCCATCGCGACGAACCCGAACCGGAAGACCACTCTGAGCGTGGTGGGCGTGACCGCCCTCGCCGGGCTGGCCCTCGGCCCCACGGCCGTGGCCGCGCCGATCACCTCCGGCCCGCACCAGGGTGCCGTGGCCGCCATCGACAAGGCCACCGGCCGCAACTCCAGCGGCGTCACCGTCGAGTCCGGCCTGACCACCGGCGGCACCACCGACAAGCCCCGGGCCGGAAAGCCCAGCCGCGACGACCTCATCCCGCACGGAGTGCAGGGCGCCCAGTCGCGGGTCCCGCTGGACAACGCGCAGCGCGAGAACGCCAAGACCATCATCGAGGTCGCCAAGGAGACCGGCGTCGGCGAGCGGGGCGCGGTCATCGGCATCGCCACCGCACTGCAGGAGTCGAAGCTCTACAACCTCGGCCACCTGGGCGCGTACAACGACCACGACTCCCAGGGCCTGTTCCAGCAGCGCCCGTCCACCGGCTGGGGCAGCGTGGACCAGATCACCGACCCCGAGTACTCCTCGACGGTGTTCTTCGAGGCCCTCAAGAACGTCGGCGGCTGGCAGGATCTGCCGCTGACCACTGCCGCACAGACGGTGCAGGTGTCGGCGTACCCGTTCCACTACGCGCAGTGGGAGGAGCAGTCGGCGGACATCGTCACCCAACTCTGGTGACACCCTCCGACACACATCGGCCGGCCCCTTGCCAAGGGGCCGGCCGTCCCCATCCCCACCGCTCCCGTCCCCGCGCCCGCCGCCCGCGCCCGCCGCCCGCGCCCGCCGCCCGCGCCCGCCGCCCGCGCCCGCCGCCCGCGCTCGCCTCGTTGATCAAGAAGTTTGAGTCGGGATGTCTGTCGTGTCCGCACCAAAACTCCTTGGTCAACCAGGAGAGCGGCGGGGCGAGGCAGATCGAGCCGCTACCCGGGAAGCTAAGGGTGAGTCCGTCCCGGACGTGGTTGGATGTCCGGTTGTCGGGTTCGGGTGGGCGGGTGCGGGGCGGAATCGGGGTGGGGTCGGTGGCGTTGTAACCCGGTGGCTGGCCGAGCAGGACCTCACCCCGCTGGCGGGTGGTGGGCGGATGCCGGAATGGCCTGGCTCGGTCGGTCGTTATATCTGGTCCCGGTGCCGCGAGGGCTCGCGGATATCCCCGGGAATGATGCGGGTCGGGTCGGTGGTGGTGATCCCGACGCCGCAAGGGCCTCGCGGATCCCCGTCCTCTCGGGGAATGGTTCGGCCCGGCAGGTGGTTGTGTATTGACCCGACGCCGCAGGGTTCGGTGAATCCCCTCGGATTTGGTGCGTCGGTTCCCCTCTTCTTCTTAGCGCCTGACGGCGTTCACGTCGCCCCCTTCCCCCTGGTGGGTGGCGTCTACCCCCGAATGGAGCTGTCTCATGAACTCGAAGCTGCTGCGTAAGAGTGTTCTGGGTGTTGCTGGTCTGGCGTTTGCCGGTGGTGTGTTCGCCGGCCCGATCGCGCAGGCTGACGCCGCCCCCGTCACCGCTGGTTCGCTGGTGGCGGTGCAGGCGGACAAGCCGGATACCGGCAGGTTGATTCCGCATGGTGTGCAGGGCGCCCAGTCGCGTATCGATTTGGATGACGAGCAGGTCGGTAACGCGAAGGCGATCATCGCGGCGACGAAGAAGGCCGGTATGGACGAGCGTGCCGCGGTCATCGCCATCGGCACCGCGTTCCAGGAGTCGAAGCTGGAGAACCTCGGCCACCTGGGTGACCGCAACGACCACGACTCGCAGGGCTTGTTCCAGCAGCGCCCGTCGTCGGGTTGGGGCACGGTGGAGCAGATCACCGACCCCGAGTACTCCACCCTCGCATTCCTGAAGGGTTTGAAGCAGGTCGACGGGTGGCAGGACATGCCGCTGACCGTGGCCGCGCAGACGGTGCAGGTGTCGGCGTTCCCCGATCACTACGCGCAGTGGGAGCAGCAGGCCGCTGATCTGGTCGCCGAGTACTGGAACAGCTGACCCCCACACCACGCACAGGCTTTCCTCGAATGAAGGGGGAGCAAGAACGCCGCCGGCCGGTACCCGCAACCTGGGGTGCCGGCCGGCGGCGTCTGCGTCTGCGATGGGGGGAGATGTTAGGAGGGGTCCCTTCCTATACACCAGGCGATAGCAGGGGACCCCTCCTTACACCCCACCCCGATGGCGGTGGTGACGGGCGATGTCGACGAGGGCTACGACCAGCGCTAGGGCGATGATGCCGGCGGACACCAGCAGAGACCGCTCGAAGGCTTTCGACCAGGCGTCGTTCCCGCTGGCCACGACCGAGAAGAAGACCGCGCCGACGGCGGCGATCCCGGCCGCCGAGCCGATGCGCTGACCGGTCTGGAGCATGCCCGCGCCGCTGCCCGCCTGCGGGACCGGCACCTGCGACAGGGTCAGCGTCTGGTTGGGGGCGATCACCAGGCCGCTGCCCAGCCCCGCCAGCAGCAGCGGTGCCGCGGTCACCCAGGGCACGGGCGCGTGCGGCGCCAGTTGGATGGCGAGCGCGACCAGACCGAGCCCGACCACCACGGCGAGCAGCCCGACGGCGACCAGCGGTCGACCGAAGCGGTTGACGATCCGCCCGCCGACGGCGGAGGCGACGGCCGACCCGAGGGCGAACGGTGTGATCGCCAGACCGGCGATCAGCGCGCTGTAGCCGCGTCCGTTCTGCAGGTACAGCGTGAAGATGAAGAAGATCGCGGTGAAGCCACCGAAGTAGATCAACGCGATCAGCGAACCCAGCGCGTACGACTGGCGGGTGAACAGGCGTACGTCGAACAGGGGTGGGCCCTGGCGTGCGTACCGCCGCTCCCAGAGTGCGAAGCCGACCAGGGTGACCAGGCCGGCGGGGAGCAGCAGCCACTTGGCCGGGCCGTGCCACTGTTCCCGCTGCACCAGCGGCAGCAGCACCAGGGTCACGCCGACGCCGAGCAGCACCACGCCGACCGGGTCGGGTCGACGGCGTACCACCTGGCCGATCGGGTGGCGGGGCAGCAGCCGCCAGCCGAGGATGACCGCGACGATGCCGACCGGCACGTTGACGAAGAAGACCCACCGCCAGCCGTGTTCGGGGCCACCGGCGGCGATCAGCAGGCCGCCGAGCAGCGGTCCGACCGCGGTGGAGATGCCGATGGTGGCGCCGAGCAGTCCGAACGGCCGGGCCCGTTCCGGCCCCTGGAACAGTTGCTGGATGAGGCCGGTCACCTGCGGGTTCACCAGACCGGCGGCGGCGCCCTGGAGTAGTCGGGCGGCGACCAGCCAGCCGGGTGACTGGGCGAGTCCGGCGAGGGCGCTGGTCACGGTGAACAGGGCGATGCCGAACACGAAAGCGTTGCGCCGGCCGTGCACGTCGCCGAACCGGCCGGCGGGCACCAGCACCAGACCGAAGGTCAACGCGTACCCGGAGAGCACCCACTGCAGGTCGCTCGGCCCGGCGTTCAGGGCCCGGTCCAGCGACGGGATGGCCACGTTGACGATGCTGATGTCGAGCAGCGTCATGAACGCGGCGACCAGCCCGACGCCGAGGGCCTGCCAGCGTCGCCGGTCGTCGTACGTGTCGGGGCCGGTGGAGCTCATCGTCCCCCTGTCCCGATCGACGTCGTCCGGCGCGGCCCCGGTGCGGGACCCACGACGTCAGGTGAGCTGCTGGGCGCAGAAGCGCGGGCCGAAGTCGAGCCCGGCCATCGGCGAGTCCTCCCGGTGCAGCAGGTTCTTCTCGGTGAGCAGGTGCAGCGGTGTCTGCAACTCCTCCTCGGTGAGGCCGGACTCCTGGGCGATCAGGTCGGGGTAGGGGACCTGTCCGCGTACCTCCAGGGCCGCCACCGCGTCGTACACCCGAGCCTCGACGTCCGACAGCTGGACCTGCTGCATGGCTTCCTCCTTCGGCTCCACCGCCGGTCACGGGCGGTCTGCGTCGGGCGCTTACCCGGCGCGGCGACGAAGATGCACCCCGGACGGGGGTGGCGCGCCGCCCCCCACACGGCGTCGCGGCTGACCTAGGCTGCTGCGGTGACCGTCTGGGAACTCGTGGTGATCGGCGGCGGTCCCGCCGGCCTCTCCGCCGCCTACACCGCCGCCCGGCGAGGGGTACGCACCCTGGTCCTCGAACGGGCCGCGCACCCGAGGTACAAGACGTGCGGCGGTGGCTTGACGGGTGTCTCGCTCGCCGCCGTGGCGGGTCGGATCGAGGTACCCGCCCACGACGTCGTCGACCGGGTCACCTTCACCCTGGACGGGCGACGCGCGCTCACCCGCCGGCACCGGGACGGTCCGCTGGTGAGCATGGTGCGCCGGGAGGAGTTCGACGACCGGTTGCGGGCCGCCGCAGTGGCCGTCGGCGCGGAGGTCCGCGAGCGGGTCGCGGTCCGCGCGCTCGACCAGACCCCCGAGGTGGTACGCCTGCGACTGGCCGACGGCGACACGGTGCTGGCCCGGACCGTGGTCGGCGCCGACGGCACCTCGGGTGTCAGCGGTCGGCACGTCGGAGTGCGGCACCGGCAGGTGGACCTCGGGTTGGAGCTGGAGTTGCCGGTGCCGCCGCCGCAACAGGAGCAGTGGCGGCACCGGGTGCTGCTCGACTGGGGTCCACTGCCCGGGTCGTACGGCTGGGTCTTCCCCAAGGGCGATCGGCTGACGGTCGGGGTGATCGCCGGTCGCGGCGAGGGGGACCGGACCCGTGAGTACCTACGCCGGTTCGTGGACCGGCTCGGCCTGGCCGGGATCCGTCCGGCGCACGACTCGGGGCACCTGACCCGTTGCCGGGCGGAGGACTCGCCGTTGCGGCGCGGGCGGGTACTGGTCGCCGGGGACGCCGCCGGCCTGCTGGAACCCTGGACCCGGGAGGGGATCAGCTACGCCCTGCGCTCCGGCGAGCTGGCCGGTGACGCGGTCGTCGACGGGGATCTGGTCGGCTACGAACGGGCGGTGGCCCAGCGGCTGGTGCCGTCCATGCGGGCCGGGTACCGCCTGCTCGACGCGTTCGCCCGACGGCCGGAGATCCTGCACGCGGCGATCGCGACGCCACCGGGCTGGCGCGCGTTCACCCGGTTCTGCTCCGGGCAGGCCGGTTTCGACGAGTTGGTCGCCCAGGCGCCGGTGCGGTTGGCCCTGGCGGTGGCCGCCCGGCTGCCCCGACCGCGGACCCCCGCCGCCCGCACCGCCTCCTGACCTCTCGTCTACCAGGATCCTAGGATGCTCTAGCGGTGGTGGCCGCCGCCGCACCGGAGCAGGGCCCCGAGAGGCACACCAGTCTCACGAGTGCCCGGCTGTTTCCGGCCACCGACGTCGGGTAGGGCGATCGGTGAGGGCATCCGTCAGCGCACCGAGGAGACACCCGTGAGCCAGAACCAGCACACCCCGCAGGACCCGACCGAGCAGTACGGCCAGCAGTCGGGTCAGCCGAGCCAGCAGCAGTCGCCGCCGGGGCGGACCGACGAGATGGCGCCCGAGCCCGACCACGGCGAGAAGACGTACCGGGGTACCGGCAAGCTCGACGGCAAGAAGGCGGTGATCACCGGCGGTGACTCCGGTATCGGGCGGGCGGTGGCGATCGCCTACGCCCGCGAGGGCGCGGACGTGCTGATCTCGTACCTCGGCGAGGAGGAGGACGCCGACGCCCGGGAGACCGTACGGCTGATCGAGGCCGCGGGCCGCAAAGGGATCGCGATCCGCGGCGACATCGCCGACGAACGCAACTGCGAGACGCTGATCGAGCGGGCCGTCAGCGACCTCGGCGGCATCGACATCCTGGTCAACAACGCGGCGTACCAGATGGCCCAGGAGAAGGGCATCGCGGGCATCAGCACCGAGCAGTTCGACCGGGTCTTCAAGACCAACCTGTACGCGATGTTCTGGCTGTGCAAGGCGGCCCTGCCGCACATGGGCGACGGCGCGACGATCATCAACACCTCGTCGATCCAGGCGTTCGACCCGTCACCGCAACTGCTGGACTACGCCACCACCAAGGCGGCGATCGCGAACTTCACCAAGGCGCTCGCCGCCGACGTGGTGGACCGGGGCATCCGGGTGAACGCGGTCGCGCCGGGGCCGATCTGGACCCCGTTGATCCCGGCGACCATGCCGGAGGAGAAGGTGAAGCAGTTCGGCCAGGACACGCCGGTCGGCCGGCCCGGTCAGCCCGCCGAGTTGGCGCCCGCGTACGTCTTCTTCGCGTCGCAGGAGTCGAGCTTCATCACCGGCGAGATCCTCGGCGTCACGGGCGGCCGCTTCACCAAGTGAGGTGCAAGGAAGGGTCCCCTGCTAACGCCTCGTGCATAGCAGGGGACCCTTCCTAACACGAAACCCCGACGCCGGAGGCGGCCATCGCCCGCTGGGCACGGCGCGGACGTCGGGTGAGTCAGCGGGGCCAGGCGGCCAGGTGTCGGCGGATCCGGTCGATGTCCGCCGGGCCGAGGCCGTACCGGGCGAACCGCCCGTCCGGGATCCGGTCGAGGTAGCGCCCCGCCTCCCGTACGTCCTCGTCGTCGAGCGCCGGGTCGAGTTGCCGGGCCAACCCCAGCAGCTCGCCGACGGAGCGGTGCTCCAACGCGGAGGCGACGTCGATGTAGTCGCGTACCTCCCGCCGGTTGACCAGGGCGGCGGTCTTGTTGGCGATCAGGTCGCGGACGTCCATCACCGGCCCGAACTCCATCACCACGGGGCTGCGGTGTCGGTCCAGCCGGGCCAGGCTGAGCCGGATCTGCCGGCCGTCCCGGGCGACCACGAAGTCCCGCATGTCCCGGTCGAAGCCCTCGAAGAGGCCGCCGAGGTCACTGTCCGGGTCCGCGTCGGCCACCTCGAACCCGGCCGCCTCCAGCGCCTCCCGTACCCCGGTCGCCGCAGCCGCCGCCGCGCCCTCCACGTCCGCGAACAGGTCGACGTCCTCGGTGGGGCGGGTGACCAGCCCGTACGCGGCCCAGGCGACCCCGCCGCCGAGGACGAAGCGGTGTGGCCCGGCGACGTCCAGCGCCACCCGGGCCACCTCGCGGTAGAACTCGTGCGGGTGCGCTCCAGTCACGCCGATCGGAGACCCCGGTGCCGGGTCTCCCAGGCCAGCCGTACGCCCCGTGGCAGGTTCAACTGTCGCCACACGCGCCGCAACGTCCAGCCGTCGACGAGACTGCGCAGGTCGTCGACGTTCGTGGTCTCCCGCAGGACGTTCTCGTACATCCAGAGCAACTGGTCGTGGTCGGCCAGGTCGAAGGCGCGGTCGGCGCACCACATCAGGCGGACCGGCAGCTCGACCACGCCCCGGGTGGGTCCGCGCAGCTCGGTCAACGTCCCGGTCACCAGGGTGGGACGACCGGGTCGGGCCAGAAAGGCCACGCCGGACGTAGTGGGGGAGACCGCCTGCATGCTGTCAGGGTAACCCCAGCCGATCCCGTACCGTACCCACGAGCTTCGCCCACCTGCCGGAACGTCCGCTCATCCGGTCCGTGCGGCGCCCTCGGAGGGCAGGAGTACGGGTGCTCCGAGGCGGTACGGGGGCCGTGGATGGGTGTGCCCATCTCGGCCTCGGCGTGTCGAATGTCCGAATCTCGGGTACGCCTGGCCGGAATCGGGGTGGAGTCGGTGGCGTTGTAACCCGGTGGCTGGCCGAGCAGGACCCCACCCCGTGTCGGGTGGCGGGCGGATGTCGGAATGACCTGGGCCGGTCGGTCGTTATATCTGGTCCCGGTGCCGCGAGGGCTCGCGGATGTCCCCGGGAATGATGCGGCCGGGTCGGTGGTGGTGATCCCGACGCCGCAAGGGCCTCCCGGATATCCCTCGCCGGGGAATGACTTGGCCCGGCAGGTGGTTGTGTATTGACCCGACGCCGCAGGGTTCGCTGATCCCTCGGATTTGGTGCGTCGGTTCCTCCTCTTCTTCATTAGCGCCT
>NZ_JBITKL010000042.1:0-31418 GCF_044460945.1 Micromonospora sp. NPDC049903
CCCATCCAGGGCGCCGGCCGTCAACACACCACCAGCGCGCAACGCACGCCCGCAAACACCGCGACGCACGTTAGAAAGGGTCCCCTGCTATGCACCAGGCGATAGCAGGGGACCCTTCCTTACATCAAGGCGTCGAGGGCGAGGTCTACGTCCTCGGGGGTGGTGTAGAGGTGGAAGGAGGCGCGGACCCGACCGGCCCGGACGGCTGCCCGCACCCCGGCCCGTTCCAGCTTGTGCTGCGCGTCGGGCACCTCGACGGTGACGATCGCGCTGTCGCCGGGCGGTCGCCCCAGACCGGTGAGGAACCGGTTGGCCAGCGCCACGTTGTGCGCGTGCACGCTCGGCACCCCGATCTCCAGCAGCAGTTCCAGCGCCGGAGCCGCACCGACCCAGTTGAACCAGGACGGCGAGATGTCGAACCGGCGGGCGTCGTCGGCGAGCCGCAGCGGCGGCCCGTAGTACGAGGCGTGCGGGTCACTGCCCGCGTACCAACCGGCGGCGTCGGGCCGCAGCCGCTCCCGTAGGGCCGGATCGAGGTATGCGAACCCGGTGCCCCGGGGACCCATCAGCCACTTGTATCCGCCGGCCACGACCACGTCGGCCCGGCTCGCGTCGAACGGCAGCCAGCCGCACGCCTGGGTGGCGTCCACCGCGACGAGCGCGCCGTGGGCCCGGGCCGCCGCGACGATCTCGTCGTACGCGGCCACCGTCCCGTCGGCGGACTGCACCAGGCTGAACGCCACCAGGTCGGTGTCGGAGTCGATCGCGTCGACCAGCCCGTCCAGCGGCACGGTGCGTACCTGCACGCCCCGCTCCTCCTGCACCAGCCAGGGGAAGAGGTTGGAGGTGAACTCGACCTCGGGGACGACCACCCGCGCCCCGGCGGGCAGTGCGGCGGCGACCGGGGCCAGCATCTGGGAGACGACCGCACCGACCGACACGTCGGCCACCGGTACGCCGACCAGCTTGGCGAACGCGGCCCGGGACCGGTCGGTCGTCTCGCTCCAGCCCTCCCAGGAGCCGCGTCCGGCCCGCCACGCCGCGAGCGCGTCCTGCAACGCCTCCCAGGTCGGGTCCGGCGGCAGCCCGTAGCTGGCGGTGTTCAGCCAACCGGGCTGTGGTTGCCACAGTTTCTGCGCCTGTTCCAGTTCCACGCCCCGACGCTAACCCTCGCCACACCCACTACCCAGCGCCAATCCTCGCCCGCTGGCTCCCGAAACCCCGGCTCCCGAAACCCCAGGCATCCGAAACCCCAGGCTCCCGAAACCCTCGACGTCCGAAGTCGCCGGCATCCGAAGCCGCGGGGAGTCCCGGAGCAGCCGAGCACCCGAGCGGGGTCAGCTCACATTGGCGGGGCCGAGGACGCTCTTGAGGTCACCCATCAGGGCGGTGGTCGGGGCGACGCGGAACAGGCCCAGTCGCCAGGTCTCGACGCGGCCGCTGCGGTGCAGCTTCACGTGCACCTCGGTGTCGCCGGGATGCAGCAGCAGGGTCTCCTTGAGCCGGTCGGCGAGCGGTGGCGTGAGCCGGTTGACCGGGATCGTCAGGGTGACCGGTTTGCTCGCCGGGTTGCTGGTGACGTCCGGCAACTGCATGTCCATCGCCATGATGCGGGGGGTGTCGTCGCGCCGGTCGATCCGGCCCTTGACCACCACGATGGCGTCCTCGGCGATGTACTGCCCGATCACCTCGTAGGTGTTCGGGAAGAACAGCGCCTCCACCCCGCCGGCGAGGTCCTCCAGGGTCGCCGAGGCCCACGCCCGGCCCTGCTTGGTGACCCGACGCTGCACACCGGAGAGGATGCCGGCGAGGGTGACCACCGCGCCGTCGGGGACGGTGCCCTCCTCGGACAGGGTGGCGATGGTGCAGTCGGCCGCCGCGTTCAGCACGTGCTCCAGACCGAACAGCGGGTGGTCGGAGACGTACAGGCCGAGCATCTCGCGTTCGAACGCGAGCTTGTCGCGCTTGTCCCACTCGCCGTCGCTGATGACGGGCATGACCGTGGTGGTGGTCGCCGTCTCGGTGTCGCCGAAGCCCGAACCGAAGAGGTCGTACTGGCCGACGGCCTCCTTGCGTTTGACGTCGGCGTACGCGTCGATGGCGTCGGCGTGCACGGTGAGCAGCGCCTTGCGCGGGTGCTTGAGCGAGTCGAACGCCCCGGCCTTGATCAGCGATTCGATGGTCTTCTTGTTGCAGACCACCGCGTCCACCTTGGACAGGAAGTCGTAGAAGTCGGCGTACTCGCCCTTCTCGTCGCGGCATCGCATGATCGCCGCCACCACGTTGGCGCCGACGTTGCGGATCGCGCCGAGGCCGAAGCGGATCTCCTTACCGACCGGGGTGAACGGCCCGGCGGAGGTGTTCACGTCCGGCGGCAGCACCTGGATGCCCATCCGGCGGCACTCCGACAGGTACATGGCCATCTTGTCCTTGTCGTCGCCGACGGAGGTCAGCAACGCCGCCATGTACTCGGCCGGGTAGTGCGCCTTGAGGTACGCCGTCCAGTACGACACCAGCCCGTACGCGGCCGAATGCGCCTTATTGAAGGCGTACCCGGCGAACGGGACCAGCACGTCCCAGACCTTCTGGACGGCTTCGTCGGAGTAGCCGTGTTCACGGCAGCCGTCCCGGAACGGGCCGAACTCCTTGTCGAGGATCTCCTTCTTCTTCTTACCCATCGCCCGGCGCAGCAGGTCGGCCTGTCCGAGCGTGTAGCCGGCGAGAATCTGCGCGGCGCGCTGCACCTGCTCCTGATAGACGATCAGGCCGTAGGTGGGGGCGAGGATCTCCCGCAGCGGCTCCTCCAGCTCCGGGTGGATCGGGGTGATCTCCTGGAGGCCGTTCTTGCGCAGCGCGTAGTTGGTGTGCGAGTCGACGCCCATCGGGCCGGGGCGGTACAGCGCCAGGACGGCGGAGATGTCCTCGAAGTTGTCCGGTTTCATCATCCGCAGCAGCGACCGCATCGGCCCGCCGTCGAGCTGGAAGACGCCCAGCGTGTCGCCCCGGGCCAGCAGCTCGTACGCGCCCTTGTCGTCCAACGGCAGGCCCAGCAGGTCCAGTTCCTTGCCGTGGTTGAGCTCGATGTTCTTGACCGCGTCGTCGATGATGGTCAGGTTGCGCAGGCCGAGGAAGTCCATCTTCAACAGCCCGAGCGACTCGCACGTCGGGTAGTCGAACTGGGTGATGATGACCCCGTCGGAGTCCCGGCGCATCAGCGGGATGTGCTCGATGATCGGCTCGGCGGACATGATCACACCGGCGGCGTGCACACCGGTCTGCCGGATCAGCCCCTCGATGCCCCGGGCGGTGTCGATGACCTTCTTGACGTCGGCCTCGGACTCGTACATGCCGCGGATCTCGCCGGCCTCGGCGTACCGGGGGTGCTTCGGGTCGAAGATGCCTTCGAGCGGGATGTCCTTGCCCATCACGGCCGGCGGCATGGCCTTGGTGATCCGGTCGCCGACCGCGTACGGGTAGCCGAGCACCCGCGCCGAGTCCTTGATCGCGGCCTTCGCCTTGATGGTGCCGAAGGTGGCGATCTGGGCGACCTTGTCCTCACCCCACTTGTCGGTGACGTACTTGATCACCTCACCGCGCCGACGCTCGTCGAAGTCGATGTCGACATCGGGCATGGAGACGCGCTCGGGGTTGAGGAACCGTTCGAAGATCAGCCCGTGCGGGATCGGGTCCAGGTCGGTGATGCCCAACGCGTACGCGACCAGCGAACCGGCCGCCGAACCCCGGCCGGGGCCGACCGCGATGCCCTGGTTCTTGGCCCACTGGATGAAGTCGGCGACCACGAGGAAGTACGACGGGAAGCCCATCTGGATGATGACGCCCAGCTCGTACTCGGCCTGCACCACGTGGCCCTCGGGAATGCCCTGCGGGTAGCGGCGGGCCAGACCGGCGAAGGTCTCCTTGCGGAACCAGGACTCCTCGGTCTCGCCCTCGGGCACCGGGAAGCGCGGCATCAGGTTGTGGAACTCGAACATCCCGGTCGGGTCGACCCGCTCGGCCACCAGCAGCGTGTTGCGGCAGCCCTCCAGCCAGACGTCGGAGCCGTCCACGCCGCGCATCTCGTCGGCGGACTTGATGTAGTAGCCGCTGCCGCCGAACTTGAACCGGTTCGGGTCGGCGACGTTGCTGCCGGTCTGCACGCAGAGCAGCACGTCGTGCGCCTCGGACTGCGCCTCGTGCGTGTAGTGCGAGTCGTTGGTGACCACCGGCGGGATGCCCAGCTTGCGGCCGATCTCGACCAGCCCGTCCCGGACCTTCTTCTCGATGTCCAGGCCATGGTCCATCAGCTCCAGGAAGTAGTTCTCCTTGCCGAAGATGTCCTGGTACTTCGCGGCGGCTTCGAGGGCCTGCGCGTCGTGGCCCAGCCGCAGCCGGGTCTGCACCTCACCGGAGGGGCAGCCGGTGGTGGCCATCAGACCGTCGGCGCACTCGGCCAGCAGCTCGGCGTCCATCCGGGGCCACTTGACGAAGTAGCCCTCGGTGTACGCCTTGCTGGTCAGCGTGAAGAGGTTGTGCAGGCCGGTCTTGTTGCGCGCCCAGATCGTCTTGTGCGTGTAACCACCGCTGCCGGAGACGTCGTCGCTCTTCTGCTCCGGCCGACCCCAGCGCACCCGCTTTTTGTGATAGCGCGACTCCGGCGCGACGTACGCCTCGATGCCCAGGATCGGGGTGACCCCGGCGGCCATGGCCTGCTTGTAGAAGTCGTTCGCGCCGTGCATGTTGCCGTGGTCGGTCATCGCCACGGCGGGCATCCCCTGCCGCTTGACCTCGGCGAACAGGTCCTTGAGGCGGGCCGCACCGTCGAGCATCGAATACTCCGTGTGCACGTGCAGATGCGCGAACGAATCGCCCACGGAGCCCCCCGGGTCGGATGATCGAGACGGTCGGGGCTAACCCTAACCCCGCCGCCGGAGGCCGTTCCAGCGCGCCGCGCGCCCCCGGTCCGTCGGGGTGTCGTGGATCATGCTGGGCCGACCCACCGGCGACCACAGCGACGTGACGAGGCAAACACGGCTGGTCACGAAGCGACGCGGCGAGTGGCCTACGGCAGTGGCCGGAGCGATGCGGGAGGTGCGGACGGCCGTACGCACAGCGGCGTCCGTATGTGCAGGCGGTGGGTCGCGGGGCGGCACGGCGACGGCACTGGGGCGTAGCCTGGAGCGAGACCAGCACGGGACGGCGCGATGACCCTGGCGGACGGGATCGACGACCTGGCCGGCGCGGCGGCGCGCGGCGACGCGGCGGCGCTCGACGCGCTGCTGACGGCGATCCGCCCCGAGGTGCTGCGGCTGTGCGGCCGACTGCTACCCAACCGGGAGGACGCCGAGGAAGCCTGCCAGGACGCCCTACTCGCGGTGGCCCGGGGCATCGGCCGCTTCGAGGGGCGCGCGTCGTTCCACACCTGGCTCTACCGGGTCACCGCCAACCGGGCCCGCTCGACCTACCGCATGCTGCGGCGGCGGTGGCTCGTCGAGGCCGGCGGGGTGCCGCTGCCCGACCCGCCCGACCCGCGCCGCACCAGCGTGGTCGCCGGCACCCGGTTGGACCTGCTGGAGGCGTTGGACGCCCTTCGCCCCGAGTTGGCCGAGGCGCTCACCCTGCGCGACGTGCTCGACCTGGGTTACCGCGAGATCGCCGATCTGCTCGGCCTGCCCGAGGGCACGGTGAAGTCCCGCATCCACGAGGCCCGCCGACAGGTCCGGCAGAGGCTCACCGATGCGGGCGGCTGACCGGCCGTCGGCGGCCGGTGGGACCGACGACCAGCGGACCAGGCTCCGGCAGGCCCGGCTCCGGCAGATCCGGCTCCGGCAGATCCGGTTCCGGCAGATCCGGTTCCGGCAGGTCTGGCTCCGGCTGATCCGCTTCCGGTCGGCCATCCCGCTGGTCACCGTGTTCGTGATCGCCGCCGGTTGCGCCGACCAGCCGGTGTCGCCGCTGCCCGTCCGACCACCTGACCCGACCCCGCCGTCGTCGGCCGCGTCGTCGTCGCCTCCTCCACCCACCACGGGCACGCCACCGCTGGCCGGGCCGCCCACCACCGACGCCCGGCCGCCGACCAGCCGCGCCACGCGGAGCCCGTCGCCGCCCGCGCCGGTCCCGACCACCCGCAGGGGTACGCCCCACCCACCGTCCCCCACCCCGACCGACGCCTGCCTCGGCGCGGTCCGGTACGACCTGGTGCTCGCCGACATCGGCCCGATGCCGTCGTCGCTCTGCTTCGCCACCGGCGGCGTGCTGCGGATCCAGGGCATCGGACCAGGGCAGGTGACCGTGGACCGGCCGGAGCTGGCCGACAGTCACTACGAGGCCGGAGTGGTCGACGTCCGCTTCCTGCGCAGCGGCACCGTGGACGTCACCATCCCGCACGAGGGCACGGTCCACGTGGTCACCGTGGTGGTGCGTTAATCGACCCGTACCCCGTCCAGCAGGCTGTCGACGAACGCGTCGGCGGTGTCGGGTGGTGGCACCACCTGCGCGTACAGCAGACCGGCCGGGGCGCGGGCCGCCGCCTCCACCAGCACCGGCCGGTCCCGGGCACAGTCGAACCGGGCGACCACCCAGTCCAGCCCGCCGCGACGTACCCGCCGCACCGGCGCCGGGACGCAGTCGGCGTGCGGCTGCTCGGCGACGAACCCGGCCGGGTCGGTACGCCGCCCGGCCGACGCGGACAATCCCAGGAACGCACCCGGCACCCTCGGGTCGACGGCCCACCGGTCCGGCTCGGGCGAGACCACCAGGGCCGGTTCGAGCCGCCCGTCCCCGCCGTACCGGCCGGCCCAACCGGTGCCCGCCGCCCGCCACCCGGCCGGCAGGTCCACGCGCAACGCCCCGCTCGTCGCGGTACGCGTCACCGCCGTCGCGTCGGCCGCCACCACACCCGCCGTCGCGGTCAACACCAGGACCAGTCCGACCCCACCCCACCGCCAACGCCCCGACCGCACCAGCCCACCCTCGTGCCCACCGTCCTGCTTTGCGCTCCCTGCGGCTCGGGCGGTTTCGGCGGCTCGCGCGGTCCCGGCGGTCCCGGCGGCTCGGGCGGTCCCTGCGGTTTCGGTGGTCCCGACGGTTCGGGTGGTTCGCGTGGTTCCGGCGACGGCCCCGTCGCGGGCGTCGGCCGTCGCCCCGCCGACGGTGGTCCCGGTGGCGCCCGGGGGCGCAGTGGCAGTGTCGGCGGCGGCCAGCAGGGCGGCCCGGAAAGCGGCGGCGTCGGGATGGCGGTCGTCCGGTCGCTTCGCCCCGGCCCGGCGCAGCACCTGCGCCACGCCGGGTGGGACGCCCGGCCGCAGCCGCGTCCCGTCGACGTCCGAACGGTCGGCACGTCCGCCCGGCACGCCCGCCGACATGGTCGCGCCCTCCGGTCGAGGGTGGTCGGACAATGCCATCCCGGCCTCGGGTCGGCCCTGGTCGGGCGCAGGCGGCACGCCCTCGGGTCGAGGGTGGCCATGCGGCGAGGTCGCGTCCCCGGGGTGCCGGTGCTCGAACGGTGAGGTCACGTCCTCACGTCGACCGTGCTCGGGCGTTGGGGACACGTCCTCGGGGCGACGGTGCTCGGGCGGTGGGGTGCCGAGTAGGCGCAGGCCGAGGCGGCTCAGCGCGTACACGTCGGCGCGCACGTCCACGACCGCGAGCGGGTCGTCCTGCTCCGGTGCCATGTAGCCGGGGGTGCCGGCGCGCACGGTGAGCCCGGAGGCGACAGCGAGCGCCTTGGCCAGACCGAGGTCGGCGATGAGGACCCGTTCTCCGGCCGGTGTGCGGCGGAACAGGATGTTGCCGGGCGTGAGGTCGCGGTGCACCACCCGATGCCGGTGCAGCACGGCCACTCCGGCGGCGATCTCGCCGAGCACCGTCAGGGCGGTCGGCACCGGCAGCGGCCCGTCGGCGAGCCGGTCCCGCAGGCTGCCCCCGTCGGCCCAGTCCATCACCGTGTACGGCCGCCCGTCCGGCAGTTCACCGACGGCGCGTACCCGCACCAGCCGGTCGTCCTCCATCCGCCGCAGCAGCCGGGCCTCGTCCAGGAAGCGTTCCCGGACGCGTACATCGTGGTGCCAGTTCTCGGCCAGCACCTTGATCGCCACGTGGGCGTTCAGTCCCGGATCGTGGGCCAGCCACACGGTCGCGAACGACCCCACTCCCAGCAGCCGCTCCACCCGGTACACCCCGAACCCCGCAGGCATCCCCACCGTCCCACCCTGCCCCTCCCCCACCACCCCGGCAACCGTCCCGTCCCACCAACCCGCCCGCCCGCCCCACGTCCACGCCCGCCCCATCACGCCCAACCCGCCCCGCACCGCCCAGCCCCGCCGATCATGGAGTTGTGGCAGTTCTATAACTCCCACATCAGTACAAAGTCAGAGCCCCAGCTCCATGATCGACGGAGCCAGCCATTGAACTCCCGACTGGTGCGGCCAACCCCTCGCCGGACCGTCCACATCAGAACGCGCCATGCCGAGGACTGGGCACACCAGCGGATGACCAAGGAGTTTGTGCCTCGGTGCCCTTCCAAAGTGACCAAAACTTCTTGATCAACCCGGGCCAGGCGGGGTGCGGGGCCAGGGGCTCCAGGCGGAGCCCGGGTCAGGCGGGAGCTCGGGGCAGGCGGGGCTCGGGGCAGGCGGGAGCTCGGGGCAGGCGGGGCCGGGGCAGGGGCGGGGTAGGAATGCGGAAGAAAGGTGGGTGGGTTGGCGAACCGGGAGGGCGGGGGTGGAGACGAAGGGGGTAGGAACTCGATGCCGAGGAGGCGATCTCCGTGCACCGTCTCGTGTTTGTCGCTGTCGCGACCGTCCTGGCCCTCGTCGGGGCCACTCCGGCCCAGGCCGGGTCCGTATCCCGATCAGCCGCCCAGCCTGCGGCTCCCACCGGTGTCGCCGCTGGCCGGGCGGCGGGTACCGATCTGTTGAGTGTCCAGGGGGCCGGTCCGTTCCGGATCGGCACGTCCCTGGACCGGCTGACCGCCGCCGGGCTCATCGACTGGACCGTCCCTGGCTGCGGGGGCGTGGTGGACGCCGGGGTGACCGGCGAGTGGGCGGGTGTCGTCCTGCTGACGTTCCAGCACGGGCGGCTGGTCCAGGTGTTCACGGCCACCGCGCCGCCGTACTCCCCGGCCGGGGCGGGCGTGGGGATGAGCTTCGACCGGTTGGAGGCGATCTACGGCCCGCGTGGTGAGTTGATCCGCAACGACGCCGACACCGCCAGCGCGTACCTGGTGCGGATCGGCTCGCGGGTGGAGTTGTTCACCGGGCACCCGATCCGGCCCGGAGTGGGTGGCTTCCAGGTGGGCCCGGCGGCCTACGTGGAGCGCACCTTCCGGCAGAGCATCGCCTGCTGACCGATCGCGCGCACAAGAAGGCCGCGCGAGCAGAAGGACCGATCGCCCCGGGCGACAGTGCCCGGGGCGATCGGCGGTCGGTGGACCTCAGTGCATCGGCAGGCCGGCCTCCTGGCGGGCCCGCTCGTCGCCGCTGACGGTGTGCAGTGCCTTCTCTCGGATGAAGAGCACCGCGACCAGGGCGAGGAACGCGATCGGCGCGCCGATGAGGAACAGCTCGGAGGTGGCGGTGGCGTACGCGTCGCGCACGATCACCAGCACCGGCTCGGGCAGCGCGGACAGGTCGGGTACCTCGGTGGTGCCGCCGTCTGCGGCGCCTGCCGCCGGGCCGAGCTGCGCGGTCATCAGGCCGGTGACCCGGTTGGCCAGGACCGCGCCGAGGGCGCTCACCCCGATCGCGCCGCCCATGCTGCGGAAGAAGGTCAGCACGGAGGTGGCTGCGCCCAGTTCGTGGGCGGGTACGTCGTTCTGCGCCGCCAGCACCAGGTTCTGCATGAGCATTCCGACGCCGGTGCCGAGGATCGCCA
The DNA here is from genome assembly GCF_044460945.1 of Micromonospora sp. NPDC049903. Lineage (NCBI taxonomy): Bacteria > Bacillati > Actinomycetota > Actinomycetes > Micromonosporales > Micromonosporaceae > Micromonospora > Micromonospora sp. NPDC049903. The sequence continues at coordinate 9,871 of NZ_JBITKL010000042.1, forward strand.
TGTAGGTGAAGAGCAGCGGCAGCGGGGTGTCGGTGCCGATGGTGGAGAGCAGGAGCATGCCGACGACCATCACGGCGGCCCCGGCCACCAGGTACGCCTTCCACCGGCCGTACTTGGTGATGAGCTGGCCGGCGACCGTGGAGGAGACCAGCAGGCCGAGGATCATCGGCAGGCTCATCAGTCCGGCGACGGTCGGTGACTTGCCCAGCGAGGTCTGGAAGTACTGGGACAGGAAGACGGTGCCGCCGAAGAGGGCGACGCCGACCAGCATGCTGGCGATGGTGGTGAGCGCGACGGTCCGGCTGCGGAAGATCTTCAGGGGGATGATCGGCTCGGGGACCCGGGCCTCGACCCAGATCGCCGCGCCGAGCAGCGCCAGGCCGCCGACGACCATCAGCGCGGTCCAGCCGGAGGCCCAGGCGAACTTGTGCCCGGCCAGCGAGGACCAGATCAGCAGCGTGGACACCCCGGCGGTGATCAGTGCGGCGCCGGCCCAGTCGATGCGTACCCGGCGGCGGGTGACCGGCAGGTGCAGGGTGCGCTGGAGCAGCACGATGGAGATGATGCTGAACGGCACGCCGATCAGGAAGCACCAGCGCCAGCCCAGCCAGGAGGTGTCCACCAGGACGCCGCCGATCAGCGGGCCGGCGATGGTGCCGACGCCGAAGACGGCGCCGAAGATGCCGGCGTAGCGGCCCAGTTCGCGCGGCGGGATCATGGCCGCCATCACGATCATCGCGAGGGCGGTCATGCCGCCTGCGCCGATGCCCTGCACCACCCGGCTGAACAGCAGCACCTCGACGGTGCGGGAGAGGCCGGCGATCAGCGAGCCGACCACGAACAGGCCGAGGGAGAGCTGGATGAGCAGCTTCTTGCTGTAGAGGTCGGCCATCTTGCCCCAGAGCGGCACGGTGGCGGTCATCGCCAGCAGCTCGCTGGTCACGATCCAGGTGTAGACGGTCTGGCTGCCCTGCAGGTCGGCGATGATGCGGGGCAGCGCGTTCGCCACCACCGTCGAGGCGAGAATCGCCACGAACATGCCGACCATCAGCCCGGAGAGGGCCTGGAGGACCTCCCGGCGGGACATCGTGCCGCTGCCGGCCTCGGGGGCGCCGATCGGCTCGGTTGTTGCGGTCATGGACGCTTCCTCACGCGTGGTTCTGCCCGGGGCACGGTCGCGCCCGGGGTGGTGGCAGGTCGGTGTGCGGCGGCGGTCAGCCGGTACGCGGGTCGGGCAATCCCGCCGCGACGGTGGCGAACGCCTCGTCGAGCAGCGCGGCGAGGGAGCCGGCGCCGTCGCAGGTCGCCCAGCGGATCATCGCGGTACGCAGTGCGGCCCCGGCGACCGCGACGACGAGCGCCGGGTACGCGTCGGTGGCCGGGCATCCGGTGCGCGCGGCGACCGCCTCGACCAGCGCCCGTTCGGTGACCGCGTTGCCGGAGATCAGGCGGGCCAACAGCACCGGGTGCTGGCTGACCACCCGCATCCGCAGCAGCGACAGTTCGGCGTTGCCCTGGACCTCGTCGACGACCTCGGCGAAGGCACGCCGGAGCGCCTCCAGCGTCGGCAGGTGCGCGGGGACGGCGGCGAGCGCGCCCAGCACCACCTCCCGGTCGGCCTCGGTGTCGCCGATCAGGGCGTCGTCCTTGGTCGGGAAGTAGTTGAAGAAGGTGCGCGAGGAGACGTCGGCCGCCTCGCTGATCTCCTCGACGGTGACCTGGTCGAGTCCGCGTTCGGCGACCAGGCGCAGCGCGGCGGTGGCGAGGGCGGCGCGGGTCTGCCGCTTCTTGCGGTCGCGCCGACCCAGCGGCGTGGAGTGTTCCGAGGTCACGGCAGAACTGTAGGGCCAAAAGTGCAGCCTCTGCAAAGTTTTATTTTGTGACGTGAAACGCCTCGCTCCGACACCATGTCGCGCAGCAGACACTATTGCGTGCTGGACAATGGTGTGTGGCACACACTATCGTGCGATGCATGGTCAGCGACGACGTCCTGCGGACACACCTCCAGGAGCTACGCCGGGGAACGGTGGTGGTGGCCAGCCTGGTCGCGCTGCGCCGACCCGACTACGGCTACGCGCTCCTGCAACGGCTCACCGGGCACGGCTTCCCGGTGGACGCCAACACCCTCTATCCCCTGCTGCGGCGACTGGAGGAGCAGGGGCTCCTGAGCAGCGAGTGGAACACCGAGGAGAGCCGGCCGCGCAAGTTCTATCGCACCAGCGAGTCCGGCGAGCAGGTGCTGCGCCGGCTGCTCGACGACCTCTCCGCCGTACAGACCTCCCTCACCGACCTGATCGAAGGAGCCGAGAGATGACGACCTCCCTGACCGACCGGTATCTCGCCGCCACGCTGCGTTCCGTGCCGACCGGGCGGCGTGCGGAGATCGCCGACGAGCTGCGCGCGTCGATCGCCGACATGGTCGACGGCCGGACCGCCGCCGGGCTCGACGCCACCACCGCCGAGCGCGAGGTGCTCACCGAGCTGGGCAACCCGGCACAGTTGGCGGCCCGCTACCGCGACCGGAGACTCCAGCTCATCGGCCCGGAGTACTACCCGGCCTGGCAACGCCTGATGGTCGTGCTGCTGAGCACCGTGCCCGCCGTCGTCGGCGTGCTGATGGGTGTGCTGGAGGCCACCACCGCCGAGAACCCGGCCGGCGCCGTCGGCGAGGGCATCGGGGCGGCGTTCAACGTCGCGGTGCACATCGGCTTCTGGGTGACGCTGGTCTTCGCGGCGATGGAACGGTTCGGCACCCCGTTGCACCTGCCGGAATGGACCGTCGACCAACTGCCCGAGGAGCCCGTCGAGCGGGACGTCACCCTCACCGACGTGTGCGCCTCGATCGTGTTCCTGGTCCTGCTCATCGCGTTCCTGCCGTGGCAGCAGTTCCAGCGGCTGATCGGTGACGGCGACCGGCTGCCGATCCTCGACCCGGCGCTCTGGTCGTTCTGGCTGCCGGTGTTCCTCGTGGTCCTGGTCGCCAGCATCGGTCTGGAGTTCGCCAAGTACCGGGCCCGCCGGTGGACCTGGCCGCTGGTCGGCGTCAACGGCCTGCTCAACCTGGGCTTCGCGGTGCCGGCGATCTGGCTGCTCCTCAAGGAGCGGCTGCTCAACCCGGAGTTCGTGGACCGCTTCACCTGGCTGAGCGACGGCGGCCTCGCCACGGTCAGCCGGATCAGCATCGTGGTGATCGCCGCGATCGCCCTCTGGGACGTCGTCGACAGCGCGGTCAAGGCGTACCGGGCCGGACGCTGATACGACAGTCGGGTGAGGGCGGGACGCATGGCGTTCCCGCCCTCACCGGGCGTACACCTCAGGGGAGAACGGGCAGCTCTGGACCGTCGCCCGTACGATCATGAGCGCTGGAACCGACGTGCAACCGAGGGAGCGGCCATGGAACTGATCATCGGATTGCTGTGTCTGGTGGTGATCGTCGTAGCGGTGCTCGGCTTCGGCGTGTCGATCTACAACGGGCTGGTCCGGGCCCGCAACGCGTACCGCAACGCCTTCGCCCAGATCGACGTGCAGCTGGTCCGCCGGCACGACCTGATCCCCAACCTGGTGGAGACCGCCAAGGGATACCTCAAGCACGAGCGGGAGACGCTGGAGGCGGTCATCTCGGCGCGCAACAACGCCGTCAGCGCGCAGACCGCCGCGTCGGCCGCGCCCGGCGACCCGGCGGCGATGCAGCAGCTCAGCGGCGCGGAGAACGCGCTGAGCGCCACCCTGGGCCGGCTGTTCGCGCTCTCCGAGGCGTACCCGGACCTCAAGGCCAACCAGAACATGATGCAGCTCTCCGAGGAGCTGACCTCCACGGAGAACCGGGTCGCCTTCGCCCGGCAGGCGTACAACGACTCGGTGATGGCCTACAACAACAAGCGCGAGGTGTTCCCCGCGAGCATGCTGGCCGGGATGTTCTCGTTCGGTCCGGCGGCGCTGTTCCAGCCGGACGACCCGACGCAGCGCAACGCCCCGCAGGTGTCGTTCTGAGGCACCGATGAACTTCTTCGAACGACAGCGCCAGGTACGCCGACTGTCGACCCGCCTGGTCCTGCTCTTCGTGCTGGCCGTGGTCGGCATCGTGGTGGTGGTGAACCTCGCGGTGGTGTTCGCCTTCAACGTCGGCACCAGCAACCCGCCCCAGCTCGCCGGGCTGGTCGTCATGGTCACCGTGGCCACCCTCGCCGCGATCGGGCTGGCCGCGACGGTGCGGACGCTCACCCTGCGCGGCGGTGGCGGGAAGGTGGCCCGTGAGCTGGGCGGGGTCCCGGTGCCGTCGGACACCACCGACCCGGAGCTGCGGCGGCTGCGCAACGTCGTCGAGGAGATGGCGCTGGCCTCCGGCGTACCCGTGCCCGAGGTCTACATCCTGCCCGAGGAGACCGCGATCAACGCCTTCGCGGCGGGGTGGAGCCCGTCCGACGCGGCCGTCGCGGTCACCCGGGGCGCGCTGCAACGACTCAACCGCGACGAACTCCAGGGAGTCATCGCCCACGAGTTCAGCCACGTGGTCAACGGCGACATGCGGCTCAACATCCGGCTGATGGGCCTGCTGTTCGGCATCCTGTTCCTGACCGTGGTCGGACGGGGGCTGGCCCGTGCCGGCGCCCTCGGCGGCGGACGGAGCCGCAACAGCAACAACGGCGGCGCCCTGCCGTTCATGCTGGTCGGGCTGGCGTTGCTGGTGGCCGGCTACATCGGGGTGCTCGCCGGTCGGCTCATCCAGGCGTCGGTGTCCCGGCAGCGGGAGTACCTCGCCGACGCCTCGGCCGTGCAGTTCACCCGGCAGACCAGCGGCATCGCCGGGGCGCTCAAGAAGATCGGTGGCCTCTCCGACGGCTCCGAGCTGCGCACGCCCAAGCGCGACGAGGTCGGGCACATGCTCTTCGGCGCGGCGGGCCGGGCGTCCTGGCTCGCCACCCACCCACCGCTGGCCAAGCGGATCCAGGCGTTGGAGCCCTCGTTCGACCCGAACGAGCTGCGGCAGCTGGCCCAGCGCTGGGCCGCCGCACCGCCGTCGGGACGGCAGGAGGACATCGCCCTCGGCCTGGCCCCGAGCGCTCCGGGCGGCGCGCCCGCCCGCCGCGACTCCGCCCGCCCGGGCGCGCCGGCGCTGCCGGTGGAGGGCACGCGGGTACGCGTCGCGCCGGCCGAGATGCTGGGCCGGGTGGCCGCGCCCACCGAGACGGCGTACACGCACGCCGCGGCGATCCTCGACCGCATCCCGGAGCACCTGCTGGACCGGGCCCGTAACCGGGACTCGGCCGCGCCACTGGTGCTCGGGCTGCTGCTCGCGGCCGAGCCCGACGTCCGGCAGCACCAGCACGAGGCCATCGCCCGGAAACACGGTCCGGCGCTGGCCGACGCCGCGCTGCGGGAGGCCGGTGAGCTGGCCGGGCTGCACCCGATGCTCCGGCTGCCCCTGGCCGAGCTGGCGTTCCCGGCCCTGCGGGCCCGCACGGACGCCGAACTCGAATCGCTGATGGCGGCCGTCTTCACGTTGATCCACGCCGACGGCGCGATCAACGTGTCCGAGTACTGCCTGTCCCGGCTGCTGCTGGCCGAGATCCAGGAGTCTCTCAAGCCGGACTCCCGGTGGCGCACCGACCGCCGTACGCTCACCGACGCCCGTTCCGCGGCGGCCTACCTGCTGGCCATCCTGGCCCAGGTCGGGCACGGCGACCGGGCCGCCGCCGAGCGGGCGTTCCAGGCCGGTGTCGCCACGCTGCTGCCCGGCACCTCGCTGCCGTACGCGCCGCCGGAGAACGGCGTCCTGGCGTTGGAGACCGCCTGGCCGGTGCTGGACGGGCTGCGTCCGGGCGACAAGGAACGGCTGGTCGCGGCCGTGGTGGCGGTGATCAGCCACGACGGGATGATGACCGTGCCGGAGATCGAGCTGCTGCGCACCATCTGCGGCCTGCTGCACTGCCCGCTGCCGCCGATGGCCGGCGACGGCATCGGCTGACCGCCGCGCTGTCCGCCGGTCGGGCCCGTCAGGGCGCGACCGGCGCGGCGGCCGGACGCCGGTCCCGCCACTCGCGGGCCAGCATCGCGTAGATCACCTCGTCGGCCCACTCCCCCTTGACGTACTCGTTCTCCCGCAGGTGGGCCTCACGCCGCATGCCCAGCCGGGTCAGCACCTGGGCGGAGGCGGTGTTGCGGGCGTCCAGCCGACCGACGACGCGGTGCAGGTCGCACCGGTCGAAGGCCAACGCCAGCATGGTCCGGGCCGCCTCGGTGGCGTAACCGCGTCCCCGGTGACCCGGATTCAGCAGGTAGCCGATCTCGCCCTGCCGGTGTTCCTCGCTGGTCCAGATCAGCAGCACCTCGCCGACGAGCTGCCCGGTCTCCCGCAGCACCACCGCCAACTGGATCGAGTCGCCCTGTTCCCGCAGCGCGGTCCGCTGCTGCCGCCGTGCCAGCGCCTCGCGGGTGCCGTCGAGGTCGGCGGGTGCCTCGCTGTAGAGGTAGCGGTGCACGGCCGGGTCGCCGAAGTAGGCGTGCAGCTCGGTCACGTCGGCGGGCTGGAAGGCCCGCAGGTGCAGCCGCTCGGTCTCGATCGGCAGATCAGGCGTGAACACCGGGGCAGGCTACCCGGTGGCGGGATGGCATTCTCAGCAGGTGACCTCCGAGAGCAGCGACGACTGGCGGCGGCCGGGCCCCACGCCCGAGCAGCGGCGCCTGGACCTCTACGCCGGGCTGGCCGCGACGGTCATCGCCCTGTTCAGTCTCACGCTGGCCCGCAGCACCGGTACGTTCCTGCTCGGGCCGCCGCCGTCCTGGCTCGAACAGATCCTCTGGACCGTCGCGGTGCCGCTGCCGCTGATCTGGCGACGCCAGTACCCGGTCGTCACCGCGCTGGTCGTGTCGGCCGCCTTCATCGGTGCCCAGGTCCGGGCCGTTCCCGAGTGGCAGCTCTCCCAGTGGGCGCTGTTCGCCGCCATCTTCACGCTCGGCGCCTGGGGGCCGGACCACCGGCTGTCCCGGCGGCTGCGGATCGGCATCATCGCCGCCATGTTCGGCTGGCTCGCCATCGCGTACGCGATCAGCCTCGACGAGATCACCCCGGACTCCTTCGAGAACGCGCTCGGGCCGGTACCACCGGTGCTCGCCGCGATCGTCACCGGTCTGCTGATCAACGTGTTGTTCTTCGGGTTCGCGTACTTCTTCGGTGAGACCGCCTGGATCGCCGCCCGGCGGCAGCACGAGCTGGCCGAGCAGGCCGAGCGGCTGCGCCGGTCGCAGGCGGAGGCCCGGGAGCACGCGGTGGTCGGTGAGCGGGTCCGGATCGCCCGGGAGCTGCACGACGTGGTCGCCCACCACGTGTCGGTGATGGGGGTGCAGGCGGCGGCCTGCCGCCGGGTCTTCGACAAGGATCCGGCCAAGGCGCGGACCGCGCTCGCCTCGATCGAGGAGTCGGCCCGGACGGCGGTGGACGAGCTGCGCCGGATGCTCGGGGTGCTGCGCGCCCGCGACAACGGGCCGGAGGGCACCGGGCAGCCCGCCGGGGTCGACCAGATCGCCGCCGTGGTGGACCGGGCCCGGGAGGCCGGGCTGCACGCCACGCTGGGCGTGTACGGCGAGCCGACGCCGCTGCCCGAGTCGGTGTCCCAGGCCGCGTACCGGGTGGTGCAGGAGGCGGTGACGAACGTGTTGAAGCACGCGAGCGGGGCGACACTGCTCGACGTCCGGGTCCGCTATCTGGCTCAGGAGATGGAGGTCGAGGTGACCGACGACGGCCGGGCCACCCGCCCGGCGAACGACGACGGGCTGGGACTGGTCGGGATGCGGGAGCGGGTCGCCACCCACGACGGCGAGTTGGAGGTGGGCGCGCGTACCGGTGGTGGGTGGCGGGTGCGGGTCCGGTTCCCGCTGCCGCTGGCGGCCGGGAGCACGACGTGACCGGGGCGACGCCGCCGGTCCGGGTGCTGCTCGCCGACGATCATCACCTGGTGCGGACCGGCTTCCGGGTGATCCTGGAGATCGAGGACGACATCGAGGTGGTCGGCGAGGCCGCCGACGGGGAACGGGCGGTCGCCATGGCCCGGGCGCTGCGCCCGGACGTGGTGCTGATGGACGTGGAGATGCCCGGCGTGGACGGGTTGGAGGCCACCCGCCGGATCAGCACCGAGACCGACGAGCCGGGCGGCCCCGCCGTGCTCATGCTCACCACGTTCGATCGCGACGACTACCTGTTCGCCGCGTTGCGCGCCGGGGCGAGCGGGTTCCTGCTCAAGAACGGCACGCCGGAGTCGCTGGTCGACGCCATCCGGGTGGTGGCCCGGGGAGACGGTCTGCTCGCCCCGGAACTCACCCGCCGGGTGATCGCCACGTTCGCCCGGCCGGGCGGCCCGGCCGGGACCGTCGGCGGTCCCACCCCGGAGGAGGCGCTGCGCGACCTGACCCCCCGGGAGCGGGAGGTGCTGGTCCTGGTGGCCGGCGGTGCCAGCAACGCCGAGATCGCCACCGCCCTGCACCTGGGCGAAGCGACCGTGAAGTCGCACGTCAGCCGGGTGCTGGCCAAGTTGGGTCTGCGTGACCGGGTGCAGGCGGTGGTCTTCGCGTACGAGCAGGGGGTGGTCCGGCCAGGGGGATGACCTCCGCCCGGAGGAGGAGCCCGGATTTCCGTCGACGGACGGAGGGCAATCGATGATCACGCTCATAGCGTGGAGAGCGTGACCACGGTACTCCGCCTCGACGGCGTCGACCGCAGCTTCGGCGACCGCCAGGTGCTCAAGAATGTGTCCTTCGATGTCGTCGCCGGGCGGATGACCGGCTTCGTCGGCGGCAACGGCGCCGGCAAGACCACCACCATGCGGATCATCCTCGGCGTCCTCGCCGCCGACTCGGGTCGGGTGACGTGGCGGGACGCGCCGCTGACCCGGGAGATCCGGGGGCGGTTCGGCTACATGCCCGAGGAGCGCGGTCTCTATCCCAAGATGAGCGTCCGTGAGCAGGTGGTCTATCTGGGCCGGCTGCACGGGCTGACCGCCGAGGGCGCCCGGCGCGCCACCGACGACCTGCTGGAGCGGGTCGGCCTCGGCGAGCGCGGCGACGACCTGCTGGAGACGCTGTCGCTGGGCAACCAGCAGCGCGCCCAGATCGCCGCCGCCCTGGTGCACGACCCCGAGGTGCTGGTGCTCGACGAGCCGTTCTCCGGGTTGGACCCGATGGCCGTGGACACCGTCGTGACCGTACTGCGCGAGCGGGCCGCCGCCGGTGCCCCGGTGCTCTTCTCCAGCCACCAGTTGGACGTCGTCGAGCGGCTCTGCGACGACCTGGTGATCATCGCCGACGGGTCGATCCGGGCCGCCGGCAGCCGTGACGAGCTGCGGGCCGCGTACACCACGCCCCGCTACGAGCTGGTCGTGGAGACCGACGCCGGCTGGCTGCGGGACCAGCCCGGGGTGACCCTGGTCGACCTGGACGGCGCCCGCGCCGTCGTCGACCTGACGCCCGGCGCGGACGAGCAGGTCGTGTTGCGCGCCGCGTTGGAGCGCGGCGCGGTCCGCGCGTTCCGTCCGGTCACCCCCACCCTCGCCGAGATCTTCCGAGAGGTCGCCCAGTGAACACGATGCAGGCCACCCGACTGGTCGCCGCCCGCGAGATCCGGGTCAAGCTGCGCGACCGCACCTTCCTGATCAGCACGGTCGTCTTCCTGCTGATCGCCGCGGCGGCGACCATCCTGCCGCCGTTGTTCTCCGGCGGGCCGTCCACCGTGGCGGCGACCGAGGCGGCGGCGGCTCCGCTGCGCGCGGCCGGTCTGGAGGTACGCGTCGTACCCGACGACGCCGCCGCCGAGCAGGCCGTCCGCGACGGTGACGCGGACGCCGCAGTCGTCGCCGGCCCGAGGGTGCTGGCCATGAACGACGCCCCGGGCGACGTGGTCAACGCGTTGAGCACCCGGCCCCCGGTCGAGCTGCTGAACCCGGACGCGATCGATCCGTTGCTGGCCTTCCTGGTGCCGTTCGCCTTCGCGTTCATCTTCTTCATCACCTCGCAGACCTTCGGCGTGCAGATCGCACAGAGCATCATCGAGGAGAAGCAGACCCGGATCGTGGAGATCCTCGTCGCCGCCGTACCGGTCAAGGCGTTGCTGGCCGGCAAGATGCTCGCCGGCACGATCCTCGCGCTCGGCCAGATAGCCCTGGTGGCCCTGGTCGCGGTGGCCGGCATGGCGATCAGTGGCAGCACCGACATGCTCTCCCTGCTCGGCCCGGCCATCGGCTGGTTCATCCCGTTCTTCCTGCTCGGCTTCGTGCTGATCGCGGCCATGTGGGCGGCGGCCGGCGCGCTGGTCAACCGGCTGGAGGACATCGGCGGGGTGTCGACGCCGGTGCAACTCGCGGTGATGCTGCCGTTCTTCGGGGTGGTCTTCCTCAACGACAACCCCACCGCCATGACGGTGCTCTCCTACCTGCCGTTCTCGTCGCCGACGGCGATGCCGCTGCGGTTGTTCGCCGGAGACGCGGCGATCTGGGAGCTGTTCGCCTCGCTGGCGCTGCTGCTGGTGGCGGCGGCCGGGTTCCTGCTGGCCGGGGCCCGCGTCTACGAGGGGTCGCTGCTGCGCACCAACGGCCGCACCTCGCTGCGGACCGCCTGGCGGGAGCGCGAGACGATCGGCTGACCGGCCGACCCGCGCCCACGCGCCGGCGTCCCCCTGCGGGGACGTCGGCGCGTCGCCGTCAGCACCCGCGCGCGACCTTGCATTGCGGCAGGACGTGCCGTCAGCGCCCGCGCGCGACCTTGAGTTGCGGCAGGTCGCGGGTGAACTCCCGGAAACCGACGCCGAGGTACATGCTCCGGGCGGCCGGATGGCCCGGAGCGCCGAGGCAGGCGACCAGCATGCGGCGTGCCCCGGCCGCGCGGGCGCGCCGCATCCCGTAGAGCTGCAACGCGGTGCCCAGCCCCCGCCGCCGGAAGTCCCGGTGGGTGCCGACCGGCTCGAACTCGGCGGTCCGCGTCGCCGCGTCCAGCCAGACGATCGCGGTCGCGGCGAGCGTGCCGTCCGACGCCTCGACCAGCACGTGCAGGTCCGCGCGGTAGGGCCAGGTCCGCTGCACCCGCGCGCACGCGGTCTCGGTGAAGCTGGACCGGTGCCAGGCGTCCCGGTGCGCCTGGGTCAGGGCCGCCACCGACAGGTGCTCGGCGGTACGCAGCCGGAAGCCCTCGGGCAACACCGGCTCCGGCACGTCGACCAACTCCCGCACGTTGAACTGCACCCAGGACCCGGTGTCCGAGCCGGTCTCGGCGTCGAACGCGTACCCGTGGGCGGCCACCGCGGCACGCGACGCCGCGTCCCCCACCTGCACGGTCAGCGCGCGGTCGACGTCGCCTGCCACCTCGTCGTACCAGCCGAGGACCTCGGGCAGCAGCTCGGGCCGGTCCGGATGCGCCTGCCAGATCAGGTTGGCCCTGGTGACCTCGCGGAACGTCCCGTCGCTGCGCGCGATCCGGTGCGGCAGGTACGCCCACCCCCACGCGGCCAGCCGGTCGTCGACGAACCACAGCCGGTGCCGCCAGTGTCGGTGCAGGGCGTCGTGGTCCTTGGCCCACCCCCAGGCCAGCTCACCGACGGTCGCCTCGCCGTTGACCAGCTCCGGCCGCAGGGCCATCACCTGCTGGGCCAGCCCCTGCATCAACCGCAGCTCGCGCGGGCCGAGATCTGTCATCCGGGCACCCTCGCAGGGCCACGGCCGGGCTGTCGAGGCATTTCGGTGCCGCCGGGACCGCTCGCCGCCGCAGTCAGCAGGGGACGGCGGCCCAGCCGGTGGGCAGGCGCGGCGTCGACCAGGCCGGGTCGGGCCGCCAGGTCGCCCAGGACTCGTCCCACCAGCGCTCACCGGCGTCGAGAAGGGCCGCGATCCGGTCGCCTTCGGCGCGGATCGCCTCCCCCATCCCCGGGTAGCGCCCCTCCACCAGCCGCTGGGCGAAGATCTCCACATCCTTGAAGACGTACCGGTCGGTGTCTGCCGCCCACCACAGGTCCAGCTCGTGGTCGAGGGTGTCGACCCCGATGGGGGTACGCCGGAACGGGTCCTGGAGGTTGAAGTACCACCCGGCGAAGACGCGCTGCGGACCGGCCCAGAACACGTCGACCGAGTGGGCCTCACCGGGGCGCTGGAGCATCAGCTTGCCGTGCCCGGTCCAGGCGGTGTGCCCGGCCGTCTGCCACGGGTGCCGCCCGCACGGGAAGACGCCGTCGTCGGGGAACCCGAACTCGGCTCCCGTCGGCAGGTAGAGCGCCAGCAGGTCGGCGGAGTCCTCGACGCAGATCGTCGGCACGGCGAACCAGACCTCGCGGATCGGCCCTTGACCACGCTCTTGATCACGCTCGATCCAGGATCGAGTGGCTTCCCCCGCCCGCCGAGACCACTCGATCCTGGATCGAGCGGGTCGGGACGCCGTTCGCGGCACTTCGCCGAGCATGATCTCCCGGCGGACGACCACGTCTCCGGGGCTGAAGTGTCCCGTCTCCGTCACCGCTCCCCCAGCGCGCCCGTCAGTCCCCCGCCAGCTCCGGCCGATGCTCCCTGATCCACGCCTCCACATCCGACTTCCGCCAGATCTGGCCCATGATCAGCACCTGGTAGGGCGCCGGGAAGTCGCGTCGGGACGCGATCACCGACGCGCGGGCGCGACTGACGCCGCCGAGCATCCCTCGGATCTCCGCGATACCCACGAACTCGCCCACATGTTGACGGTAGGCATCCCCGATCAACTCTCGATCGTTAACACTGATCGTTGTTGACGATCGTAGCCGCCAGGTGCACGATGAGTGGGTGACCACGCCGAGCACTTCGCCCGATCGTGAGCCGCTGGGTCGGCTGCACCCGGTGTACCGGCACCTGCCCGAGCGGCCCGGCTGGACGTGTCGGGCGTGCGCGCGGGACTGGCCCTGTCCGGCCGCCCGGATGTTGCTGCGGGTCGAGTACGACCTGGACCGGGTAGGTCTCTCCGTCTATCTCGCCGGCCAGTTGTTCGACGCCACCGGCGACCTGTTGCGGCTGACCGAGGGCGCACCACCGTCACCCGGCGAGCTGTTCGACCGCTTCCTGGCCTGGGCGACCCCGCAGTCCTGGCGGCAGCCACCACCCCGGCGACAGCCGCAGGCCGGGCAGCAACCGCAGGCCGGGCGACCGACGCAGGCCAGGCGATTGCCGCAGGCCGGGCGACCGTCCGGGCTGCGGCAGCCCTCTCCACCAGCCGGAATGTCACCCGTGGCTGGTACAAGTCCAGCACCCAGCGACCCGAGGAGCAGAATCATGGACGTACGCGACGCGGCCCAACGGTGGGCCGACGCCTGGGCCACGGGCTGGCCCGCCCAGGACGGGGAACGCATCGTCGCGTTGCAGGCCGAGCAGGGCGACCACTGGGCGTCGATGTTCCGCCCGTGCCGGGGCCGCGCCGGGCTGCGCGCCTACGTCGAGGAGTGCTTCGGCGAGGAGACCCGACCGGCCGAGGTCTGGTTCGGCGCGCCACGGGTCGACGGCGACACCGCGACCGTCGAGTACTGGGCGATCACCTACCCGTACGACCAGCCGGTCACCCTCTCCGGCTGCTCGGTGGTCCGTTTCGACGCCGACGGCCTGGTCACCGAGTCCCGCGACTACTCGCACGCCAAGGAGGGCCGCATCCCCCCACCCACCGAGCTGTTCGCGGACCGCCAACCATAGATCTTGGACAGTTACCGTCCTCGTGAGACGGCAACTGTCCAAGATCTCTGAGATGGCGACGCCGGACGCGCGGATCGGCCCGGTCGGGGGACACGACGGAGGTTCAATCCTCGGGTAAGGGCGGCGGAGGCTCAGCCCTCGGGGAGGGCGCGCATGGTGCGCAGCGGGGAGAAGACGACCCAGAGCACCCCGAGCAGGGCGCCGAGGGCGGCGATCCAGAGGGCGGGACGTACCCCCAGCGTCGCGCCGAGTGCCCCGCCGACCAGGGCACCGATCGGCCGGATGCCGTGGTTGACGGTGCGCCGGAAGCCGGAGACCACGGCGAGCATCGCCACCGGAGTGGCGGCGATCTGCACCGAGCCGACCGCGATGTCGAGGATCATGACGCCCAGCGCGGAGACGAACTCGGCGGCGAACAGCATCGCGAGCACCACCGGCTGCGGGCCTGCGGCCAACGGCACGAGCAGCAGCGGGGCCGGAAAGACCACGAAACCGAGGAGCACTGCGGGGCCGATGCCGATCCGGCGGCTGACCGGTCCGGTGACCGCCGCGCCGAGCAGCCCGCCGACCGCGCCGGCCCCGATGACCAGGCCCAGCATGCCGGGAGAGACACCCAGCTCGGTGGTCACGTACAGCACGAACAGCGCGGCGAACATGAAGTTGAACAGGTTGAGCGTGGTGGTGCCGAGCAGAGTCGCCCGGAGCACCGCCGAGCGCGCCACGTACCGGACACCGGCGGCCATGCCACGGGCGGAGTCGCTGCGGACGGAGTGCTCGGTGACTCTGGTCCGGCTCAGGAAGGCCGCCGACACCAGGTACGTGACGACGCCGGAGAGGAGCGCGAACGGAGCGGTGAGCACCTGCACCAGCACCCCACCGATGCTCGGACCGGCCACGTGCGTCATGGCTCGGCTGCCGTTGACCAGACTGTTGGCGTCCACGTAGTCCGCCCGCCGGACCAGTGCGGCGAACAGGCTCTGGTGCGCCACCTCGAAGAAGACCGAGAGCGTCCCGACCAGGAAGGCCACCGCGCAGAGCAGCAGCAGGCCCAGCATGTCGGCCCACCACAGCACCGGCACGGCCAGCAGCAGGCCCGCCCGGCCGAGGTCGGTGACGATCATGACCCGACGCCGGTGCGGGTAGCGGTCCACCCAGGCGCCGGCCGGCAGGGAGAAGAACAGGTTCGGCAGCAGCGAGGCGGCGGTCAGGTAGCCCATCTCGGCGGGTCCGGCACCGACCGCGAGCAGGGCCAGCAGCGGTACGGCGAGCATGGTGATCTGGTCGCCGAAGAGCGAGACGGTCTGCGCGGACCAGTAGCGGCGAAACGCCGTCTCCCGGAGCAGCCGTGGGATGCGTGGCCGACGCGGCCGAGGCGGCGGTGCGGCCTCGGCCAGGACGAGAGGTTCCGTCACGGCCCGTCTCCGGCCGCCGGTTCCTGCGCCGGGGCGGTCCCACGCGGCAGCGCCATCTGGACGAACGTCACCGGGCGGGACCCGGGCGGACGTTTCGCCGGGTCGGCGATCCGGTCGTCGTACCGGGCCAGCAGCGCGTCGACCGTCTCCGTGATCTCGCGCAGCTCGGCGGCGGTGACGTGCAGCAACGCGTCGCCGAAGCCGGCGGCGGCCCGCCACTGCGTGGGCTCGTCGGCACGGATCGCGAGGTAGTCCCGGGCACGTTGCAGATAGATGTCGACCATCGCACTGTTGATCTCGTCCGTGGCGGCCCGCATCGCCGGGTCGTCGGAGTCGTCGTCCCACGACGTGTACTGCGTGGTGGCCCGCCAGGGCCGTTCCCGGCCGTCCGCCCCGGGAACCCGTTCGGCGAACCCGTACTTGGCGAGCTGCCGCAGGTGGAACGAGCAGTTCGGTACGTTGTCGTCCAGCCGGGCCGCCGCCTGCGTCGCGGTCATCGGTCCTTCGCCGCGCAGCAGGCCGATCAGGCGCATCCGCAACGGGTGCGCGTACGCCCGCAGAGCGCGGGGGTCGGTGACTTTGAGCGATCGTCGGGGCACCTCGTCGGTCATTACTAGAGAATGCTTTAGAAAGATGTCTCTAGCAAGTGCCCACCCGACCCCGATGGGTGAATCCACGGCTCGAACCGCGCTCGGTGCGTCCTAGAGGGTCGGGGTGTCGCCGGTGAGGCGGGCGGCCAGCTCGGTGCGCGAGCGTACGCCCAGCTTGCCGAAGATGCGGGCCAGGTGTGACTCGACGGTGCGGCGGCTGAGGAAGAGGCGCGAGGCGATCTCCTGGTTGGTCAGGCCGGCGCGGACCAGCTCGGCGATCTCCCGTTCCCGCGCGGACAGCGTGGTGGCGCTGCCGGTCGTCGCCGGGCGGGGATCCCGCTTCGGGCGGGACCCGATCGCGGCCGCGTGCCGGGCCAGCACCGACGACAGCCAGCGCGCGCCACAGCTCTCGTACCCCTCCTGGGCCTGCCGGAAGGCGTCCCGGGCGGCGGCCGAACGACCGTCGCGGGCGGACGCGATGCCGGTCAGGTGCCGGGCCAGCGCCTCCTCGACCGGTGCCCGGGCGGCGGCCAGTCGCGTGGCGGCGGCGTCGGCCAGGGCGGCGGCCTCGTCGTGCCGGTGGGCGGCGGTGGCCACGTACGCCTGCGCGTAGCCGGCCCAGCCCTGTTCGTAGGCGAGCCCGGCGGCAGCGGCCAGCGCGACGGCGCGGGCGGCGTACCGGTGGGCGCCGGTGGTGTCGCCGGAGCGGGCCAGGGCGATCGCGTGCACCACGTCCCGGGGTACCGCGATCGGCGGCCCCGGTTGCCACGGTGCCGGGTCGGCGACGATCTCCAGGCACGACTCCGGCCGCCCGGCGGCCAGGTGGGCGACGGCCAGGTTCAGCCGGCCGACCCGCCGCCACATCCGCGAGCGCGGCCAGTCGCCGGCGGTCAGCCGGTCGACGACGGACGGGCCGGCGGTCAGCAGCAGCGGGCGCAGCGCGACCGCCTCCGCCATGGCCCGCATCTCGACGCTGCCGACGCGGCGGGCGAGCGTCACCGCCTCCTCGGCGAGGTGCACGGCCGTCTCCAGGTGACCGAGTCGCGTCAGCAACGCGACGCGCACGACCAGCAGGTACGGCACCGCGCTGCTGTCCCGGACGCGCTCCACGACGTCGGCGGCGCGGTCCAGGTGATGGGCGGCGGCGGTCACCTCGCCCAGGTGCAACCGCACCCAGGCCAACGGGCCGAACAGCTCCACGTGCGGGCGCAGCGCCGCGTTCGTCTCGCTGTCGACCAGCTCGGCGGCGTGTGCCGCGTCCCGCCGGGCCGCGTCCAGGTCTCCGGCATAGAGGCGACCGAAGGCCCGCAACGCGTACGCGGCGGCGGACAGCGGCGGGCGGTCCCCGGCCAGGAGGGTGATCGCACGGTCGGCGTGGCCCACGGTGGTGTCGTCGTCCTCGCCGAGGGCGGCGATCGCGGCGAGTTCCACGTGCAGCTTCCCGGCCGAGGTGCGGGGCAGCCGCGCGGCGGCGAGTTGGGCCGTGACCAGGTTCGCCGCCTCGTCGATGTCGCCGCGCAGGCGGGCCACGACCGCGCGGAACGCCGCCGCCTCGGCGCGTACGCGATCGTCGCCGTGCGCCAGTTCACGCAGGACGTCCCGGCTGCGTTCCAACTCGCCGCTGAGGCCCAGCGCCCGCGCGTACTGGAGCAGCACGGTCGGACGACGACCGCCGAGCGGATGCCCCTCCGGCAGCAGGCGCAGCGCCGAGCCGAGCCAGCGGGCCGCCTGGGCCGGTGCGGGATAGGTGAAGGCCAGCCCGGCGTCGATGAGGGTCTCGGCCGCCGCCTCGTCGCCGGGTTGGGCCGAGCGTTCGGTGTGGTGCGCCAGCACCTGCGGCGGCCCGTGGTGGGCACGCAGGTGGGCCGCGGCGCGGGCGTGCGCGGTGACCCGCCACGCCGGCCCGGCCGACTCGTGCGCGGCGGCACGTACCAGCGGGTGCCGGAACCGCAGCCGGGCCGCGTCGACGTCCATCAGTCCGCGCCGGTGCAGCTCGTCGGCGGCGGTCACGACGGTGTCGGTCGGCACCTGGGCCACCTGCGCCACCAGCCCGATGGAGGCGTGGTCACCGGCCACCGCCGCCGCGTAGGCGACCCGGCGGACCGGCTCGTCCAGGTCGGTGATCTCGCGGGCCAGTCCGGTGAGGACGTGCCGCTCCGAGACGTCCAGGTCGTCGTTGTCCACCAGCGCGGCGAGCGTGTCGTCGCGGCACCGGGACAGCTCCTGGACATAGAGCGGGTTCCCGCCGCTGGCGCGGGAGATGAGCGTCCGGCGGCGGCGCGGCACCCCCGGCAGCAGCGCGTCGATGTCGGCGGGGCCGAGGCGGGGCAGGTTGATCCGGGTGGCGGCCGGGCCGAGGTGCACGATCGCGTCGGCGACCCCGGACGGGGGCTGCTCGCAGCGGAAGGCGACCGCGACCAGCGCCGGACGGCGGGGTGGTTTCCGGATCAGGTACTCGGTCAGCTCCAGCGACGGCTCGTCCGCCCAGTGCAGGTCGTCGAGGAGCAGCGCGACACCGGGCGCCCGGACACCGTCGATGAGTCGCCGGACCGCCGCGTAGATCCGGGCCCGGCCCACCGACGAGGTCGCGCCGTCGCGGACCGGCCGCCCGGTGAGCGCCCGCGACACCACCTCGCCGTCCTCCGCCGCACCGCCGGCCGTGACGAGCGGCTCCAGCACGTCGGCGTACATCGCGAAGGGCACGTCGCGCTCGAATTCGGCGGCCCGGCCGTCACAGACCAGCAGCCCGGCAGCGCTCGCCCGCTCCGCCAGCACCCGCAGCATGCTGGTCTTGCCGATGCCCGCCTCGCCGCAGAGGTTGACCGCCGCGAACTTCCCGCCGGTCACGGCCGAGACGGCCGCGTCGAGTGCCACCAACTGACCGGTACGCCCGACCAGGTGCGCCGCCGTACCGTCGCCCGACGGACGTACGGCCACGGCGCCTCCCCAGACTCGTGCCTCGCGCAGAGTTTAGACGCCGGTCCATGTCCTCGGACACCACCACGACGAGTCCGACCACAGTCGTCCGGCACCACCTCACCGAATCCGGAGTTTGCGTAATTCCACGGATACCGCGCGCCTTTCCCGAGGCGGAGGCTGATCGTCATCGATCGATCAGGAGCGAGGAGGAACGGAGTGCGGAGAACGAGAGCTCTTCTCCACGGGGTCGTCGCCGTATCACTGGGCCTGGGCACGGCCATACCGGCAGCCCCGGCGGCGGCGGGGCCGCCGCCGACCAGGGCGCAGGTCGCCGACAACACCGACTACGGGGCAATCATCGACATCCTCCTCGCCGCCGCCGAGATGGGGCAGGACGGTGTCTACACCCCGCTGGAGATCAGCCGCCTCATTCAACAGCTGATCGGGGCGGTCAACGGCGCGAAGGTCGACCTGCTCACGCGCCTCAACAGTGAGGTCACCAACGACATCCGGGCCAGGACCGAAGCCGCCGTGACCAAGGTCGAACTGCTGCGGGTCCCGTGGGCCGCCGGGCCCGCGATCAACAGCACCCACGACGCCGCGTACGTGGCCAAGAACCACCTGCGGACGGTCCACGAGGACGACAACGCCCTCGATGCCGTGGGCCGGGCGATGATCGTCCTGTTCACGCAGTTGGAAGCCGCCTACCTCATGGTCGACGCCGAGGACGGCACGAACCTCGCGGCGGCCCAGCGCCCCTACTTCCGTCAGGGCCTGGAGTACCTCATCCAGGAGATGCGCCGGGAGTGCCCACCACAGGGCAACCCCAACGCCGGTGTCAGCACGTACTCCTGCTCGTTCGGCGGCCGGTCGATCTACGTCGACTACTACCCGCTCACCAACACGCATCGCATCAACGGCGGCCCGATGATCCCCGGGCCGATCACCAAAGAGGCCGTAGCGGAGATGTTGATGCGCGACACCGCGCTGCCGCTCGCCCAGCGGACCCTGGACCTGTTGATCAGCCGCGGCGTTCCCCTGCCGTGAAGACCCCCGCCTCTCCCAGGAACGAAGGTGCGTCCATGAAACACCGAATCGTCACCGGAATCGTCGCCGCGACCACCGCGATGGTGCTCACCGTGTCCGGCACCGCCCAGCCCGCCCGCGCGGCGATCCCGTGGCCCCAGATCATCACCGCGGTGGCCACGCACCTGCTGAGCAGCAGCGGCGGCGGGGGCCTCGAACAGGCCAAGCGAGAGATCATCGCTGCCGTCGAGAACTCCAAGCAGGAGATCCTCAACCACATCGACGCGATCGCCGCCGCCGACGTGGAGGCGTGCACCGAAGCCGCCGTCACCAAGATCGCGCAGATCGACAGCATGCCGGGAAGCCTGCTCGGCCCGTTCGTCAACGGCGCGGTGGACTGCGCCGCGCTCTCCAACGCCTATCTGAACGCCGTGCAGGACCCGCGCGCCGCCGACAACATCGGCAAGCTGATGGGGGTCATCTACTCGATCGCCATGGTCGCCTTCGCCAAGTACAACCTTCCCGTCAACGACCTGCTCAACAGCCTCATCCGGGGCTACGAGAACCTCGTCGTCAAGCTCGCCCCGACCTGCCGGGACGACACCATCCGGGAGTACGACTCACTCGGCCGGCTGGTGACCGTCGAGATCACGCACACCTGCGTGGCGTACAACGGCGACTCCGCCAGCGGCACGGAGATCTATTACCTGGGCCGACCGGTGAGGACCATCGACCGAGCCCTGATCAACAAGAACGCCACCCGGAACACGAGCCGCTGGATCGCCCAGGAGTCGCTGCCGACCCTGATCCCGCTGCGGCCGGTGGCCTGAACGCCGGACGGCCCGTCCCCGTTGGTCGGGGACGGGCCGTTCCGGTGTGCGCCGGTCGGGCGGCAGGTCAGCCGACCGCCTCCATCACCTCGTCGCTGACGTCGAAGTTGGCGAAGACGTTCTGCACGTCGTCGCTGTCCTCCAGCACGTCGATCAGCTTGAAGATCTTGCGCGCGCCCTCCTCGTCCAGCGGCACGGTGACGCTGGGGACGAGCGAGGACTCGGCCGACTCGTACTCGATGCCGGCGTCCTGGAGCGCGGTCCGCACGGCGATCAGGTCACCCGGCTCGGAGACCACCTCGAACGCCTCACCCAGGTCGTTGACCTCCTCGGCGCCCGCGTCGAGGACCGCCAGCATCACGTCGTCCTCGGTGGTGCCCGCCTTCGGCACGATCACCACGCCCTTGCGGGAGAACATGTACGACACCGAACCGGCGTCGGCGAACGAGCCGCCGTTGCGGGTCAGCGCGGTGCGGACCTCGGTGGCGGCGCGGTTGCGGTTGTCGGTCAGGCACTCGATGAGCAGCGCGACGCCGTTCGGGCCGTACCCCTCATACATGATCGTCTGGTAGTCGGCGCCGCCGGCCTCCAGGCCGGAGCCGCGCTTGACCGCCCGGTCGATGTTGTCGTTCGGGACCGAGCTCTTCTTGGCCTTCTGGATCGCGTCGAAGAGGGTCGGGTTGCCGGCCGGGTCACCGCCACCGGTCCGCGCCGCGACCTCGACGTTCTTGATCAGCTTGGCGAACATCTTGCCGCGCTTGGCGTCGATGACCGCCTTCTTGTGCTTGGTCGTCGCCCACTTTGAGTGGCCGGACATCTGTTACCTCCGTTGCTACCCGCCGTCTGCATCGACCGCACCGCGCACGCCCCGCTCCGCACCCGCGCACGCGGTGGTGCCGGTCAGCTCTGGTGGAAGCCGTGGCGGCCAGAAGGCCCTGCCGAATCTCGACAATCCTACCGACGTGGGGGGGGGGGGGGGGGCCCCCCCCCCCCCGCGCCCCCCCCCCCGCCCCCCCCCCCCCCCCCCCACACCCCCCCACCCCCACCCCCCCCCCCGCCCCCCCCCCCCCCCCCCCCCCCCCACCCCCCGCCCCC
>NZ_JBITKL010000043.1:0-29131 GCF_044460945.1 Micromonospora sp. NPDC049903
GACCCCTCCTAACATCTCCCCCCATCGCAGACGCAGACGCCGCCGGCCGGCACCCCAAGGTTGCGGGGTGCCGGCCGGCGGCGTTCTTGCTCCCCCTCATTCGAGGAAAGTCCGATCGTTCGTTGCGGGTCAGCTGTTCCAGTGTGCGGCGACCAGGTCAGCGGCCTGCTGCTCCCACTGGGCGTAGTGGTCGGGGAACGCCGACACCTGCACCGTCTGCGCGGCCACGGTCAGGGGCATGTCCTGCCACCCGTCGACCTGCTTGAGGCCCTTGAGGAACGCGAGGGTGGAGTACTCGGGGTCGGTGATCTGCTCGACCGTGCCCCAACCCGACGACGGGCGCTGCTGGAACAGACCCTGCGAGTCGTGATCGTTACGGTCACCCAAGTGACCCAGGTTCTCCAGCTTCGACTCCTGAAACGCCGTACCGATCGCGATGACCGCGGCACGCTCGTCCATGCCGGCCTTCTTCGTCGCGGCGATGATCGCCTTGGCGTTGGCGACCTGCTCGTCGTCCAGATCGATGCGCGACTGGGCACCCTGCACACCATGCGGAATCAACGTGCCCGTGTCGGGCTTGTCCGCCTGCACCGCAACGGGCGAGGTGGTGACGGGGGTGGCGTCAGCCTGCGCGATCGGGCCGGCGAACACACCACCAGCGAAGGCCAGACCAGCAACACCGAGAACACTCTTACGCAGCAGCTTCGAGTTCATGAGACAGCTCCATTCGGGGGTAGACGCCACCAGTCCAAGGGGGACGGACAGGCGACGCGAACGCCGTCAGGCGCCAAGAAGACAAGAGAAGAAACGCCGAGGCCCGCAGGGGGTCAACGGGCCCGGTCCTTGCGGCGTCGGGATCACAACCACCGACCCGGCCGCATCATTCCCGGGGATATCCGCGAGCCCTCGCGGCGCCGGGACCAGGTATAACGACTGACCGGCCCAGGTCATTCCGACATCAGCCGGCCACCTGCCAGGGCGCGGGGTACTCCTCGGTCAGCCACCCGATTACAACGCCACCGACCCGACCCCGATTCCGCCCAGCGCCGACTCACATACGCCCAAAACCGAACATTCGACTCACGGTCACCCAAAACCCCATCTCCTGCTGGCCGTCACATCGCCAAGCGGTCGATGCCTGTCCTGTCCGACCGCCCAGGTGTCTCGCAGCTCGCAAGTTCTCTTGCCGAACACCGACCACGCGCCCGAAAGGCCGCACGCGAGGCTGCCCCGGCCACCACGTGACGGCGCCCCCAAGGTCCGTCGCTCCCAAGATCGCCCCGTTGATCAAGGAGTTTTGGTCCGGATGGGCGGCGGATCCGGACCAAAACTTCTTGATCAACGATATCCCCGGGAGGGCCTGGTGGGCGATATGTGGAGGATTGTCGGGAAGGGAAGGAGAGGAGAGGGAAGGGGAGGGCGGGGAGCAGGCGGGGAGGGCGGGAGCCTGGGGGAAGAGAGACGGCGGAGCGGCCGGGGACCTGGGGGTCTCCGGCCGCTCCGGGTGTACGAGGGGCTACTGCTTGAGCATGTTGTCCAGCAGCAGTGCGCAGCGGATCACGCCGAGGTGGCTGTACGCCTGGGGGTGGTTGCCCAGGCCGCGTTCGGCGAGCGGGTCGTACTGCTCGGGGAGCAGTCCGGTCGGGCCCGCGGTGTCGATCATCTGGAGGAAGAGTTCCTCGGCGTCGGTACGCCGACCGGTGCGCAGGTACGCCTCGATCAGCCAGGACGTGCAGATGTGGAAGCCGCCCTCCCGCCCCGGCAGGCCGTCGTCCCAGTGGTAGCGGTAGACGACCGGGCCGCTACGGAGGTCCGCCTCGATCTTGAGCACGGTGGAGAGGAAGCGGGGGTCGTCGCCGGGCAGCAGCCCGGACAGCCCGATCCACAGCGAGGAGGCGTCCATGTCCTCGTCGCCGTACGCGACGCTGTACGCCTCGGCGTGCTCGTGCCAGCCGTGTTCGAGGACGTTGGCGCCGATCCGGTCGCGCAGCTCCACCCACTCGGCGCGGTCCTCTCCGCCGTGCTGACGGGTGACGTGCAGCGCCCGGTCGACGGTCATCCAGCACATCACCTTCGAGAAGATGTGGTGCCGGGGAGGCAGACGCGCCTCCCAGATGCCGTGGTCCGGCTCGTGCCAGCGGCGACGGACCGCCTCGACCATGTTCTCCAGTACCCGCCACTCCTCGGGGCGGACCGACCCTCGGGCGTCGGCGGTGGCGGCGATCAGGTCGGCGATCGGGCCGAACACGTCGAGCTGGAGCTGGTGGTTGGCGAGGTTGCCGACGCGTACCGGCCGGGAGCCGGCGTAGCCGGGCAGCGTGTCGATGACGGCTTCCGCGCCCAGTTCGTACCCGTCGACGGTGTAGAGCGGGTGCAGCCGCTCGGGGTGTCCGCCGGTGCGCTCGACGCAACCGTCCACCCAGCGCAGGAACGCCTCGGCCTCGGTGATCGAGCCGAGGTCGACCAGTGCGCGGGCGGTCATCGCGGCGTCGCGCAGCCAGCAGTAGCGGTAGTCCCAGTTGCGGACGCCGCCCAGCTCCTCGGGGAGCGAGGTGGTCGCGGCGGCGAGGATCGAGCCGGTCGCCTCGTGGCAGAGCCCGCGTAGCGTGAGCGCGCTACGGGCGACCAGGTCCCGTGCGGTGGTCGGCAACCGCAGCGAGGCGACCCAGTCCTTCCAGGGGCGTTCCGCGGCGGCCTGCCGTTCGTGGATCGGCAGCCGGTGGTGTTCCAGGCTGTGCGTACCGAACCGCAGCTCCAGCACGACCTGACCGCCGAGCGCCGAGAGGTCGACCACCGCCTTGGCGGTCTCGTACCCGCCGTCGTTGCCGACCTCCCACTGCACGCCGGGGGAGTAGAGCGCGATGGGTTCGTTGGAACCGAGCACCAGCAGGCCGTCGCCGACCGGCTGGAGCTGGACGGCGACCTGCGCGAACTCGGGCCGGGGGGCGAACTCCACACGGACCCGGCCGGTGCCGGCCAGCACCCGGATCAGGGTCGAGTCACCGGAGATGATCGCGGGACCGTCCGGCGTGGCCTTGGGGTCGGGCCTGTCGAGCCAGTCGGTGACGGTCAGCCCGGACCAGCGGGTCTCCACGGTCATGGTGCCGGACCGGTAGCGCTGGCCCAGCGGGATGCCGCCGCGTTCGGGGGCGACGCTGAAGTGACCGGCCGGGCTGCCGCCGACCAGGTCGGCGAAGATCGCCGCCGAGTCGGGCTTGGGGTTGCACAGCCAGGAGACCTTGGCGTCCGGCGTGAGCAGAGCGACCGTACGGCCGTTGGCCAGCATCGAGTGCCGCTCGATCGGCACCGCCCGCTCGCCGAACAGCCAGTGTCGTCGGGTCTCCAGGAGCAGTCCGAGCGCGCGGGCGGCCTCGATCGGCTCGTCCACCCGGTAGCCGGCCTTGGTCTCGCCGGGCCCGATCTTGATGCCGACGTCGGGGCCGTGCAGGTTGCCGAAGGCGTTCTCGTCGGTGATGTCGTCGCCGATGAAGAGCACCGCGCTGGCGGAGAGCTGGGTGCGGAGCTGGTCGACCGCGGTGCCCTTGTGGGTGGCCACCACGGACAGCTCGATCACCTCCTTGCCCTGCGTGACCGTCACGTCCGGCCAGGTGGCGGGGCCGTTGCGGACCGCCTCGATGGCCGCGCCGGCGATCTCGGGGGCCACCCCACGGGTGTGCACCGCGACGCTCGCGGGTTTGCGTTCCAGGCGTACGCCCGGATGGTCCGCGGCGATCTCGCGCAGCGCGTCCCGCAGCCGGGTGCGGACCGCGATCAGCTCGGGGGAGAGCCGCTCGACGAACCCGATGTCGAACTCGGAGCCGTGGCTGCCGACCAGGTGGACCTCGCTGGGCAGCCGGGAGAGCGCGGCCAGGTCGCGCAGCGCGCGCCCGGAGACGACGGCCACGGTGGTCTGCGGCAACGCGGCCAGGGCACGCACCGCCGCCACCGACTCCGGCAGGGGTACGGCCTTGCTCGGGTCCTCCACGATGGGGGCGAGGGTGCCGTCGTAGTCGCAGGCGACCAGGAGCTGGGGGACCCGGGCGATCCGGCCGATGGCGGACCGGAGCTCCGGGTCCATGGTGCCCGCCGCCGGGGTGATGATCTCGTTTGAGCCGGCGTTCACGCCGCCTCCATGTCAGGCACACCTAGTTCGGTGAGGAAGGACTTTGCCCAGTGCCCCACGTCGTGGGTGCGCAGATGGCGTTGCATAGTCCGCATACGGCGACGAGCCTCCGGCTTCTCCACATGCACGGCCCGTAGCAGAGCGTCCTTGACTGCGTCGGGGTCGTGCGGGTTGCACAGGAACGCCTGACGCAGCTCGGTGGCTGCGCCGGCGAACTCACTGAGTACGAGCGCGCCCCCGTGGTCCGCCCTCGACGCGACATACTCCTTGGCCACGAGGTTCATACCGTCTCGCAGTGGAGTCACCATCATCACGTCAGCGGCGGCGTACATCGCAGCCAGTTCGGTCCGACTGTACGACTGATGCAGATAATGCACCGCCGGCACACCGACCCGCCCAAATTCGCCATTAATCCGACCAACCTCGCGCTCGACCTTGACGCGAAGTGCCTGGTAGTGCTCGACCCGTTCGCGGCTCGGCGTAGCGACCTGCACCATAACGGCGTCCGGGACTGTCAACTTTCCGTCAGCGAGTAGCTCGCGGAAGGCCTTGAGGCGTAGTTCGATGCCCTTGGTGTAGTCGAGCCGGTCCACGCCGAGGATGATCGTCTTGGGATTGCCCAGCTCCTCGCGGATCTCCTTGGCCCGGGCCTGGATCGCCGGGTCGGCGGCCAACCGCTCCATCTCCTTGGTGTCGATGGAGATGGGGAAAGCGCCGGCCTTGACCTGCCGACCGTCCACCTGGATCATCTGGCCCTCGTAGCGCAGGCCGAGCAGGTGGCGGGCCAGCCGGACGAAGTTCTGCGCGGCCAGCCGCTGCTGGAACCCGACCAGGTCGGCGCCGAGCAGTCCGCGCAGGATCTCGGTGCGGAACGGCATCTGCATGAACAGCTCGATCGGCGGGAACGGGATGTGCAGGAAGAACCCGATCCGCAGGTCGGGGCGAAGCTCCCGGAGCATGGCCGGCACCAACTGGAGTTGGTAGTCCTGCACCCACACCGTCGCACCCTCGGCCGCGACCTCTGCCGCGGCCTCCGCGAAGCGGGCGTTGACCAGCCGGTACGCCTCGCGCCAGCGTCGCTTGTAGGCGGGCGTCTCGACGGCGTCGTGATAGAGCGGCCAGATGGTGGCGTTGGACTGGCCCTCGTAGTAGCGCTCCAGCTCCTCGGCGCTCAACGGCACCGGGTGCAGGCGGATGCCCTCCAGGTCGAACGGTTCGGGGGCCGCGCCGGTGCCGCCGGCCCAGCCGACCCAGGTGCCCTGATGCTCGGCGAGGACGGGATGCAGGGCGGTGACCAGCCCGCCCGGGCTGCGTCGCCACTGCCGGCCCTCGGGTGTGCTCACCTCGTCGACCGGCAGTCGATTCGCCACTACGACAAAGGAGCTACGGACGGTCACGATCGGCCACCTCCGGGTGCTGACGGGTCCACCGCGATGAGCGTACTGAGCGTAGCTGCGGCGTCTGTTCCCCCGTGCCGGAGTCACCTACCCTTCCCAGACTCCGTCAACCGTGAACGTGATCATGGTGACATGGCCCGCCGCCTGCCCCGACACCCTGGGCTGCTGCGCGTCGGCCCGGTGGCCTGCCCGGCAGCGCCGGGCGGGGCGATGTGGGCGCGGGGCGGCGTACCTGTCAGGATTGACGATGGCGTGCGCGCGGCCGGCTTCCGGCCGGCGGCGGGCGGTCAACCGGCCCGCACCTGCACCACACGACATTCGGCGATCACCACCGACGGAGGGTAGCCCGTACCGTGGCCCAGTACATCTACGTCCTGGAAAAGGCGCGCAAGGCGCACGGCGACAAGGTCGTGCTCGACAACGTGACGCTGAGCTTCCTGCCGGGGGCCAAGATCGGTGTGGTCGGCCCGAACGGCGCCGGTAAGTCCAGCCTCCTCAAGATCATGGCAGGGCTGGACCGGCCGAGCAACGGCGAGGCCCGGCTGATGCCCGGCTACACCGTCGGGCTGCTGGCCCAGGAGCCGCCGCTCAACGACGCGAAGACCGTCCTCGGCAACATCGAGGAGGCGGTCGCGGACACCAAGGCCAAGCTGGAGCGGTTCAACAAGATCGCCGAGCAGATGGCGACCGACTACTCCGACGAGCTGATGGAGGAGATGGGCCGGCTCCAGGAGGAGCTGGACCACGCCGACGCCTGGGACATCGACTCCAAGCTCGAACTGGCCATGGACGCGCTGCGCTGCCCGCCGCCGGACGCCGACGTCACCCAGCTCTCCGGTGGTGAGCGCCGCCGGGTCGCGCTCTGCAAGCTGCTGCTGGAGGCGCCCGACCTGCTGCTGCTCGACGAGCCCACCAACCACCTGGACGCGGAGAGCGTGCAGTGGCTGGAGCAGCACCTGGCCAAGTACGCCGGCACCGTGCTGGCGATCACCCACGACCGGTACTTCCTGGACAACGTGGCCGGCTGGATCCTGGAGCTGGACCGGGGCCGGGCCGTCGGCTACGAGGGCAACTACTCCACGTACCTGGAGAAGAAGGCCGCGCGGCTCGCCGTCGAGGGACGCCGCGACGCCAAGATGAAGAAGCGCCTCACGGAGGAGCTGGAGTGGGTCCGCTCCAACGCCAAGGCGCGGCAGACCAAGTCCAAGGCCCGGCTCGACCGGTACGACGAGATGGCCGCCGAGGCGGAGAAGACCCGCAAGCTGGACTTCGAGGAGATCCAGATTCCGCCGGGTCCGCGTCTGGGCAACACCGTCATCGAGGCGCACAACCTGACCAAGGGCTTCGGCGACCGGGTACTCATCGACAACCTGTCGTTCTCGCTGCCGCGCAACGGCATCGTCGGCATCATCGGCCCGAACGGCGTCGGCAAGACCACGCTGTTCAAGACCATCGTCGGGCTGGAGCAGCCGACCGACGGCTCGGTCAAGGTCGGCGACACCGTCTCGCTGTCGTACGTCGACCAGAACCGGCAGGGCCTGGCCGGTGACAAGTCGGTCTGGGAGGTCGTCTCCGACGGGCTGGACCACCTCATGGTGGGCAAGGTCGAGATGCCGTCCCGGGCGTACATCGCCGCGTTCGGCTTCAAGGGGCCGGACCAGCAGAAGCCGACCAAGGTGCTCTCCGGCGGCGAGCGCAACCGGCTCAACCTGGCGCTCACGCTCAAGATCGGCGGGAACGTGATCCTGCTCGACGAGCCGACCAACGACCTGGACGTGGAGACGCTGTCCAGCCTGGAGAACGCGCTGCTGGAGTTCCCCGGCTGCGCCGTGGTGATCTCCCACGACCGGATGTTCCTGGACCGGGTCGCCACGCACATCCTGGCCTGGGAGGGCGACGACGAGAACCCGGCCAAATGGTTCTGGTTCGAGGGCAACTTCGAGGCGTACGAGAAGAACAAGGTCGACCGGCTCGGCGCCGAGGCGGCCCGGCCGCACCGGGTGACCTACCGCAAGTTGACCCGCGACTGAGCGGGGCGGATCGTCGTGGCTGACCGGTTCGTCTATCACTGCACCCTGCGCTGGTCCGACCAGGACGCGTACGGTCACGTCAACAACGCCCGCTTCCTCACGCTCTACGAGGAGGCCCGGGTGGCGTTGATGTTCGCCGGCGCCCAGGCCCAGGGGATCGACTCGTTCACCAACGGCGTGGTGATCCGTCGGCACGAGATCGACTACCTGCGCCCGGTCGACTTCGCCCTGCACCGCGCCACCGCCGAGGGCGCGCCCACGGTGCGGATCGACCTCTGGGTGGAGCAGATCCGGGCCGCCTCCTTCACCATCGGCTACGAGATGTACGACGGTGACCTGCTGGTCAGCCGGGCGCGTTCGGTGCTGGTGCCGTTCGACCTGGCCCAGCAGGCCGCTCGCCGACTGACCGAGCAGGAACGGGCCTTCCTGCTCGGGTACGCCCTCGATGGCGGGACACCGTGACCGGACCACAGGGCGGCGGCACCGGGCACGGGATCGCCGACGTCGCCGACGCCGGGGCGTTCCTGTCCCGGCTG
Source organism: Micromonospora sp. NPDC049903 (assembly GCF_044460945.1). Taxonomy (NCBI): domain Bacteria; kingdom Bacillati; phylum Actinomycetota; class Actinomycetes; order Micromonosporales; family Micromonosporaceae; genus Micromonospora; species Micromonospora sp. NPDC049903. The sequence continues at coordinate 8,087 of NZ_JBITKL010000043.1, forward strand.
GTGCGGTTGGAGCGCGCCGCCCTGGTCCGGTTGCGGCACGCCGGCGCACCGGGCCGTACCTCGCTCTGGGCCCGGCTGCCGTGGGGCGTCCTGGCGGCGCGCACGGTGGCCGGTCCGGGCGCCGGGGACGTCACGGTGGCTGCCGGGAGCCTGCTGGCCGAACTGGCGGCCGGGGGGACCGCGCTGCCCGCACGCCAGGACGCGCAGTGGCGCTGGGCGTTGCCGCCGGCCGGGAGCCGGTGGGTGGAGACGCTGCCGGGCGGGGAGCTTCGCCGGCTCGCCTCGGCGGCGGCGGGCACCCTGCGCGAGGCCGCCGCGCACGGGGTGGCCGGTCGGGCGGTCGGGCAGCGGGCACTGCGCGACGCCCTGCTGGACCACGTGGCGGTGGTGGTGACGCCGGACGACGAGCCTGGCCGTCCGGTGGAGGTGACCCAGCGATTGGTGCAGGGTCTGGTTCGGATGGGTTTCCTAGGTCCTGCCGGGGATTCGCCGGAATCGGGCGCGGTCCAGGTCCGGGCGGCTGGCCGATGGGTCGGGCTGGTGGGACCGTATGGAGCTGTTTGGTCGCAGAAGGCCACGGATCTTGTCGTACGGCCCTCCGTGGCTCATGCGAACGGATGACCCTGGTTCATCCTTCTGGGCTGGGGCTGCCGTTGGGGGGGTGCTTCGTTCCGGCTGTCCGGGTACCGTCCATCCTCGGATCCAACCCACCGTAGGCGACTGGATCCGCTGGGGAGTGAGGTGCGCGAGCGATGCCGTGGTGGTCATGGCGCCCCGGTCCCGCCAGTGGCGGTGACCCGGAAACTCGAAGCAGGATCACGGTGGAAGGCACGGTCCGGGTCGGGCCGCCTCCGCCCCGCCGACCGGGGGACGACCGGTCGGGCGGGGAGCATCCGTTGATCGCCGACATGCCGGCAACCGTCGAACCGGTCACCCTGGGCCGGGTCTGCGACGCGCTCGATCTGCTCGACGTGCGCTATCTCGCCGACGGTGACGGCAACCTGTTGGCCATGTGGGAGCGGCACGCGGTGCTGGTCACGCTGGAAGGGCCGGAGGACGAGATCCTCGTGCTCCGGGCTAGGCCGCACGCGACCGTGCCGCCGGACTGGGCGGACCGGGCCTACCGGGTGGTCAACGAGTGGAACCACACCCGGCGCTTCTGCAAGGCGTACGTGGGTGACGCCACCGAACGCGGCCAGTTGCCGATCTACGCCGAGTTGCAGGTGCCGCTCGCCGCAGGGGCCCACGACGCCCTCCTGGTCGAGTTGCTCGACTGCGGGGCGGCGGTGGCCACCAGCTTCGTCGACTGGCTGCACGACGAGGGCGCGCTGCTCTGACCCTGACGGGTGCGGCCCGCCGCGTAGGTGGCGGGCGCGCCCCGGAGGGTCCGGCGGTGCCTCACGCGGGGGCGGCCGGATCCTCCATCGTGTTGACCATGAAGAGGGCCGCCCGCTCCAGGTAGTTCCAGAGCTCGGTCTCGATCGTCGGCGGTAGGTCGAGGCGCTCGACCGCCCGGCGCATGTGCCGCAACCAGGCGTCGCGCTCGGCCGCGCCGATCCGGAACGGCGCGTGCCGCATCCGCAGCCGGGGGTGCCCCCGCTGCGAGGAATAGGTGTTCGGGCCGCCCCAGTACTGCATGAGGAACAGCCTCATCCGGTCGGAGGCCGGGCCCAGGTCCTCCGGGTACATCGGTCGTAGCAGCGGATCTGTGGCGATACCGGCGTAGAACTCGTCGACCAGTTTGCGGAACGTGGGCTCGCCGCCGACGGCCTCGAAGAGCGTGACCGTCTCGCCGTTGCGCTCGGACTCACCTGCGGGATTCACCGTTCCATCCTGCCAGGCGCCATCGACCGACGGCCCGACCGGGACGGCCCGCCGAGGGTGGTTCAGCTCACCGCGTGCTGTGGCCGGCCCGGACCCACCTGCTCGGAGCCCGGCACCTCGGACCCGCCGGCATCGCCCTGAGCGGATTCGGCACCGGCGCGCCGGGCCGCCTCGACGGAGGCGGCCACCGTCCGGTGGTCGGGCCAGCGGAGCGCCACGATCGACATCAGCAGCACCCCCGCGATACTCCAGACCCCGACCACGACGGGGATTGGGAAGCGCTCGGCGAGCAACCCGGTCACCAGCACCGCCGCGCCCTGGATCACCTGTACGCCGGTGGCCATCACGCCGAAGGCCCGGGCCCGGAAGCCGTCCGGCAGGGCCTGCACGAAGAGTCCGTTGGCCACCGGCAGCATGCCGGCGACCGCGAATCCGGAGACGGCGGCGAGCAGGGCCACCATCACCGGTGAGGGGTCGAGCAGCGAGGGCACCAGGGCCAGCGGCGCGAAGACGGCCAGCGGTCGCATCAGGGCCAGCCGACGGGCCGGCCCGACGAGCCGCGCGATCAGCAGACCGCCGAGGATGAAGCCGAGCGGGTGCGAGGCCATGATCACGGCCTGTGCGAGGCCGGTGTTCATCCCGCCCGCGCTCTCGTTCGCCCAGGCGGCGGCGAGCCCCTCGGGCACGATCGAGAAGAGCATGGCGCTGAAGACCAGGACGGCGATCGCCCGCAACACCGGCGTACGGAAGACGATCCGGAACCCGTCGGCGGTCTCGCGCAACAGGTGACTGCGGTGGGCGGTGCTCATCGCCGGTGCCCGGTCGCGGACGCCGAAGCGGACGAGCAGCGCGGAGAGCGCGAAGGCGACCGCGTTCATCAGCAGCGCGGCGGTCGGGCTCACCGTCGCCACGACGGCGCCGAGCAGATAGCCGACCACCTGGGCGGCCTGCCCCACGCTGGCGTTGATGGAGAGCCCCACGACGAGCCGGTCGCCGGGCAGGATCAGCGGCATCAACGCGGACCGGGCGGCCTGACTCGGCGGGTTGGCCAGGGTGGTGGCGAACAGCAACGCCAGGATCACCGGCACCGGGATGCCCGGGATGGCGATGAGCAGCATCAGCGACATGCGGATGACGTCGCAGATGACCATCACCTGCCGGTACCGGTGTCGCTCGGCGACGGTGGCCAGCAGCGGCCCGCCGATCAGCCACGGCAGGTAGCTCACCGCGAAGGCGGCGGCGGAGAGCGCGACGGACTGGGTCGTCCGATAGACCAGGAGGGTGACCGCCGCCTTGGCGACGTAGTCGCCGATCCAGGTCAGCGTGTTGGCCGCGAAGACGGCGCGGTACTCACTCTGGGCGAAAACTTCACGGAAGGTGGCCGGCCCTTCCGGAGAAGGTCGCTCGTCGGACACCATCGCCTCCATCGTCCCGGTGGCCGGCCACTCGTGATGGCTGTCCCGGAACCATCGTCAGATCTGTCGGATCAGCGAGGACGTGACCGCGCTTGGTAGCGCGTGAACCGGATTCTGCCCGATCGTCTGACAACTGGCTAGGGCGAACGGGTGGACGGTCGCATCCCCGACTGAACGAACGGACGATACCCGAGGGGCCACTCGGCCGCGACCCCCGTCGCCCGGCTCAGGTGGCACCCCCCTGACCGGTCTCACTATCGGAACGAGTAGGTAGCCCGGGAAGGAACCGGCCCGCCGCGATCCGTGCCGTGATGCCGGAGTTCTCCAGCGCCTCGGCGAGCCGGCGACGCAGTTCCCGGCCGACGGCGAACTGCCCCTCGGCGGTGGTCTTGGCCACCGTGCGGATGACCGTGCCCTCCACCGTCACCTGCTCGACGCCGAGTACGTCCGGCGGCTCCACGATCGACTGGGCCAGGTCCGGGTCGACCGCGACCGAGGCGGCGGCGGTCCGCAGCACCGCCATGGCCTCCTCGGTGCCGGCGAAACCGATCGGCAGGTCCACCACCACCAACGCCCAGCCCTGGCTCTTGTTGCCGACCCGGACGATCTCGCCGTTGCGGATGTACCAGAGCACACCCCGGCCGTCACGCACGGTGGTGACGCGCAACCCGACCGCCTCGACCACACCGCTCGCCTCACCCAGGTCGACGTTGTCGCCGACCCCGTACTGGTCCTCCAGCAGCATGAAGAGTCCGGCGAGCAGGTCCTTCACCAGGCTCTGCGCGCCGAAGCCGAGTGCCACGCCGGCGATGCCCGCGCTGGCCAGCAGCGGTGCCAGCTCGAAGCTGAACTCCTTGAGCACCATCAGCACCGCGATGCCGTAGATGAACGCCGTGCTGATGCTGCGCAGCACCGAGCCGATCGCCTCGGCGCGTTGCCGGCGGCGTTCTGGCACGAACTCGCCAGGTTGGGCGGCGGCGGTCGGGATGCGCTCGCGCAGCGGGCGGAGCATGGTGGGCACCCCGGCGTCGCTGGTGGTGCGGACCAACCGGCGGATGGTGCGGTGCACCAGCCAGCGGGCGGCCATCGCGAGCAGCAGGATCAGGATGATCCGCAGCGGCTTGATCAGGATCCAGTAGCTGCCCTCGGCGAACCACACCGAGTCGGAGAACTTCCAGACCCAGTTGCAGACCACCTCGTCGAGACACTCGGGGCTGGGCGTCTCGTCCGTTTCCGGCTCTGCCGGGTTCGGTGTGGGCGCGACGGTACGAAGGATGCTGACAATCACCCTGTGTTCGTACCGCAACCGCCCGGCGAGTACACCGCCGCCCCACCGGACGGTGACGCCGGACCCGGGCCGGTCGGAAAGCCGCCCCGGCTACCCAGGATTAGTGCGTGCATTCGCGGTTCCGATCAGGGACGATTGGCGCAACGGACGTCGGTGATCCGGCCGGCGTCGACATGGTGTAGGGCTGTGTCCGACACCGGTCGGCGGTGGCGAGTGTGACTGCCGCTTGACCGGGAGGGTGACGCGATGCCTGACATACGACCCACGGTGGGCTCCGGCGCGCTGGTTCTCAACGCCACCTACGAGCCGCTGTGTGTCGTGTCGGTACGCCGTGCCGCGATCCTCGTGCTCTCCGCCAAGGCGGTCTGTGTTGCCGACGGCGAGGGCATCCTGCACAGCGCACGCAATGCGCTCCCGGTGCCCTCCGTCGTCCGGCTCACCCGGTTCGTCCGGGTGCCGTACCGCACCCACGTCGGCCTGTCCCGGCGGGCGATCTTCGCCCGGGACGGCTGGCGGTGCGCCTACTGCCGAGGCCCGGCCGAGACCATCGACCACGTCTTCCCGCGCAGCCGGGGCGGTCGGCACGCCTGGGAGAACGTGGTCGCCGCGTGCGCCCGCTGCAACCACAGCAAGGGCGACAAGACCCCGGCCGAGATGGGCTGGCGGCTGCACTCCCCGCCGGCCCCGCCGCGCGGGATCGCCTGGCGGGTGCTCGGGCACCGCGCCCCCGACCCGCGCTGGGCGGACTGGCTCGACCTGCGCGAGCCCGAAGCCGCCTGAGCCGCCCGGCCGAAGCCCGAGTCGCGCCCGGCCGAAGCCGCCTGAACCATCCGGCCGGTGCCGCCTGAGCCGAGGCCGGTGCCGCCTGAGCCGAGGCCGGTGCCGCCTGAGCCGAGGCCGGTGCCGCCTGAGCGGCGTCCCCGAGTCGCGCCGCCTGCGAAGTCCGATGTCGGCCGACCACAGGCGGGTCAGCGGGCCTGCACCAGCGAGGCGAAGACGATCACGTTGTCCGCGTAGCCGGTCTCGCCGCCGACCCAGCGCCCACCGCAGGTGATCAGCCGCAACTGGGGCCGGCTGAAGTCGCCGAAGACGTCGTCCGCCGGCAACTGCTCCTTGTCGTACCGGCCGACCCGCTCGACCTCGAACACCGCCACCGAGCCGTCGGAGCGGGCCACCTCGACCCGGTCACCGGACCGCAACTCCCGCAGGTCCTGGAAGACGGCCGGGCCGGTGCTGGTGTCCACGTGCCCCACGATGACGGCCGGGCCGTACTGCCCGGGGGTCGGGCCCTGGTCGTACCACCCGGCCTCCTGGGCCCGCTCGGCCGGCGGGGCGGCGACGCTGCCGTCCGGCGCGATCCCGACGTTGTGCACCGGTGCGGTCAGGTCGATCTTGCTGATCTCGATGCGGACCGGCTCGCTCGCCGACAGCATCGGGTAGTCCTTCGGCGGACGGGCCAGCCCGGCGATGAACCGGTCCGGCAGCAGGTTCACCCCGGTCAGCCGCTCGACGCCGAGCATCGTGACGATCAGCAGCATCAGCGCGCCGATCACCAGGACCGGCACCCCGGGAGTGGGGCGGCCGAATCGCCGGTACCGGCCGACCTGTCGACCCCGTGGCGGCAGCGGCGGGGTCGCCGGGTCGGGCGTACTGACGCTGGCCGACCCCATCTGCGCGGTGACCCGGCCCAGCCGACCCCACGCCGTGCCCACCACCCGTCGCCAGGCGCGAGGCACCCGACGGGCGGTGGTCCGGCGTGGGCCCGGACCGGGTTCCGGCGCGGGTACGCGAGGGCCGCTCATCGCGACAGCGGGTCAGGAACCGGCCCGACGCCGGCTGCTGACCAGCCCGAACACCACCACTGCGGCCACCGTGGCGGCGCCGCCGAGTAGCAGCATCGAGCCGGTCCCGCCGCCTGCGGTGCCGCCGCCACCGGTCGCCGGTCCCTTGGTGGGCTGCTCCATGTTCAGCACGGTCAGCGTGGTGTGGGCCGTCTGACCGTTCTCGCAGCGCAGGTTGACCGGGTAGTCGCCGGCCTGCTTGTCGCTCGGCACGGTGACGTCCCCGGTGAGGAAGCCGTTGTCCGGGCGGAGGAAGACCTGACGGAACGCGTCCGAGGTCACCTCGGCCTGCCGGTTGTTGGCGTTGTCGCAGCTCGCCTTGAGGTGCACCCGGGAGCCGGCCTGCACGCTGTTCGGCGTCACCTCGATGAAGGTGTTCTCGCCCGCCCGCGCGGGCGCGGCGCCGACCAGGACGAAAGCCCCGATCAAGACGAACGCGCCGAACAGTCGGACGATGGTCGACGGGTACGGAAGCAGACCCCGCATGATCCTCCCTCCCGGCACCGGTGCACCGGTCCTGCTGGGGCGACCCGCGGCGCATTCCCCCTGCCGGGGCGGCTAACCCGACAGCGGGGTGACCGGCTGCCAGCCCAGCGGAGTGGAGAGGACCATCGTGCTCGACGGCTGCCCGTACGGGGCGAGTCGGTCGATGACCGCCTCGAACTCCCCGATCGAGGAGGCCGCGACCTTCAGCACGCTGCACGCGTCGCCGGTGATCCGGTGGATCTCCAGGATCTCCGGCCAGTCGGCGACCTCGGGGACGTGCAGGATGCACCGGGCGCCGTAACAGGACATCCGAATCAGCGCCACCACGTTGCGACCGGCCCGGGCCAGGTCGACGTGGGCGTGGTAGCCGGTGACCACGCCGGTCTCCTCCAGCCGCCGGACCCGTTCGGCGACCGCCGGGGGCGACAGGTGCACCCGCCGGGACAGCTCGCTGAACGACAGTCGCGCGTCGGCCTGCAGCTCACGGAGCAGGGCCCAGTCCATCTCGTCCACGCGGCGACCTTACGTCCGGCAACCGAACTGCTGCCAGTGCCTTTCGTTCGGCAGGTCGACCTGCGTAACCGCCGTTGAAGAGGCATTCCGTCCGGCGATCAGACCGCGAGATCATGTCTGGACCGACGCCAGGAAGGAGCGGACGCATGGAGCAGACGGAGCTGCGCCCGGGTACCCGGGCGGCGGTACGTCCGGTCACCGGCCGCCAGCGCGCGGCCCGCGCCGCGCGTAACGGCGGCGAGCCGACGCTGGAGTTCGCCGAGCGGGTGCCGTACGACGCGTACGTGCAGGCCAGCACGCTGCACCGGTTGCAGCAGCCGCTGAGCGACGACCCGGGCGAGATGTCGTTCCTGATGGTCAGCCAGATCATGGAGCTGTACTTCGGCCTGACCTGCCACGAACTGCGCGACGCCGCCCGGCTGGTGCACACCGACCGGGTCTGGGAGGCGCTCGCCCCGCTGCGGCGGGCCGCGCTGCACCTGGAAGGGCTCAACGCCGCCTGGCGGGGGCTGCGCTGGATGACCCCGGCCGACTTCAACCGCTTCCGCAACCTGCTCGGCGAGGGCTCGGGCTTCCAGTCGGCCATGTACCGCCACCTGGAGTTCCAGCTGGGGCTGCGCGACCCGGCGCTGATCCGGCCGTTCCGCCGGCAGACCGAGGTGCACGCCGAGCTGACCGCCGCCCTCGACACGCCGAGCGTCTGGGACGAGGTGGTGGCCCTGCTCGCCCGGCACGGCCACGAACTGCCCGCCGACCTGCTGGAGCGGGACGTGGCGGTCGAGCACGAGCCGCACCCCGCCGTCGAGGCGGCCTGGGTGCGGATCTATGCCGACTCCGGCCCGGACAACCACCTGCGGATGCTCGGTGAGGCGCTGACCGAGGTCGCCGAACAGTTCGGCGACTGGCGGCACCACCACATCAAGGCGGTGCAGCGCACCATGGGCGCCAAGGTCGGCAGCGGCGGCTCCGCCGGGCTGGCCTGGCTGCAACGCAGCATGGCCCGGGTGGTCTTCCCCGAGCTGTGGTCCGCCCGTACCGCGATGTGAGGCGACGATGACGACGAACGAGGCCGAGGCGCCACGCCTCGGCGAGGCCGAAGCCCTCCGGCTGGACGCCACCGACCCCGGACACCGGCACCTGTTCCACGTGCCACCGGCCGACGGTGGTCACCATCCCGAGGCGGCCTACCTGGCCGGCAACTCGCTCGGCCTGCAACCCCGGGCCACCCGGGACGAGTTGCTGGCCGACGTGGACGCCTGGGGGCGGCTCGGTGTCGAGGGGCACCTGGAGGCGGAACGACCCTGGCTGCCGTACCACGAGCTGTTGACGGCCCCGGCCGCGCGACTGGTCGGCGCCCTGCCCACCGAGACCGTGGTGATGAACTCGCTCACGGTCAACCTGCACCTGCTGATGGTCAGCTTCTACCGGCCGCGCGGCACGCGGACCCGGATCGTCATCGAGGACAGCGCCTTTCCCTCGGACAGCTACGCGGTGCGCAGCCAGGCCCGGTTCCACGGCCTCGACCCGGACACCACCGTGGTCCGGCTGACGCCGCGACCGGGCGAGGACACCCTGCGCACCGAGGACGTCACCGCGTTCCTGGCCGCCGAGGGGCACACCGTCGCGCTGCTGCTGCTCGGTGGCGTCAACTACCTCACCGGCGAGCTGATGGACATCCCGGCGATCACCGCCGCCGGCCGGGCCGCCGGTGCGGTCGTCGGGTGGGACCTGGCGCACGCCGCCGGCAACGTGCCGCTGTCGCTGCACGAGTGGGACGTCGACTTCGCGGCCTGGTGCTCGTACAAGTACCTCAACTCCGGACCGGGCGCGCTCGGCGGGGTGTTCGTGCACGAGCGGCACCACGGCGACACGGACCTGCCCCGCTTCGAGGGCTGGTGGAGCACGGCGGCGGCGACCCGCTTCGAGATGACCCCGGTCAGCCGTCCACCGTCCACCGTGGAGGCGTGGCAGATCTCCAACCCGCCGATCTTCTCGATGGGGCCGGTGCGTACCTCGCTGGAGCTGTTCGACGCAGTCGGGATGCCCGCGCTGCGCGAGCGCAGCCTGCGGCTCACCGGCTACCTGGAGCGGCTGCTGGACGAGGTGACCGCCGACCGGCCGCTGACCGTGATCACCCCGCGCGACCCGGGTCGCCGTGGCTGCCAACTCTCGGTCAGACTCGGCGAGGGCAGCGCCAGGGAGCTGACCAAGCGGCTCCGGTACGAGCACGGAGTGATCGCCGACGCCCGGGAGCCGGACGTCGTCCGGTTCGCCCCGGTGCCGCTCTACTCGACGTACCACGACTGCTGGCGGGTCGCCGACGCGCTGGCCGCCACCGTTGGGAGAGCTGGATGAACCGGGAACGCGACGAGATCGCCGTGGTCGGCGCCGGGCTGGCCGGCTGTCTGCTGGCCTGCTTCCTGGCCCGCCGGGGCTATCCGGTGGCGCTGTACGAGCGGCGGCCGGACCCGCGTACCGGGACCGTCGAACGGGGTCGGTCGATCAACCTGGCGCTCTCCGAGCGCGGGCTCGACGCGCTGCGCCGGATCGGGCTCGACGAGCAGGTGATGGCCGACGCGCTGCCGATGCGCGGCCGGATGGTGCACCCGGTGCTCGGTGAGCCCGGCTTCCAGTCGTACAGCGTCTCCGGCGACCGGGCGATCAACTCGATCAGCCGGGGTGCGCTGAACAACGCGCTGCTGGAGGCCGCCGCGAAGCTGCCCGGCGTGCGGATCGCCTTCGACCACCGGCTGGTCGGCCTGGACCCGGACACCGCGCGGATGACCTTCGAGACCCCGCAGGGCGCGGTCACCGCGGACGCGCGCGTCGTCCTCGGCACCGATGGCGCCGGCTCGGCGGTACGCGGACAACTACTCGAACACGGCCTGCTCACCGAGAGCGTCGACTTCCTCGACTACGGCTACAAGGAACTGAGCATCCCGCCGGCCGGTGGTGACTTCGCCCTCGACGAGGGTGCGCTGCACATCTGGCCGCGCGGCACCTCGATGATGATCGCGCTGCCCAACCCGGACCGCTCCTTCACCTGCACGCTGTTCTGGCCCACCCACGGCACCGCGAGCTTCGCCTCGCTGGGCAGCAAGGCGGCGATCGAACGGCACTTCGCGCAGCACTACCCGGACCTGCTGCCGCTCGCCCCCGACCTGGTCGACGACTACCAGCACAACCCGGTCGGCGTACTCGGCACGGTGCGCTGCGACCCGTGGCAGGTGAACGGGCGCGTCGGCCTGCTCGGCGACGCGGCGCACGCCATCGTCCCGTTCTACGGCCAGGGCGCGAACTGCGCCTTCGAGGACGTGGTGGAGCTGGACCGCTGCCTGTCCGAGTGCGACGACGACTGGTCCGCCGCGCTGCCGCTGTTCCAGCAGCGCCGTCAGGGCAACGCCGAGGCGATCGCCCGGATGGCACTGGCCAACTTCGTGGAGATGCGCGACAAGGTCGCCTCGCCGGTGTTCCGGACCCGCAAGAAGGTCGAGCACGCCCTGGAACGGGCGCTGCCCGGACGGTACGTCTCCCAGTACGAGATGGTCTCCTTCTCCACCGTCCCGTACGCGCAGGTGCGCCGCCGGGTGCGCCGGCAGTACCAGGTGCTCGGCGCGGTGGCCGCCGGTGTGCTGGCGGCGGTGGCCGGTGCGGCGGTGGCGATCGGGCGCGGGAGACGTCGATGACCCGCTGGGATCCCCGGTTGATGACCGGGCACGCGCCGGACGGCCCTGTCCTGCTGCGCAACTTCGTCGGCGGCGAGTTCCGCGACGAGGGCGCCCGCTTCACCCGACGGAGCCCGGTCACCGGCGAACCGGTCTTCGAGGTGGTCGAGGCCGGCGCGTCGGTGGTGGACGACGCGGTGGCGGCGGCCAGGGCGGCGCTGCGCGGGCCGTGGGGTCGGATGGGGGAGCGGGAACGCGCCGAGGTGCTGCGTCGGGTCGCCGACGAGTTGGAGCGCCGCTTCGACGACCTGGTCACCGCCGAGGTGGCCGACACCGGCAAGGCCATCTCGCAGGCCCGCACCCTGGACATCCCGCGTGGCGCGGCCAACTTCCGGGCCTTCGCCGAGATCGTGGCGACCGCGCCGACCGAGTCGTTCACCACGGTCACCCCGACCGGCGGCCGGGCACTCAACTACGCGGTCCGCAAGCCGGTCGGCGTGGTCGCGGTGATCGTGCCGTGGAACCTGCCGCTGCTGCTGCTCACCTGGAAGGTCGCACCGGCCCTGGCCTGCGGCAACGCCGTGGTGGTCAAGCCCAGCGAGGAGACCCCCGCCTCGGCCACGCTGCTCGCCGAGGTGATGGCGGCGGCCGGTGTGCCCGAGGGTGTGTTCAACCTGGTGCACGGCTTCGGTCCTGGTTCGGCCGGGGAGTCCCTCACCCGGCACGCGAGCGTGGACGCGATCACCTTCACCGGGGAGTCCGCCACCGGCAGCGCCATCATGCGCGCCGCCGCCGACGGCGTGAAGGCGGTCAGCTTCGAGCTCGGCGGCAAGAACGCCGGGCTGGTCTTCGCCGACGCCGACCTGGACGCGGCGGTCGCCGGTTCGGTCCGGTCCAGCTTCACCAACGGCGGCCAGGTGTGCCTCTGCACCGAGCGGATCCTCGTGCAGCGGCCGGTGTTCGAGGAGTTCACCGAGCGGCTCGCCGCCCGCGCCGCCGAGCTGGCGTACGGCTGGCCCGCCGACGAGGCGACCGTGAACATGCCGCTGATCTCGCACACTCACCGGGACAAGGTGCTCGGTCACTACGACCTGGCCCGCTCCGAGGGGGCGCAGGTGCTGACCGGCGGCGGGGTGCCGCAGTTCGGCGACGCCCGAGACGGTGGCGCGTACGTGCAGCCGACCGTCCTGACCGGGCTCGCCCCGGACGCCCGCACCAACCGCGAGGAGATCTTCGGACCGGTGGTGCACGTCGCGCCCTTCGATACCGAGGACGAGGCGTACGAACTGGCCAACGGCACCGAGTACGGCCTGGCGGCGACCGTGTGGACCCGGGACGTGGGTCGGGCGCACCGGGCCGGCGCCCGGCTGGACGCCGGCATCGTCTGGGTCAACACGTGGTTCCTGCGCGACCTGCGTACCCCGTTCGGCGGGGTGAAGGCGTCCGGCATCGGCCGCGAGGGCGGCGTGCACTCGCTCGACTTCTACTCCGAACTCACCAACGTCTGCGTGGACCTCTCATGACCGTTGACTTCGATGCTGTTGGCCGGGAGCTGATCGAGGCTCGGGCAAGTGGGAAGCCGTGCCCGCCGCTGCGCGGGCGGCTGCTGCCCGAAGGGGACGTCGAGGCGGCGTACCGGGTGCAGCAGATCCAGGTACGCGAGTGGCTGGCGTCCGGCCAGCGCCGGGTGGGCGCGAAGGTCGGGCTGACCTCCCGGGCGGTCCAGGACGCGTTCGGCGTGTACGAGCCGGACTTCGGTGTGCTCACCGACGTCATGGCGGTGCCCGACGGGGCCGAGATCGCCCTGGACCGGTTGCTCCAGCCCCGGGTCGAAGCCGAGATCGCCTTCGTGCTCGGCGCCGACCTGCCCGACGCCCGGGTCACCACCGTGGACGTGGTGCGCGCCGTCGACCACCTGCTGCCGGCCATCGAGGTCGTCGACTCCCGGGTGGCCGGGTGGGACATCTCCATCGTGGACACCGTGGCGGACAACGCCTCCAGCGGGCTGTTCGTGCTGGGCACCTCGCCGCGTCGGGTGAGCGACGTCGACCTGCGGCTGGCCGGGATGGTGTTGGAACACGCCGGGGAACCGGTGTCGGTCGGTGCCGGGGCGGCCTGCCTCGGCAACCCGCTGCACGCGCTGGCCTGGCTGGCCGGCACACTGGCCCGCGCCGGTGACCCGCTGCGCGCCGGTGACGTGGTGCTCTCCGGTGCGCTCGGTCCGATGGTGCCGGTGACGCCCGGCGCGACGTACGAGGCACGTATCTCCGGGCTCGGTTCGGTCCGGGCCTGCTTCGCGAAGGAGGCGTCCTGATGGCCGGGGTGGCGGTGATCGGGTCCGGCAACATCGGCACCGATCTGATGATCAAGGTGCTCCGCTCAGGCGGTGACGCCGACGGCGGCGCGGCGGGCCTGCGGATGGTGGCGCTGGCCGGCATCGACCCGGCCTCCGACGGCCTGGCCCGCGCCCGCCGCCTCGGCGTGGCCACCACCGCCGAGGGCGTGGACGGGCTGGTCGCCATGCCCGAGTTCGCCGACGTCGACCTGGTCTTCGACGCCACGTCGGCCGGCGCGCACCGACACAACGACGCGGTGCTGCGAAGCCACGGGCGCACGGTGGTCGACCTGACCCCGGCCGCCATCGGCCCGTACGTGGTGCCGCCGGTCAACCTCGACGAGCACCTGCACGAGACGAACCTGAACATGGTGACCTGCGGTGGGCAGGCGACCGTGCCGATCGTCGCGGCGGTCCGCCGGGTCACCCCGGTGGCGTACGGCGAGATCGTCGCCTCGATCGCCTCGCGGTCCGCCGGTCCGGGCACCCGGGCCAACATCGACGAGTTCACCGAGACCACCTCCCGGGCGATCGAAGTGGTCGGCGGCGCGGAACGCGGTAAGGCGATCATCGTGCTGAACCCGGCCGAGCCGCCGCTGCTGATGCGGGACACCGTCTACTGCCTCTGCCCCGACCCGGACGCCGATCGGGCCGCCATCGCCGAGTCGGTCGCCGCGATGGTCGCCGAGGTGCAGGAGTACGTCCCGGGCTACCGCCTCAAGCAGGACGTGCAGTTCGACCGGGTGGACGCGTACGTGCCGACGCTGGGGCGGCACCTCACCGGCGTACAGGTGACGGTCTTCCTGGAGGTCGCCGGTGCCGGGCACTACCTGCCCGCGTACGCCGGGAACCTGGACATCATGACCTCGGCCGCCCTGCGGACCGCGCAGCGCCTGGTCGCCCTGCGCGCCGAGGGGGTGCGGGCGTGACCACGACGAGCGCGAAGAGTCCGGTGAACGAGCTCTACATCCAGGATGTGACGTTGCGCGACGGCATGCACGCCGTCGCGCACCGGTACACCGTCGACCAGGTCCGCACCATCGCCGCCGCGCTGGACGCCGCCGGGGTGGCCGCGATCGAGGTGGCGCACGGCGACGGTCTCGCCGGTTCCAGCGTCAACTACGGCCACGGCGCGGCCAGCGACGCCGACTGGATCGCGGCGGCGGCCGAGGTGATGACCACCGCGAAGCTGACCACCCTGCTGCTGCCCGGCATCGGCACCATCGCCGACCTCAAGGCGGCCCGCGCGCTCGGCGTGACCAGCGTCCGGATCGCCACCCACTGCACCGAGGCCGACATCTCCGCCCAGCACATCTCGTGGGCCCGCGAGAACGGCATGGACGTCTCCGGCTTCCTGATGATGTCGCACATGAACGACCCGGCCGGGCTGGCCGCGCAGGCCAAACTGATGGAGTCGTACGGGGCGCACTGCGTCTACGTCACCGACTCCGGCGGCCGGTTGCTGATGTCCGACGTGGCGCAGCGCGTCGACGCGTACCGGCAGGTGTTGGAGCCGACCACGCAGATCGGCATCCACGCGCACCACAACCTCTCGCTGGGAGTGGCCAACAGCGTGGCGGCGGTCGAGCACGGGCGCGTCGTCGGCGCCGACGCGGTCGGCCCGGACGCCCCGCACGGGCGGACCGTCCGGGTGGACGCCTCGCTCGCCGGAATGGGTGCCGGTGCCGGCAACGCGCCGCTGGAGGTCTTCGTCGCGGTCGCCGAACTGCACGGCTGGAAGCACGGCTGCGACGTGTTCGCGCTGATGGACGCCGCCGACGACATCGTCCGCCCGCTCCAAGACCGGCCGGTCCAGGTGGACCGGGAAACCCTCTCCCTCGGCTACGCCGGGGTCTACTCCAGCTTCCTCCGGCACGCCGAACGGGCCTCCGCCCGATACGGCGTGGACGTCCGCTCCATCCTGGTCGAACTCGGCCGGCGGCGGATGGTCGGTGGGCAGGAGGACATGATCGTCGACGTGGCGCTGGACCTCGCCGGGCAGGAGAAAACATGATCGCGCCGGACATCGCGCAGATCGCGGCGACACTGGACCGGGCGGCCGACACGGCCACCGCCGTACCGCAGGTCGCCGCCGAGGCCGGTCTCGACGTCGACGCCGCGTACGCGGTGCAGGCCGCGCTGGTGCAGCATCGGCTCGACCGTGGCGAGCGGCTGGTCGGGCTGAAGATGGGGCTCACCAGCAAGGCGAAGATGGCCCAGGTCGGTGTGGACGAGGTGATCTGGGGACGGCTCACCGACGCGATGCGGGTCCCCGACGGCGGCACCGTCGACGTGACCGGCTTCATCCACCCCCGGGTCGAACCCGAGGTGGCGTTCCTGCTGGACCGGCTACCCGAACCCGGCGAGCCGGTCGGCGACTTCACCGACGCGGTCCGCGCGGTCGCCCCGGCGATCGAGCTGATCGACAGCCGGTACGCGAACTTCACGTTCTCGCTTCCGGACGTCATCGCCGACAACACCTCGGCCGGCGCGTTCGTGATCGGCCCCTGGTCGCCGGTGCCCGACGGGCTGGAGAACCTCGGCGTCCTGCTGGAGATCGACGGACGAGTGGCCCAGGTCGGCTCGACGGCGGCCATCCTCGGCGACCCGCGTCGGGCCCTCGACGAGGGCATCCGGCTGGCCGGTCGGCACGGCGTACGGCTGCGGGAAGGGTGGGTGTTCCTGGCGGGGGCGGCTACGGCGGCGGTGCCGTTGCGGGCGGGGGTGCGGGTGCGGGCGGTTGTGGAGAAGCTTGGTGGGGCTTCGGTTCGGGCTGGGTCGTGATGTCTGTGGTTTTGAGTTCGGGCGGTGGTTGCGCGGTGGGGGTTCCGGGCAGCCCGCCCGGCTCCGGGCGGTCAGGCTTGATCCCTGCGCCGGTCGGGCTGCCCGGAACCCCTGACGTGGCTGGCGTTCGCGTTGCTCCGCCCGGTGAGTTCGTGGCTGGGGTGGCTGGCGTTCGCATCGCTGCGCCGGGTGGGGGTTCGGCTGGGGTGGCTGGCGTTTGCGGGACTGCGCCGGGTGGGGTCGTGGCGGGGGCGGTTGGGGTTCGTGGGTCTCGGCCGGGTGGTCGGAGTGAGTTGGTGGGGGTGGGGTGTGGGGGCTGAATCGGGGCGGGTGGTTTCCGGGAAGGCGGTGCCTCGGGGGGCCTTTCCGCATGTGAAGGTGGCCGGGGGGTTCGTGTTCGTGTCCGGGACGTCGTCGCGGCTGCCGGACAACAGCTTCGCCGGCGTGTCGGTGGACGAGTTCGGGACCACCGACCTGGACATCCGGGTGCAGACGCGCGCGGTCATCGAGAACATCGGTGACCTGCTGCGATCCGTCGGCGCCGAGTTGACCGACCTGGTGCAGGTGACGTCGTACCTGGTCAACATGAATGATTTCGGTGGGTACAACCAGGTGTGGGCGGAGTTCTTCGACGCCACCGGTCCGACCCGGACGACCGTGGCCGTGCATCAGTTGCCGCATCCCCACCTGCTGATCGAGATGCAAGCCGTGGCCCTGCTTCCCGGAGGAGGTAGTCGTGAGTGAGATCGCCGAGCCGTTCAGCTTTCCCGGCTGGATCGCCGACAACCAGCACCTGCTCAAGCCGCCGGTCGGTAACAAGGAGATGTTCCCCGGCTCCGACGACTTCATCGTCATGGTGGTGGGTGGGCCAAACCAGCGCACCGACTTCCACGTCGACCCGTACGAGGAGTTCTTCTATCAGGTCAAGGGCAACATGCACATCAACCTGATGACCCCGGAGGGACCGCGTACGGTGCACGTGCGCGAGGGTCAGATGTGGATGCTGCCGCGCAACACCCCGCACTCGCCGCAGCGACCCGAGGCCGGCTCGATCGGGATGGTGGTGGAGCGGGTACGCGCCGAGGGGACGCTGGAGAAGTTCCAGTGGTACTGCCCCGAGTGCGGGCACAAGGTGCACGAGGTCGAGTTGCAGGTCCGCGACATCGCCGCCGACCTGCCGCCCGTCTTCGGCGCCTTCTACGCCGACGAGGCGGCCCGGACCTGCGAGCGGTGCGGCACGCTGCACCCGGGCAAGGGCTGACGATGGCGGCACCCACCGTGGTGGACGTGCACACCCACGTCGTACCCAAGGGATGGCCGGACCTCGCCGCGGCCTGCGGCGGGTCCGGCTGGCCCTGGCTGCGGGTCGACTCGGAACGCGCGGCCATGATCATGGTGGGGGAGACCGAGTTCCGGCCGGTCGGCGCCGAGTGCTGGGACGCGCCGACCCGGCTCGCCGACATGGCCGCCGACGGGGTGGACGTGCAGGTGGTCTCGCCCACGCCGGTGTTCTTCGGCTACGACCGCCCGGCCGAGCAGGCGGTCCGGGTGGCCCGGATCTTCAACGACCTCACCCTGGAGGTCACCTCGGCCGGCGGCGACCGGCTGCTGCCGTTCTGTCAGGTGCCGTTGCAGGACCCGGACGCGGCCTGCGCCGAACTGGACCGCTGCCTGGCGGCCGGGCACGTGGGCGTGGAGATCGGCAACCACGTCGGCGACCGGGACCTGGACGACGCCGGCATCGTGGAGTTCCTGACCCACTGCGCTGAGGTCGGCGCGCCGGTCTTCGTACACCCGTGGGACATGCCCGGCGGGCCCCGACTCGACCGGTGGATGGCGCGCTGGCTCACCGGCATGCCCGCCGAGACACACCTGTCGGTGCTGTCGATGATCCTCGGCGGGGTCTTCGACAGGGTGCCGCCGACGTTGCGGATCTGCTTCGCCCACGGCGGCGGCAGCTTCCCGTACTGGGTGGGGCGGGCCGACAACGCCTGGCACCGCCGGGGCGACCTGGTACGCGGTGCCTCCGCCGCCCCGCCCAGCAGCTACCTGGACCGGTTCTACGTCGACTCGGTGGTCTTCTCCACCCCGGCGCTGCGCCTGCTGGTCGACACCATGGGCGTGGACCGGGTGCTGCTCGGCAGCGACTACCCGTACCCGCTGGGCGAGCGTCCGGCCGGCCGGGTAATCCACCAAGCCGACTTCCTCACCGACACCCAACGCGCCCGCCTGCTGGCCGGCAACGCCCTGCACTTCCTGCAAGGAAGGGCACCTTATTAACGCCTCGTGCATAGCAGGGGTCCCTTTTTAACACCAAGCCCCGCCGGTGCCGTCGGCACCCAGCGCTCGGCCTGCCTCCGGCACTCGGTGCTCGACACCCAGCGCCCGGGCGCGTTCCGGCGCGTGACGGGTGCGAGCGGCGGACCGGCGCGGCAGGATGACGACATGGCCGAGCCGCACGACCTGACCGCGCTGGAGCAGGCCGCCGCGATCGGTCGCGGCGAGCTGACCAGCCTGGACATGGTCGAGCACTACCTGCACCGGGTCGACGCCCTCGGCGACACGGTGGGCGCCTTCGTCACGGTCACCGCCGAGTCGGCGCGCGAGGCCGCGCGGGCCGCCGACGCCACCCCGGCCGACCGGCGGGGACCGCTGCACGGCGTGGCCACCGCGATCAAGGATCTGACGTTGACGGCCGGCGTGCGGACCACCTTCGGCTCGGCCGCCTTCGCCGACCTGGTCCCGCCGGTCGACGTCGACGTGGTGCGGTTCGTCCGGGCGGCCGGCCTGGTCAGCCTCGGCAAGACCACCACCTCCGAGCTGGGCTGTTCGCTCTATTCCGAGGGGCTGGTGGCCCCGCCGGCCCGTAACCCGTGGGACCTGGCGTACACCGCCGGCGGCTCCAGCGGCGGTGCGGCGGCTGCGGTGGCGGCCGGGCTGGTGCCGGTGGCGCAGGGCTCCGACGGCGGGGGATCGGTACGCATCCCGGCGTCCCTGTGCGGTCTGATCGGCTACAAGCCGAGCCGGGGCGTGGTCTCCGGCGGTCCGCTCGGCTCCGGCGCGTTCGGGCTGCCCACCAGCGGCCCGATCGGCCGTACCGTCGCCGACGTGGCCGCCCTGCTCGACGTGCTCGCCCAGCCGGTGCCCGGCGAGCCGTACCTGCCGCCACCGCCGCCGGCCGGCGGCTACCTGGGCGCCGCCCGCGCCGCCGCCCCCGGACGGCTGCGGGTGGGCCGGTTCACCGCGCCGATGCTCGCCGACGAGCCGGTCCACCCGGACTGCGTCGCCGCCGTGGACCGGGCCGTGACGCTGCTCACCGCCGCCGGTCACCAGGTGGTCGAGGTGCCACCGCCACTCGGGCCACAGGTCTGGCCGCTGTTCGAGGTCGTCTGGTACGTCCTCGCGCTCGCGCCGGTGCCGCCCGAGCGGGAGGCCGACCTGCTGCCGTTGACCCGCTTCCTGCGGGCCCGGGGCGGCGGGATCTCCGCCGGCACGCTCAGCGCCACACTCGGCGAACTCCAGGCGCAGGTACGCCTCGGCGCGCGCCGCACCGCCGACTGTGACCTGCTGCTCTGCCCCACGTTGGCGGCCCCGCAGGCACCCGTCGGCTGGTTCACCGAGGGCCGTACGCCGGAGGAGGATTTCGACCTGCAACGGCGCTTCTCCCCGTACTGTGCCGTCTTCAACGTCACCGGCCAGCCTTCGGTCTCGTTGCCGGTGGGGGTGACCGCAGAGGGGTTGCCGGTCGGGGTGTTGCTGACCGGTCGGTACGGCGACGACGCGAGACTCATCGCGACGGCTGCGCAACTGGAGGGTTCGAGTGGCGGGTGGGATCGCCACCCGCCGGTCTGGCGGGGCGTGGGCTCCGCTAACGTGAATGGCAGCGGAGTCGGGAGGTCACTGCGGTGACCCGCCACCCGGCCCGGTCGAAGTTCTCTCTTTCCGCCTGGGGGCGTTGGGATTGTCTGTAACCGACACCTTGCTGGTCTTCGTCGGCATCCCGGTAGCCGTCGTGCTGGTGATCGCCGGCCTCGTCTACGCGGGCAGCCGCAGCGGTAGTGGCGGCGGCGGTGCCAAGCGTTACCGGCCCGGCCGACCCTTCAGCTTCACGCCGGTGTGGTTCCTCGGCAAGCCGGAGGAACTGGCCGACTCGGCCGGCACCGCGCTGGCGGCGGGGGCACAGGCGCCCGCGCTGAGCAGCCGCAAGCAGGAGCAGGCCGGCGTCGAGGCGCCGGCCGGTGGGACCGGAGGCGCAAGTGACCGTTGGTGAGAAGCAGCCCGAGACCGGTACGGGCACCCCGCCCGACGTGCTCGACGGCCCGTTCTCGACCCGCCAGCTGCTGCGCATCGACGAGGCGCTGCGCCTGGCCGACCAGACCACCGGCCTGACCTTCTCGGTCTTCGTGGGTGGCCTCGACGAGCCGGTCCGCGAGCACGCCGAGCGGCTGCACCGGCAGCTCGCCGACCCCGACCGTTCGGTGCTGATCGCGGTCTCGCCGAACCAGCGGCAGTTGGAGATCGTCACCGGACGGCACGCCCGCAAGCGGGTGCCGGACACGTACGCCAAGATCGCCGCACTGTCGATGGTGGCCTCGTTCGGCGGCGGTGACCTGGCCGGCGGCATCATCCAGGGGCTCGACCAGCTCTCCCGGTACGCTGGCAACGCCTGACCGTTCGGCTACGACGAAGCCCGGCCCCACCTCAGGTGGGACCGGGCTCTCTCGTGTCCGAGCGGGGTGCCGCGCCCGTGGGGGGGGGGGGGGGGGCCCCCCCCCGGCCCGGGGGGGGGGGGGGGGGGGGGCCCCGCGGGGGGGCCCGCCCGGCCCCCCCCCCCCCCCCCCACCGCACGCAAGGGGTCAGCGCCGCCCGCGCTGCTTGCGCTCCGCGGCCGAAC
>NZ_JBITKL010000044.1:0-27467 GCF_044460945.1 Micromonospora sp. NPDC049903
ACCAACTACCACGCCACCATCAACATCAACATCCTCGAAACAGCAACATTGACAACCCGCCCACCGCCCTAACTGAGCGGCATTGGGGTTAGTGGTGGTGTCGGGGCCATGGTCGCTAGGCATCTCGTGCAGCCACCGCCGGGATGCAGGCTGGAAGGCGAGGATCCATGCCGGTCCGGCGGGGTGTTCGTGGTGCAGGCCGGTAGCCACGGGCATGGCGGTGGGCACGCCGGCGAGGACGTCAAGGAGGTTGGCTTGGCGGCGGCGGCTCGGGACGCGCAGCAGGACGGGGTAGCGGGGTCCGAACTCGGCGAGGCGTTCGTAGGCGCGCAGCTTGCCCAGCACGGTGCGCAGAGGTTCGGTGCCGTTGTCGTGTTCGAGGAAGAACCCCACGGTACGGCCGGCGGCGCGCCAGATGCCGTGACCGTCAGGTCGGACCCCGGCGAGGGCGAAGGCGGCGGTGGCGTGTTGCTCGGACCACCAGCGGACCAGGACGGCACCAGGGTCGGTGCGAGCGTAGGCGTGCAGGTCGGTGAAGAGCTGATTGGTGCCGAGCAGGTGATTCAGCCGGCCGCTGCCGATGATGCGGTGGGCGCGTTCCACGCTGGTGCGCGGTGCGGGGGCGTCAGGTCGCAGCGGGTCACTGTAGGCGTGGGGGTGCACGTCGAGGCCGAGCGGGCCGAGTGTGTAGAGGTACTGGTCGCTGCCGGTGCGGGTGTCACCGAAGCGGTGCACCGCCTCGTAGCGGTGCAGCGTGGCCAGGCGCAGCAACGCGGAGCGTTTGGACGGGAACAGCGCGGCGGCGATCTGGTCGGTCGACAGCAGGTAATGCTCAGCGAGCCACGTGAGCAGGTCGTGGTCGCGCCGGGTCAGTAGCCGCAGACACGCCAGCCGCTGCTCCTTGCTGAGCTTAGGGATTCGGGCATCGGAGGGACGGGGCTTGGGACGATGCGAGGTGCGAGACACGAGTTCTCCTCAGGGAGAGGACAGAGAGAGCACCCTCCTTTTCAGGAGGGAGTCTGGAACTGTCACCGCCGATGACCGGAGCCGGTCATCGGCGGTGTGCTGCACGAACCGATCACACGGCTGGTGTGGTGGCCGGTGTTGCCGGGCGGGGTGGTGAAGGCGCGACGAAAACCCAGCCGAAGGTGCTGACGAAACCTCTTCCGCAGCAGCTGCTGGAGGAAGAGTCCGGCCAGGATGATCCTCACGGGCTTCGCGCATACTTACGTTGTTCGCCGCAGACGGTCAGGTTTAGCCGTCACGCTTCTCCGGATCAGCGAGATGGGCACACGGCAGCTCGACGCCACGGTGCCAGGCGCTGTCGAGCACAGCGATAGGGCGGCTTATCTGCCTGACCCTCCCGTCAGCGGTCTCTACCGCAAAACCCATCGACAGCGGCTCGATCCCGAAGGGGATCGCGCAGTCGACCTGCACCTCGACTTTGATCCAGCCAGTGGCGCCGGGACGCAGCACCCAAGACTGTCCGGTACCTCGGACCTGGATACCCGGCAGTTCACCAGTAGACGCACGCACAGCGATCGGAGCGGGCCCAGCGTTGATCACTGCTAGTTGTCCTGCCATCTGGAAGACGCCCTCGGTGTTCCCACCTCCACTGCCGCCGGATGCCACGAAGGCCACGAGTGAGATCGACGAGTCCCGCTCCCGCGCCTCCCTGGAGTCTCGCAATTGACTGACCCCGACCCCGCCAAGCACCATGCCGACCACAAAAACAGCGGCGAGCCGTGCGTTCATCTTTCGTCTGGCCACGGCGCCGGCAGGAACCGACCCGCCCGAGGACGTTGGCCGATGATCATGGCCGTCCAGATCGATCACTCCGCGCTCCGCCGACATAGCGCCAGCCTAGAGAGCGCCTCTGCGGTATTGGTCGGTCGACCGCTCGTAGGCCGCCGGACGTCACGAATGTCCGCAGGGTTCTTCACTCTGCCTGCTGCGGACCAGCGATGTCGACCATGTCGAGGACTGCGGCTCGGCGGTTAGGCCGGACTTCGGTTGTTCATAGTCCTGCGTCCCTGCAGTCAAGCCGATCGGCCAACCCCAAACTCCGCCGCCTACCTGCTATTGGGCGGCGGCTCGGGTCACTAGCCTCGGCGATATGGCAGAGCCCTCGGAGTACGAGCTTGCGGCGTGGCGTGACATCGAGCGGTTCAGGGGCCGGCCACTGTCAGCGGCGTTACGTAGCGCCAGCGAGGGCGTGTCTAACGGCGCTGCCGCATTCGGTCGACGTGCGGTCACGTACTTGGAAAAGCACCCGGGAGCCCAATCAGCCGTGTCGAGAGGTCACGGCCTTCTTGCCAGGGGTGCGAGTGCCGTCGGCACCGGGGCTCGCAGAGCGGCCGGGGTTCTTCCCACCAGCGCGGCGGACTGGAGCGGTAGCGCGCTGGGTTCGATGCAGCGGACCGTCGCGAGAATCTCCCGAGCAGGGCTCTCATCCAAGCGAACAGTGCGCCTCCACCAGAAGCGTGGGCACGACGTCGCCAAGCTCACCGACCTACGGCGCCTCGACCTCGAGCAGATTCACGCTGTGCGAGGGCGCGCTTTGAGCTGGTACTACCCAGCTACTGCCGCAGTCTCGGGGATGAGCGCGGGGCTGGTGATCTCGGGAGGCCAGCTGGCTACCGCGGTCTCCGGCGGCGCGGCGGCGGCGCCATCGGGAAGTGCCGTCGTCAGCGCGTTCGCCGGCGACGCCGCCATTGTCATCGGACTCGCATCCCGCGCGGTCGGCCATGTCTCGCTGCTGTATGGCTATGACCCTGAGGAACCAGCCGAGAAGCTCTTCGTGCTGTCCGTCGTCAACGCCGGAACGGCCGCGTCGGTGGGCGCGAAGAACGCTGCCTTCGCCGACATCTCGCGCCTCACCCAGGCACTCGTCCGCGGTAAGACGTGGAAGGTGCTGAACGATTCGGTCGTCGCTCGGATCGCCGGACGGTTCGCGGATGCATTCGGCCGCACCCTCACCAAGAAGGGCCTCGGCAAGGTCGTGCCGTTAGCCGGAATCCTGGTGGGCGGCACACTCAACTGGACCACACTGGAAGGAATCGTTGACACCGCCGATATGGCGTACGGGCACCGGTTCCTGCTGGAGAAGTACCCTCAACTGCTGGACGAGGTACCGGTCGGAGCCTTCGTCGTCGAGGACACGGACGACGTAGTCGACGCTGGGTTCAGCGTGCTCGGCGAACTCGCTGTCGAGGGCGGACCCGACCTGCGTTAGGGAACGGCGAGGTGTGTACTTGCAGCTGTACTTGACCGGGACGTGCACTGGTCCTTGTCGGTTGCGGTGTTGCTGCTTCGGGGCGGGACGACTGGGATCCCGAGTGGCTCGGTCAGCTTTCGGCGCGGCCTCGTCCTTTGTCCGCTGGTCGGGAGAGTTTCTCGACGAGGGTGTCGATAGCACTTTTGTCCTGGGGTGTGACTTTCTGGGCGGCGTTCTGTCGGATGGCGGTTGCTTCACCGATGACGGGCTTCGGGGGGCGGGTGCGCATGGTGAACGCCGGTGTCTGTCGCCCGTCGGCGACCAGGCGGGTCGCGGTGGTGTAGGCGTCGAGGTGCGTCAGGTCGTGCTCGTCGAGTTCGGGCAGGGTGTGCCGGGCTAGCACGCGGGCGTCCTCGGGGGCGCAGGAGAAGTACACCTTGTTGCGGGCGTTTGCCGAGGCGGCGGCGAGCAGGTCGCGGGGGAACTGGGCGAGGTCCTGGTGGGACAGGACCAGGGACAGCCGGTACTTGCGGGCTTCGGCGAGCATCGTGTCGAGGCTGTTGGCCAAGGTGAGGAAGTTCTGTGCCTCGTCGATGATCAGGGTGGCGTCTCGACGCTTGTCGGGGGCGAGGCGGGCGCGGGCGGTGGCGGCCTGCCATACCTGCGCCAGGATCAGCGAGCCCAGCAGTTTGCTGGTGTCCTCACCGAGTTGCCCCTTGGGGATCCGTACGAGCAGGGCGCCGCCGTCTAGGACTTCGCTCATGTCGAAGCTGGAGCGCGGGTACTGCATGGTGCGTTTGACGAAGTCGCGCAGTAGGAACGAGCGAAGTCGGGCGAGGACCGGGCCGATGACCTGGGAGCGCAGGGCGGGGTTGAGTTCGTCGTACCACTGCCAGAAGCCGTGTAGTCCGGCCGGGTCGTCGAGGTCGACGGTCATCGCAGAGCGGAACTGCGCCGAGTTGAGCAGTGGTGGGATGTGCTGCAGGGTGACGTTGGCGTGGCGCAGCAGGGTCAGGCACGCCACGCGCATGACGTCGTCCATGCGGGGTCCCCATGCCTTGGCGAAGATGTTGCCGAAGATCGACACGAGGTTGTCGACGACGAGGTCGTGGTCGTCGCCGGCGAGTGGGTTGATCGTGGGTGGGTTGGGCTGGTCGGGGTCGAACAGCACGACTCGGTCGGCGACGTCGGCGGGCAGCCGGTCGAGGATGTCCAGGACCAGGTCGCCGTGCGGGTCGATGACGACGGTGCCCCGGCCGGCGGTGATGTCGTCGACGGCCATGTTGACCAGCATGGTGGTCTTGCCGCTGCCGGTGGATCCGATGACGTGCATGTGGTATCTGGCGTCGGGCACGGACAGTGCGACACGGTGTCCGCCCATCTGTGCGTCGCCGAGGATCTTGTGTCCGCGTCCGCCGACGGTCACGGCGACCGGGGCGGGCATGGTCTTGGCGCGGGCACGGTCCAGGCCGGGTACCGCCAGGTCCTGTGGGAGGGCGGCGATGGCGGCCAGTTCGGGGCTGCTGGTGAGGAATCCGTTGCCGAGGCGCCGCTGTGCCAGCACCGCGGTGGGGTGTGGTATGCGGGTGCGGTGGGTGAGCCGGTTGCGGGCGGAGTAGACGGCGAACGCGGAGGCGATGGTGTCGGCGATGCCGCGCAGTCGGGGCCGTTGGTCGGTCGTGGCGCGGCCGGTGTCCTTGGCGACCGCGTAGCGTACGGCGGTCTCCCACAGGGGGTGGGAGGTCTTGTCGAGGATGGCCCGCACGTCGCGTTCGACGCTGGGGTCGCGGCGGGCTGTCGGCGCGGTCCGGGTGGTGGCGTGGCCGGGGAGGAACGCCTCGATGAGCCAGATCAGTGGTGTGGCCGGGTTGATGGTGGGTAGGGCGGTCTTGCCGTCGCGTAGCCGTCGGGCGGCGCGGCGGGCGCGGTGAGCGCGGCGGGCGGTGGATGGTCGGGCGAGGATCTGCACGCAGGTGTGTTCGTCGGCGCGCAGGTTCGATCCGGCCGATATCAGGGCGCGTAGTGGGTCGGTGTCGTGGTCGGTGCGCAGGGGCAGCCATTCGGCGGCGACGGGCAGCAGGTGCCCGCCCACCGCGGTGGTGTCGGCGGGGATGGGCGGGTCGGGGGTGTCGTCGGTGGTGCAGGCGGCGCCGGGCCAGGCGGCGCGTACGGCGGCTTCGGCGGCGCCGGGTGGCACTGTGCCGGGTACCCAGAGGCTGATCAGCAGCCTCCGGCCGGTCCATGTGTACTGCCACACGACGTGGGGGCTGCCGTACAGGATGCGGTGTCGACGTGACGGGGTGAGGGTGCCGGCGAGGTTGGCCCACAGCGCCGCGGCGCTGCGCGGGTCCACCTCCGGCGGTGGGGCGATGGTCACCAGGCGGGCGCCGTCGGCGTGGCGGCGGTGCCGCCACGCCGCGAGCAGGTTGCGGGCCGTCACGACGGCGAGCAGCGTGGCTGCGGCGACGGCGAGCAGCCACGGCCGCGCCGCGACCCACTCGGCGGCGTCGAGCAGCCATCGGGTCGTTGCGGTGGGGGGCGCGATGCCGGTGGGCGGGGTGACGTCGGTGGCAGGCGCGCCAGGTCCTGCGGTGGCGGTGGGGTGGGCGGCGGGGTTCACAGGTCCGTCGTCTCGTCGTCGGAGCCGGCCAGGTCGCTAGGGCGGGTGGTGGCGAGGTGGTGTTCGGTGTCGGAGGCGATCGCTTCGAAGCTCGTCCGGTTGGTGCCGCAGATGAGCAGGCCGGTGCCGACGCGGGCTGCGAGCAGGAGTCGTCGTTCGCCGGCGGTGAGGCCGAACGCGTCGCCGACGGCGTCGATGGCTTGTGGGGCCTGTTTGAGGAGCACCTGGGTGGCGGCGTTGGCGACGACGGCGTGGCCGAGGTCGGTGCCGAGGACGTCGTTGACGTCCTGGGTGATGACGGTCAGTCCGGCGTGGCGTTTGCGGGCGGCCTTGGACATCCGGAACAGGAAGCGGGCGCCTTCGCCGTCGCGCATCAGTAGCCATGCCTCGTCGACGACCACGAGTCGGCGGGGGGTGGTCGTGGTGGGGGCGTCGACCTGCCGCCAGATCGCGTCGAGTGCCAGGAGGGTGCCGACGGTGCGTAGTTCGTCGGGCAGTTGCCGCAGTGACCACACGACCAGGTGTCCGTCGAGGCGGGTGGTGGAGGGGTTGTCGAACAGGTGGGAGAAGGAGCCGTGTACCCAGGGTGCGAGGCGGGCGGCGAGGTTGTTGGCGGCGGGGTCGGTGTCGGCGTCCAGGCAGTTGGTGAGGTCGCGTAGTAGTGGTGCGGGTCGGTGGTGGGTGGCCGGGTCGGCGGTGATTCCGGCGTGGCGGTAGACGGCGAGGATCGCGCGGTCCAGGGCGGCGCGTTCGGCCGGTGGTGGCTGTTGTCCGAGGAGGACGGCGATGAGGGTGTGGAGGAACAGTCCGCGGCGGGTGAGGACGTCGGGGCGGGTGTCGCCGGTGGGTAGGTCCAGTGGGTTGATCTTCACGCCGGGGGCGCCGAGACGGACGAGGGTGCCGCCGACGGCGTCGGCGAGGCGTAGGTATTCGTCTTCGGGGTCGATGACGGCGACCTGTACCTGGTGGTAGAGGTTGCGCAGGATCTCCAGCTTGACGAAGTAGCTTTTGCCGGCGCCGGAGCGGGCCAGGACGACGGAGTTGTGGTTCTCCTGTGTCCAGCGGTCCCACCACACGATGCCGTGGGAGTCGGGGTTGACGCCGTAGAGGACGCCGCCTTCGGTGGGTGGGTCGCCGGGCAGTGGGGCGGGTAGGTCCGCGCTGGCGAGGGGGAACGCGGCGGCGAGGGCGTGGGTGTCCATGGTGCGGCGCATCTGCAGCGAGTCGGTGCACAGCGGCAGGGTGGTGCTCCACCCGGCGAGGTGGCGCCACGTGGCGGGTTGCACCTCGATGAGGGTGGACGCGGCGGCGGCTTTGACCTGCGCGCAGGCCTGGAGGAGTTCGTCTTCGGTGCGGGCGTGCACGGTCAGGTAGAGGCCGACGCGGAACAGTTTCGCCTGCCCGCGGGCGAGGCGTTGGGAGAGGTCGGCGGCGTCGTGGGCGGCGGCGTCGACGTAGGGGTCGGTGAGTTTGCCCGACTCGGCGTCGGCGCGGCGGCTGGACTCGTAGCGGGCGCGTTGGGTGCGGAGCCGGGTCGCGGCGACGGGTGCGGGCAGCGGGTCGATGTGCAGGGCCAGGTCGAGTCGGCCGGGCCAGGACAGCAGGGGTTCCAGCCAGGCGTGGCCGACCTCGGCGGGGTAGCCGGTGACCACGAGGGTCGCGGTGTAGGCGTCGCCGACGCGCAGCATCCGCGGGGTCACCTCGACCGAGGCGGGTGCGACGGCGCCCGCCAGCGACGACGTCCGGCGGATGCCGGTGCGGGAGTGAGTGGGGGTTCTCATCGCGGTCCTTCCATGCGGGGGTCGGGGCCGGTGATGACGGTGTCGGGGGCGGCGAGTGCGCCGGGTCGTGGCGGCCGGTAGGGGTCGGCGGCGGCGGCGAGGGCCGCGGTGACCGCCGCCCCGTTCAGGGCGCGGGTGGTGACGCCGAGACCGGACAGGGCGCGGGCGGTGTCGTCGGCGCGCCGCCGGGCCGTGTGATCGCCGCGCTCGCCCGTGGTGGCGCGGGTGACGATGAGGACCTGCCGGCGCAGCGGATCGGTGCGGGTGGCGAGGTCGTCGAGGAAGCGGGCGTGGTCGGATGCCGCGTCGGTCAGCGCCGGATGGGCGAGCCGGTCGGCTGCCTGGGACAGGGTGCGGGCGGCGGAGTGCAGGTCGACCGGTTGGGCGGACACGACGATCTGCGTCGGTGTGGACAGGCTGTTGAGCCAGCGGCCGAACGCGTCGACCAGGGCGGCCTGCTCGTCGTCGGTGCGGAGCGCGAGGTTGACGCTGGTCGCGGCGACCATCGCCGCCCGCGTCGCGCCGAGGCGGATCTCGCCGCCGTCGTCGATCGCGTCGGCGGGCAGGGTCAGCGGCGCCGGCAGCATGATTCGGCTCTTCGGTGCCTGCACCCAGTGCGGTGTCGTGGCGGTCGTGTCGGTCGTCGACAGGGCGCGGGGTGCCCGGGTGTGGCGGATGGCGTGTAGCAGCCACACGTCCAGCGGTAGGCCGTCGCGGCGGCCGAGGGCCAGGCCGATGACGAGCCCGCCGAGCACCACGCCGACGGCGACGAGGACCGGCGCGGGTATGACGGTGTGCAGGGCGCGCCAGAGGGTGTAGAAGGTGAGGGCTCCGGCGGCGACGATGGCCAGTTGGTGGAAGGTCAGGCCGTAGGCGACCTTGTCGGGGGCGTCGACGTCGGCGGGCATGCGCGTGCGTGCCGGGCCGGTGTCGGGTTCGGGGGTGCTCATCTGACGGTCCTTCGCAGGGTGGAGAGTCCGGGGACGGTGCGGGTGAGCTGCTGCACCACGACGACGCGGGCGGCGGCGCCGAGCATCGCGGTGGTGCCGTGTCCGCTCTGGCCCGCCCAGCGGGCCATCAGTGCGGGGATCTTGACGGTGGTCCACAGCAGGACCACGACGACCAGGAGGTTCAGGGTGCCGCCGGGGTCGGCGGGCATCCCGAACACGGGCAGCATGGTCGCCGGGTCGAGCAGGACCTGTTCTCCGGCGGTGAGGAAGAACGCCTGCGCGACGGGTATCGCGAGGCAGCCGGTGTAGGCGCGCCACCACAGGCGGGCCAGCGGGTCGGTCTGCGGCAGGGCGTGGCAGGCCAGGGCCAGTGGGGCGATGGCGGTCAAAACCAGCAGAGCGACGAACCGGCCGATGAGTTGGACCGCGGTCGTCGCGATCAGGATCGTGATGATCAGGGCCAGGACGAGGAACAGCAGGGGCACGGCCCGGTCCTGGGCGGCGGTGAGGTGGGTCTGGATCGCGGTGAACGCGCCGTCGCTGTCGTAGCCGTCGGCGACGGCCGCGGTCAGGGCGTTGGTGAGGTCGATGAGCTGGCCGCAGACCAGTTGGGAGAAATGCGCGGCGGTGAATCCGACGACCAGTCGGGGCAGGAGGTCCTTGGCCGTGTATCGGGCCTGCTCGTCGCCGCCGGCGACCATGATCAGGATTCCGGCGGCGACGAACGCCAACACGAACACGGCGTCCACGATCCACACCGATCGGCCGGTGAGCGCCTGCACCTGCGGCAGCGCGGTGACTCTCGGGGTGGTGAGCAGGACACCGGTGATGAGGTCGAAGATCGCGTCGAGGCACGCCAGGACCGCGGTGGTCATCCAGCCGAGGATCTGGTCGAGCATCCACACCGTCATGGGTCAGCCCCCGACGATGCCTCGGACGACCTGCAGCAGGACCGGCGCGAGGACGGCCAGACCGTAACCGATCAACGCGTTACGCAGCGCCAGCTTCGCTTTCTCGACCTGGGACGGGTCACCGCCCGCGGTGGCCCAGTACACGCCGGCCAGGACGAGGAAGAGGGTGGCGAGCGCGGCGAGGATCCCCATGATCCACATGCGGAGGTTGGTGATGACGGCAGGCAGCGAGTTCGCCGCCAGCTCTGCGGCGGCGCCGGGGTCGGCGTGCGCGGTGGCCGGGAGGGTGAGTGTCAGGGCGAGGCCGGCCGCCGGTACGGCGACGCGCAGCGCGACCCGAGCGGCGCGCAGGAGGGGATGCGGGGTGCGGGACATCAGGGTTGCCCTTCCCGCCCCACCCCGGGACGTCCCGGGGTGGGGCGCATTGCGTTGGCGGTCTGGACAGGACCGCCGCCGGGCGCAGGAGGCGACCGAACCGCGTCGGCCCCGGGAGGAGCTGGTCCTCCCTCATGGGTGGTTGCGGTCGTCGATGTGGTGTCAGCGCATCAGTAGGCGCGGCACCCGAGGCGCACGATTCGGGGGTGCTGCCTGCGTCGCCCGGCGGCGGGCGGGATCGGCGAGCGGTACGGCTCGGGACGGTCCCGCACCCCCGAACCGGGTCTTGTGGGCTCTGGCGAACACTTGCCGCGCTCACACCCACCCACACATGCGGGCTGCGGTCTCACCGCCCTGCTCAGCGCACCTGCCACCACCCCGTGTCACCTGTTTCGCGCAGTGAGCGACCTGGTCGGCTGTGAGGTCCCGTGAGTGCGGACGGGGCGCGCTCACCACCCTTGACAGTCCTCGATGTCGGCGACGCGCTCTGAGGTCGGAGACGGTGGTGGCCCGACGGTCAACACCGTCGGGCCACCACCAGAACGCGCCTCGGTCAGGCCGGCACCGCCGCCGACGTGTCGGCGGTGTGCCGGCCGGCGGTCGTGGCGCGGCCGGTACGACGCTGCGCGCTGTGCATGGCGCGCCTGCGCAGCCGCGCCACGGTCTGCGGCGACGCGACACCGGTCAGCAGCCCGTCGGCCAGGGCGTCGGCGAGCCGGTCGTCGATACGCGACAGCCGCATGCGCAGCGCGTCCGGGCTGACACCGATCGCGGCGGCGATGGGCTCGATCGCCCGCCGGCCGAGCCGCACGTCGATGTAGGCCCGCTCATCGCACGCGTCGAGGATCCCGAGGGTCACCGCCCGGCGGACCAGCAGGTCCGGATGCCCGTAGGGCACGCTCGGGCTGCGGGCGCCGAGCGCGACGTGCTCGATGGCCTCCACCGCCAGATACGCCCGCTGCCGCAGCCGCAGGTCACGCCCGGCACGCCACGCCGCCTTACACACCCCCGCATACGGTGCGGGTCGGGTCAGGTCCACCCGGTCGCGGAGCGCGGTCAGGAACCCGGTCAGGATCTCGGCGTCCACGTCCGCCGGATCACCGTCGTAGCCCTCACCCAGCCGCGCCGCGTACCGCCGCAGCGCCGGCAACGCCATACCGACCGCGGCGACGACCCACTGCGGCCCGTCGAGCCGGGCCCGACGGATCAACTCCCGCCACACCTCGTCGCGCGCCGTGTAGGCACGCGGACGTCGCAGCAGCCAGTCCCGCAGCTCCGGCAACGCCATCACCCGCGCCGGCAGCCCCGTGGCGGGGCCGAACGCCGCGCAGTCCAGCGCCAGCGGCGCGGGTTCGCACGTCAACGCGGCGAAGGCGGTCGCCGCCGCGTCCAGCGCGGACGACGGCCAATCCCTGGACACACTCATGACAACACTCCCGTGACAGCGAAGGGCGGTATCGGTGCCGCCCGGCCGGGGTCGTCACGGCAGGCGGTGACATCGATTCCGCCACGAGGGCCTCACACGGCTCTGACAACGCCACACCCGGGGCGCCCGACGGCGGCGGCTGTCAGAGGTCGGATCACTGTCACGGGCAGAGCGGACATCGACGGAGATTGCTGACAGCGGATCCGGGCAGGGCGGCTGACCTGCCCTGTGACACCGTGACAGACCCTGTGAGAGCGCCTCTGTCGCGGCGCCGTGTCACAAACGGGCTCCGGCACGCGAGGTCGTGGCGGCGGCTGTCATCGTGTCGGTCCCGGACGAACGGCGGTGACAGCCGGGTCCGATCACGGCGCCTCTGTCAGCACCCGGCGCTGTCAGCACCCGGCGCTGTCAGCACCCTGCCGCCGGCCGCGAACCTGTGACAATCCCGGGCGGCGGCCATCGCCCGCGAGGCCGGAGGCTGTGCCAGGGCCGGCGACATCAGCGCTGTGACACCAGAACAGGTTTCACCGCGCTGGTCGACTCTGTGGTCCACCCCTAGGGTCACGCACCCCTACCGACTGCGGATCGCCTGGCGGCGCAGCAGACGTTCAGGCGGCCACGCTGTCGAGCGGATCTCTCACGTCTCCGTGCGTTTGCCGCGCGTCGCCCACCCTTCCCGGGCGGTAACTCTCATCCGGCCCTGAATGGCCGTCAAGATACGGGGCACCTCCCGGCGGATGGGCGAGCGCCAGAAGACCGAGAAGAGGACGATCCAGACCGCCGCGAGGGTCGAGTCGACTGCGAAGTCCCGCCGGTCATACCCCCCGATCAGCCAGAAGGCCTCGACCAACGGCGACAGGACAAGACAGAAGATCACGGCCAACACCGCGGCCGCAGCGGCCGGAAAGCGGTCAGACGACCGCACACCGGGCGTCCCTCGCTCATAGAACGACAAGAACAGGATGAGCAGAACCACACCCATCACCGAATCGAACACCGTGTACGGGCCATCGGCCGCGCTGACGGAGATCACTCCCGCTACGCCGACTCCCGCTACCGCAGCCTGATCCACAGTGAACGCCACGCCGATCACGGTAAGCCACACCCTCCACCGGAAACGCTCACGACCGATCGGCGCAACCCAGCATCAGTAACTACAAACAGGACTAGCTTGGTGAAGCAGCTCCCTGAGCTCGCCTGCCGAAAGCGGCAGCTCGGCCAGCATCCGTCACGACATGTGGAGGCGGGATCGAGAGAGATCCGTATCCGTCGCCTCACAGAAACGGACCGGATAGCGGGTGAGCGCACTTCAGCCGCACCTCGGGCGTGTCCTGCCGATCATGGATCGGCACTCCTGGTCATGACATGCTTCGGCCATGTACTGGACCGAGGATCGCCGGCGTTTTCAGCGTCTGGTCGAGGCGCTGTCTGGACGGGCGGATGCACAGGCTGAGGCTGAGATTGGTGCACCCCTGGATCCGCGGCTCGCGGACTCGATGGTGGATGTGATGGCGGGCGAGGAGCAGCTCGGGCTGGACACGCTCTGCGTCAACGTCCTCGACTACCGGGTGCGGCTGACAGGTGAGGAGTACGCGGCGATCACCGATCTCGCTGGGCGTTGGGATCTCGACGTTCGGGTGATCGATGGACTGAACGAGCTGGTGATCTCGGATGACGCATCCGAGTGATCATGAAAGCCAGACGATGGCGGCGATGATGACGAGGCTGGTCCGGCAGTTTCCCACGGTCCGAAGCGCTCCGGCAGTTCACGCCACGGCGCGCCCGTGCGCAGCTTCCACAGGATCCCGTTGATGACCTGGCGGTGATCCCGCCACCGCCCCCGGGCACCGCCCGGCTCGGGCAGCAGCGGCGCGATCACCGCCCGCGCCTTATCGGTCAGCTCACCGCGACGCACCGCTGGCACATGGTCAACGATCCACCACTAGAAGATCGGCAGGACACGCCAGTCTCGCGGCCGGGGGACCGCCCAGCCCTACGACTGTCAGTCGTTGTGAGTGGCTGCGAGCGGAACAAGTGTTCGTCACGGCTCACAAGGCGCGGTTCGGGGGTGTCAGCGCTTCACGGCGCGGCGCGGAGCCGACATCCACATGAGCCAGCACCCGCCGCCCCCTCAGACCGGCCACCAGCCGCCGGCCGACCCCACCCTCATCGACCTGATCGCCGGCGACCCGCCGGTCCCGATCACGGTCTGGCGCACGGCCCGGACCGACGCCGACGCCCACACCAGCCTGCCCACCCGCCTCGCGTACCGCCTCGTCGCCGCCTACAGCCGGCCGGGCGAGGCGGTCGTCGACCTCACCACCGACCACGCCCTCTCCGCGATCTGCGCTACGGGCGGTCGCCGTCACCACCGGGCCTGGTTCACCGACAGCTCCAGCCTGATCATCGGCCCCACCACCGCCGAGCCGCCCCCGGCGTCGGGGACCACCCCGGTCACCGGCACGCCGGTGCCGGACACCGACATGGGTGAGGACCCGCCTGAGTTGGGCGCGTGGTTCGGCGACGACCTCACCGACCCCGGCCATACCGACGCCCCCACGCCGCCGCACGACGGTCGGCGGGACGCGGCGACCAGCCTGGTGGTCGCGTGCTGGCCGCTGCACACGGCGGACACCACCGCGCGGGTCCGCCTCGCCTGGCTCCTCGCGGCCTGCGCGCGGCTGCTGCGCCCCGGGGGCTGCCTCGTCCTCGTCGTCGGTGTGCCCGCCGGGACGCAGCCCACGCCGGAGGACTTCGGCCCGCTGGTGGCCGCCGCGGCCGCCGCCGGCCTCGGCTACCTGCAGCACATCGTCGCGGTCGAGGCCGACACCGACGGCGACCAGTTCGTCTACCACGTCACCGACGAGGAACTACTCACCCTCGCCCACGACACCGCGCGGTGGCAGGTCGCGCACCTGAGGGTCCACGCCGACCTGCTCGTCTTCACCCCCCACCCCGACCGCGACGCCGAACCGCGACCCCGGCGGAGCCGCACCGGAGGTGACGGCCGTGCCTGACCCCACCACCACACCCTCCGGGCAGGACCCCGTCGCGGGCGGGAACGACCACGGCGGGCACCGCGAGTACGAGGGACGCCACCGCGCCGACCCGGACGGCCTGTCGGTCTGGGTCACCGCCCAGGCCACCGGCCCCGTCCAACGACGCGGCCGGTACGTGCCGGAGTCGGTCAAGCACCCGGCCCGGATGCTGCCCGCGATCGCCGCCCACGCCGTCGACGCCTACACCCGCCCCGGCGATCTGGTCCTGGACCCGATGTGCGGGATCGGCACCACACTGGTCGAGGCCGTCCACGCCGGCCGCGACGCCTTCGGCATCGAGTACGAGCCCCGTTGGTCGAACATCGCCGACGCCAACATCCGCCACGCCCACGACCACGGCGCCACCGGGCGGGCCTCGGTCATCCGCGGCGACGCCACCCGCCTCACCGCCCTCGTCCCGGCCGCGCTGACCGGGCAGGTGGCGCTCGTGGTCACCTCCCCGCCCTACGGGCCGACCGTGCACGGGATGGTCCGGCCCGGCGAGCACGGGGTCGTCAAGTACGACGACCGGTACAACGACGGCCACGACCGCGGCAACCTCGCCTACCGCGACCTGACCGGCCTCGCCGACGGATTCACCCGCATCCTGACCGGCTGCCACACCCTGCTGCGCCCCGGCGGGGTCGTCGTGGTGACCGCACGACCATGGCGTAAACGCGGCGAACTGGTCGACCTGCCCAGCGCCGTCATCGCCGCAGGCCTACGCGCCGGGCTCGTCCCGACCGAACGGTGCGTCGCCCTGCTCGCCGCCGTCCGCGACGGGCACCTCGTCGCCCGACCGTCGTTCTTCCAACTCCAACAGGTCCGCAAGGCCAGGGCCGGCGGCACCCCGATGCACCTCATCGCCCACGAAGACGTCCTGATCTTCACCAAGGCCGCCGAGGACGGGACCGGGGTGGTGCAGTGACCGCACCCACCTACCGTTTCCTGTCCCTCGGCGCCGGGGTGCAGAGCACCACGCTCCTGCTGCTGGCCGTCCACGGGACGATCCCCCGATTCGACGCGGCGATCTTCGCCGACACCCGGTGGGAACCACGATCGGTCTACCGGCACCTGCACCGCCTGACCAGCATCGCCGCCCAGGCAGGCATCGACATCGTGCGCGTCGGCACCGGCGACATCCGCGCCGACGCCCTCGACCCCGCACACCGGTTCGCGAGCATGCCCCTGTTCACGCTCGGCCGCAACGGCGAGCGGGGAATGGCCCGACGGCAGTGCACCTCCGAATACAAGATCAAACCGATCAAGGCAGAAGTGCGGCGCCGCCTCGGTCATCCCCATCCCCGGCGGGTGCCCGCCGGAGTCGTCGCCGAGATGGCCATCGGTATCTCGGTCGACGAGGTCCACCGCGCCCGCGACGCCGACGTCGGCTACATGCGTAACGTCTTCCCGCTGCTCGACCTGGGCTGGCGACGAACCGACTGCCTGCGTTTCCTGGCCCGGCACGGTCTCGCCGACACCCCGAAGTCGTCGTGTGTGGGGTGCCCATTCCACGACGACGCCTTCTGGTTCGCGCTGCGTGAGCACAGCCCCCAGGAGTGGGCCGACGCGGTCGCCTTCGACCACGCCATCCGCGACGGCTCCGCCCGGGCCAACGCGGACGGACATCCGCTGCGCGGGCAGTTCTTCCTGCACCGGCAGCGGGTGCCGCTCGACCAGGTGGTCCTGCGCCCACGCACCCGGCCAGGGGACACGCCGGGCTGCGGGCCGTGGACCTGCCCCCACGACGCGACGACGACCGGCCACGGGCTCGGGGAGGTGGCGTGAGCGGTGCGCAGACCACCTCCCCACGAATCGGATCCCTCTGCAGCGGGTACGGCGGTCTCGACCTGGCCGTCGAGCTGGTGCTCGGCGGCCGACTCACCTGGTACGCCGAAACCGACCGGCACGCCGCCACCGTCCTGGCCCATCACTGGCCCGGCGTCGCCAACCTCGGCGACATCCGCACCGTCGACTGGACGCAGGTCCCACCGGTCGACATCGTCACCGCCGGATTCCCCTGCCAGGACATCAGCAACGCCGGCCGACGCGCCGGCATCACCGGCGCACACTCCAGCGTCTGGAACCACGTCGCCGACGCCGTTCGCATACTTCGACCCCAGCTGCTGTTCGTGGAGAACGTCGCCGCCCTCCTCCGGCGAGGACTCGACGTCGTCCACCGTGACCTGGCCACGATCGGGTACGACACGAGCTGGCTATGCCTACGCGCATCCGACATCGGCGCCGCCCACCGACGCGACCGGCTGTTCCTGCTGGCCACTCCCGCCCCGCCAGTGGGAGGGGGTGCCGACGTTGCCGACACCCTGCGCCCGTGACGGTAAGGGCCCCGGCCACCCCTACGGTCTGCCGGACCTCGTGGAGCCGACCGGCACCCGCCACGGCCTGCTACCAACCCCGACCGCGGTCGGCTACGGGTCGAACATGTCCCCCTCGGCGGGGGCGACCCGCCGGCCGTCCCTGTCCGGCGTCGCCTCGAAGCTGCTGCCGACGCCGAGAGCCAGCGACACCGGCACCCCCGGCCGACGGGCCGGCACCGGATGGCGGCCACCGTTGTCGCAGGTCCTGCTACCCACCCCCAGAGCGACCGACGGCATCAAGGGCTGCCCCGGGCAACGCGGGTCCCACGGCGACCTCACCCTGCCCTCGGCAGCCGTACGGGTTCCGGTCCGGACGCTACCCACGCCACGGGCCTCCGACGCGCACGGGCCCGGCAGGCACGGCGACGGCGGAGCGGACCTGCGCACCACCGTGGTGGCCGGGCTGGGCCGGCCCGACGCCGACCGGTGGGGTCCGTACGCCGCAGCGGTGGCCCGCTGGGAGCTGCTGCTCGGCCGTCCGGCGCCGACGCCGACCCAACCGGGACGGCACGGCAAACCGGTCCTGGCACCGCCCTTCGTGGAATGGCTGATGGGCCTCGACACGCACTGGGTAACCGATCCAACGCTCGCGGTGCCGCGCACCGCGGCGCTGCGGGTGCTCGGTAACGGCGTCGTCCCTCAACAGGCGGCCGTCGCGTTGCGGCTGCTGCTGTGCCCACACCGGTGGGCGGTGCCAGCATGACCGATCCCACCACCCTGGCCGACTACCGGTATCGGCAGGTCGGCCCGGTCGAGCTGTATCTCGCCGACGCCCGCCGGGTGCTCGCCGCGATGCCCGACGCCAGCGTCGACTGCGTCGTCACCAGCCCACCGTTCTGGGGGTTGCGCGACTACGGCACCGGCGCCTGGAGCGGCGGCGACCAGGTCTGCCCGCACCCGCTCGGCCGGACCCGCCGCACCGACGGCATCACCTGCCCGGCCTGCCGCGCCCGGTGGGTCGACCCGCAGTACGGACTCGAAGCCACCCTGGACGACTACCTCGACAACCTCGTCGCGGTCTTCGAGCAGGTCAAACGAGTCCTCGCGCCGACAGGGACCTGTTGGGTCATCCTCGGCGACTGCTACAGCAGCGCCGCGGGCGGCCTCGAGGGCGGCCGGCCGCAACCCGGCGGGCGTCGACCGCCGAGGCCCCGTGCCCAGGACGCTCTTGCTCCGAAGAATCTGGTCGGAGTGCCGTGGCGGGTCGCCTTCGCCCTGCAATCGCGCGGGTGGTGGCTGTTCTCCGGGAGTCGCCGCTCGCGCGATGGGCTGGATCCCTGCGTTTCCGCAGCTCAGCGGCTGATGACAAGACGATGTGGGTCGCAACGGGTGTGTTGCAAGCACCGAAACCATGGCGTGTTGCAGGAGTCCTACCCGAATGCCGCTAGCGGAATGTGCGGGCTAGGGGGAACCGCGGAGTACGTGCGCGGCGGCGGCATCGACCCTTTGACGGCCGTAGGCGTTCACCAGCGAGAGGTACAAGAGCACGGGTGCCGCCGGTCCCCAGTTGCGGCGTCGATCTTCTCGGAGGAGGTAGCGGAGGACTGGCTCGGGCTCAAACCGGACGTAGTCGAAGTCCTTGTGTTCCCAGCCGTCCTCGATGCCTCGGGTGAGGTGCTCCTCAACGTCCTTCTTAGACATAGTGTGGAGGCGAGCAAGGAACAGAGAACCCCACTGACACAGCGTTGTCACCTCGTGGAACGCCAGGAGCTGAAGTCCGTACTGGTGCGGCAGGAGGTGGAGTTCCTCGCGAAGTCCACGGCGCGCTGCCTGGAACAGGCTCGGTGGCCCGCCGTTGATCGAGTCCTTGTCTCGGGACAGCGATTCGTTCGCGGAGGAGTTCCACAGTCCTCGTGCGGTGTGGACCTCCTCGCCTCGACAAGACACGAGCAGCCAGTTGTCGGCGGTGACGACTGCCATGTTCTGGCCGAAGCACGAACGCATGAAGTCAGGAACATCTCTAGAGTCCCGTCCATCAAGGTAGCGACTTCGCAGGTTGCCACCTCCGCGAAGTCGGCGGTCGAACATTTGGGTGGCGAGGAACGTGTAGTAGTCGCAGTACTTAAGGATCAGTGTGACCGCCGGGCTCTCGTGAGACCCGACACGTTCAATGATCAAGTCCTCGACGGCGTAGCTGGCGCCATTCCAGGCATAAGGTTCTCCAACCTCCTGCCGCCGGGCCTGTTCCGCGGCGATCTCGGCTCGCCACTGAACCAACTCGTCTGGCAGGCGAACGTTGACCGGGTTTACAAGAACGCGCACCTCGCCCTCGTGGATGGCGTGCACGCCGTCGCCCTCGAGAATTCGAACCGGAACGTGCAACGGGCCGAGCCGGAACTCACGACCAAGATCTGGACCGTCGGGCCGACGCAGGACCAGTCGCCGCAACAGTCGGCCCACGCTCGCGATCTGGCGCTTAAGCCACTCTTCGAAGAGCGCGCCAAGAACGAGCCCCACGACAGCGCCCGAGATCAGCTCGATAGGCCCGGACGCCAGCGTGTCCCACAACTTGCACCTCCACACGATGGCCACGACGGGTTCGGCCCAAGTTGGTCGCAGCCTCAGACTACGGGCGAGACGCAATCACTGTGGACGCGTTTACGGCCAACTGTTCGAGGGTCTATACCGGGCGCTGGGTCTGCCGCAGGGCACCGACGTGAACGCTCGGGAAGCAGCCGTTCACCTTGTCGGTGGAGGAGCGTCCACCCGCAGCATGAGCTCTCGATTGGCGGCGCGGGTGGCTGCGAGTTCGTCGTCGCGTTCTTCGAGTTGCAGGCGCAGGTCGACGACCTGTTGTTCGAGGGTGACGACGCGCTGGTTGAGGGCGTCGATGTCGTCGGGGGCGCCGAGCCCGGATTGACGCCATGCCTGTTCGCCGAGGGCCTCGGACAGGCGTTTCTCCAGTTGCTGAACGCGGGCGGCCATCCGAGCGGCGCGTTGCTGGGCATTGAACAGGTCAGCCTGCAGGGACGCACGGCTGACTGCCGGTCCGATACCAGCGCCGTTGCGGGGCAGTGCCTCCAGCGCATGGACTTGTTCGAGCAGATCCCGGTGGCGGTAGAGAAAGGTGCGGTCCACACCCGGCCGCGCGGGCGATGGCGGTGACGCTGATCTCGTCGCCGCTGTTGGCGGCGTGGTTGAGGGCTTTGATCACCCGTTGGCGGCGGCGTGCGGAGTCGGCCTGCCGGCCGCCGGCCGCGGTATCACCGCCTACGGCGCCGCCAAGTACGGCGCGGAGGAGAGTCGGGTCGAGCCTCGGGCCGGGCGGGGAAACCTCGTTCCGCTCGGCCACGCCCACACCGCCGCCCATCCGAAGGGACGCAACCCGACAGACGTGTGGCGGATCGCGACCCGCCCCTACCGGGGATCGCATGTGGCGCCGTTTCCGATCGACCTGCCGCTGCAGGCGATCGCGGCCGGCTGCCCGCCCGGCGGTGTGGTCCTGGACCCGTTCTCCAAAACGCATACGTTCCAGCCAAGGTG
This sequence comes from Micromonospora sp. NPDC049903, assembly GCF_044460945.1. Classification (NCBI taxonomy): domain Bacteria; kingdom Bacillati; phylum Actinomycetota; class Actinomycetes; order Micromonosporales; family Micromonosporaceae; genus Micromonospora; species Micromonospora sp. NPDC049903. The sequence goes on from NZ_JBITKL010000044.1 coordinate 20,180, forward strand.
TGCGAGTTGCTGCCTTCTGTCCACAGGTGGAACCGAACGACGTCTCGGCGTGGCGCCTCGGGCTCCAATGGCTTCGTTCCTGTGAACGGGGTTCTGGCGCATGTTCCGTGAAGACAGCCAGCCGGTCATGCGCCGGTTCAAGGACTCGGATTCTTTGCTGAAAGGCTGAGCGGTGACCGCCCTAGGCTGATAGTGGGTTCGGGCCGAGGAGGAGGAGTCGCATGCTGGAAGTGCTGGTGACGGTGGGTCTCGGTGCTCTGGGCAACATCATCGCGGACGCCGTCGCGGCGACCGGCGCGCATCAGCACAACCGTCGCGACCCCGAACGGGTGGCTCTCGGCCACGTGTCCGCGAGAGCGCTGTCCACCGCCTTCGCCGCCGCGTGCCACGAGGACCTCGCGGCGTCGCCGGAGTGGATGGACGCCGTGGCTGCGGACTGGGGGCCCGTCTTCACCGCCGATGTCGCCGAGCGCCTCATGGCGGTGATCGCCGCGCCGTCACCGGAGAACCAGCGGCTGTTCGGCGAAGCGCTCCGGGACGCCCTGCGCGACGCCGGCCGCGACCCGGACATGCTGGAACAGACCCTGTCGATCGAGGAGTTCGTCCACGCGTTCCCGCAGCACCTGTGGCAGGAGCTGACACGCGCCGCGGTCACTCAGTCCGACCTGCGCGACCTCGCCCAGCTGCTCTACCGACGGCGCGCCGATCACCACGACGCGGGCCTCGAACCGGCCGGCCCCCGTCAGCGCCGACGTGACCTGCTGGACTACCTGCGCGCCGTGCTGCGTGACACCCGCGGCACCCTTCCCCCGTTCCTGCCGCACGACCGGGCCGCGCACCTGCACCAGCGGGTGCGGGTACGGCTCAAGGCTCGTCTCGCCGACCGCAGCTCCGGCGAGCAGACCGACCGCGCCTACCAGCCGCCGGTGGAGTTTGCCGGACTCGACGACGCCGATTCAGGGACCGAACGGTCGTGGACCGAGCTGCGGAACTCCGCCCCGTGGATCGTGGTGCTCTCCGACCCGGGACTCGGCAAGTCGTGGCTGGTTCGCAACGAGACCGTCCGCCTGGCGATGGAGGCGCTGCAAGCCCTCGACGAGGACCGCGACGCCGTCGTTCCGGTCCCGATCCGGGCGGACCAGCTAGCCGAGGTGCTAGGACGATCCCTCGGCGACGCCGCCGCCCGGCACGCCGTCAGCCAGGATCAGCTCGCCGAGCGGTCGCAGACGTACTTCGCCGAGCAGGTCGACGCCGGCCGTGCCGTGCTGCTCGTCGACGGGCTCGACGAGGTGCCCGACCCGGCCGCACGACAGCGGGTCCGCGCGGCGCTCGCCGCCTGCTGCCGCCGGCCCAGCGCCCCGCGGTGGCTAGTGACCAGCCGCATCGCCGGATACACCGGTATCGAGAGCCCGGACGCGGCGGAGATCGAGCTGTTGTCGCTGACCGGCGAACAGGTCGTGGCCTATGTGCACGCCTGGGGTCTTGACGATCCGGCCAGGGGACGCCTGCTCAAGGCCGTCACCGATCCCGCGGTGGCGGGAATGGCGAGGATTCCGCTGTTGCTCGGCCTGCTCTGCTCGCTGGCCGGTAACGGCCAGGACATTCCAAGGACCAGGACTGATCTGTACGGGCGGATGTTGCGCTGGTTCCTCGAACGACCACACCGTGGCCCCGACCGTTCTGGCCCGGCCGACCAGGCGCTGTTGGACCTGCTCCAAGGTGTCGCCTTCCATTTCGCGGCCCGAGGGAGCGGCTGGGCCGACCTGATGCCCGGCGACGCGCTCACCAGGATCATCCGGGAGTCGCCGATGCTGCGGGAACTGGGCGGCACCGCCGGTCAGGTTGTCGACCAGCTCGTGGTCGACCTGGGCATCCTCGTCCCCGAAGGCGACGCTTCACGGGGACGCCGCGCCCGCTACCTGTTCGCCCACCGGACGTTCGCCGAGTACCTCGTCGCCTGCTACTTGGCCGCCCTCGACGAACCGGACCGGTGGGAGATCATCGAATGTCACCTGTGGTTCGACCCCGAATGGCTCCAGGTCATCTCGATGCTCGGTGGTTTGCTCGAGGCGGACGAGGCGAGACGGCTGGTGGGTTGGCTCAGCGACCGCGACGACGACGCCTTCCGGCAGGCCTGGCTGATGGAGATCCGGGTGATCTCCGAACATCCGCAGGCCGCGGACTTGCTCACCCCGGCCGCCCGGGACACGCTGCACCAGGAACTGGACCGGGCGGTCCGGCATCCCGACCTGCGGTGGACGGTCGTGACAGCGCTGCGGGGGATCTCCGTGCCCGCGGCGGCCGTGGTCCGCCCGCTGTTGCGGCTCACCGAGGATCCGGACGAGGGCGTGCGCCTGGCCGCGGTGCGCAGTCTCGCGGCCGTCGACACACCGCCGTCGACGGCCCATCTGCTGGCCCGGCTCGATGACACGGACGAGCAGGTCGTGGTGGAGGCCGCGAAGGCCCTGGCGGGACGAACGTCGCCGTCCGTGCTACGGGCGCTGCTGGAGAGGGCTTCCGACGAGCGGTGGCGGGTGGCCGAGGCATGTGCTGCATCGCTGCGGGCCCTCCCTGTAGCGCTGCGGGTCCAGACCGTCGCGCCCTGTCTGGCCGCTGACCAGCCGGCGGCGGTCCGCGCCGCCTGCTACGCCGTGCTGCACGGCGCCGGTCCGGAAGCCCTTGAGATGATTCTCGCCGGGCTCGCGGACGAGGATCCTGACGTCTTCGTCGCGGCGGCAAAGGCCGTGAAGTCTCCGCTGCATCCGCGCGCGGAAGCCCTGCTACTGCGGCGCCTGGACACCTACTTGGCAGCGGCGGCCGCGGGCGACGACATAATCATCTGGGACGGACCAGCCGGTCATCGCCGCGACGCGGACGCGCAGGCGGCTCGCGCCGCCCTCGACCGCTGCGGATCGCAGGCACCCGGTTTCACCGCAGCCTACCTGTGCCAGGTCATCGATCGCGACGACACCCTCGATCACTTCGGCCGTGACACCGGGCCCGTCGCACCGACACCCGAACTGGTGGACGCACTCGTGCAACGACTGAGGCATCCGGGTGGCCCGCAGCACAGAGCCGCGCGGGTGCTGCGCGCGATGCGCCCGGCCGACATCGATGACGCGCTGCTCGGCCTGCTGAGCAGCGGCGACGTGGCGCTCGTCGGACCGGCGCTGGTGGCCGCCTTCGGGCGCCGTGACGAGCGGCTGGTCGCGGCGATCACCGCACTGCTCGCGGACCCGCACGACGGTATTCGGGCGAGCGCCATGGAAGCGCTCGTCGAGGCGGATCCGCCCGGCCTCGCTGAGATCCTGCCGGCCGCGCTGCGGGACAGGGCCCCGCAGGTGCGGCGGCTCGCCGTGGGCGCGTGCGCAGGCCGCGACGACACCGGGCTGACGGTCGCGTTACTCGAGCGGATCCGTATGCCCGGCGAACACGAGGGCGTGGTCGTGGCAGCGATCGAGGCGTTGCGCGGACGCGAGCAGGAGCCGGACGTCAGAGAGGTTCTGCTCGCTTGCCTGCGGGGTGAGACGGAGGTGGAGACCGAACAGCAGTACACACCGGGCAGCGGCCTCTTCGTACATTTAGGACCGTCCAGCCGTGTGGCCGCCGCAACGGCTCTGACCCAGGTCGAACCCGACGCCGTCCTCGCCGAACTGACGGCCCGGTCCGGCATGGAAAACGGTTATGTGGGCCGGGAGGTCGCGTGGGCGCTGCTGCACTGCCGGGCGCCGGGCACTGTCGAATTCCTGCTGCTGATGCGCCGGAACGGAGCCCGAAAGACCCGCATCGCCGCGCACAACGTCCTGCTCTCCCGCGGCTACGAGGAAGATCTGGTGACGATTGCTGACCAGTTGGCGGCGATGCCCGCGGAGATACTGCACGACATGCTCGGGATCGCGCTGAGGCTCGGCGAACAGCACTATCTCAAGCTCTCCGGCACTGACCGCCTGCGGGTACGCCGCCAGCTGACCGCCGCGGTGACCGCCGGTGAGCCGCTGACCAGATCGTGAGCGCCGGGTTCAGAGGAACGTCACCACCAGGTCAGGGTAGGCGACGACTTGGACTTGGCGGTGGGGGACCGCACCGCCGGTGTCGTTGACGACGTCGGCGATGGTGCCGACCTCGCCGAGGGAGACCGTCAAAACGCTGCGCAGCCGCATTGCGGAATACCCCCAGCTGTGCCCCGCCGGCCCGCCGCCAGATGGAGACTCACGCAATCGACAAGTCCAGCGCCACTCGGTTCGACGCGACGCACTGACGTCAAATCGGGCCGCACTATTCGTCGTGTTCCTTCGGCGGCTGATCACCAGCGCCTGGGAAGGCGTCCTCCGCGCGGTGCACGTTGCCAATGATGTAGTGCGCGGCGGCCTCCTTGGTGATCCCGATGGCCTCGGCCATCATGCGTGGGTCGGCACGCTGGGCGAGGTCGGATAGCCGGGTTTGGCGCAGAGCTTGGGGCGTGACGCCGACCTTGGTTAGTGCCCGGACGGGGAAGCCGATGGAGCATGGCCGGTTGTGCTGCCGAGTGTGGTGGGTGACGAGCAGGAATCGGTTGTCTGTGGCGGTTGTCGGACGTTGTTGAAGGCAGACGCGGATCGCCTCAACGGTCAGCGGGTCGAGCGGTACGGGATGACGCCGGTTACGTAGACGGACGGTTGCCCGGTCGAGGTCGATGTCGTCAAGGCTGAGCATCCGCACGTCCTCGTTGCTGGCTGCGTGGATGAGGCATAGCAGCCCGACGACTCGCTCGCGGGGGTCAGTATCGTCCCGCTGCCAGCGGTGCAGTAATTGCCGCTGGCGGGTGTGGTTGATCAGCAGTCCGGCGTATCCCTTGCGTTGGCTGCGGCGCAGGTGGGCGGCGGGATTGATCAGCGTGATCTTTCGGCGTCGAGTGAAGGCGAAGAAGTCTCGCAGGGCCGGGATTCGCTGGGCGGTGTTGACGGTGAGGAACGTTTCCAGATCCTCTGCGGTCACGGCAGCCCAGTCGTCGACGCCTCGGGTGTCGAGATGGTCGGCGAGCTGGAGTAGGACGTTGATGCGGTAGGCGATCGTCTTGTCGCTGAGGCTGGCCCCGCCGTACAGGAGCGTGCGGCGTTGCTGGCTGACCAGGTAGTTGACGAACTGCTGGCCGGCGGGCTGAAGCCTGGCCGGGAGGCGGTCCAGTCGTCCTTGCCGCCAGGCATCCACCGCGGCGTCGGGACCGTCGGTGGGGACGCCGTGGCGGGTGAAGAAGTCTCCGAGAATGGCTGCGGTGCTGCGGCCTCCGGGTTCGCGGCTCAGCGTCGCGAGTAGCTCGTCCGGCGTGCAGACGCCGGCGAGGATGAGTCTTTCAACGCGTAGCAGATGTCGGATCACCTGCTTGGAATGCGATATCGTGACCCATTCGGTCGCGGCGGTGAAGAACCACGTCGGCAGTTGTCCGTTGCGGACCGAGCTGCGGTTGTCCAGCCATCGCGACAGCAGCTGCGGCTGCAGGTCGTGGCAGTCGCCGCACAATCGCAGCCGGCCGGGGGTGGCGCGTGATTGGGCACCGCAGCGCGAGCAGCTGATGGTGACGTCGGCGGCGGTGTAGCAGCGACGGCAGCGCTGGGCGGCGAAGATGCCGTTCGTGCCGCAGTCGGTGCACAGGCCCGCGCGTCGGATGTCGCTGAGTCCGGTCATGGCCAGAACGGCGGCGGGGTGCGGCCGGCCGGGCTGATCTGCTCACCGGCTGTCCGGGCGATCGTCCGGGTTTGGGTTGGTGCGATGGGTTGCGTCACCGGACTGGTGTCGACCTCGATGAGGTCGTTGGGGGTGCATTGCAGCGCGGTGCACAGTGCGGCGAGGGTCTCAAGCTTCACCTGGTTTGGCTGCTTGGTCATCAACGCGGAGATCGACGCGGAGGACAGTTCGTGTCCGGCCTTGTCGATAAGCAGTCGGCGTAGCTGCGCGCCTGTCCACACCTCGCGCTGGGCGGCTGCCATCCGCAGCCTCCACCGAATTCGCATGGCGCTACTCCTTATTCGTGCCGTGCTCGCCGGTCAACTCGTTCAACGTGGCGCTGACCGCGCTGCGGTACGCATCCTCGATGAACGTCGCGGAAGGCGTCACATAACCCATCGTGGTACCTACATGCCAATGTCCGAGCATCTGTTGAATGGCTACCAGATCGACGCCGCGCTCGTAGTTGCGTGTAGCGCAGCCGTGGCGCAGGGCATGCGGGCTGAACCCGTTCTCCCGGCCGTGTCCTTCCACCTTCAGCAGATACTTCAACCGGTTGCGGACGGTACCGCTGCTAAGCAGGCCGCCACCCTCGTCACAGAACAATGTCGGCTCGTTCTTGCGAAAGCGTGGCCGCACATCGCGCAGGTACCAGCGCAAGATCAGGTGCAGGTCGTCCAGCATCGGCACCCAGCGCGGACGCGGTCCCGACCCCTTGGCCGCTTTGCCGAACCGCACGTGCAGCTTGCCGAACGGACCGCGGTCGAAGTGCACGTCGCGGATCTCCAGCTTGGTGACTTCAGACGCCCGCAGCCCGGCGTGGTACAAGGTCCGATACAGCGCATAGTCACGCGCCCACGGCGCCCACTTGCGGGCCACGCCCATACGGGTGCGGATGAAGGCGAAGAACTCATCCATCCGCTCCGGCGTCGGAGGCACGATCGCGGTCGTGTCGTCCACATGCCGGCCAGCGTGGAACTCGTCGATCGGATCCTGCAGCCGCACCCCGAACCGCTGCTCGATCTCAACAGCGTGCCGCGCCAGAAGGTAGCGGAAGAACTGACGAAACGTCCTCACATAGTCTCGGCGCGTCACCGACCCCGTGCCCCTGGCGACCAGTGCCTCGACTACCCGATCCACGTCGGCGGGGGTCAACTCCCATGCCGGCTGGCCCGCCAACTCCAGAAACCGGTCCAGGGTGGCATTGTCGTTCTCGATCGTGAGCGCGCTGAAGTTACGCGCCACCATGCTGGAGACCCAGCCGCCGACACACCGGGCCTGAAACGCCCATGGCTGCTCGATTTCACCGGTCGCCACCGCAACCGCCACTGTTCCCTGGACGAGCCGTAGCCCTGGACGTCCGCTCATCACCGCACGCATCCCTTCGACACCCTTTGAACTTCAAGGTGCCGCCTAAAGATGCGGGCAACCGCCGAAAGAGTCACGGAGCCACACTTCCGCGTATTCCCACAGGTCAAAGGCGTTGCGGTTGATTAGTACTCCAACGTCACTTGGCTTGGGCGTCGGGCGTGGCGTGGGCATGGAGACGGCCACCGCGTTGATCATCGATGGTTTGTGAGGACAACCG
>NZ_JBITKL010000045.1:0-24057 GCF_044460945.1 Micromonospora sp. NPDC049903
CACCCCCCGGATCATGCGTACGACAGGGGCAGTTAGTCATACCGGACCGAGCGACCGAGCAGTCCCCGGCTGGGGACGATCAAAAAGGTAACGGGTAACGGGGTTAGAGGATCGGTGGGGGGGCGTAGGTGGCGGCGTTGGGGTGGGACTGGACGATCTTGGAGATGCGGGTGGTCACCGCCTGGATCTGGGCCGGGGCGGCGCCGACGAAGGCGGCCCGGTCGGCGACCAGGGCGTCGATCTCGGCGCGGGTGAGGCCCAGCCGGGGGTCGGCGGCCAGCCGGTCGAAGAGGTCGTTCTCGGCGGCACCCTGCTCACGCATGGCCAGCGCCACGGCCACCGCGTGCTCCTTGATCGCCTCGTGGGCGGTCTCCCGGCCCACGCCCCGGCGCACCGCCGCCACCAGGATCTTGGTGGTGGCCAGGAACGGGAGGAACCGCTCCAACTCCCGGTTGATCACCGCCGGGTACGCGCCGAACTCGTCGAGCACGGTGAGGAACGTCTGGAACAGCCCGTCGGCGGCGAAGAAGGCGTCCGGCAGGGCCACCCGGCGGACCACCGAGCAGGAGACGTCCCCCTCGTTCCACTGGTCGCCGGCCAGCTCGCCGACCATCGACAGGTACCCCCGGATGATCACGGCGAAGCCGTTGACCCGCTCCGACGAGCGGGTGTTCATCTTGTGCGGCATCGCGCTGGAACCGACCTGACCGGGCTTGAAGCCCTCGGTGGCCAACTCCTGCCCGACCATCAGCCGAATCGTGGTGGCCAGCGAGGAGGGTGCCGCGGCCACCTGCGCCAGCGCAGCGATCACGGCCATGTCGATCGAGCGGGGGTAGACCTGCCCGACGCTGTCCAGCACCCGCTGGAAGCCGAGGTGCTCGGCGACCCGCCGCTCCAGCTCGGCCACCTTCTCGGCGTCGCCGTCGAAGAGGTCCAACTGGTCGGCGGCGGTACCCACCGGCCCCTTGATCCCGCGCAGCGGGTACCAGGAGATCAGGTCCTCCAGCCGCTCGTACGCGATGATCAGCTCCTCGGCGGCCGACGCGAAGCGCTTGCCCAGCGTGGTGGCCTGCGCCGCGACGTTGTGCGAACGCCCGGCCATCACCACGTCCGCGTACTCGTGGGCGTGCCAGGCCAGCCGGGCCAGCGTCGCCACCACCCGGTCCCGGATCAGCTCCAGCGACCGGCGCACCTGGAGCTGCTCGACGTTCTCGGTGAGGTCCCGCGAGGTCATCCCCTTGTGCACGTGCTCGTGCCCGGCGAGCGCGCTGAACTCCTCGATGCGGGCCTTCACGTCGTGCCGGGTGACCCGCTCCCGGGCCGCGATCGAGTCGAGGTCGACGTCGTCGAGCACCCGCTCGTACGCCTCGACCACCCCGTCGGGCACCGGCACGCCGAGGTCCCGCTGGGCCTGGAGCACGGCCAGCCAGAGGCGACGCTCCAGCCGGATCTTCTCCTCCGGCGACCAGAGGGCGACCAGCTCGGGCGAGGCGTACCGGTTGGCGAGCACGTTCGGGATCGTCGTCACCCCGCCATTCTCCCGATGCCGCCGCCGCCCGCCCCGACCGGGTACGGCCGACGACCCGGAGGTCAGCGTTCCAGGATCGCGGTCACGCCCTGGCCGCCGGCCGCGCAGATCGAGATGAGCCCCCGACCACTGCCCTTGGAGGCGAGGAGCTTGGCCAGCGTGGCGACGATCCGGCCGCCGGTGGCCGCGAACGGGTGCCCGGCGGCCAGCGAGGAGCCGTGCACGTTGAGCTTGTCGGTGTCGATGGCGCCGAGCGGGGCGTCCAGGCCGAGGCGGTCCTTGCAGAACTCCGGCGACTCCCAGGCGGCCAGGGTGGCCAGCACCTGCGAGGCGAACGCCTCGTGGATCTCGTAGTAGTCGAAGTCCTGGAGAGTGAGCCCGGCCCGGGCCAGCATCCGGGGCACCGCGTACGCGGGAGCCATCAGCAGTCCCTCGTCGCCGTGCACGAAGTCCACCGCGGCCGTCTCCGACCAGGTGAACCAGGCCAGTACCGGCAGGTGGTGTGCGGTCGCCCACTCCTCGCTGGCCAGCAGCACGGTGGAGGCGCCGTCGGTGAGCGGCGAGGAGTTGCCGGCGGTCATGGTGGCCCGCTCGGCGTCCGGGCCCTTGGCGCCGAAGACCGGCCGCAGCGTGCCGAGCTTCTCCAGCGTGGTGTCCGGGCGGAGATTCGCGTCGCGGGTGAGCCCCAGGTAGGGGGTCATCAGGTCGTCGAAGAACCCCTGGTCGTACGCGGCGGCGAGCCGCTGGTGCGAGCGCAGCGCCAGCTCGTCCTGGGCCTGCCGGTCGACGTTCCAGCGCAGCGCGGTCTGTGCGGCGTGCTCGCCCATGGACAGCCCGGTACGCGGTTCCGCGTTGCGCGGGACCTCCGGCTGGAATGGCTGGGCCGGGCGCAGCTTGGCGGCGATCCGCAGCCGTTCGCCCAGCGTCCGGGCCGAGTTGAGCCGGAGCAGGGTGCGGCGCATGTCCTCGTTGACCGCGAGCGGGGCGTCGGAGGTGGTGTCGACCCCGCCGGCGATGCCGACGTCGAGTTGGCCGAGGGCGATCTTGTTGGCGACCAGGATCGCGGCCTCCAGGCCGGTGCCGCAGGCCTGCTGGATGTCGTACGCGGGGGTGCGCGGGTCGAGCTTCGAGCCGAGCACCACCTCGCGGGTCAGGTTGAAGTCCTTGGCGTGCTTGAGCACGGCTCCGGCGACCACCTCGCCGACGCGCTGCCCGGCGAGGCCGAACCGGGCCACCAGTCCGTCCAGGGCGGCACCGAGCATGTCCGCGTTCGAGGCGTCGGCGTACCGCGAGTTGGAGCGGGCGAAGGGGATCCGGTTGCCGCCGATGACCGCGACCCGTCGAACCTTCTGCACGATCCGCCTCCTCAGGAGTGTTGCCGTACCTTACCCGCCAGTAGGCTACGCCTATGACCGACAGGTACGCGAGTTTTGTCCAGTCGGGCGCCGGCCGGGCGCTGGTCAAGCGTCTCGGGCTGCCCGATCCGCCACGACTTCGCCGACACGCGCCGGGGGAGCCGATCCTCCCCGGGCCGGTCCTGCTCGGCACCTCCACCGGGGGCCGGCTCGCCGAGCCGGTCCGCACGATCCTGGCCGCCGCCGGGCTCGCCCTGCGCGACCCGGCCACCGCCACCCCCGATCCCACCTCCGGCCGTACGCCGACCAGCTCCGCCCTGGTCTACGACGCCACCGGCATCACCGACTCGACCGGGCTGCGGCAACTGCACGACTTCTTCCACCCGCAGGCGCGGGCGGTGCAGCCCAGCGGCCGGGTGATCGTGCTGGGCACCCCGCCCGCCGAGTGCGACACGCTGCGCGAGGCGACCGCCCAGCGGGCCCTGGAGGGGTTGACCCGCAGCATCGGCAAGGAGTTCGGCCGGGGCATCACCGCCCAACTGGTCCACGTCACGCGGGAGGCCGACGAGAGCACCTGGACCAGCCTGGAGGCGACCCTGCGGTTCCTGCTCTCCGGCCGTTCGGCGTACGTGTCGGGGCAGGTGATCCGGGTCGGTGCCGGGCGGGCGAGCGCACCGGTGGACTGGGACCGCCCACTGGACGGGCAGGTGGTGCTGGTCACCGGCGCGGCCCGGGGCATCGGCGCGGCACTGGCCCGGGTGCTGGCCCGGGACGGGGCGACGGTGGTGGCGCTGGACGTGCCGGCCGCCGGGGACGCGCTGGCCGGCGTCGCCAACGAGATCGGTGGCAGCGCCGTACAGCTCGACCTGACCGCCGCCGACGCTCCGGCCCGGCTCGCCGATCACCTGGCCGAGCGGCACGGTCGGGTGGACGTGGTGGTGCACAACGCCGGCATCACCCGGGACAAGACCCTGGGCCGGATGGACGCCGACCGCTGGGACCAGGTCATCGATGTCAACCTGTCCAGCCAGGAACGCATCAACGACGTGCTGCTGGACCGGGGCCTGATCCCGGACGGCGGGCGGATCGTCGGCGTCTCCTCGATCGCCGGGATCGCCGGCAACCGGGGCCAGACCAACTACGCCACCAGCAAGGCCGGCGTGATCGGGCTGGTCGACGCGCTGGCTCCGGCGCTGCGCGACCGGGGGATCAGCGTGAACGCCGTCGCGCCCGGTTTCATCGAGACCCGGCTGACCGCGCGGATCCCGCTGGTGCTGCGCGAGGCGGGTCGCCGGATGAACAGCCTCTCCCAGGGCGGGTTGCCGGTGGACGTGGCGGAGACCATCGGCTGGCTGGCCTGGCCCGCTTCCGGCGCGGTCAGCGGCAACGTGATCCGGGTCTGCGGCCAGAGCCTGCTGGGGGCGTGATGACCACGCAACGGGAGCGGGTGACGCTGTCCGCGCTGCCGACGGCCGGGCCGCTGTACCGGCGGGCTCTGCTGGGCGCGGTGCCGGGGCGTGGCGGTCGGCGGACGGACGAGGTGTCGGCGGTGGAACTGGCCGTCGACCGGGTGGCCGTGGACCCGGCCCGGCTGGCCGACTACGACCGGGTCTGCGGGTTCCGGCTCGCCGACCGGCTGCCGGGGACCTTCCCGCACGTGGTGGGCTTCCCGCTGGCGCTGCGCCTGATCACGGCGCCGGACTTCCCGATCCCGCTGACCGGGGTGGTGCACGTGGCCAACCGGATCACCGTGCACCGGCCGGTCACGGTGGCTGACCGGCTGGACTTCACCACGTGGGCGGAGAACCTGCGCCCGCACGACCGGGGGCGGCAGGTCGACGTGGTCCTCGTCGGCTCGGTGGACGGGGAGGAGGTCTGGCGCGGCGTCTCGACGTACCTGGGACGGCAGCGCACCCCGGGCGGTGGCGAGCGGCGCGACGGGGGTGAGCGGCCCGCGCCGCCGGCCGCGTCCGCGCGCTGGCGGGTCGAGCCCCGGGTGGGTACGGACTACGCGCGCGTCTCCGGCGACCACAACCCGATCCACACCTCCCGGCTGGGCGCGCGGCTGTTCGGCTTCCCTCGGCCGATCGCGCACGGCATGTGGAGCAAGGCCCGCTGCCTGGCGGCGCTGGAGAACCGGCTGCCCGAGGCGTACACCGTCGACGTCGCGTTCAAGCTGCCGGTGCCGTTGCCGAGCACGGTGGCGTTCAGCGCTACGGCGGCCCAGGCGGGGTGGGAGATCGCCCTGCACGACCAGCGGGGACGGCCGCATCTGACAGGCACGATCCGCTGAGGTGAGGGTCGGGCACTTGCCCGGCCCTCCTTTTCGCGCTAAGTTGTTCTCACATAGAGATGTTCTCAGAGTGAGAGTGATCGAGCGTGAACGAGCAGGACTTCCTCGCCTCCTACGACCCACGCGCCTATCCGGCCGTCGCGGTCACCGCCGACGTGGTCGCACTGACCATCCGGGACGACGCGCTGCACCTGCTGCTGATCCGCCGCGCCGAGCAGCCGTACGCCGGGCACTGGGCGCTGCCCGGCGGCTTCGTCCGCCCCGACGAGGACCCGGCCACCGCCGCCCGACGGGAGCTGGCCGAGGAGACCGGGCTCGGCGGGGAGCGACTTCGGCGCGTACACGTCGAGCAGCTCGCCAGCTACGGCGCGCCCGAGCGCGACCCCCGGATGCGAGTCGTCTCCATCGCCCACCTCGCCTTCGCCCCTGACCTGCCGGACGCCGCCGCCGGCAGCGACGCCGACGAGGCCGACTGGGTGCCGGTCACCGAGCTGCCCGGCCGTGAGCTCGCCTTCGACCACCGCCGGATCGTCGACGACGGGCTGGAGCGGGCCCGCTCCAAGCTGGAGTACACCCCGCTGGCCACCCGCTTCCTCGCCCCCGAGTTCACCATCGGCGAGCTGCGCGCCGTCTACGAGACGGTCTGGGGTCACCCGCTACACGCCGGCAACTTCCACCGCAAGGTGCTCTCGGTGCCCGGCTTCGTGGAGAGCACCGGCGCCAACACCGAGCGCGGCGGCAGCCGGGGCGGCCCGCGCGCCCGGCTCTACCGGGCCGGTGACGCCCGGCTGCTGCACCCGGCGCTGCTGCGGCCCGCCCGGGAGGAGACGGTGCGATGAGGACCGACGAGGCGATCCGCCTGGTCACCGCCGCCCGCGACGACCACGACCTGTTCGGCGCCGACGCGCCGGAACGCCGCTACCGGGAGCTGGTCACCGCGCTGCACCCCGACCGGCTGGACCGGGCCGCCCCGGGCGTACGCGCCGACGCCACCGACGCGTTCGTCCGGGTCACCACCCGCTGGCGCGCCCGCCGGGTGACCGTGCTGCACGGCTACCGCTGCGGCGCTCCGGCGCACTCGGGGGACCTCGCCGACCTCTACGACGTCGGCGGGGACCGGCTGCTCAAGCTGCCCCGCGAGGCCAGCGACAACGACCTGATGATCCGCGAGCAGCGCGCGTTGCGCCGACTCGCCGACCATGGCGACCCGCGCTGGCTGCCGTACGTGCCCCGCCTGGTCGACACGTTCGCGCACCAGGATCCGGCCACCGGGGCGGAACGCCAGGTCACCGTGCTCGCCACCGCACCCGGCCTGCACAGCCTGGTCGACGTGCGGCGGGCGTACCCGGACGGGCTGGACGCCCGCGACGTGGCCTGGATGTGGCGCCGCCTGCTGGTCGCGCTCGGCCTGGCCCACCGGGCCGGCGTGGTGCACGGCGCGGTGCTGCCGCCGCACGTGCTGATCGAGCCGGACGCGCACGGCGTGGTGCTGGTCGACTGGTGCTTCGCCACCGAGCCCGGCGGCGTCGTGCCCGCGCTGGTCCCCGACCACCAGGAGTGGTATCCGGCCGAGGTCACCGAGCGTCGGCCCTGCGGGCCGGGCACCGACATCGACATGGCCACCCGGTGCATGACCTGGTTGATGGGCCTCCACGCCCCGGACGAACTGCTCGCCTTCGCGGCGGGCTGTCGGCAGCGGTCGCTGTCGAGCCGCCCCGACGACGCCTGGCGACTGCTCGGCGAATTCGACGAGGTGCTGCACCGGCTCTACGGGCCGCGCACCTTCCGACCTTTCACCCTCAACCCCTAAGGAGGCTGCCATGGGCAGCGGAATGTGGTCCACCGACGTGTACACCGCCGCCGACCGGTACCGCCGGGCCACCGGCAAGAGCGCGTTCTCGTACAGCGACAGCGGTGCCAAGGTGGTGCACCCGCAACTGGACCCGCGCGGCGCGACGCGGGAGAGCCGCGACTCGGCCGAGCACCCGCGGTCGACCCCGGTCACGGTTTTGTTCGACGTGACCGGCTCGATGGGGCACGTGCCCCGCACCCTCCAGGCCAAGCTGCCGCAACTGCTGGGGCTGCTGCTGCGCCAGGGGTACGCCCGCGACCCGCAGATCATGTTCGGCGCGATCGGCGACGCCACCTGCGACCGGGTGCCGTTGCAGGTCGGCCAGTTCGAGTCCGACAACCGGATGGACGAGGACCTCGGGCGGATCGTGCTGGAGGGCGGCGGTGGCGGCCAGATGAAGGAGTCTTACGAACTCGCCCTCTATTTCATGGCCCGACGGACGGTCACCGACAGCTGGGAGAAGCGGGGCCGACGCGGCTACCTCTTCATCATCGGCGACGAGCTGGCGTACCCGGCGGTCAAGGCCGCCGAGGTGGCCCGCCTGATCGGCGACGACCCGCGCGAGGACGTGCCGGTGCGGCAGATCGTCGACGAGGTTACCCGCCGCTGGGACACGTACTACCTGCTCCCGGCCGGCAGCCACTACTCGGGCAACCGCAAGGTGCTCGACTTCTGGCGCGGCCTGCTCGGCCAGAACGCCCTGGAGCTGGACGACCTCGACGCGGTCTGCGAGACGATCGCGCTCACCGTCGGTCTCGGTGAGCAGGCCATCGACCTCGACACCGGCCTGCGGGACCTGGACCGGAGCGGCTCGACGGCCACTCGCACGGTGTCGAAGGCGCTGGCCCGGCTGAACGGGGCACGCCGCACCGAGGTGGCCGATCTGCCGGCCACCCGGACCACCGGCGGCGGAGTCGTCCGGCTGTGAACGAGCAGGTGACCGCTGCGCGCCCGGGTGTCCCGGCACCCCGGCGCGGCCCGGCGGGCGATGCGGTGGGCGGTTTGGCCAGCGGTCCGGCGGGCCGGTTCACGGGAGGCTCGGCCGGCAGGTCGGGTCCGGAGCACGCGATCGTGGTCGACCTCGGGTACGGCGACGCCGGCAAGGGCACGGTGGTGGACTGGCTCTGCGCCACCCGCCCGGTGCACACCGTGGTCCGGTTCAACGGGGGTGCGCAGGCGGCGCACAACGTCGTCCGGCCCGACGGCCGACACCACACGTTCGCGCAGTTCGGTGCCGGCACCTTCCACCCCGGCGTACGCACCCACCTGTCCCGGCACGTCGTGGTGGACCCGTTGGCGCTCGCCGCCGAGGCCGACCACCTCGCCGCCGTTGGGGTGCCCGACGCGTTCGACCGGTTGACCGTGGACGGGGCGGCGCTACTGGCCACCCCGTACCACCGGGCCGCCAACCGGGCCCGGGAGACGGCCCGGGGAGCCGACCGGCACGGTTCCTGCGGGCAGGGGGTGGGCGAGACCGTCGCGTACGGGCTCGCCCACCCCGACGAGGCACCCCGGGTCGCGGACTGCCGCAGCCCGGAGGTGCTGCGTCGCCGCTTGACCGCGCTCCGGGACCGGCTCACCGCCGAACTCGGCCCGCTGGACGCCCCACCGGTCGCGGACTGCCTGCCGGCGTACCGGGCGTTCGCCGAGCGGGTGGCGATCGTCGACGGCTCCTGGCTGGCCGGGGCGTTGCGGGCCGGCCCGTGCGTGTTCGAGGGCGCCCAGGGGGTGCTGCTGGACGAGTGGCACGGCTTCCACCCGTACACCACCTGGAGCACCACCACCTTCGCCAACGCCGAGTCTCTGCTGGCCGAGGCGGGACTGGGCGGGTCGGCGCTGCGGATCGGGGTGCTGCGGACCGTCACCACCCGGCACGGTCCAGGACCGCTGGTCACCGAGGACCCGTCGCTGCCGCTGGCCGACCCGCACAACGCGACGAACCCCTGGCAGGGCCGCTTCCGATTCGGCCACTTCGACGCCGTCGCACACGCGTACGCCCTGGCGGTCTCGGGCGGGGTGGACGGCCTGGCGCTGACCCACCTGGACCTCGCCGAACGCGGGCTCGACCTGCGTATCTGTCGCCGCTACGATGGCCTGGACCGGCTGGTCCCGGGCCCGGCCGGCGACCTCGACCGGCAGGCCGCCCTCACCGCCCGCCTGCTGCGGGCGCGCCCGGTCTACGACGCCGGTCCGGCAAACTGGCCCGAGGCGGTCGGCGAGGCGCTCGGTGCTCCGGTGCTCCTCACCTCCCACGGCCCCACCTCCGCCGACAAGGAGGTTCGTAAGGAAGGGCACCTTATTAACGCCTGGTGTAGAGGAAGGGCCCCTTCTTAACAGCCCGTGCCCTGAGCATGGAGGCATGGAGGCCGCGCTCGACCTGCTCCGGCAGACACTCACCTCACCCTGGGTGTATCTGCTGATCTTCGGGCTCACCGCGGTCGACGCGTTCTTCCCGCTGGTGCCCTCGGAGGCGGCGGTCATCAGCGTCACCGTGCTCGCCACCGGTGGCCAGCCGAACCTGGCGCTGATCATCGTGGCGGCCACGCTCGGCGCGACCGCCGGCGACCACATCTCGTACGGGATCGGACGCGGCGGCGGATCGCGCCGGCTGGACCACTCACCGGTGGACAGCCGGCGCCGGGCCGGATCGGAGTGGGCCCGGCGGGCGGTCGATCTGCGTGGCGGCGTCATCCTCATGGCCGCCCGTTACGTCCCCGGCGGGCGGACGGCGGTCACCCTGGCCATGGGTGCCATCCGCTATCCGCTGCGCAGGTTCCTCCTCTTCGACCTGATCGGCTGCGGTTCGTGGGCGCTGTACTGCGTCCTGCTCGGCATCTTCGGCGGGCTCGCCTTCGAGCAGCATCCGCTGCACGGCATCCTGGCCGGCATCGGGCTCTCAGTCTCGGTGACGCTGCTGGTCGAGTTGATCCGCTGGCTCCGGCACCGGGCGCACCGGCGGGCTGCGAGCGGTGCGGAGCCGGGTTGTTAGCAGGGGACCCCTGCTCTACCGCAGGCGTTAGCAAGGGGCCCTTCCTTACACCTCGGGCGGGTGCCAGCTCGCGCCGTGCAGGAGTTGCCCGGCCCCCAGCCACGCGGCGTTCATCATCCGGGTCGCGGTCTTCTCCGGGTCGGCCTCGGGGTGGTCGGCGAGCCAGTCGCCCAGCGATTCGGTCGCCCCGACCAGCGCGTACGCGACCACTTCCAACTCGGTCTCGGCTGCCGTACGCCCCTCGGCACGCAGGGCGTGGTCCAACATCCCGGCGACCACCTCGACCATCCTGGCCCGCATCTGGGCCAGTTCCCGGGCGAACGGCTGCTCGGCGCGGGCCTGCCGATAGAGCACCGACCAGCCGTCGCGGTGTGCGCCGACGAAGCGGAAGAACGCCCGCAGACCACGCCAGAGTCGCTCGTCGGCGGGCAGGTCGGGGACGGCCGCCCCGGCGATGGCCTCCATCATCCGGGTGCCCTCGCGGTGCAGGCAGGCGACGAAGAGTTCCTCCTTGGTGCCCAGGTACGCGTACACCATGGGTTTGGAGATGCCCGCGACCTCGGCGATCTCGTCCATGCTGGCGCCGTGGTAGCCGCGCCGGGAGAAGACGCGCACGGCGGCGTCGAGCATCTGCTGCTCGCGTACGGCCCGAGGGAGGCGCTTGAAGGCGGGTGTCGCGGACACCTTGCGAGCATACCTACCGGTGCGTAGGGTTACGCCTGAGTAACCACTGTTCGAGAGGTGCGTTCCATGACTGACTTCGACCCGGCCGCATTCGCCAACATGGGCCCGAAGGAGTTCGCCCAGCTCGTCAAGAGCACCCCGGATAGCAAGCTCGCCGAGATCATGTCGGGGGAACTACGCGGCAAGATCCTCGGCGAGGTCTTCGGCCGGATGCCGCAGATCTTCCGTGCGGACCGCGCCGGTTCCACCAACGCGGTGATCCACTGGAACATCACCGGTGCTCCCGACGGCGGCACCGACACGTACGAGGTGGTCATCGCCGACGGCACCTGCACGGTCAACGAGACCCCGCAGCACGAGCCGCGGCTGGCCCTGACGCTGGGACCGGTCGAGTTCCTGAAGATCGTTTCCGGTGACGCCAACCCGGTCATGATGTTCATGACCGGCAAGCTCAAGGCAAAGGGTGACCTGGGGCTGGCCGCCAACATCGCCAACCTCTTCGACATCCCCAAGGCCTGAGATGGTCGAACTCTCGCTCGACCTGAACGAGGAACAGCGGGATCTGCGCGACTGGGTGCACGGCTTCGCCAGCGAGGTCGTGCGCCCGGCCGCCGCCGAGTGGGACGCCCGGGAGGAGACTCCCTGGCCGATCATCGGCGAGGCGGCCAAGGTCGGCCTGTACGGCTTCGAGTTCCTCGCCACCTGCTGGGCCGACCCCACCGGGCTCTCCCTGCCGATCGCCAGCGAGGAGTTGTTCTGGGGCGACGCCGGGATCGGGCTGAGCATCTTCGGCACCTCGCTCGCGGTCGCCGCCATCTACGGCAGCGGCACGCCCGACCAGCTCGTCGAGTGGGTGCCGCAGTGCTTCGGTGACGTCGACTCGCCGGCGGTCGCCGCGTTCTGCTCGTCCGAGCCGGAGGCCGGTTCGGACGTCTCCGCGATGCGTACCCGGGCCGAGTACGACGAGGCGACCGACGAGTGGGTGCTGCGTGGCCAGAAGGCGTACGCCACAAACGGTGGGATCGCCGCCGTGCACGTGGTCACCGCCTCGGTCGACCCCGAGCTGGGCTCGCGAGGTCAGGCCGCATTCGTCGTACCCCCTGGCACCGCCGGCCTCTCCGCCACCCGCAAGCTGCGCAAACTCGGCCTGCGGGCGTCGCACACGGCGGACGTCTTCCTCGACGACGTCCGGGTGCCCGGCCGGTGCCTGCTCGGCGGCCGGGAGGCGCTTCAGGAGCGACTGGCCCGGGCCCGGTCCGGACAGCGCGCCTCCGGCCAGGCCGCGATGCGGACGTTCGAGCTGTCCCGACCCACCGTCGGCGCCCAGGCGCTCGGCGTGGCCCGGGCCGCCTACGAGTACGCCCTGGACTACGCCCGGGACCGGGTCCAGTTCGGCCGCCCGATCATCACCAACCAGGCCGTCGCCTTCGCGCTCGCCGACATGAGGACGGAGATCGACGCCGCCCGGCTGCTGGTCTGGCGGGCCTCCTGGATGGGCCGCAACAACCGGCCGTTCACTGCGGGCGAGGGGTCGATGTCCAAGCTCAAGGCGGGTGAGGTGGCCGTGTCGGTCACCGAGAAGGCGGTCCAGTTGCTCGGCGGGGCCGGCTTCCTCCGTGACCACCCGGTCGAGCGGTGGTATCGGGACGCCAAGATCTACACCATCTTCGAGGGCACCTCCGAGATCCAGCGCCTGGTCATCTCCCGGGCGATCTCCGGGATGCAGATCCGCTGACTTTCGCCCCTTAAGTTCGATAAGCCTGAATGTTCATGGGATTCTCATTCACTTCATCCCGTTGGCCATCTCCCACCACCCTCTGTCTAATTAGTGACAGACGTGAGTGTGTCCACAGTTGACCGCGCCGGGAGGAACGACGAATGGCATCCATGAGCCGCGACGAGGAGGACGGCCAGAGTGAGAGGGCTCGGGAACACCTACATCCCGTGCACGCCACTTACCTCAGTGCCGCGATGGCGCTCCTGACCGTGGTGCTGTTGACGGTTCTCGGCGGTTGCAGCAAGACCAACGGTACGGCCGTCGCCGGGATCGCGGCGGTCGGAACGATCATGACAGCCGCGTTCGGTGTCGCCGCCGCGTACGCCCGCCGGCCATCCGGCTCCCGTTCCACCCGCAGTCGTACCGGCACGTGGAGGCGATGACCGGCAGCATCCAGGCCGGACGGATGGCAGGACGCTCCGCACCCGATACCCGGAATGTTAGGAGGGGTCCCCTGCTATACCGGAGGCGTTAGCAGGGGACCCTTCCTTACACATCAGACCTCAGCGTTCGCTGGCACGACCTATCGCGGCGGCGACTCCGCTGACCCGGTCGGCGAGCAGGCCGAGCGCGCCCACCGCACGGTCGACCGGATCGTCGCCTCCCCCGCCCAGGGCCTTCGACCGCTGGAAGGCGTCCTTCACCTCGACCCACCGGGCGGCCTGCTCGGGAGTGAGCCGGCCACGCAGCTCGGCGAGCTTGAGCAGGTTCGCCTCCGCGCCCGCCGCGAGCGTCTGCGCCTCGCCCAGGTAGTGGTCGTCGATCACCGCCTCCAGCTCCTCGTCGGTGAGCACCGGCACGATCCGCTCGGCGAGCTTGTTCATGTTCCGGTACGAACCCTGGAGCTGGAACTGCGGCTCGGTGCGAGCATCGTCGGACTGCGCCGCCGAGGCGATGTACGCCTGGTTGTTGGCCAGCACCACCTGCTGCACCCGCAGCATCTTGCGCAGCACCGAGACCATCTGTTCCAGCTCCACCGGCTGGTACGGGTGGGAGAGCTGGTCGGCGCGGACCGAGTCGTCCCCGCGCGCCATCCGGACCAGCAGTTCCAGGTCGCCCCGGTCCCGTCCGGAGAGCGGTGCCAGCACCGCGTTGGCGGTGAGCGCGTTCTCGATGTAGCTGAGCGCGAACGCCTCCTCCCGCCCGGAGAGCACGTCACCGAGGTTCCACACGTCGGCCCGGTTGGCGAGCATGTCCGGGATCCGGAACCGCTTGCCCGACTCGGTGTACGGGTTACCGGCCATGCAGACCGCGAACCGCTTGCCGCGCAGGTCGTACGTGCGGGTGCGGCCCTCCCAGACGCCCTCCATCCGGCGTTGCCCGTCACAGAGCGAGATGAACTTCTGCAACAGCTCCGGGTTGGTGTGCTGGATGTCGTCCAGATAGAGCAGCACGTTGTTGCCCAGTTCCAGGGCGAAGGAGATCTTCTCGACCTCCTGCCGGGCGGTGGCGTCGGGCGCCTCGGCCGGGTCCAGCGAGGTGACCTTGGTGCCCAGGGCCGGCCCGTTGACCTTGACGAAGACCAGTCCGAGTCGGCTGGCGACGTACTCCATCAGGGTCGTCTTGCCGTACCCGGGCGGTGAGATCAGCAGCAGCAGGCCGGACTGGTCGACCCGCTTGCCGTCGCCGGTGGCACCGAGCTGCCGGGCCAGGTTGTCGCCGATCAGCGGCAGGTACACCTCGTCGAGCAGCCGGTTGCGGACGAAGGCGTTCATCACCTTCGGCCGGTACTCCTCCAGCCGCAGGCGGTCCCGCTCGGCGTCCACCAGGGCGTTGCGTCGCCGCTGGTAGTCCCGGTATGCGGGGACCAGGTCGGTGCGGAACGCCCGGGTCCGGGCCAGCATCTCGTCCAGCCGTACGTCGAGCGTGGAGCCCTCGATGCGCGGGTGCGCGCCGAGCAGCCCGCCGACCGACTCGGTCATCGTCGCGGTGCTGTCCTGCCGGGCCGGCTCCGCACCGCACAGCTCGACGGCGACCGCCTCCGGCAGGTCGTACCCGGACAGGTTGCCGTCGTCGGTGGCCAGGAACGCGGTCAGCCACGCCTCCACCAGTTGGTGACGGCCGGCGAGGTCGTCACCGAGGGCCCGCAGGTCGTCGTCGAACTCGCGGGACGAGCGCGACTGCGGGCCACCGAGTGCCCGGCGGAACCGGTCCAGCAGGGCGCGGGCCCCGCCGCCGGTGACGAACCGCACCGGCGGCGAGGAGAGTTCCTCGAACAGGTACTCGCCGGCCACCGCCGTCCCACCGGGCGGCACCGGAAGTCCGGCGGATCGCAGGAACGTCTCGGCCGCCTCGGCGAGCTGTGCGCCGAGCCGGTCGGCGGCGTCCTCCCCCTCGGGGCGGCCGAACCGCTGCCGGGCGCGGGCCAGCGAGGCGGCCCGGGCGGTCCAGGCGGACCGGGTCGGCTCGTCGGTGCCGTACCGCCAGAACAACTGCGCGGCGGCCCGGTCGGCCGGCGGGTAGCGCAGCAGCCCGGCACCGGCGTGCAGGCGCAGCAGCACCCGCAGGATCTCGGCGGCGTCGTGGTCGTGCACGCCCCGCTCGTACCCCTCGTCGTAGCGGGTCTCGGCGATCCGCCGCACCAGGTCCCGCAGCCCGTTGGCGTCCACCGCCGCGCTGTGCAGCGCGTCCAGGGTGAGCCCGTCGCGGCCCGCCTCGGCGGCGGCCAGGATCGCGGTGGCCAGGTACTCGGCCCGGTATACCTGCGCCGACTCGGAGACCAGCAGCTGGTCCCAGAACCGCCGGGTCTGCTGGAACTCCTCGTCACGCACCGGTGCGCGGTAGTCGGTGCCGGTCACCGCCACCACCATGCGGCCCTCGGCCGGCACCACCGCCACGTCGACCGGTTGGGTGTTCACCGCGAAGCGGTGCCGGCCCAGCCGGATCGTCTCGCCACCGTCGGCGTACAGGTCGAGGCGGTCGCGCAGACCGCGTCCGGACTCCTGGCGAGCGGCCCGGATCCGGCCGTCCAGCTCCTCGGCCCGTACCGCGTCGCCGAGGGTACGCAGCTCCTCCACCACCGAGCGGAGCTTGCCCACCATCGGGTCGGCCGCGAAGTAGGTGTTGATCTCGTCCAGTGAGCCGAGCGTGCCGGCCCGCCGCTGCACGCTGACCAGGATCCGCTCGGCCGAGGCGACCAGCCGGTCGGCCCGCCGGGACCGCTCGTCCAGCAGGGCCTGCTTGCGTGCCGAGAACGCCTCGTAGATGTCGGTACGTCGGGTCGACAGTTCGGTGAGGAAGTCGTCGAACTCCCCGAACCGGGACTCCAGCTCCTCCACCCGCAGCAGCAGCCGGCCGAGTTGCTCGTCGCAGCGTTCGGCGGTGTCCGCCGCCGCCAGCGCCCCGGTGACCGCCTGCCCGAGCAGGGCGAACTCGGCGGCGAAACCGGCCCGGCCCTCCACTGCGGCCAGCTCCTGGCGCCGCTTGTCGAGCACCGCCCGGGCCCGGTTGACCGCGCCCAGCACCTCGCCGACCCGGCCCAGGATGCCGGTCCGCACGGTCGCGTCGGCGATGTCCAGCCCGCCCACCACGTCGGTGATGGTCTGGAGACCGTCGGTACGGGCGGCCAGCTCGTCGCGGACGGTGCCGGCCTCGGCCACCGTGCCGATCTCGGCGGCCCGCGCGGCGAGTCGCTCCACCTCCTGCTGGTAACCGGTGAACGCCTCGTCGCGACGGAGGAACTCCACCGCGCGCCGGCCGGCCACCGACAGTTCCTCGTCCAGCCGGGCGGCCAGCTCGTCGATCCGGTCATGGTCGACGTACCGCAGTTCGCGCAGCGACTCCAGGTGTCCGCGCGCCCGACGCAACCCACCGAGCTGGGTGACCCAGTCGTCGGCGGTCAGCGGTGCCTCGCCCCGGGCCCGGCGGGCCAGCGAGGCGATCTGCTCGGCGCTCTCGTCCAGCTCCGCGCGGGCCTGCTCGGTGAGCGTACGGACCTTCTCGTGCTCCTCCAGCACGGAGCTGGCGGTACGCCGCAAGCCGCTCAGCGGGGTGGCCAGGTCACCCAGCTCGTCCTCGCCGAGCCAGTGGTAGTGGTCGGTGATCCGGGCACAGGCCGCGATCAGCGCCTCGTACACCCCGGCGGTGGCGCTGCCCTGCACCATCCGCGCCGCCGAGAGGCAGTCCGAGATGCCGCGTACCAGGTCGGCGTTGCCGATCCGCTCCAGCGGACCGGTGCCGGCCGGCTGCGCCGCCGCGTACGCGTCGGAGACGTACGGCGTCTGCCAGATCTGCATCGGGTGGACCCGGGTCGGCTCCTCGGAGACGGCCCGGAACACCACGAGCGTGCCGTCGTCGAACAGGGAGAAGCCGTGGCACGGGATCGGCGCGGCCACCTCCTTGCGGATCGCGTTGTACGGCAGCAGCAGCGAGCGGCCCTCGGCCCGGGCGTGGAAGACGTAGAGCACGTCCTCACCGTTCGGCGACCGCACCGCCCGCTCGAACTCCAGGTCGGCGACCTCGGTGTCGAAGGTCCGGGTGACGCCGGTGGCCAGGTGGTAGCCGCCCGGGAAGATGATGCCGTGGTCCTCGGGCAGCCGCTGGCAGGCCACCCCGATGCCGTCGAGGCGGACCACCTCCCGGCTGAGCGTGTTGAAGACCAGGTGCCGCCACTGCGTCTCCTTGTACGGCAGGATCCGCAGCAGGATCAGCGGCCCCACCCGCGCCCACTGCACGTCGGCGTCGGCCAGGCTCTGCAACGGCTCGTCCACCGGCTCGCTGTAGATGCCCTCGCCGTCTTCGGTGTTGTTCTCCACCTTGACGGTCAGCGTGCCGCCCACCGTCTCGACGAAGATCTCGCCGTCGATGTCGATGTGCGGGTGCCGGCCGAGGACGTGGTCCTGCCGGGTCGTCTCGATCCACTCGAAGTCGTGGCTCGGCGGGAAGACGTGGTCCCGCTCCCCCCGGCTGTCCAGGTACTCCGGGATGCCGTCCACGCCGACCTGCCAGCGCAGCACCCGGATGTCCTCGGTACGCGGCCCGGTCTGGAACACCGCCAGCAGCCGGGCGTCGACCCGGCGCAGTTGCAGCAGGCGCGCCTGCCGGTAGTAGCGGTACAGCTCGCTGAAGTCCCGGACGAACTGCGGGTGACGCAGCAGGCCGGGTAGCTCGTCCTGACCGGCCTCGTCGAACCGGAAGGCGACCTCCTCCGATTCTCCCTCGCGCTGTTCGCGGGTGAATCGGTGCAGCGAGAATACGTCGTCGACGGTCGTCTCCGGCTTCAGGCCGATGAAGACGTTGTAGCCGAACAGCATCAGCCCGCCGACCGGGACGATGTCCCGGGGCACGCAGTTGTGCTCGGTACGGATCCGCTCGGTGCTCAGCAGCCGCAGCTCGGTGCTGCCGAAGACCTCCAAGCGGCGGGCGTTGAGCGACTCGGCCCGCCGGGCCAGCTCGGCGGCCTGTCCGGCGAGGCGCTTGCGCAGCACCTCGTAGCTGCCGTCGTCCAACCCGGGCCGGGTACCGCCGTCCGACACGACCTCGGCCGGATCGGGTCCGTCGCCGGACCGGCCCGCCGGGGCCGGCCCGGCGGCACCGGGCATACGCCCGGTGGTCGCCGGACCGGCGGTCGGCTCACTCACCGGCGGACTGCCGCGAACCGGTCAGGGCGGCGACCGGGGTGTCCGCCACACCCAGGCGCTGCGCGGCCTTCAGCAGTTCCTGGAGCTTGCCCTTGTCGGCGCCGCCGGAGCGCATCTGCTGCGCCAGGAACGCCGAGAGCGTGAGGTTCTGCACGTCGGCGGTGTTCAGCGAACCGATCATCCGGGTCAGGTCGTCGGTGAAGCTGGCGCTGCCGTCCAGCCACGGCTGGGTGAGGTTCTTCGCCACGTCCGAGTGGGCCACGAAGCTGTCCACGCTCTTGCCGAACGAGATCGAGCTGAGCAGCCGGTCGAAGAAGACGCTGTCCCCACCGACGATGTCGATGTTCGCCTTCTCCAGCCCGGTGGCCACCAGCGTGGCCTGCGCCTCCGCGACCTGCCGCTGGGTGTCCAGCCCGGCGAGCCGGACCTCCTTCTCCAGCTCCAGACGCAGCCGGTACTCCTCGTGCTCGCGGGTCGCGTCGTCCAGCGCGGCCATCGCGGCGGCCTTCTCGGTGAGACCCTCGGCCTCGCCCTTCAGCTTCTCGCGCACCGCCTCGGCGGCGGCCACCGCCTTCTCGCGCTCCACGGCGGCCTCGGCCCGACCGACCTTCTCGATCGCCTCGGCGCTGCGCTCCTGCACCTGCACCTCGGCCAGGCCGGCGGCTGCCGACTCGGCCTGGATGCCCTCGGCCAGCCGGATCTTCGCCCGGGTGTCCAGCTCCGCGGCCTGCTGCCGGGCCTCGGCCAGCACCAGTTCCTCGCGGGCCTTGTGCTTCGCCGCCGCCTCGGCGGCCTCCGCCGCCTTGATGTCCTTGACCAGGCTCTCCTGCGCCTCGGCCTCGGCCTGGATGACCAGCGCCTGGCGGGTCCGCTCGGCCTCCTCGACCACGCGCAGCCGCTTGATGTTCTCTTCCTGCTCGGCCACGGTCTTCTCCACCGCGATCCGCTCCCGGACGACCTCGGCGATGGCCCGCTTCTCGGCCTCCACCTCCTTGTCCTTGGCGATCGTGCTCAGCTCGGTCTCCCGCTCCCGGCCGATCACCTCCAGCATGCGGTCCTTCTCGATCCGCTCGGTCTCGATGGCGATGACCCGCTCGCGGTTCTTCTCCGCGACCGCGATCTCCCGAGCCCGGTTCTCGTGCTGGATGCCCAACTGCTCGTCGGTGCGGATGTTCGCCGTCTCGGCCCGCAGCCGCTCCTCGGCGCGTACCCGGGTGGTCTCGGCCTGCTCGCGGGCCCGCACGGTCTCGATCTCGCGCTGCTGCTTGGCCTCGGCGTCGGCCTGCCGCCGCTCCAGTTCGAGGATCGCCTCCTTGGCGTCCACGTTCTGGCGGGTGATCTCCTTCTCCTCGCTGCGCCGGAACTCGTTGGTCCGGACGTGCTCCTGCGTGGTCAGCTCGGTGATCTTCCGGATGCCCTGCGCGTCGAGGATGTTCTTCGGGTCGAGCTGCGACATCGGCGTCTGCTCGAGGAAGTCGATCGCCGCGTCCTCCAGGCTGTAGCCGTTGAGGTCGGTGCCGATGACCCGGATGATCTGGTCGCGGAACTCGTCACGCTTGGTGTAGAGGTCGACGAAGTCGAGCTGCTTGCCGACCGTCTTCAGCGCCTCGGAGAACTTCGCGTTGAACAGCTCCTGGAGGGTCTCCCGGTCGCTGGCCCGCGCGGTGCCGATCGCCTGCGCCACCTTGATGACGTCCTCGTTCGTCTTGTTCACGCGAACGAAGAAGGTGATCCGGATGTCGGCCCGGATGTTGTCGCGGCAGATCAGACCCTCGTTGCCGGTCCGTTCGATGTCGATCGTCTTGACCGAGATGTCCATGACCTCGGCCTTGTGCAGCACGGGCATCACCACTGCACCGGTGAAGGTCACGTCGACCCGCCGGATCTTGGAGATGATCAGTGCCTTGCCCTGCTCGACCTTGCGGAACAGCCGACTGACCATGAACACCACGCCGAGCGCGACGAGCAGGACGACGGCGAGGAGTACACCGATTCCGGTGGTGATCACTTCCATGGTTGGGCGCGCGGACGGCGGCAGCCGGCGGCGGGGCCGGGGCGGGACGCCGCGCATCCTCCTTTCGAGGGATGTCAGGGGCAGCGTGGCGGACGGGCCGGACGAAGGGGGTTCGCACCGGCCGCCTCGGATGAGGTCGGGGTGATCCGCGCGGAAGCGGACTCACCAGGGGCGATTACTCGGGGGCATGTCTCAGGGGGTCGAAGGTGGGCCCGGCGGGCATCACCCAGAAGAACTCACCCTCGGTGTCGTAGTCGTAGATCAACGCGGAGGTGCCGGCCGTCATCCTGTCGTCGCCCGGCTGCCGGACCTGCACCACCGCCGACGAGCCGTCCGCCGCCGTCACCTCGGCCTGACCGAAGTCGGCGGTGACCGTACCGGTCCGCACCACGCAGAGGCGGCCGACGAAGGTGTTCCGGCTGGCGTCCGAGTCGGTCGGGAAGAGACGTCCCAACGGCACCGCGATCAGCCGGGTCACCGCGTACGCGCAGAACGCGGCGGCCAGCAGCACGCCGACCGAGACCGCGATCCGGGTGCCGGCGCCGAGCCCGATGCCGTCGAGCAGCGCGGTACCGGCCAGGCTCACGAACCAGGCCACCGCGACGAGCAGGGAGAAGATGATCGCACTGGGTACGCCGCCGAGCCCGAGCCCGGCGAGGAACGTACCGGGTCCGCCGTCGACGTCCAGGTCGTCGCCCAGATCCAGCACCCCGGTCAGCACCAGCAGCCAGTAGCCGACGACGACCACGAGCAGGAAGCTGAACAGCACGGTGGGGAAACTGAGTGCCGTGGCCAGAAAGCCGGTCACCTTGTCCTCCTCCCCGCACCCGGCGGCCCGACCAGGCCACCGGCACGATGATCGTGACACGGGATGTCAACCGCACGGTCAGGGCCGATCGGCCGGTACACCCGGTCTGACCGGCCAAGATCAGCCCAGGTTGGCCTCGACGAGCGCATCAAGCGTCGCCGCACGGACCTGCGGCGTGTCCCCGGTCACGGAGACGAACAGGGTACGCCCGTCGGGAAGCCACGCCGACAGGTACGCCGTCGAGGTCGCCACGTCGTCCGTGGCCAACACCTGCGCCACAGTCGCCACGGTCACCTCGCGGGGCACCCCGGGCAGTCCCAGCGCCGCCTCGAAGTCGAAGACCGCGACCACCCGGATCACCGGGCCGGCACCCTCGTACGCCACCCGGTCGCCGCTCGGCACCGCCTGCGGGCGGGCCATCCGCAGCACCGCCTCGGCGGGATCGGCCGGTCGCAGATAGGCCGGCAGGCCACGCAGTTCGGGCACGGCGGGTGCCGCGACCTGCGGCGCGGGTGCCGGTCGGCCGGCGGTCACCACGGTGAAGACCCCCAGGCCGACCACCGTGCACAAGGCCAGCGCCACGGCGACGGCCTGGAGACGGCGACGACGACGCAGGCGGGCCCGCACCGCCGGCAGCGGATCCGGGCCCGACGGGTACCGGTCGGGCTCGTCATCCCAGACCTCGCGGAGCGCGTCCCGGACGTCGGTCATCCCGCCACCTTCCGACCGGCTCCGGCCCGGACGCCCGACAGACCCGGGCGGATCGCGTCGAGCGCCCGGTGCCGCAGCGACCGGACGGTCGCCGGTCGTCGCCCGATCGCCTCGGCGATCGCCGCGTCGTCCAGATCGTCGAGGTACGCCATGACGAGCACCGCCCGTTGCGCGGGCGGCAACCCGGCCAGCAGTCGACGCAGCAGGTCTGCGTCCTCGACGCCGTCGCCGGACCAGCCGTCGTCGACGTGGTCGGACCCATGCCCGGTGACGCGGCCGAGACCGACCTCGGTGCTGCTGCCGGTCCCGCCGTCGGCGACCAGCGGTGACGCTGCCGGAGTGAACCTGATGCGGCGGACCAGGGTCCGGAGCCGGCCGATGTGCAGTCGGATCATCGTGTTCTTCGCGTACTCGAACGGGTTGCCGTCGGCGAACACGCGATGCCACACCCCGGCCACCCGGACGTAGGTCTCCTGGAGGAGATCCTCCGCCTGGTCCAGGTCGGCGGCGACCGCACGTGCGTACCGGCGCAACGCCGGAGTGGACCGGCGGACGAACGTCTCGAACTCGTCGGCTTCCATCCCACCTCCCTCGCCACTAAATACGCTGCGGGGAAGTCGTTGCGTTGCGGCCCGTCGACCAAAACCGCCGACCGTTCGGCCACCGACGTCCGGCGCGGCGGCTCGCCCGACGAACCGGATCAGCACCATCAGGGCGGCCGGACAGCCGACCGACCGGTCGGGCCGCCGGTCCGGTCGAAGCCGCCGAGCCCAGCCGACGCCGCCGGACTTGGCGACGCCGCCGGACTGGGCGAAGCCGCCAGGGCCGGTCGACACACCGGCCGGGCGGGTCGATGCCGCCGAGCCGGTCGACGCCGCCGGGCCGGTCGACACACTGCCGGCCGGTCGACGCCGCCGGGCCGGTCGACGCGGCCGGAGCGGCCGTCGCTGGTTCGGTGGGCTCAGGCGGGGAGCGTGATCCTGCCGTCGATCGCGGACGACGCGATGTCACCACGGTGGTGCGACCCGGCCAGCGTGATGCCGCGTACCAGTTGGTAGGCGGCGTCGCGCGCGGTGGCCAGGTCGGGGCCGGTGGCCGTACCGCAGAGGACGCGGCCGCCTGCGGAGAGCAGGGCACCGTCGGTGGCCCGGCGGGCGGTGCCGGCGTGGATGACGCCCGGACGGTCCGCGCCCGTGATCACGTCACCGGTACGCGGCGGGGCCGGGTAACCCTCGGCGGCGACCACCACGGTCACCGCCGCGCCGTCGCGCCAGACCAGCGGCGGGTGCTCGGCCAGCGTGCCGGTGGCGGCGGCGTGCAGCAGACCGGCCAGTGGCGTCTCCAGCAGGGCGAGCACCACCTGGGTCTCCGGGTCACCGAAGCGGGCGTTGAACTCGATCACCCGGGGGCCGTCGGCGGTGATCGCCAGCCCGACGTAGAGCAGGCCGGCGAAGGGCTTGCCCCGACGCCGCATCTCGGCCAGCGTGGGGTGCACGACGTCGCGCATCACGTCGTCGACCAGTTCGGACGGCGCCCAGGGCAGCGGCGCGTAGGCACCCATGCCGCCGGTGTTCGGGCCGGTGTCACCGTCACCGACCCGCTTGAAGTCCTGCGCGGGCAGCAGCGGCACCGCGGCCTCGCCGTCGGTCACCACGAACAGCGAGACCTCCGGGCCGGACAGGTACTCCTCGACGACCACCCGACCGCACTCGGCGGCGTGCCGCAGCGCGGCCTCGCGGTCCTCGGTCACCACCACGCCCTTGCCGGCGGCGAGCCCGTCGTTCTTCACCACGTACGGCGGCCCGAACTCGTTTAGGGCCGCGGCCGTGCCCGCCGCGTCGGTGCAGGTGTGGGCGCGGGCCGTGGGCACCCCGGCGGCCGTCATCACGTCCTTGGCGAACGTCTTGGAGCCTTCCAACTGCGCCGCCTCGGCCGACGGACCGAACACCGCGATGCCCTTGGCCCGCAGCGCGTCGGCGACTCCGGCGACCAGCGGTGCCTCCGGCCCGATCACGACCAGGTCGGCGGCCACCTCGACCGCCAGCCCCGCCACGGATTCGGGATCCGTCGCCACGACCTCCCGCAGCTCGGCCACGCCTGCGATCCCGGGATTCCCCGGTGCCGCGATCACCTGCTCGACGGTCGGATCCTCGGCGAGCCGCAGCGCAAGCGCGTGCTCCCGTCCACCACTACCCAGCAACAGAACACGCACAGCCGGCATCCTACCCACCACCCATCCCGACCTTGTTGATCAAGAAGTTTGCGTCTCAATTTGGGCGTCTCGACGCTCAAACTTCTTGATCAACGCGGCGGGGCGGGGGCGGGGGCGGGGGCCGGCAGTGGGGGTGGGCAGTGGGGTGGGTGGGGTTAGTGGCAATGCCGCTCAGTTAGGGCGGTGTGGTGGATGTCAAGCGGGGTGTAGACGTGGACGGCGGGGTCTCGGTATAGAGGTTTGTCACTCCAAGAC
>NZ_JBITKL010000046.1:0-1543 GCF_044460945.1 Micromonospora sp. NPDC049903
ACCCTGCACTGGTCAATCTGGCGACGAACATCCCAAGCCCGAGCCCGCCGATCCCACTACCAGCGCAGACAGGCCAAGTGACGTTGGAGTACTAGAAGCCACCGGGGGATGGTGTCTCACCCGCCCTTCATGTTCGCGGCCTAACTGCGGCAGTGGGCCGTCTGTCTGGTGTGCCAGCGGGAAATTGCCGTCCCAGCATCTCCTACAGGTCGCGGCTCGGTTCGGCGCCGAGGAAGTGTCGGGCAGACTTAAAGGCCTCAACTCGACCGAGTTCAGGCGTTCGGGACCGTGTTCGCTGGCGTCGTGGTGCTGATCGACTCGCTGTGGCGGTCCGCAGTGCGAGTCTAGGCGAGCATCCTGATCCGGTTCAGCGAGCACGAGCCGAACCGGCGTTTCGTTGCAACACTTCATTTCCGGGTGCCCACCAAGAGTCGAGCCGGGACGCCGCCCATCGCCGCATGCCAGGCACCGGGCACTTTCGGCGACGTGGCGTGAAGCCGCCAGGTGTCGAGCTGCGAGCGGCCCAGTTCGTCGTCCCGCGCGCACGAGCCGGCCGATCTGTGAATTGCAGGTCGAGTGACATATGCCACACTCCGCCTGCGTGGCGGGATCGGCGATAGCTGACCAGCAGATTCTCGACGCTTGCAGTGGCAGCACGGGCACGCTGACGGCATTTGCCGTGGACGATTTGATTTATCGGGCAGACAAGCGCCCAGGCGATCTGAGAGTCTCTACAACCAGGTCACTCAGAGAAGCTGAGTTGCTACACAGGGGAGGCGCCGATGCGTGACAGGGTCAGCAGGACTGTAGCTGCTGCAATCATGTCGGCAGCGACCGCGATCGCAACCGTAATCATGCCGGTTGCCGCCTATGCGGGACCTAATGGTGCCGGTTCACCGTCCGGCGTGACACCTTCAAGTATCGACGTCACCGCCGCT
The DNA here is from genome assembly GCF_044460945.1 of Micromonospora sp. NPDC049903. Lineage (NCBI taxonomy): Bacteria > Bacillati > Actinomycetota > Actinomycetes > Micromonosporales > Micromonosporaceae > Micromonospora > Micromonospora sp. NPDC049903. The sequence continues at coordinate 939 of NZ_JBITKL010000046.1, forward strand.
AACCCTTTCAAGCTGCAGAACCGGAACTCCCTCAAGCTGCTGCAGCCGCAGAATGGAAGCTTTGCCGCCGGAACCAACGTCGTTCAACAGTCGGACGCCGGTAGCGGTGTACAGCGGTGGTTCATCATCAACGATGGCGACTGGATCAGCTTGCAGAACTACTCCGCGAACCCAACCAGGAACATGGGAATCAACGGTGGCAGCACCGCCTCCGGAGCGGCAGCGATAATCGCGGCCCCGGGCTCGGGGCACAACCAGGACTGGAAGGTCCTGTGGACGGACAGTACGCAGACCTGGTTCCGTCTTCAGAACCGAGGAAGTGGATTGTGCTTGGGAATCTCCGGGGCAAGTACCGCTAACGGCGGTTTGGCCGCCCAGTTCGCGTGCGCCAGCCCGGCCGCTGCGAACCAGACCTGGAGATTCTTGAACTGATTCCGACCCCTTCTGCTATTTCCCAAGGTGGAGAGCCAGACTCGGGCACGACGTCGGGGGGGGGGGGGGGGGGGGGGGGGGCCGCCCCCGGGCCCCCCCCGCCCCCCCCCACCCCCCCGCGGGCGCCCCCCCCGGGGGGGGCGCCCCCCCCCCCGGCCCGCGGCGCCCCCGCC
>NZ_JBITKL010000046.1:1553-21409 GCF_044460945.1 Micromonospora sp. NPDC049903
GCCCCGACAAACCCAGCCGTTTTTATTTTTTAACTCCCCCCCCCCTTTTGCAATTTCCCCGGGGGGGGCCCCCCCCGCCCCCCCCGGCGGGGGGCGGGGGGGGGGGGGCGGCCCCCCCCCCGGCCGGTCGCCGGAAGCGCACCAATCGACGGTGGCGGCGCCAGTGAGGGAGTACCGTCCCCGGCGATGCACGGCTGCAGCCCGAGCACTCCAGCCCTAGCCGGTGGATTCGGTGTCTCCGCTGGTAGTGGGCCTGCCTGGCGCGGTATCGGTGTCGGCGTCGCCATCGTGAGCATCGATGTATTTGGTCGAAGGGTGGGTGGTGGTGATCAGGTGTGCCAGGAGACGGCGGACCTCGCCGAGGCTGAGGGGCGCGAGCTGTTCATGATCTTGTTCCGGGTCCCCCCTTTCGTTTGGGCGGCGGTGACCGTGAGGTAGGCGTGGGCCCACAGAACGATCATCCCAATGTTCCAACCACATCCACAGCGACTTGCACGTGACGCTCGACTTCGGGCGATGACCGAGTCGTTGCCGGTGGACCGGGCGGCGACGATGATTGGGCTGTCACCGTGACGCGGTGGGTTGCAGGTCAGGACTTGTCGAGGTTGAGGCGTCGGCGTTCGGCGGCCAGGAGCGCGCGGGCCGGTTGGTGCCAGGTGTCGTCGTCGAGTGGGGCGGGGACGGTGCCGTCGGCGAGTGCCTGCAGCGTGGGGATGTGTGCGGCGTACGGGCCGCCGAGTGCGGCCAGGTCCGCGCAGGCGCGCGCTATGTCGGCGCGGATCTTCGCCGTCCATGGGCCGGGTCGGCCCCAGGTGTCGCGGCGGCGGCCGCGGATGGGGCCTTCGCACAGGTGGTAGCCCAGCCACACCACAGGTGGGTGCACGCCGCTGGTCTCGGCGAGGAGGGCGACCTTGTCGTAGTCGCCGGCCTGGTCGCCGCGGAACGGACGGTGGCCGACCGGGCGGGGGTTGGTCAGCAGACGCCAGTAGCCGGGATACACCGCGGTGGAAGCGACCATTTCCTTCGCGGAGCGGAAGCCACCGGCGGTCAGCGCCTGCGGGAGTCGGTCGAGCAGGAGGTGGGCCAGTTCCCGGCGCACGGCGGGCACGCTCGGGTCGTCGACCCGCCAGTTGCGGTCCCGCCCGGCCGGTGGGGCTGATGGGGTGGCTTCGAGGTGCGGCAGTGCGGTGCCATCGGCGAGCATGCCGAGCAGCCGGGCGGCGAAGTCGCTGAGGAGGTTCTCGAATCCGCGGCTGCGGTCGTGGTAGTCGGGGATCGGTGTCCAGCGCCCACCGCCGCGATGCCCGACCCGGTGCGCGGATTCGTGGAGCAGCACCAGCAGCGTCTGGTGTCGGTCGGCGAGCACATCGCGGTGGATGGCCACGTGTCCGGTCAGCGGCCGGTAGAAACCGTCGGCGCAGGGAGACTCGTCACTCTGGTCGTACACCTTTACCTGATGCAGGGCGAACGGGCCGATCGCGGAGCGCACCAGCTGGCAGCACTCGTCGAGCAGGGCGCGTTCCGCGCCGGTCAGGGCTTTCTGGCTGACCCAGCTGGTCCGGTTGCGGTTACGGGCGTGGTGGCGTCTCTGGCGGGCACGGGCCGCCTCGACGCCGAGGAGATTCATGACGGCCATCTGTTCGTACCTGCCCAGGCCGGTGGTGGCCAGCTCGGTGTGGCCGGAGTCCTTGAGGTCCAGTGCCGCCTCCTCACCGCCCGGCACGCTGAAGTAGGTCTGCTCAGGCAGGTGGGTGCGGCCCCAGGCCCGCCACGCGGCGCGGGGGCGGGGCAGCCGGACCCCGTCGAAGAACTGTTCCTGTTCGCGTAGCTTCCCGCCGCCGAGCACATGCCGGGCGAACAGGCTGATGATCTGTGGGTCTTCGCTGTCGGCGAGGATGCGGCGCACGGCGGTGCGCAGTGCGGCGGCCTCCACAAGGGTGCGGTCGCGGTTCTGCAGCGCCTTGTGGTCCAGGGACAGGTCGTAGGAGGCGAGGAGACCCGGCATGCGGGTGACGAGCACCCCGCCGATCCACACCCGTCCCGGTTGGCCGTCGCGCACGCACACACCCGGTGCTGCGGGCGGCTGGTAGCCGGGCTCTGCCAGGGCCCGGAAGCGTCCGATGGCCTCCTGCGCCAACTGCTGGGGGCAGTCGACGGTGAAGGTGGTGCCGGCGGTGCGGGTGTTGGGGTGGAAGTGGTAGACGAGGACTTCGCTGCCCCGCGCGGAGCGCGACGGGATCAGACCGCCGAGGAGCTTGCGGCGTTCGACGGTGGGGACGAAGCCGTAACCGACGGTCTCGCACCGCACGCCGCCGATCTGCGGACTGCGGGCCAGCACGAGGCAGGCGAGTTTCTTGCCCTCGCCGAACTGGCCGATTTGCTCGGCGGACTTGGTCGAGACGCCCAGGATGAGGCCCTCCTCGGGGATACCCGGTCCCCCGTCGGCGATGGTCAGCGTCCCTGCGGACCAGCTGACCTGGGCGTTCGGGTCTTCGTCGAGCGCGTTCGCGATCAGCTCGGACAGCGCCCGTACGGGCGTCCACGACTGCACGTACTCCGGCGAGATGGGGTAGGCCAAGCTGTCGGTGTCCGCGGCGGCTCGGCCCACGGAATCCGGGCTGGTAACGGGATCTTGGGCGCTGGTGGCGCGATTCGTGTTGGACACGGAACTCCTCAGGAAACGGCGACACCGCGACCGATGCCGGTCGCGGTGTCGGAAGACGGGAATGAGGACCCGTACACGGGATGTCGGGTCGATGTGCAGGCCCGACGGCCCCGCCTCGCGGTGCGGGCGGGGCCGTCGGGTGGCCGGGGGTCAGTCGGGGCGGCGGGTACGGGCGACCCGCACCTCGAAGGTGTCGGCGCTGACGACCAGGTCCAGCCACCGAAAGCCGGCGGCGTGTGCGGCGCGCAGTTCCTCGATCAGTGGGGCGGGTTCCTCGGTGAGGTGCAGATGCTCGACGAAGTCGTCGCCACCGAGGTCACGGTCAGCGCGGTGGCCGTCGACGCGGGGGTTCCAGCCGTGGGCGTGGACGGTCAGGTTCGCCCCGGGCCGGTCGGGGTCCTGCAGTCGTGGCAGGCCGTTGGACATCAGGTACACGCCGTCGTCGTGAACCCACTCCAACGCCCCCGCGCAGGAGGTCTGGTCCTCGTGTTCGGTGAAGGAGGGGACGTGCTGGTGGGCGGCGACGGCGTGTTCGGCCAGTCGCAGCGTGGCGGTGAGGTCGAAGTAGAGATGCAGTGCCATCGGTGGACTCCTGTGCTGAAGGGTGGCGTCGGGCGGGTCAGGGTTGGTTGCCGAGGTGAGCGCCGAGCGGTGGCCCTTGCCGCACGGCGGTGACGGCGTCGGGAAGGCAGCGGCGTTGCCATCCGTGCAGGGCCGCAGGGAGGTCGGCGCCCACCGGTGGTGTTGGGTGAGGACAGCGGTGAGGGCGGCGGCCTGTTCGATGCCGTTGTTGGCGCCCCGGGCGGTGTGTGGCCGTACGGGGGCCAGGGCGTCGCCGAGCAGCACCGCCCATCCGGCGCCGAGGGGCCAGACCATGCGGGTGGGTGCGTCGATGTCCATCACCGGCACGGCCATCCGGGTGGTGGTGGCGTGCACAGTGGCCGCGTGCGGGGCGGGCAGGACCCGGGCGGCGCGGATGTCGACGTGTGCGCGGGCGGCGGCGCTGACGTGATGCGGCATCGCGAACATCCGACGCTGCGGCGGCGCCCCGAAGCGCCGGGTGTAGTCGGCGGGGCTGCAGTCGAGGTACAGGGTCCAGTCAAGTCCGTCGGGGACCGGTGCGACGTTGTACTGGCAGCCGGTGCCCGCCTCCAGGCGCAGGAAGTCCCGCATGGCCCCGGATTCGGTGGGGGTGTGGCCGCGGTGGGCGACGTAGCCGGCGTAGTGCAGTCGGCGTCGCGGGTCGAGCAGACGACGGCCGGTGGAGGATCGGCCGTCGGCGAACACCACCAGGTCCGCCAGGGCGCAGGAGTCGTCGCCGAATCGCAGTCGTGGCTGCCTGTGGTGCTGGTCGAGGTGGGTGAGGCGTCGGCCCGTCTGCAGGACGCCGTCGGGCAGGCGGCGGGTGAGCGCGTGGTGCAGCAGCGACCAGGTGGTGGAGCGCCCCGGATACCGCCGTCGGATGGTGTGGATGGGCTGGCGGGCGCGGACGGTGACCTCTATGACGGTCTCGGAGGTGTTGGCGATGAACTCGCTCTGGTCGATGCCGAGGCGGTCGAGGACGTCGAGTGCGGGGTGTTCCAGGCCGATAAGTCCGCCACCGCGCGGTGCCGCGGCGGGGGCGGCTTCGTAGACGGTGATGTGGTCGAAGCCGGCGTGTAGCAGGAGCAGGGCGGTGGTGGCGCCGGTGAGGGAGCCACCGACCACGGCGATGCGCGGCTGCGGCCCTCGCGGGTGGGACGCGTAGGTGGGGCGCGGCGCGTGGCCGGGTGGGATGTGCGGCTGTGCCATCCGGGTGTCCTTCCGATAGGCAGGGAAGCCCGGGCACGGCCGTACGGCCGTGCCCGGGGTGCGCTGGTGCGCGGGTGGCCGGGCATCGGCCGTGGTGGGTGCGGTGTAGATCAGGTCAGGTCAGTGCCCTGCCTCGCCGGACGCGGCGACGGCGGGACGGGCCTGGGTCGACGTGGCGGCCGCTGGCCGCTCGGGTGAGTGGCGGCAGCATGCGCGCCAGCGAGCGCAGCAGGTCGAGAACCTCGCTGGCGCCCGGGGCGGGAGCCGGGGCGGGTGCTGGGATCACGCCTGTTCGAGTGCGGTGACGGCGGCGTCGGCGATGGCGTCGACCGCGTGGACCGGGTCGTCGACCAGCAGCGTGGTGGTGTGGGTGAAGGTGTGCCCGGTCAGGGCGGCGGGTCGCAGCCACAGCACCGCGCATCCGGACTGGTGCAGGGTCGTGATGAGCCGTTGCGCGGAGTCGAGGTTGGGTAGGTCGCCGTCGGAGACGACGGCGAGCATCCGCACTCGGCCGGGTTGCCGCAGGTGCAGGAGTTGGTCGGCGAGTTTGACTGCGTCGAGGAACGCGGTGCTCCCGCCGCCGATCCCCATCTCCAAAACTTCGGTGGGGTGGCGGCGGGGCGGAACGAGCAGGGTGGCGCCGGTGCTGAAGCTGATCGTGGTGGTGGTGGCCTGGTTGGTGCGGGCGGCGTGGGCGAGGATCCACCCGGCGGAGGACAAGGGTGCGGCGTAGGCGTACATGGAGCCGGAGGTGTCGACGAGTACGCCCAGGTGCAGGTGTGGCTTGGGTGGCGGTGTCTGGGTGCGCCGTTGCCACGGTGTGGCGGTGGGCATGCTGCCGGCGGCGATCTGTGCCTTCGCGGTGATGGCATGGCGGGTGCGTAGCCGTCCGGGCGGTGTCGGGCTGGGGCGGGTGTCGGGTTCGGGGACGTGGGTGCGGGCTCGGCGGAGCCGGGCGGCAAGGTGGTGGGCGGCGGCCCGCTCGGTGTCGGTGGGTTCGCGGCGGGTCCAGGTGGTGGGGGCGCCGTGTCGGGACTGGATCTGCTGGTCGGCGTACTGGGCGGGGGTGAGGCCGAGGGCGTGGGCGAGGTAGTCGGCCACGGCGTGGGCGAGGTGCCCGGCGAACTGGCCGGGGTCGGGTCGTGGGGGTTGCGGACGCTGGCGGGGGTCGATACCGAGGATGCGGCACCACCGCCACGCCAGGTCGATCATCGTGGCGGCGTCGGTGTCGTCGACGGTGTGCGCTTGCCGCCACACGTCCCGCAGCTGCCGCAAAGTGGTGCGGCCCAGGACGGTGGTGATGGCGGCGCGGACGCCTTTGACGTCCTTGGCGGTGACGATGCGGGCGTCGACCCGGGCCAGGAGGAGGCCGGCGAGGTGAGCGGCGTGCCATGCGTCGTCCACCGGGGCGTCGTCCGGTTGCAGCAGGGTCGTGGCGGCGTGGCGAAGCCACTTTCGGTCACCGCGACGTCTGCTGCGGTGGCGGTTCTCGGCGCGGGACTCTTCGAGCACGGCGGCGACGTCGGCGACGATCGGCGGGGTGTTCGTGGGGGTGTCCCACAGGCTGTGGGTGGCGTGGGCGGCCTCGTGGACGAGTAGCCCGTAGGCGGTGGGCACGACCCGCTTGTGGCCCGCTTTGTACGGGTTGGTGATCTCGGGTGCGCCAATGTGGGTGGCGTCCACCTCGACGCGGCGCGCATCAGGCAGGAAGCGGGCCGGGGCTGCGCCGCCGGCGCCGGGGGCGACGGTGACGGTCAGGTCGTGGCGGCCGGTCAGGGTCGGTAGGTGACGGGTCCATGCGTCGCTCCACGGCCGCCAGTCCGGGTCGCCGGCCGTTGCGGGGTCTGTGGTGGTGCGGTGGGTTGAGGGATGCGGCATGACGGTGGGCCTCTCTGATGGGTTAGCGCTGTTTGCCGAGGGTCAGTGGGGCGATGTCGCCGCTGAATCGCTGACGCAGGGCGGCGAGGACGTGGTCGCGGTCCTCGGCGGGGGCGCGGCCGGCGAGGTTCGCCACCGCGGCGGCGGGCCCGAGGGTCTTGCTGACGCGGGTGAAGCCGAGCAGTTCGCGTAGCTGCGGCGCCCAGCTGATCCGTCCGGCGGCGAGGTCGCCGTTGAGAGCGACGGCGGTCTCGACAGCGGGTCGGGACACGCCGAGGTGACGGGCGAGGTCCCAGTCGGTGGTGACCTCGATGTGGACGTCGAAGCGGGAGGCGAGGGCTTCGGTGAGGATCGCGCCGTGCACGCCGGGGTTGTGTCCGGCGATGACGTAGAACCCGTCGACGGCCTCGACGCGTTCGTTGCGGTAGCCGGGAATGGTGATGACCCGTCGGCCGTCCATCGCCGGGTAGAGCACGGCGAGGACCTTGGGTGGGATGAGGGTGGCGTCGTCGACCAGCAGCGCCCTGCCCTGCCGCATCGCGGTGACCAGCGGTCCGTGGACGAATTCGAACCCGCCGTCGGGCAGCGGGATGAAGTTGCCGAGGAAGTCCTCCACGACGGTGTCGCCGGTGCCCGCGACGGTGAGCAGGTCGGCGTAGGCGGCCTCGATCAGGGCGGTCTTGCCGGTGCCGGGCGGGCCGTAGAGCAGCACCGGGATGCGTTTGTCCCGCAGCCGGCGTAGCACGTCCACGTCGGTGGCGCCGGCCAGCTTGCGGGGGAAGTACAACTCGCCGTTGGGGCGGGCGACCGGCTGCCGCCGGCCCGCTCCGCGTGGTCCGTGCCGGGCTGCGCGTGGGGCCGGTGGCGGTATCGCTCCGGCGGCGTCGATACCGGCCTGGGTGATCTGGAAGCGGTGCGGACCGATCAGGTGCGTGGCGTGTCCGGCGGCGGCCATCTTCTTCAGTGCCTCGAACACGGCGCCGGAGGACGGTGCGCCGATCGCCCGGGTGATCTCGCCGACCTTGAGGATGTCGTCGGGGTGACCGGCGAGGTGCAGGGCGACCGCGCGGTAGAGGTAGCCGGACCGGCCGGAGGCGGCATCGGGGGTCGGCGTGGCGCCGACGCCCGCCGGGACGTCGGGTGAAGCGGCGGCCGGTACTGGCGGGGGTGATGTGGTCATGGTTGCCTCGATTCGCAGGTCGGGCCCGCGCACCCGTCTCCGGGTGCGCGGGCGGTGGGTGCCGCACAGCGGAGACGGGTGGGGCCAACCCCTGGCGGCCCTGTTCGGGCCGGACAGGTGGGCGACCACACCCCAGTGGTGGTGCTGGTGGTGTTGGAGGGTTACGGCGACGCGCAGGTTCGCCGCTGGCCCGTGCTGGTCGGGAGCGGCGTTACGCGGGCAATGTCAGCGCCGACAATGCGACACCTTGAATCGATTGATCAAGTCGGATGGGTGTCGGGTGTGGAACGGGGAATCGTGGTCACCGTGACGGCCGAGCGAGGATGTCGTTTCCGGCGATGTGCTCCTGTCGCTGCCAGTCGGCGCACCCCGTTGGCAGCCTTGTGGGTCACGCTGTCCTGCGTCAGCCATCCGAGCGAGGGTTCGGCTGGTCCGGGAGGTCGCCGACGATCCGAGCGCAGTCGTACGGGTCGACGGCCTCCCAGCACCAGCTGTAACCCATCACCACGTACCGGCCGTCGGCGTCGGGGGTGATGCGGTCGATGGCGTCCGGGTCGTCGAACATGGCGCGTTGGTCGGCGACGATGACGTCGCCGTCGAAGGACAGGTCGGCCAGCGTCGCGTCGACTCGCCCGTCCAGTTCGTCGGCCGGTACGCCCTCGGCGCGCAGGTGCCGGCGGTGCTGGTCGCGGTGACGGTGTTGGTCGTCGACGATCGCCTCGGCCACCGTGCGGGTGCAGGAGAACACCGCCCACCCGTTCCAGTGGTCGATGAGGGTGCCGACGAACCCGACCGTGATGCGGTCGCCGCCGTCAGGGCTGGTGGTGTGCGCCCAGTCGCCGGAGAACACGCCGACGTCACCGACACGGATCTGGTCGGGGTGGAGGTGGGACACGTCGCGGCCGGTGGGGCTGGCCGCGAGGCGACACAGGTCGGCGGCCCGGTCGGCGCCGGCGGTGTCGAAGGCGTCGCGGTAGACGGTCATCGCCTCGTCGCGCTGTGGGATGCGCAGCCCGAACCAGCCGGCGACGTCGCCGGTGGCGTCGGCGAACAGCTCCCATCCGCTGGTGTCGACCGAGTCGTCGAACGTGAAGTGGGGTAGGGCGTCGAGGACTGCCGGGTCGCCGTCGGCGATGCCGGCCAGGATCCGGCGGGCGGCGCGGCGGCGGTCGCTGCCGGCCTGGGCGCCGATGGTGTGCTGCGCCCACCGTTCGGCGGCGGTCTGTCCGGCCTCGGTGCCGGCGGCGCGCATCCGTTGCAGCGTGGCGGCCCATGCGGTGGCAACCCCGACGGGGCCGCCGGTCGGCGGTGCGGTGGTGGTGAGCGGGGCGATGCGGTCGCCGTCGTCGAGGCACATCGACAGCGTGGAGCCGCTGTCCCAGTTGACCTCGACGATGTCGTGCCGCTGGTCGTGGCGGCGGACGGTGCCGGTGTCGCCGGGCCGCAGCAGGGTGTGCGGGTCGCTGGTGTGGACCAGGGCGACGCGCTGGCCGGGCTGGTAGATCACGGTGCTCTCCGATCGCAGGGATGGCCAGGCTGCCGTCGTTGAGGCGAGACGGCGCCTGAGGTGTGGAAGGTCATCGGGTGTTGTCCGGTGTGGGATGGTGCGGCGGCCAGGGCTTGCGGGTGACGTGGTCGCCGAACATCGGGTCGGTGGCGACCGAGGAGCCGCAGCGGGTGCAGCAGGTGACGGTGTCGTGGCCGTAGCCGGCCATGGACGGCACTGCAATGTGCTCGATCTCGTCGACGGCGCCGCAGGCGGTGCACACCGTCATCTCCGCGCCGCCGTCGTCGAGGGCGGGTGCGGTGACGAACAGGTCCTCGGCCGGGTCGAGGTGATAAGCGCTGTGCCGCAGCCACCGGCTGTGGATCGTCGCCTCGTACACCACGAGTCGCCGCTGGTCGAGGTGCAGCAGGTACATCCATTCGAGGGCCCCGGCGACCGGTTCCCGTAGGGAGCCCTTGCGGGGGTCGGTGTCGGTGTCGGCCGGGTGGCCCAGTCCCGGTACGGGCGGCTGCCGGTCCCAGCGGCGGGGCTTGGGTGTGGCGGTGAGGGTCCACCAGTGGTGGGCCAGCAGCGCGGTGGCCATGGCGTCGGTGTCGCGGCCGAACGTGTCGGTCCAGATCCGGCGCAGCAGCGGTATCAATTTCTCGGGTTCCTCGCCGAACTGCAGGTGGCGGGCGGTATAGCTACCGCGGAACGCGGCGACGCCGATCAGGGTGGGTGTGCTCACGTGCTGTTTCCTCTCAGGAAGGCTTGTTGGTGGATGGGGTTGCGGAGGTCGTCCCGTGGCGAGGGCCAGCCGTCAGGTGGTGTGATCGCGCAGCCGCCTCGGGCCTCTGTGGTCGGCTGGACGGCGGCCCGTGGGGGCTGCGGTGACCGGTGCCGTGACGGAGAACGGCTCCTACGTGGCCGTCGCCGCGACCCGGACCGTGTCCTGCCACGGGGTGGTGCCGGCTGGTGCGCCCAGGTCTGGTGGTTCGCGCGGGAGGGTGCCGCAGGGTGGTGGCCTGTCAGGCGTGTGCGGGTGTCGACCTGGGTCATCTGATGAGGGGGGCGACGCGGTGCCACGTGTCGTGACGCCATATCTGCCAGCCGCTGCAGCATGGGCTGGTGGTGGCCGTCGCCAGGTAGATCGCGAGGCCGGCCCGCCCGGTGGGCTGGTCGAGTCGGTCGAGGTCGTCGGTTTCGACGGTGACGATGTCACCGCAGTAGTCGCCGTCGATGTCGACTGTCCTGGCCATGGTGGAGTTCGGTGTGAGGGTCGCGATGCGGGTGTCGAGGTCGTATTCCGCGACCAGGCGGTCCAGGACCGTCTCCTCGTCGGTGGGTTGGCGCCGGTATCGGCAGTCGCGGACGAACTCGTGCATGTCGCGTTCGGTGAACCGGGTCGGGTCGTGGCATCGCAGCCGGGTGGCCGCGCCGTCGCCTTCGTTGCGGATCTCCCCTACGGGGGTGCCGTCGAGGCAGAGCGTGGCGGTGAACGCGACGTAGTGGTCGCCGTCGCGCTCGTCGAGGCTGGTGACGGTGAGTCGGTCGTGGGGCAGGTGCAGGGGGCTGTGCCGCAGCGGATGGCCTGGGGGCGTCTGCCTGGTGGGTGGTGTGTGGGCGGGGTGGTCGTTCGAGGCGGTCGTGGCGGGGTGTGTCGCACGGTGCGGGTCGGGATCCTGTTGGGGCATGGCCTTCCTCCGAGGGGTCTGCGGGTGGTCGGGGCGGGTCGGTGACGGCGGGCTGTGAGGCGCTGCGCGACGGGTGGGATGTGGGTGTGGATGACCGCGCGGCCGATGGGCGGGCCGCGCGGTCATCGGTGTCGGTGGACGGGTGTCAGCGGGCGAGGACGGCGACCTTCTCGCCGTGTAGCAGTGGGGCGTCTTCCGGGCCTTTGAGGTGGGCGTGGATCCAGATCCGGTAGGCCTGCCCGTGTCTGTCGAGCAGGCGACGCCAGTGGCCTCGGACGACGAACCGGACCCGGTAGTGCCATCTGGCGGGTCCGGTGGCGGGTTCGGTGAGGGCGGAGGTGCGGCGCAGCATCACCACGCGGGTGTCGTGGGTGATCGAGGCGCGTGCGGCGCGGCGTCGGGTGGGGCGGTCCAGGGGTGCCGGGGTGGCGACGGCGATGGGTTGGGCTTGGATGCGCCAGAACGCGTAGGCGATCGCCGCGAACACGCGGGTGCGGGCGGTGGCGTCGGTGATGAGGTAGCGGCCGTCGGGTGCGGTCTCCCAGTCGCGGTCGGGTTCGTCGATGTCCGGTTGATCGGTGGTGGGCACGGGCGTGGCGATGGGGAGCAGGTTGACGTCGGTGAGGACGTAGGGGCCGAGTCGGGACAGCAGGGTCGGGTCCTGTCGCGCGTAGTCCTGGATGCGGGCGGCGTGGGGGTCGTCGGGGTCGTCGCGGTCGGCCCAGCCGCAGATCAGCCATGACCTGCCGGTGGGTGAGGAGATGGTGTTCCAGGTGATCGCGGCGATTCCGCTGACCTGGCCGGACAGGGCGCGGTGATAGATCGGTTCGGGCAGGAAGAGAACGCCGCGGTCGGTGGGGGCGGCGTCGGCGGTGAGCAGGTCGCCGGTGAGGTCGAGTGCGGCCGCGGCGGCGGCGACGATGGCGGTCATGGCGGGGGCGAGGACGTAGGCCTCGCCGTGAGCCCACGCGTTGCTGGCGGTGCGGTCGAGGACGTCGACGAGTCTGTGGTGCGGGTCGGTGTCGTCGGCGCCGTCGACGGGCGGGATGCCCGTCCAGTGGGTCTCGACGAACGCGCGGTGATACTCGCGTCCGGCGATGCTGGCGCAGTACTCGTGCATGCGGGTCTTGATCGTGACGGCGGCTCGCGCGTAGCCGGCGAGCGTGTTCTCGGTACGGAAGGTCATGGGTCCTCCTTTAGCGGGGCCGGTGAAGCGGTCGGATGGGGGTCTAGGCGGCGTGGGCGGCGGTGATGGCCGCGCCGGGGATCCGGCCTGGGAGTCGCTGCGGGATCCGCGATCGCAGGTGCGTGGCGGTGGCGGTGAACCAGCCGACGAACCGCTCGGGGACGCGGGTGACGCGATGCGGTGGTGGTGCGGGCGTGGTGCGGGCGGCCCGCATCGCACGGTGGGCGCGTCGGGCCGGGACGCAGGGTCCGGCGTGGTCGGCGCATTGCAGGTTGACGCAGCGGTCGTCGGGTCCGGTCGGGTGGGCGGTGAGGACGTCAAGGGCCAGTCGCCACAGCAGCGGGTCGGTGACGTCGCGTGGGAGGAGGGCCTGTCGTGAGGGTCGGTTGCGGTCCGGCATGGCGGGATGGCCTTTCGTTCGGGTTTCGGGCAGGGGTCACCGTCCGGACCGGGGCGGGGTGTTGTGCCTGATAGCCGGCTCGACCGATGACCACATTGATCGACGCTCACCTGTCGGTGAAGGTCAAGTCGTCGCGGCGGGGGCGGTGTGGCAGCGCGGCCCGATCAGGCTTCGAGGCGGGGGCCTCGGGGGCTGCCGAGGGCGGTGGTTGTTCGTCGCGGCTGGCGGTCAGGCGGTTGTCGGCGCGCGGGGGTCAAGGCGGGTGGTGTCGACGAGGGTGGCCAGCGCGGTGTGGATCGCCTGGTCGGTGTCGTGTTCGTCGATGTCGACCGTGATGTGGGGTGCGGTGTGCCATCGGGTGACTTGGTAGCGGCGGTGATCGCTGTCGACGGCGTCGATGCGGCGGATCTCGTGGAGCCTGTGGGGTTCGATGAGCACGTCCTCGTAGTCGAGTGCCCAGGCCAGCAGGCGCAGACCGGGGGTGGGGTCGGTGAGGAGGGTGGTGATCAGGTGCAGGTCGACGCAGGCGGCCAGGGTGGGCCGGGCGGGTGGGCGGTCGGCGGGCAGCGCGTCGGTGAGGTCGGTGAGGAAGTCGGTGAGGCCGGCGCGGTATCGGCCGATGCGGGCCGGGTTGAGCGGGAGGTGGACGGTGCGCATCTGGCGTCTGCCGCACCGGGGTTCCGCCGGGGCGGGGCGATCGTGGACGAGGAGCAGGCGAGGTGGGCGTCCCCAGCCGAGGCGATCGACGCGGGCGTCGACCGCCAGGAGGCTTTCGGTGAGGGTGTGGACGGCGTTGAAGGACAGCACTGCGGTCTCCTGTCGGGGTGGGCACAGCGGACGGACCCCGCAGCCGGGGTGGCTGCGGGGTCGTCCGGTGGGGGTGGGACTTCGGGCCGGGGGTGGGGTCAGTGGCGCTGGCGGTCGCGGCTGCGGACCGTCGGTGTGCGGTGGGGCAGGTACTCGCGGACCCGGGTGCCGGCGGCCTTGGCCTCGTACATGGCGCTGTCGGCCTCGGTCAGCAGTCGCCGGATGCTGGTGTCGGGGTGACGGTGGTGGGTGTAGCCGACCGAGGCGGTCACGGGCAGGGTGGCGTTGACGACGCGGATCGGCGCGGCGGCGATCACCTGCCACGCGGCGTGGGCGGCGGCTTCGGTGTCGTCGCGGTCGCCGTGCACGAGCAGGGCGAACTCGTCGCCGGAGAGCCGCGCCACGGCACGCACCGGTGCGGGGAGGCCGGCGAGGCGGCGGCCGATCTGGTGCAGGAGGTCGTTGCCGACTTCGTGGCCGAGGGTGTCGTTGACGGTCTTGAACCGGTTGAGGTCCAGCAGCACCACGCCGACCGCGGTGTCGTCGTCGAGGGCGGCGCGGAGCCGGTCGAGGAACATCCTTCGGTTGGGCAGTCCGGTGACCTCGTCGTGGGTGGCGTCGTAGCGGGCTGCCCGCAACGCCTGCCGTTGGCGCCACAACGCGGTTGCGGCGAGGGCGAGGCCGGCGAGGATCCCGCCGACGCCGGCGAGCATCTGTTGCACGGTTTGCGACACTGATGGGGCTCCTTTGCACGAAGGAGCACCGGGGGTGGGCGGCCAGCGCTCAAACTTGACGCCCGCCCCCGGGCTGCTCACGGATTGGGTGCCGGCTACTGGCCGGCGGGGGCGAGTTGAAAGGTGGCGGGCCGCTCGACGGTCCGCACGGCCTTGCCCTGGTTGACCAACTTGTCGGCGGCGTTGACGACCGCACCTGCCGATGCCTTCTTGGCGTCGGTGCCGGCGTTCGCGGCGTCGATGAGCTTGCACAGCTCGCTGACCTTGTATGCCCGGTCGGGGTGGGCTTCGAGGACGTCGAGCACCGCCCCGGCCAGAGACCCCTTGCTGCGTCGACTCTTCGCATCCGTGACCGGCTCATCGGCGGCAGGTGCATCCCGCTCGGGCTCGTCGGCGGTGGGCTCGTCGCGTGCGGGCTGGTCGGCGGACGGCGGGTCCGTCTGGTCGTCGGCGGCGGCCATAGCGTGCCCGTGGACGTCGGCGGTGTCGGAGGAGTCTTCCTCGGCCGCCGACGTGATGGAGGCGTCCGCCGCGCCACCGGCTGTCGGCGTCTGCGAGGCGACGGTGGGTGGCCCGTCGGCGTTCTCCTCCTGCGGGGGATTCGTCGGCTGTTCAGAGGTCGGGGCGGAGGGGGCGGGCTGGGGTGGTGGGTTCTGGTGCGCGCCGACGGTGGCGACGCCGTCGGCGGTGAGGCGCCATACCGCTACCTTGCTGTCGGTGTGGACGCGCTCGGCCTTTCCGGTCGACTCCCACGCCCGCAGCTTCGCGGTGGCGGTGGAGTAGCCGAGGCAGGCGGTGTCGGCCACGGCGGCGGCGGTGGCCTCACCGAGGTCGGCGAGGGCGGCGAGGACCTTGAACATCGCGTGAGCCGGTACCGGCTCCGTCGCATCGGTCATGAGGTGGGTCCCTTCTGTGGTCGAGGTGGCACTGATCCACGCTTCGTTCTCGGCGTCGATCAAGTGCGATGCCCGGATGTCGGGATGGCACCCGGGGGGCGGTCCGGTGCAGGCCGTCAGGCCAGGTGTGGGCCTGCGGTGTCGCGTCACCGCTGAGGTCGGCGGCGGGTGGTGGTGCGCTCGCGGAGGCGGCCGGACAGCGCGGTGGTCTCCAGGCGAAGCCGGTCGCGCACGGGCATCCGGGTGGCCCGGCCGGGGGTGGCGGGCGCGGGCAGCCAGAGCCACCGGTAGGCGCCAATGCTGTAGTAACCGTCGCGGTCGGGGTGGCAGCGGTCGTCAACGGTCAGGTCGACGGCGTCGCCGAGGTCGGTCTCTTCCAGCAGCACCAGGGTGGTGCCGTCGAAACGCGGCAGCGGGTACTCCCCCGGCATCGTGGCGGCCCGCCACGGCCCGGACAGGTGATCGACGATGCGCCGTGCGGTGCGCGGGTCGAAGCGGCAGATGAGGTGGTCGTCGTCGCCGGTGTCGTAGCCGTCGGCGACCAGTGCGGGATAGTCGAGATGGTCGACCTGCGGCGAGGTGACCATGCCCGGTCGCCAACGCGTTCCCGACGGGGTGATCTCGCCACGGTGTTCGGCGAACTCCACCTGTGCGAGACCGATCGTGGCGTGCGGTGCCACGTCGGTGTCGACCGCCATCCAGGAGTGTCCGAGGTCGGCTCCGGCGCGCAGCACGTCGATCAGTCGGCGCCCCTGCGGGTCGGGGTGTCGCAGGGGCAGGAAGAAGTGCTCGTCCGGTGCGGTGGGTTCGTCGACGCGTCGCCACGACGCGCCGTCGGCGACCTGCTCGACGCCGTAGGAGGTGAACCAGACGGGAACGCCGTTGGATCGTATGTCGCCGCTGCTGCCTCGACGGCGCAGCGCCAGTGCGGGGGTGTTGTGTTCACCGGCCGTGAGCTGAGCGCGGGTGAGGCGGTGGGTCGGGCAGGCGAGGGCGTGCTCCGCCAGGGGCAGGACGTCCTCGACGCGGAACCACAGTCGTGGGGACATGGTGGATCAGACCTCCTCGGATGAAGGGGGAAATGGTGGGAAGAGGAACAGAGCGGCCTGTCTCAGGCCGTGGTGTAGTGGGGCATCCCCTGGCCCGGGGCGCTCGGCCGTGAACGGATCCATGGCCGGGCAGGCGGATGCGACCGCGCCAGGGCGGCAGGGCGTGGTGGTGGCGGGAAGGTCCCGGTCAAGTGGCGGGCCCGGCATCTGCGGGTCGACGAGCCCCGCTCGGCTGCGGAGATGAGCGGGCTGTGGTCGAGCGGGAAGTGCACCTCGTCGAGGGCTTCCGAGAGCATCGGACGGCGCCCCTGGGGTCTCTGGGGTTTCGAGGTCAGGGGTGCCGTCCGGGCGGCGTGTGGTTCAGCGCGGGGCTCGGCGTGCACGCAGGCGGCCGACGCCGACGGTGAGCGTGTTCGGGTCGACCATGATCAGGTTCGCGCCGTCGGTGACTCCTTGCGTGATGAGGTCCATCAGCTGAGGTCCGTCGCTGTCGAGCAGCGGCAGGTCCTGCGGATCGGTGATCTCGGGCAGTCGGACCGCGGGAACGGTCAGGTGGTGCAGCGCCCTGGCCAGGGCGGGTGCCGGATGGTGCGCGCGGTCGAGGCCGTTACCGGCGAGCCAGACGAATCCGCCGTGGCGGAACAGTTGCAGCGCCGGCTCGGCGTCGCGGCGACCACTCGTACCCGTGCCTCGGGTGGGCTGGTTGCGGTCGGCGAGGACGGCATGGTGGGCGTGGGCGGCGACGGCGGTCAGGTCGAAGTACAGGAAGCGGGACATGATGCTCCTTCCAGCGGCGGTGCGGGACATGGGGGGAGGCCCGGACGGGGCGGCACACGTGCCTGTGCGAGGCGCAGATGTGCCGGCCCGTCCGGTCCGGTCGTGGTTTGGGTTGAGTTCGGGCGGGTGGCTCGCCGGCGCTCCGCTTGGCCGGAGGGTTGGGTGAGCCACCGCGTCGAGTGCGGTTACGGCGTGCGCAGGTCGATGGCGAACAGCTGCTGCGTGCCGTGGAGGGACTGCAGGTGGTGGTGGGCCTGCTGCAGGTAGGTGATCCGGTCGGCGAAGAACGCGCTGGCCGGGTGCAGCCGGTGGCCGTCCTCGGTGAGCAGGGCGTCGGTGCATGACGCCCACAGGGCGTGGTAGTTGGCGTAGGCGCTGGCACCGGCCTGGAAGATCTCCAGGTCCGCCACCTCCAGGCCCGGGCCGTACGCGGTGGCGTTGTGCATGCGCATGGCCTGCACCCGCGGCTGCCGGTGGAACTCGGCGGTCGCGAGGTCCATCGGGTAGTCCGACGGGTCGGTCAGATGCCGTTGCAGGAACACCGCCCACGCAGTGGCCGGCCGGGTGCCGGCGACGACGTGGGACCACTGTTGGTGGCGTAGGACCGCGCCCATGTGCGCGGCGTGTCCCATGCCGGTGAGGTCGAGCAGACGCACCGGGCCGCCGGCGCAGCACTGCGGGCCCGTCGCGGCCTTCTGCCAGTCGATGAGATGGCGGCGCTGCCACGGCCGCAGAGTCGGGGTGGCCCAGAACCTGCGGCAGCTGGTGCCGCCCACGCCGAGGTGACGGTCCAGGTTGCGGGTGCTGGCGTGCAGGACCGCGGTGAGGTCGTCGGATACGCAGACGATCATCTGGCGGATGACCGCCTGCGGAACCACCACGGGACGCGGACCGGTCTTCTTTGGACGCTCGGCGGGCGGTGGCGTGAGGCGCTGCACGCGGCTGCCGTGACGGGTCAGCGCGGTGCCGTTGGTGTGGGACATGGAACCTCCAGATAGGGGTTGTGGGCATGACGGCGGCCCGGCCCACCGGGTGGATGGGTCGGGTGATCGACAGGACCGAGCTGCGCGAGAGCGCGGGGTGACCGTGTCCACCGGGTACGTGGTCAGGTCGGTGATGCCAGCGCGCACTGCGCACCTTGGAGCGGATGGTTGATGCGACCTAGGGTCGCCGCGCGGTGTGCTGCCGACCGGCGTGAGCGGGTGGGCGGAACGCACCGGAGAGTGCGACGAGGATCCCAAAGGTGGGACCGAACCGGGATGGAGCGATATGTGGGTTGTGGTCGTGCCGAAACGGTAGCCCTGGGCACTCACAGCGGCGACGTACTGTCGTAGCCGCCCGGCAGGTGGGTTGACCAGCGCTGTGAGAGATCATCAGCGACTGCGGGCGGGTGTCTGGTGAGTGGCGGTGAGTCGCTGTAAGTGGCGGACCGTCCACAGATCCGCCTACGGCCGGCCCATTCCGCAGTCGCGTGAATGACCGCGGGACGGCGATTGACCTGCGGTGTAAGCGGTTGTGGGCAAGCCGGTGGGTGTGACCTCTAGCGAAAGTTGGTACCAGGACGGGACTTCAGCCTGCCAAGGCTGAGGCAGTGCCGGCGTTAGGTGGCAACGAGTGCCAGGACTTCTTGGCGGTGGTGTGTTCCTCGGATCCGGGACCGGGCCCCACGCAGGGGCTGCGCAACCGGCCGGACACGTTACGCCGACGCGCTCGCTCGAATGATCGACAACGCACATCCTGATTACGTCAGGCGGGACCGACCCAGCCGCCGGTCCCGCCACGGCACTCCCGCTAGAAACTAAGGTTCTCAAGAAGCCACGGGACGACCGCACGCGCGGTGCCGAAAACAGCGCCGGCAACCGCTGCCCGGAGAATGCTGATTCGCGGGGCAGGAGGGCGATGCCGACTGACAGACGCGCGTCCTTGAGTTCGGCAGTTACACGAATAGGGCAGCTCATTGGTGGGCATGCAACCAGCAGGCCCGTCCGATCAGGTGTCCAGCAAGATCAATAAGTGCGCCTCGGACACCTCGACCGTCTGGCGGATCACGGCCCCGGCTTCACCTCTCCCGTGGCGCCAGCCCGCACATTCCGGGCCGCCAACCGTCCGCATGTCCGACCGGACGTCTCGTCACGTGCCGGACACCCCCTGACGCGCCAATACTTGTCACGTCCAGTCTTGCGAAGGAGGAACATGTCCGACGACAGCATGGCGCCCGAGCTTAAGACGGTCCAGACGACCGAGCAGCTTGCTGCATGCATCCGCAATCTACTCAAACAGAACGACAGCCTCTCCCTACGAGAACTGGAGTCATGGGGCATCGCCCACAACCGACCGATGCCCCGAGCTTCCGTCGGGGAGGCCCGGTCTGGAGTTCGGCCGCCTAGCAAGCCGCTCCTGCTCAACCTTCTCGCCGCGACTGATATTCAAGGCGATCTTGAGGTGCAGGCATGGCTCGATGCACTCGACCGGGTCCAGGCTTCGAAGGCGAGCCCTCCTCGTCAGCGGCGCTTCGGAGACCTACAGTCCGTCCCCGCCAACCGGTTCTTCGTCGAGCAAGACGATCTCATCGAAATTTCTCACTTGATCCAGCGAGCCCAGGACGAGGTTTGGTTGTGGGGAACAACGTTATCGATGCATATACCTTATCTCGACACCTACCTCGAACAAGCGCTGTCTCGCGACGTCCGAGTCAAGGTGCTGTTGATAAAACCTGGTAGTGCGGCAATGAGCATGTCGGCCTTCCGAGCTGGACCTGATGGAATGGTGCACGGCCTGGAGGAGCGACTGGCCATCAACCTCGGACTGCTTGACCGGTTGCTGGAGCGCAGGACTGGCATGGAGGTACGTCTGGTCGACTACTTGGCCCCATATACGCTCTACGCCTACGATCCCGGCTTGGAGAGCGGCTCGATGGATCTCCGGCTTGGTTCGTTCCACGGCCAGCACGAACTGCGGCCAACCTTCAGGCTGGTCCGCAAGCGAGACGGTGAGTGGTTCGACTATTTCTACGAGCAGTTCACCAGTGTATGGAATTCCGCAGACGAGCACCGGAGGATGTCTCAACCTTCAAAGGACGACACCCCGTAGCGTCGCTGCGGCAGGCCTCTTAGCCCCGGATCTGCGACCTTCGGCATCATCGAGCGATGGGAAGCGACATCGATCACTGGCAGGCACACAGAGGCTGTTAGGTGTCGTCGGGGTCAATGTAGCGATGAGGGTTAGTGGCAATGCCGCTCAGTTAGGGCGGTGTGGTGGATGTCAAGCGGGGTGTAGACGTGGACGGCGGGGTCTCGGTATAGAGGTTTGTCAC
>NZ_JBITKL010000047.1:0-20094 GCF_044460945.1 Micromonospora sp. NPDC049903
CCCTGCACTGGTCAATCTGGCGACGAACATCCCAAGCCCGAGCCCGCCGATCCCACTACCAGCGCAGACAGGCCAAGTGACGTTGGAGTACTAACACCCACCAAGCGTCAGCGAGGACGACGACGCAGGTATCGCCGGACCGGCGGCGGGTCCTCCTCGCCGTAGGAGCGGGCGGTGCGGACGGCGGCGGCCAGGCCGGACCGCCGAGGGCGGCTCGGTGGCTTGAGCAGCGGATCGTCGGACATGTCCTTGACCAGCGAGGCGGCCAGCCCGAGCATCACGAGCACGAACGGCAACGCGATCATGATGGTGGCCTGTTGGAGCGCGTCGAGCCCACCGGCGAGCAGCAGCACCGCCGCGACCGCGCCGATCAGCACACCCCAGGAGACCACCAGCACCCGGTGCGGCCGGAGCGCGCCCCGCGAGGTCAGCGAGCCGAGCACCAGCGAGGCCGAGTCGGCGCTGGTGACGAAGTACAACCCGACGAGCACCACGGCCAGCACGCTGGTCAGCGCCGCCAGGGGCAGCGCGTCGAGCAGCCCGAACAGCGCCTGCTCGGTGCTGGCGGCGACGTCGGCCACCAGGTCACGGGTGCCGGTGGTCTGGATCCGCAGCGCGCTGCCGCCCATGATCGCGAACCAGACGGCGCTGGCGCCGCTGGGCACCAGCAGGACGCCGATCACGAACTGCCGGACCGTGCGTCCCCGGGAGATCCGGGCGATGAAGGTACCGACGAACGGTGCCCAGGAGATCCACCACGCCCAGTAGAAGATGGTCCAGCCACCGAGCCACGACGGGTCCGAGAAGGCTCCGGTACGCGTGGACATGACGACCAGGTCGTCCAGATAGTTGCCGATCGAGGCGGGCAGCACCTCCAGCGTGTAGATGGTCGGACCGACCACGAACACGAACAGCATCAGCGCCAGGGCCAGCAGCACGTTGGTGGTGGAGAGCCACTTGATGCCCTTGTGCAGGCCGGTGAAGGCGGAGATCACGAAGGCCAGGGTGAGCGCGGCGATCACCACCAACTCCACGGCGGTGCTGTCCGGGATGCCGACGACCAGGTCGAGACCGGCGGCGATCTGGAGTGCGCCGAGGCCGAGGCTGGTGGCCGAGCCGAAGACGGTGGCGAAGACGGCCAGCAGGTCGATCGAGCGGCCCAGAACCCCGTCCGCCCGGTCGCCGATCAGCGGCCGGAACGCCGCCGAGATGCTGTTCTGCCGGCCCTTGCGGAACGTCGAGTACGCCAACGCCAGCGCCACCACCGCATAGATCGCCCAGGGGTGCAGCGTCCAGTGGAAGAGCGTGTACTGCATGGCCGCCCCGGCGGCCGCCTCGGTCTGCGGTTCGACACCGCTGGCCGGTGGCGGGGTGGTGAAGTGCTGGATGGGCTCGGCGACGGCGAAGAAGACCAGGCCGATGCCCATGCCGGCGCTGAACATCATGGCGATCCAGGCGAGCGTGCTGAACTCCGGCTCGTCGTCGTCCTTGCCGAGCCGTAGCCGGCCGAACCGGGACACCGCCAGCACCACCGCGAGCACCAGGAAGGCGTTGGCGGCGACCACGAAGAACCAGCCGAACGTGCTGGTCACCCAGGCCAGGCCGGATTCGCCGAAGCTGGCCAGTGAGTCGCTCGCGAGCACGCCCCAGACCACCACGGCCAGCACTCCGCCGATGCTGAGCCCGAGCACTATCCGGTCGATCTCACCGGACGTCCGATCGGGCCGCTGCGGTACCTCGTCACTCATGGTCACCCCGAACCAATCCTCCGGTTCCCGCGCCGCCACGTGCCGCAATCAGCACGAATCACCCTGGCGGGACCAGGGGATCAGCGGCACGCAGTCGCCGCCGACGGGGACGGGAACGTCACGGAGGGTTCGGGCACCTCGAACCCAATTGGATCATGACGTTAACAGGGTTCGAGGGAAAGGGCTCGTCAAGCCCTTGATCAACCGACCGGAGCGGGGACCGGAGCCTGCTCGTCGAGATCGACCTGACGGTTCCAGTCGGGCTTGCTGGCCCGCCAGCCCTCGTCGTCCACGCCCCGCCGCCAGTAACCGGAGATGGAGAGCGCGTCGCGCGGCACCCCCCGCTCCACCCGCAACAGCTTGCGCAACTGGCGGACGAAACCCGCCTCGCCGTGCACGAACGCCTGCACCTCACCGGGCGGGAAGTCCAGCCCACGTACGGCGCCGACAAGCGCCTCGCCCACCGGCCGGGCACCCCGGTGCACCCAGGTCACCGCCACCGCGCCGGGGCTGGGCAGCGGCTGCTCGTCGAGCGGGCCGTCCACCTCGACGAAGACGTACGCCGGCGCGCCGGCCGGCAGCCGGGCCAGCGACGCGGCGATAGCCGGCATCGCGCTCTCGTCACCGACCAACAGGTGCCAGTCCGCCTCCGGGCTCGGCGCGTACGCCCCGCCGGGGCCGACGAACAGCACCTCGTCGCCGGGGCGCAGCGCGGCGGCCCACGGCCCGCCGAGGCCCTCGTCGCCGTGGTGCACCACGTCCACGGTCATCTCCCCGGTCGCCGCGTCCCAGTTCCGGACCGTGTACGCCCGCAGCCGGGGGTAGTGCTCCCGAGGCAACTCGCGCCGAATCGCGGCGAGGTCCATCGGGCGCGGGTAGTCGACCCCGTCGACCGGGAACACGATCTTGATGTAGGTGTCGGTGTACTCGCCGAGCGGCAGCCCGACCAGTTCCTCTCCACCCAGCACTAGTCGGATCACGTGCGCGGTGGGCCGCTCGGTGCGCAGCACGCGGGCGGTGGTGACCTTGATCGGGCGCTCCGTCATCTGGTTAGGCTAACCTAACTCGCCCGGGGGTCGTCCACCCCGGTGCCCGATCCCCACCCCCGACCGCCTCCCAACGGCACGCGACGGCACGCGACGGGGTGTGATGTTAGGAGGGGTCCCTTCCTATACACCAGGCGTTAGCAGGGGACCCTTCCTTACATCGCTTCCTTACATCTCACCCGTGCCGAGCAGGCGGGCGTGCCAGGCGAGTGCGGCCGGATCGGTCAGCGAGGCCACCTGGTCGATCACCACCCGCAACCGGGCGGCGTCGTCCGGCGCGGCCCGCCACGACGGCGCGAACACCGGATCGAGCAGATCCGGTGCCCGCCGCGCCAGCACCGCCACCAGATCGGTCAGGATCTCCCGTTGCCGCTGGTACCGTGCCGACGCGCCGGGGCGACGCATCACGTACCGCAACGCGATGCCCTTGAGCAGCGCACACCGGGCCCGCAACGGCCGGAGTACGACGAGGTCGGCCTCGTACCGGCGGTGCGGCCCGGGCCCGTACCGGTCGGTGGTGGCCGCCACCGCGGTCGCCACGAACCGGCCGGTCAGCACGCTGGTGGTGGCCTTGAGCGCGGCCTGCGCCCGGTGGCTGCCGTCGTACCCGGCCAGCGGGGCGAACACCGGATCGGCCAGCAGGTCCAGCAGCGCCTGCCCCAGGTAGTCGGGCGACTCGGCCGAGTAGACGGCGGCCACGTCGGCGCAGAGCCCGGCCCGCTCGTCGGCGTCGACCCGCAACGGCTCCAGCGTCAGGTAGCCGCCGTGGATGCCGTCCTCGACGTCGTGCACCGAGTACGCCACGTCGTCGGCCCAGTCCATCACCTGCGCCTCCAGGCAGCGCCGCTCGCCGGCCGGGCTGCCCTCCCGCAACCAGTGGAAGACCGGCAGGTCGTCGGCGTACACCCCGAACTTGCGCCGGCCGGGTCGGCGGGTCCAGGGGTACTTGCCGACGGCGTCCAGCGCGGCGCGGGTCAGGTTCAGTCCGGCCGAGGTGCCGTCGGCGGCGTACACCTTGGCCTCCAGACGGGTGAGCACGCGCAACGTCTGCGCGTTGCCCTCGAAGCCGCCGCAGTCGGCGGCGACCACGTCGAGCGCCGCCTCGCCGTTGTGGCCGAACGGCGGGTGCCCCAGGTCATGGGCGAGCCCGGCGGTGTCCACCACGTCCGGGTCGCAGCCCAGCCGCGCGCCCATCTCGCGGGCGATCTGCGCCACCTCCAGCGAGTGGGTCAGCCGGGTACGCAGGAAGTCGTCGGTGCCGGCCGTGTGCACCTGGGTCTTGGTGGCGAGCCGCCGGAAGGCCGCCGAGTGCAGCACCCGGGCCCGGTCCCGCTCGTACGGCGACCGGCCGTGGCCGGCGTCCTTGGCCGACTCCGCCACCCAGCGCGCCTCGGCGCCGTCAGCGTTCAATCCCCCGCCTGCCGCAGCACGCAGAACTCGTTGCCCTCCGGGTCGGCCAGCACCGTCCAGTCGTCGCCGTCCTGGCCGACGTCGACGTGCCGCGCCCCCATGTCGACCAGCCGTTCCACCTCGGCCTCCCGGTCGGCCGGGCGCAGGTCGAGGTGCAGCCGGTTCTTGCCCTCCTTGACCCCGCCCCCGCGCACGAACAGGAGACCGGGTAGCCGGTCGGCGGACTCGCGGATCTCCACCTCGTGCGGCAACTCGCGCACCACCTGGTAGCCGAGCGCCTCGGCCCACCAGCGGGCCAATCGGCCCGGGTCGCGGGCGTCCACGGTCAGATGCGTCCAGACGCTGGTCATGCCGGCACCGCCGCCCGGCCGTCGGCTCGGCTTCCCAGCAGTGCGGTACGCGATTCCATCCGGCCACCCTTCGCGACGACGGTCCACGGGCGAGCCCAGGTTACGCCCGGTCGGCCGGTGCGGCCCGGCCACGACGTGCCCCTGTCGTGGTCACATCCCCCGATCAGTCGAGAGTTGCCGACCGATTGCCGACAGTCACGGGATCGCCTAACTTGACGCCGACAGGTAGCGTCGCCACTGCGGAACGTCACTTGTTGAGGCGGAGACACGACCGGTGGGAGAGACACGCTCGTGAACGCGGAAACGATGATGGGCACCGAGTTGCGCGGGTTGCGTCGCCGCCGCCCCGAGATCGCCGGCGTGGTCCTCGCCGGCATGGACGGCCTGCTGATCTCCAGCGACCTGCCCACGACCGATGCCACCCACCTCGCTGCCCTGGCCGCCGCCAGCTTCGGCCTAGGCCACCGGATGGCCACCACCGTCCGACGCGGTGAGTTCCACGAGTCCGTGGTGCACACCGCCGCCGGCTGTGTGGTCACATACCCCGCCGGCCGCGACGCCCTGCTGACCCTGGTCGCCGAGCCGGGCGCGGATCTGGTCGCGCTTCGCGAGGAGGCCCGGGGCCTGGTCGACCGGACCGGTGCCGCGCTCGCCGCCCGACACCGCCCGACGTTGCCGACGCAGCGCCCCGATCCGCACGCCCCTTTGGCGGTACGCACCCCGATGGCCACCCTGCCCAGCCGGCGCCCGCACCGCGACCCGTACATCACCTGGCGTCGCCCGCCGATGTGAGCCCGGGACAGTGGTCCCCGATACCGGGCCGGTGGACGCATGTCCACCGACCCGGCTGCGTCACCGGCTGTCCGAGCCCGCCGTGACCACCGCGGCCCGCCCCGCCTCCAGCCGGGCGACCGGCACCCGGAACGGCGAGCAGGAGACGTAGTCCAGCCCGACCGAGTGGAAGAAGTGCACCGAGTCCGGGTCCCCGCCGTGCTCGCCGCAGACCCCGAGTTTCAGGCCGGGGCGGGCGGCCCGTCCCTCCTCGGCGGCGATCCGCACCAGTCGGCCGATCCCGTCCGCGTCGATGGACTCGAACGGTGAGATCCCGAAGATGCCCAGCTCCAGGTAGCGCCAGAAGAAGGCACCCTCCACGTCGTCGCGGGAGAACCCCCAGCCCATCTGGGTCAGGTCGTTGGTGCCGAAGGAGAAGAACTCGGCCGCCTCGGCGATCTGCCCGGCGGTCAGCGCCGCCCGGGGCACCTCGATCATCGTGCCGATCAGCACCTCGACGTCGCTGCCGCCGACCACCTCGCCGATGATCCGCTCTGCCTCCGCGCGTACCGTCTCCAGCTCCTGCACGGCCCCGACCAGCGGCACCATGATCTCGGGGCAGGAGCGTACGCCCTGCCGGGTGCACTCCACCGCCGCCTCGGTGATCGCCCGCACCTGCATCGCGAACAGACCGGGGATCACCAGGCCGAGGCGTACGCCGCGCAGTCCCAGCATCGGGTTCTCCTCGTGCATCCGGCGTACGGCGGCCAGCAGCGCCTCCTCCTTGGCGACGTCCTCGCCGCGCTCCTGGGCCACCGCCACGTCGACGGCGAGCTGTTCGAGCGGGGGCAGGAACTCGTGCAGCGGCGGGTCGATCAGCCGAACGGTGACCGGTTGCCCGTCCATCTCCCGGAAGATCCCCACGAAGTCCGCCCGCTGCAACGGCAGCAGCGCGGCCAGCGCCTGCTCCCGCTCCTCCGCCTCCCGCGCCAGGACGAGCCGTTCGACCAGCTCACGCCGGTCGCCGAGGAACATGTGCTCGGTGCGGCAGAGCCCGATGCCCTCGGCACCGAAGCGCCGGGCTCGGGCCGCGTCGGCGGCGGTGTCGGCGTTGGTGCGTACCGCCAGCCGCCGCGCGGCGTCGGCGTGCGACATGATCCGGTGTACGGCCCGGACCAGCGCGTCGTCCGTGGCCTCCGGGTCGAGTTCGCCCTCGAAGTACTGCACCACCTCGGACGGCGTGGCCGGCACCTCGCCCAGGTACACCGTGCCGGTGGTGCCGTCGATGGAGACCACGTCGCCCTCGCTGACCGTCCGCCCGGCCACGGTGAACCGCCGGCCGGGCACGTCGATGTCCAGCTCGTCGGCGCCGGAGACGCAGGTCTTGCCCATCCCCCGGGCCACCACGGCGGCGTGGCTGGTCTTGCCGCCACGCGAGGTGAGGATGCCGCGCGCGGCGATCATGCCGTTCAGGTCGTCCGGGTTGGTCTCCCGACGGACCAGGATCACGTCCTGGCCCTCGCCGGCCAACTCCACGGCGCGGGCCGAGGTGAAGACGACCTTGCCGACGGCGGCACCCGGCGAGGCGCCGATGCCGGTGGCGACCGGCTGGAACCCGTGGTCGAGTTGGAAGCGCGGGAACATGAGCTGGGCCAGTTGGGCGCCGTTGACCCGGTGCAGCGCCTCGTCCAGGTCGATCAGGCCCTCGTCGACGAGCTGACCGGCGATGACGAACGCGGCGGCGGCGGTCCGCTTCCCGACCCGGGTCTGCAACATCCAGAGCTTGCCGTGCTCGATGGTGAACTCGATGTCGCACAGGTCCCGGTAGTGCCGCTCCAGCCGGGCCATGTAGTCGAGCAGTTCGTCGTAGGAGGTGCGGTCGATCCGTTCCAGCTCCTGCAACGGCACGGTGTTGCGGATGCCGGCGACGACGTCCTCGCCCTGGGCGTTGGCCAGGTAGTCGCCGTATATGCCCTGCGCGCCGCTGGCCGGGTCGCGGGTGAAGGCGACCCCGGTGCCGGAGTCCGGCCCGAGGTTGCCGAAGACCATCGCCACCACGTTGACGGCGGTGCCGAGGTCGGCCGGGATGCGCTCCTGCCGCCGGTAGACCACCGCCCGCTCCGCGTTCCACGAGTCGAAGACCGCCCGGATGGCCAGGTCGAGCTGCTCGCGCGGCTCCTGCGGAAAGTCGCGCCCGGTGTGCTTCCGGAAGATCTTCTTGTACGTGTCGACGAGTCCCCGCAGGTCGTCCGCGTCCAGGTCGAGGTCGTCGGTGGTGTTCCGGGCCCGCTTGGCCTCGTCGAGCGCCTGCTCGAACTCCTCCCCCGGCACCTCGCAGACGGTCTTGCCGAACATCTGGATCAGCCGCCGGTAGGAGTCCCAGGCGAACCTGTCGCTGCCGCCGGAGGCGGCCGGACCGACGCTGCCGCCGGAGGCGGCCGGACCGACGCTGCCGCCGGAGGCGGCCGGATCTGCACTGCCGCCGGAGGCGGCCGGACCGGTGGAGGCGCCGGCCTGCCGGGCCAGGCCCACCACCGAGCGGTCGTTGAGCCCGACGTTGAGGACGGTCTCCATCATCCCGGGCATGGAGAACTTCGCCCCGGACCGCACCGAGACCAGCAGCGGGTCGTCCGGGTCGCCGAGCCGCCGGCCCATCCCCTGCTCCAGGGAGTCCAGGTGGCGCGCGATCTGGTCGGCCAACCCGTCGGGCTCCGCCCCGGTGGCGAGGTACGCCTGGCATGCCTCGGTGGTGATGGTGAAGCCGGGCGGGACCGGCAGGCCGAGGTTGGTCATCTCGGCCAGATTGGCACCCTTGCCGCCGAGCAGGTCCTTGAGGTCCTTGTTGCCTTCGGCGAAGTCGTAGACGTACTTGTGTTCGACCGTTTCCTGCGTCACCAAAGCCTCCCACGCGCCCGGATTGACACTTAACGAGAGTTCAGTTTCCGAATACCCCGGGATCGACCACTGGTAATCCGGGGGCTTTTCCGATCGGTGGGCGAAGGCTAAGCGAACTTCGCGAGCCTCGGGAGCATTCGGTGACAATGGGCACAGCAATCACGACCGCACGCGTTCGTCACGGTCTTTGGGAACGTTTCCACGTGCACGAATACGCAATGGCCGACCTCCCCGTACTCTTGACGGCACGCAGCGTCACGCTCGCACCATTGCCAGAACCGCCGCGACTACACCCCTCGGAGCCGTCGTCGTGTCCACACCCCCCGCCACCGCCCCCGTACCGCCCGAGAGCACCGGCCCGGCCGGCGTACCCGCCGCGCGGACCGGCGGCACGACGGACCGCACGCCACCCACCGCGCCGGAGACCACCGCCGTCGGCGCGGTCGCCGCTCGGGAGGTCGCCGCCGTCGACCCGGTCGGCGGGGCGGCACGCACCACCGGGGAGCTGGCGGAGACGGCCGCGCGGGAGGCGACGGCCCAGCTCGCCCGGCCCGCGCCGGTCCGGCTCGACGACGTGGTGCCGGCCCCGGAACGGGTCACCCCGGACGCCACCGCCGACCACCTGCTCACCGCCGACACGGTGATCCGGGTCAGCGCCGAACCCGCCGCCCTGGCCGTCGCCGAGCAGCTCGCCGCGCTGCTGCGCCCCGCCACCGGGTACCCGCTGCCGGTGACCGACACCGCCGCGCCCACCCCGGCCGGCGGCATCGCCCTCGACCTGACCGGCGATCCCGACCTCGGCGCGGAGGGCTACCGGCTCGACGTCACCCGCGACGGCGTACGGCTCACCGCCGGCACCGCCGCCGGCCTCCACCACGGAGTTCAGACGCTGCGCCAACTGCTGCCCGCCGACATCGAGAGCCCCACCCCGGTGACCCGACGCTGGGTGCTGCCGGGCGGATCGGTCCTCGACCGGCCCCGCTTCCCGCACCGGGGGGCCATGCTCGACGTAGCCCGGCACTTCTTCGGCGTACCCGACGTGCTGCGGGTGATCGACCACCTGGCCCGGTACAAGCTCAACCGGCTGCACCTGCACCTCACCGACGACCAGGGCTGGCGGATCGCCGTCGACTCCTGGCCCGGCCTGAGCACCGTCGGCGGGGCCACCGAGGTCGGTGGCGGACCGGGCGGGTACTACACCCAGGCCGACTACCGGCGGATCGTGGCGTACGCCGCAGCCCGGCACATCACGGTCGTCCCCGAGATCGACCTGCCCGGGCACACCAACGCCGCGCTGGCCGCGTACCCGGAACTCGCCCCGGACCGGACCGCGCCGCCGCCGTACACCGGCACCGAGGTCGGGTTCAGCTACGTCGACCCGGCACACGAGCGGACGTACGACTTCGTCGCCGACGTCCTCGGCGAACTCGCCGCACTCACCCCCGGCCAGTGGCTGCACATCGGCGGCGACGAGGCGTTCAAGGTGCCCGCCGACGTCTACGCCGCGTTCGTCGAGCGGGTGCAGCGGATCGTCGCCGGGCTCGGCAAGACGATCGTCGGATGGCACCAGATCGCCCCGGCCGGGCACGTCGACGGGCGGATCCTCCAGTGGTGGGGCACGAACGGCGACGACCCGCAGACCGCCGACGCGGTCCGTCGGGGCGCCCGCCTGATCCTCTCCCCCGGCAACCACGCATACCTGGACATGAAGTACGCCCCGGACACGCCGATCGGACACGACTGGGCCGGCCTCGTCGACGTACGTCGGGCGTACGAGTGGGACCCGGCCACGCACCTGACGGGCGTACCGACCGAAGCCGTGCTCGGGGTGGAAGCGCCGCTCTGGACCGAATCGGTGACGAACCTCGCCGAGATCGAGTTCATGCTGCTGCCCCGCCTACCCGCCATCGCCGAGCTGGGCTGGTCCCCCCGCCGCGCCCACGACTGGGACGCCTTCCGTCGACGACTGGCCGGACACGGCCCGCGCTGGACCCGGGCCGGCATCACCTTCCACCGCGCACCCGAGATCCCCTGGCCGACCGATGCCGACATCCCCGCCCCCCGACTTCCGTCGGAGATGCAAGGAAGGGTCCCCTGCTAACGCCTCGTGCATAGCAGGGGACCCCTGCTAACACCGCGCCTCAGGCGTGGGCGGGTTCGCGCGGAACGGGCGGTGCCGAGGTCTCGGCGACGGGCGGCTCCGGGCGCGATGGGCCGCCCGATTCGATCGCAAGGTACGGTTTGTCCGAGAAAGTTCATGCCGTTATGACCGTTTGATCCCTGATCGCGGGGTCGCCTCGGTCACCCCGATCGCGGAATCATCGGCCCGGGCCGGGGGTTGTACATGGCATGACCGCGACGCCTCCCCGGCGCCGCACCCCCGGTCCGGGACCGGGTCGGAATGACCCCGCACCCCCCGGCGTTACACCTGACTCGGACGTCGTGAGCGGCCCCCGGCCCCGACGGTTCCGATCGCACTTTCCCCCTTTCGCACGGCCCCGGCACACCCCCCTACGTGGGCCGCGCGCACCCCCGAACGAAAGGTGCAGACATCATGCGTACCGCTATCTTCCGCAAGGCTGCCCTGACCGCTGCCGGCCTCGCCTTCACCGGCGGCGCCATCGCCGGCCCCATCACCACCGCGTACGCCGCACCGGCCGGCCCGCCCGTCGCCGCCGTGCAGGCCGACCGTAAGGGCAGCGAGCGTCAGCTCGACGTCCGCTACGAAGCCCAGCCCAACTTCTACTACTGCGGCCCCGCCGCCGCCCGCAACGCCCTCAGCGTCCAGGGCAAGAACATCGACGTCCACACCATGGCCAAGGAAATGGGCACCACCGAGAACGGCACCGACTCCATCAACGACATCACCCCCGTCCTCAACCGCGAAACCGGCAAGAACGCCTACAAGTCCGTCGAGATCAACACCCCCACCGCCGACAGCCGCCAGACCGACAAGCTCCGCGACGACATCGTCCGCACCATCGACAACGGCCACGCCGTAGTCGCCAACATCGCCGGCACCACCACCGACACCACCGGCACCACCCACAGCTTCGAAGGCGGCCACTACATCAGCGTCACCGGCTACACCAACAACGGCGACACCGTCACCATCGCCGACTCCGCCAACCCCAACCAAGCCCGCTACGACCTCCACATCGACGACCTCGCCAACTGGATCGCCACCCGCGGCTACGCCACCACCTCCTGACACCACCACACAACGGCCGGCCCCCCGAACGGGGGCCGGCCGTCGTGGCATGCAAGGAAGGGACCCCTACCAACGCCCCGTGCATAGCAAGGGACCCCTCCTAACACCCAGCGCACACCGTCGGAGTACCGGCACGGGCCTGCACCGTCGGCCGGTGCGGCCGCGCGCACGGTGGTGAACGGCGGCGGGCTCAGCCGCCGGAGTCGTCCAGCTCAGCGCCCACCGGCACGGTGTCGTCGTCGCGGCTGGCCAGCCAGCCGTCGGGCAGGAACACCTTGCCCGGGGAGTTGGTCCGGCCCCGGGGCTGCCCGAGCGTCTCCACCGGGAACGGCACCGTGGGGTCGAGCTTGCCGAGCAGGTCGTCGAGCTGGGCCAGGGTGTCGATCATCGCCAGCGCACGGCGCAGCTCACCGCCGATCGGGAAACCCTTCAGGTACCACGCGACGTGCTTACGGAAGTCGGTGCAGCCGTCCCGCTCACCCCGGGCCGGGTTGCGGGCCCCGGCGGTGAACTGCGCGACCAACAGCTCGGCATGGCGGCGCATCGTCGTCGCCACCTCGCCGAGGTTCGGCAGTCGCCGCTCGGCACGACCGTCGAACGCGGCCTCCAGGTCGGCGAAGAGCCACGGCCGACCGAGACAGCCGCGCCCGATCACCACGCCGTCCACGCCGGTGTGCGCGACCATCCGCAGCGCGTCGTCGGCCTCCCAGATGTCGCCGTTGCCGAGCACCGGTACGTCCAGCGCCTGCTTCAGGGTGGCGATGGCGTCCCAGTCCGCGGTGCCCGAGTACCGCTGCGCGGCCGTACGCCCGTGCAGGGCGACCGCGGCCACTCCGGCGTCCTGCGCGGCGAGGCCCGCCTCGACGTACGTCAGGTGTGTGTCGTCGATGCCCTTGCGCATCTTGACGGTGACCGGCACCCCGGCGGGTGACGCGGCGTCCACCGCGGCCCGCACCAGGCGGGCGAAGAGCCGGCGTCGCCACGGCAGCGCCGCGCCACCGCCCCGGCGGGTGACCTTCGGGACCGGGCAACCGAAGTTCAGGTCGATGTGGTCGGCGAGGTTCTTCTCGACCACGATCCGCACGGCGGCGGCGGTGGTCTCCGGGTCGGTGCCATAGAGCTGGAGGCTGCGCGGGCTTTCGTCCGCACCGAAGGCGATCATGCGCAGCGTCTTCGGGTTCCGCTCGACCACCGCGACGGTGGTGATCATCTCGCAGACGTAGATGCCGCCGCCCTGCTCGCGGCAGAGCTGGCGGAAGCCGACATTGGTGATGCCGGCCATCGGCGCCAGCACGACCGGCGGCCACACCTGATGCGGCCCGATGGTCAACGGGCGCAGGACGGGAGCGGTAGTCGGCACGCGCCCAAGTGTAAGGAAGGGTCCCTTCCTAACGTCTCGTGCATAGCAGGGGACCCCTGCTAACGCGACGCATACCACATCGCCAGCGACCCGGCGGGGTTGTCCACAGGCCCGGCGGCTGTCCACAGGCCCGGCCGGGGGCCACCCACGGGACGAGATCACGATCGATGCTGTCCGGCATGCGCAGCCTTCCTCCCCACTTCGCCGACCTGGCCGAACACCAGCAGCAGATCGTGAGCCGCGCGCAACTGCTCGCCGCCGGCTTCGACGACATGTATCTCTACCGGCAAACCCGACGCGGCCTGTGGCAGCGGGTGCTGCCCGCCACGTACGCCCTGGTCACCGGCATCCTGACCGACGAGCAGCGACGGATCTCGGCGGCGCTCTACGCCGGGACGGAAGCGCAGTTGACCGGCCTCGCCGCGCTGATCTGGTACGGCTTCCAGCAGAGCCCGCGCACCGACGCCGTGCATCTCGTCGTACCGCATCACGCCCGCCGCACGTCCGCCGGCTTCGCGGTGATCTCGCGGGCCCTGACGCTGGACAGCCGGGCCCGCGCCACGCCGTTCTACCCGGTGTGCTCGCCGGCCCGCGCGGTCGTCGACGCGGCACGCGGCCTGCGGCAACTCCGTCCGGTGCGGGCCGTCGTCGCCGAGGCCGTGCAGCGGGGGTACGCGGACCTCGCCGACCTGGACGAGGAGATCCGTCGCGCCCGGCGCAGCCGTACGGCGCTGGTCAGGAAGGCGTTCGCCGAGGTGACTCAGGGCGCGCGGTCGGCGCCGGAGGCCGAGCTGCGGGACTGCCTCGCGGCGAGCACGGTGCTGCCGGAGGTCCTGTGGAATCCCCGACTGCGGGATGCGGCAGGCCGGGCGGTGCCGACGCCCGACGGCTATCTGCCGGAGGCGGCGGTGGCTCTGGAGGTCGACTCGCAGGAGTACCACTTCCGCCCCGGCGACTGGGCGCGCACCCTCGACCGGCACAACGAGCTGAGCCGGCTGGGTGTGCTGGTACTGCACTTCACGCCGGCACAGATCCGCCGTGAGCCGCACCGGGTACGGCGGTCGGTGGAGGAGGCGTACGAGTCCCGGCGCGGGCTCGGTGCCGGCGTCCGGTTACGAGTCGACGTATCGATGACGCCGACACCGCCGAGCGGCGATCCGCGTGGTTGACGGTGTTAGGAAGGGTCCCCTGCTATGCACCAGGCGTTAGCAGGGGACCCTTCCTTTCACGTCGGCAGCGCTTCGGCGGCGCGCGTCAGCAGCCGGGGAGGTGGTCGATCAGGTAGCGCTCGACCTGGTCCAGCGCGATCCGCTCCTGGGCCATGGTGTCCCGGTTCCGAATGGTCACCGCGTTGTCGTCCAGCGTGTCGAAGTCGACCGTGACGCAGAACGGGGTGCCGATCTCGTCCTGCCGACGGTAGCGGCGGCCGATCGCCTGCGAGTCGTCGAACTCGACCACCCAGCGCTTGCGCAGGTCGGCGGCGAGCTGCTTGGCCTTGGGCGAGAGCGCCTCGTTGCGGGAGAGCGGGAGCACCGCCACCTTCACCGGGGCCAGCCGGGGGTCGAAACGCATCACGGTGCGCTTGTCCACGCCGCCCTTGGTGTTCGGCGCCTCGTCCTCGTCGTACGCCTCCAGCAGGAACGCCAGCACCGCGCGGGTGAGGCCGGCGGCCGGCTCGATCACGTACGGGACCCAGCGCTCCTGCTTGGTCTGGTCGAAGTACGACAGGTCGACGCCAGAGTGCTTGCTGTGCGTGGACAGGTCGAAGTCGGTGCGGTTGGCGATGCCCTCCAGCTCGGCGAACTCGGTGCCGCCGAACCGGAACTTGTACTCGATGTCGACGGTGCGCTTCGAGTAGTGCGAGAGCTTCTCCTGCGGGTGCTCGAAGAAGCGCAGGTTCTCCTCGGCCAGGCCGAGGTCGATGTACCAGTTCCAGCGCTCCTGCAACCAGTACTCGTGCCACTGCTCGTCGGTGCCGGGCTCGACGAAGAACTCCATCTCCATCTGCTCGAACTCGCGGGTACGGAAGATGAAGTTGCCCGGGGTGATCTCGTTGCGGAACGACTTGCCCGTCTGCGCGATGCCGAACGGCGGCTTCTTGCGGGCGACGGTCTCGACGTTCTTGTAGTTGACGAAGATGCCCTGGGCGGTCTCCGGCCGCAGGTAGTGCAGGCCCTCGTCGCTCTCCACCGGGCCCAGGTAGGTCTTCATCAGGCCGTTGAACATCCGCGGCTCGGTGAAGGTGCCCTTGTTGCCGCAGTTGGGGCAGTTCAGCTCGGTCAGGGCGGCCAGCGGCTTGCCGTGCTTGGCCTCGTACGCCTCTTCCAGATGGTCGGCGCGGAACCGCTTGTGGCAGGACTGGCACTCGGTCAGCGGGTCGACGAAGGCGTCCAGGTGACCGGAGGCGGCCCACACGTCGCGCGACAGGATCACCGCGGAGTCCAGACCCACCACGTCGTCACGCTGCTGGACCATGGTCTTCCACCACTGCCGGCGGACGTTCTCCTTGAGCTCCACGCCGAGCGGACCGTAGTCCCACGCCGACCGGGTGCCTCCATAGATCTCGCTGGAGGGGAAGACGAATCCTCGACGCTTGGCGAGGCTGACGACGGCGTCGATACGGTCGGCTGGCATTTTTCCTCCTACGCCGACTGGCGGTCGGCGGGGACAGTGTGGGATGAATCGAACGGTCCGGGACCACGGTACGACCCCGCCGGTCCTCAGACCCAGCACATTACCTGCGGCCGGTCAGTTGACTCCGCAGACCTCCATGCCACCGGTCTGCTGGTCCTGCTGGAGCACGACCTGCTGGCGCTCCTGGCCGCCGCCGCTGAAGGTCACGTCCACCGGCACGGTCAGCGTGGTGGTGTCCACCTGGCCGACCCGGTAGGAGGAGATCTGCGGTTCGGCCGCCGCCCGGCGCTCGAACTCCTGCCGCGACTCGCGCCGCCGGGCGTCCTCGCAGAGCTGGTCGTAGGCCCGGCCGAACTCGCCGTCGGCCAGCGCCCGGTAGTAGTCGCCGGAGACGGTGCGTCCCTGCTCGTCGATCGCCTGCACCCCGCTGACCAGCAGGCCGACCACGGCCGTGCCGCCGCCACCGCAGCACAGCACCAGGGCCAGCGCTCCGGCGCCGAGGCCGAGCCAGAGCCGGGTACGGCCGCCCTCGGTCGGTGGGGCCGCGAACGGCGGGGCCACGCCCGGCCCGGCGGGCGGCGCCGGTGTGCCGGGGTCCGATCCGCCGGACGGGGGCGGGAGGCCGGGGCCACCGCCGGACGGGGGCGGGAAGCCGGGAGCACCGGTGGGCGCAGGCGGCATGCCGGGGCCGCCGGTGGGCGGCACGCCGGACGGGGCCGGTGGCGGGCCGGGATCGCCCGGGGCCTGAGGTCCCTGCTGGCCGGGCAGCGGCTGGTGCGGTGGTGGGGCTGCCGGTCCGGGAGCGGTCATGGAAGCCAGCGTAGTGCCCGGCGGCTCACCGGTAAGGACCCGCAGCACGATCGCTGGCGGCCACCACCACGTCCCCACCGGGCGCCGCGGTCGCCAACGGCTCGTACGCGGACGGCTCGTCGATGCTCTCGGCGAGCAGCGGGACGGCGGTGACCTTGACGTCGAAACCGCCCAACGCCCGGCGGTAGGTGCCCACCGACTCCCACTCCGTCACCAGGCACCAGTGGCGTGGGTCGTCCAGGGCCCGGACGAGTTGTCCCCGCAGGTAGCCGGGCCGGGCGGCGAGCGCGGCGAGGGCCGCGTGGGCCCGTCCGGCGAAGTCCTCGGCGGCGTCTTCCTCGACCACGAACCGGTTGGTCACCAGCACCGGCTCCCCCTCCTCGTAGAGTCTGTGGGATGCAGCGTACGCAGCGCGGGATCCACGAGCGGTTGGCCCGGGCCAACCCGACCACGGTGTTCCTGATCACCCTGTTCCTGATGCTGGTCGCGTTCTTCGTCCCGGGGGTGGTGGGCGGGCTGTTGACCCTGACGATCGCCGCCGCGCTGGCCGCGCTGCTGGTGACGACCTGGCAGGTGCAGACCCCACCCACGCGGACGATCCGGCTGCTGGCACTCACTCTGCTGGTCACCGTCGGTCTGGTGAAGCTGCTCTGACATGCACTCATGCGTTTTTGACAATCATTGTCGTTGTCGCGGAGAGTCGGTGGCATGACCTACCGCACCGCTCCGCGCGCTCTGGCCACCGCCACGGCCGCCCTGCTCGCCCTGGGTGGCGTCACCGCCTGCTCGACCGAGGACAGCCCGGCCGGTGCCGACCCGAATCGGATCGACGTGGTGGCCGGCTTCTACCCGTTGCAGTTCCTCGCCGAGCAGATCGGCGGCGACGCGGTGGCGGTGACGAACCTGGCCCGCCCCGGCGCCGAGCCGCACGACCTGGAGCTGAACCCGGGGCAGGTCGGTCAGATCAGCGAGGCGGAGCTGATCATCTTCCTGCACGGCTTTCAGCCTGCGGTGGACGAGGCGATCGACCAGAACGGCGGTGACCGCGCCTTCGACGTGGCGACCGTGGAGCCGCTGCTCGACGCCGCCGCCGGCGGCCACACCCACAGCCACGGCGACGACGACCACGGTCACGAGGACGACGACCACGGTCACGACCACGACGAGGAGAAGAAGCCGGCCGAGGAGACCTCGGACGGCGCCAAGGACCCGCACGTCTGGCTGGACCCGACCCGACTGGCCACCATCGGCGACAAGCTGGCCGAGCGCCTCGGCACCGTCGACCCGGACCGGGCCGGCGAGTACACCCAGCGGGCGACCACCCTGCGTACCGAGCTGGCGAAGCTGGACACCGAGTTCAGCGAGGGGCTGAAGACCTGCCAGCGGCGGGAGATCGTGGTCAGCCACACCGCGTTCGGCTACCTGGCACAGAAGTACAAGCTGGAGCAGATCGGCATCACCGGGCTCTCCCCGGAGGACGAGCCGTCGCCGCAGCGGCTGGCCGCGGTCACCGAAGAGGCGCGGGAGCACGGCGCCACCACGATCTTCTTCGAGACGCTGGTGAGCCCGAAGGTCGCCGAGACCATCGCCAAGGAGGTCGGCGCCCAGACCGCGGTGCTCGATCCGATCGAGGGTCTGTCCGCCGACAACGGCGGGGACTACCTTTCGGTGATGCGCACCAACCTGCAGACCTTGAGGACGGCGTTGAGCTGCTCGTGACACCTGACGTCATCTCCGTGGAGCACGGGGTGGTCGGCTACGACGGCCGCCCCGTGCTCCGCGACGTATCCCTGACCGTGACCACCGGCGAGGTGGTCGCGGTCCTCGGCGCCAACGGCTCCGGCAAGTCCACCCTGATCCGCGCCGTGCTCGGGCTCGTCCCGCTCACCGCCGGCTCGGTCACCCTCTTCGGCCACCGGGTACGCCGGTTCCGACAGTGGCAGCGGCTCGGCTACGTGCCCCAGCGGCTCGGCGCGGGCAGCGGCGTACCGGCCACCGTGGCCGAGGTCGTCGCCTCCGGCCGGCTGGCCCGCCGAGGCATCCTGCGTCCGCCCGGCCGGGCCGACCGGGAGGCGGTGGCGGAGGCGTTGCGCGCCGTGGGCCTGGCCGACCGGGCCAAGGACCCCGTCTCCACGCTCTCCGGCGGCCAGCAGCAACGCACCCTGATCGCCCGCGCCCTGGCCGGACGCCCGGAGCTGCTGGTGCTCGACGAACCGACGGCAGGAGTGGACGCGGCCAGCCAGGAGGCGTTCGCCGGGGCCCTGCGCGGATTCGTCGACGACGGCGGCACGGTCCTGCTCGTCGCGCACGAGCTGGGCCCGCTCCGGCCGCTGATCAGCCGCGCGATCGTCGTACACCAGGGGCAGATCGCGCACGACGGCGCGGTCCCGGACCCGGCCGGGCACCACGCGGAGCCGGACCACGACCACGTGCATCCGCACGGTCCCGAGGAGCCCGCCGGCATGTGGAGCACAAGGTGAGTCTCTTCCAGTACGAATTCATGCTGCGCGCCCTGATCGGGGCGCTGATCATCGGGCTGGCCGCCCCGGCGCTCGGCATCTATCTGGTGCAGCGGCGACTCGCACTGATCGGCGACGGCATCGGGCACGTGGCGCTCACCGGCGTCGGTGCCGGCCTGCTGTTCCAGACCTCTCCGGTGATCATGGCGGTGATCGCGGCCACCATCGGGGCGATCGCCATCGAGCTGATCCGCGAACGCGGTCGTACCTCCGGTGACCTGGCACTGGCCCTGCTGTTCTACGGCGGCATCGCCGGTGGCGTGGTCCTGGTGGGGCTCTCCGACAGCACCAGCGCCAACCTCAACGCATACCTCTTCGGTGCGTTGACCACGACCTCCCGCGACGACCTGGTCACCATCGCGGTGCTCGGCGTGGCGGTGCTGGCCGCGATGCTGGCGCTGCGGCCCGCGCTGTTCGCGGTCTGCCACGACGAGGAGTACGCCCGAGTCTCCGGGCTGCCGGTACGCGCGCTGAACCTGCTGCTGGCGATCACCACCGCGATCACCGTCACGATCGCCATGCGGGCCGTCGGTGTCCTGCTGATCAGCGCGTTGATGGTCGTCCCGGTGGCCACCGCCCAGCAGGTCACCCGGGGTTTCCGCAGCACCATGACGGCGGCCATGGCACTGGGCCTGTTCGCTGCCGGTGCCGGCATCTGGATGGCGGCGCTCGCCGACACCGCGCCGGGCGCCTCGGTGGTGGTCCTCGCGATCGCCTCGTTCGTGGTGGTCACCCTGCTGGCCGCCGCCTGGCGCCGGCTCCGCCGCTCCCGACCGCAGCCCACGCCCGATCCGGAACCACACGAGGTGGTGCTCAGCCGGTCCTGATCACGGGTTCCGCTTCGGTATTGGTTACCGTTGCAGGGTGACCAGCGGATCCGGCTATGACGCCTTCGAGGGTGCCAGCGAGCTCCTGCGCGCCCTCTCGGCGCCGATCCGGCTCGCCATCGTCAGCGAGCTGGCCGACGGCGAGCGCTGCGTGCACGAGCTGGTGGATAAACTCGGCGTCGCGCAACCGTTGGTCTCCCAGCACCTGCGGGTGCTGCGCGGGGCCGGCGTCGTACGCGGCTCGCGGCGGGGCCGGGAGATCGCGTACGCCCTGGTCGACGAGCATGTCGCGCACATCGTCGCCGACGCGGTCAGCCATGCCGGGGAGGAATCATGAGCGAGCGCTTCATCAGGCCCAGCACAAATGCCGGCACGCAGCGAAGCGGAGGGTCGGCATGAGCGAGCCACGCGAGCGAATCATCAGGCCCAGCACAAATGCCGGCACGCAGCGAAGCGGAGGGTCGGCATGAGCGAGCCACGCGAGCGAATCATCAGGCCCAGCACAAATGCCGG
>NZ_JBITKL010000047.1:20192-21375 GCF_044460945.1 Micromonospora sp. NPDC049903
GGCACGCAGCGAAGCGGAGGGTCGGCATGAGCGAGAGTGCGGTGGTCCGGAACACCCGCCAGCGGTCGGCGGTGAGCGCGTTGCTGGCCGAGCTGGAGGGCTTCCACAGCGCCCAGGACCTGCACGCGATGCTGCGTGATCGCGGCGAGCGGGTCGGGTTGACCACGGTCTACCGGACGTTGCAGGGTCTGGCCGACGCGGGCGAGATCGACGTGATGCGCCCGCCCGGCGGAGAGCACCTCTACCGCAGGTGCAGCGAGGGGCATCACCACCATCTGGTCTGCCGGGCCTGCGGTCGTACGGTCGAGGTGGCCGGGCCGACGGTGGAGAACTGGGCCGACCGGGTGGCGGCTCAGCACGGCTTCACCGACGTCAGCCACACCCTGGAGATCTTCGGGACCTGCCCGGACTGCGCCCGCTGATCCCGCGCACTCCCGGGATCGGGCGTCCGTGGGGGTGCCCGCCGCGCCCGAGCGTGGCACGCTGTCCGGCGTGAAAATCTACGCTGATCGCTTCCCGACCGCGCTGCGCCAGTTCCTCACCGATCTGCTCGTCGTCGCCTGGGTGTACGCGGCGATCCGTGGTGCGCTCTGGCTGCACGAACTGGTGCAGAAGCTGGCCGTACCCGGGCAGAAGCTGGAGGGGGCCGGCGGTGGGCTGGCCGACAACCTGGCCGACGCGGGCGGCAAGGTCGGCCGGGTGCCGTTGGTGGGCGACGAGCTGACCGGCCCGTTCGAGCGGGCGGCCGGCGCGGCCCGTTCGCTCGCCGAGGCCGGGCGTGACCAGCAGGAGTTGGTCGACCAGTTGGCGCTGGCACTGGCCGTCGGGCTGCTCATCGTCCCGCTGGGGCTGGTGCTTTTCGGCTGGCTGCCGCTGCGGGTGCGCTGGATGCGGCGAGCCGCTTCGGCGGCGGCCCTGGCCGCCGCACCCGCCGGTCGGGACCTGCTGGCCCTGCGCGCCCTGGCCGGTCAGCCGCTGCGCAAACTCACCCGGATCTCCCCGGACGTCGCCGAGGCGTGGCGGCGCGGCGACGACACCACCGTCAACGCCCTGGCCGCCCTCGAACTCCGCCGCCTCGGCCTCCACGACCCCCACCCCTAACCCCAATGCCGCTCAGTTAGGGCGGTGGGCGGGTTGTCAATGTTGCTGTTTCGAGGATGTTGATGTTGATGGTGGCGTGGTA
>NZ_JBITKL010000048.1:0-21258 GCF_044460945.1 Micromonospora sp. NPDC049903
TCCGGTATCGCCCACCTCCACAACATCATCCTCACCGGATGACACCAGTACCGTTGCCCGGCAACGCCTTCACCGAGTTACGAGACACCCTTTAGTGGCTACCGCGAGCGATATAGGTCGTTCCGGATCTCGCGGGCTTGACAAGCCTTAAGGAGCGTGTGATAGGCGCGATTATGCCAGGAATAGATGATCGAGACGGTCCAATTCCTCGGCCTGGTACGGATTTGACGACGGCTGGAGCGATTCCGGGTCCGGGTTGCGCAAGGTTTACGCCTTGGCTAAGTGCGGCAACTTCTCGGTGCTGGTGCTGGTGCTGGTGCTGGTGCTGGTGCTGGTGCTGGTGCTGCGCGTTGGGCGAAACTACCCCGTGCCTGTTCCGGCCATCCTGGAACTACTTGGTGTCCAGTCCGTCATCTGGCCTCACCATCCATGGGGGAGCGTGACGCCCCTTCAGTACGTCATCGACGAGGAGGGCGACGATTCCCGAAGCGGTGAGGTCTGGTCGCAGGGCTACCAGACGGTCAATCTCGCTGAGGGTGAGTCGGATTTTGACCTGCTGATCGCGTTTTTCCTCACTTGGAAGTGCTGGCAACCCTTGAGCGATCTCGACAGCCCGGCGTCGTCGCATCGGATCATTCCCTTCGCGGTCAGTCGACAAGAAGTGGTACCTTTATAGGTACCACTTCTCTTTCCCAAGGAGGAACCTTGAGAGGGTCAGTATTTCGTCGGTGCGCGTGCCGAGATCCTCGGACCGGCAAGCAGCGTGGGCAATCCTGCCCCCAGCTCAACAATCGCCGACACGGCACCTGGGGGGCCCGCCAGGAGCTTCCACCGAACACTGGAGGCGAACGTCGCACGTGGCGCCGGTCCGGCTACACGTCGGCCGCTGAGGCTCAAGCAGACCTGGACGCCGTACGCGCGTTGCTTGCTCTTCCTGATGTGGATGACGAAGACGGCCGTCGGCGCTTGGGTGACCTGTTGGAGCGCGTCGCGTCCGATCGGGAGCCGCTGCCCGACCTTGAAGAGACGCGGCGCAAGTTCCGTAGCGGGCAGTCGCTGACGGCACGCAT
The DNA here is from genome assembly GCF_044460945.1 of Micromonospora sp. NPDC049903. NCBI lineage: Bacteria > Bacillati > Actinomycetota > Actinomycetes > Micromonosporales > Micromonosporaceae > Micromonospora > Micromonospora sp. NPDC049903. The sequence continues at coordinate 1,071 of NZ_JBITKL010000048.1, forward strand.
CACTGTCGGAGAGTTTCTCGAGAGTTGGCTTGCTGGCCGCAAGATCCGCTCCAGCACGCTCGACCGTTACGCCCGGGACATCCGACTTCACCTCAAGCCGCGTATCGGGGAAGTCCGTCTAGACCGGCTTCGTGTGTCGCACCTGACGGAGATGTTCAACGCGGTCGTCGAGCGGAACATTGAGATCGAGGAAGCGAACGCGCTGCGGCGGACCGCGGTCGAAGAACTCAAGGCGCTCAAGGGCCGTGAGCGTCGCCGCGCCGCGCGTGCCGCGATTGCCGAAATGCCCCCGTTTCGTCGGGTGGTCGGACCGACGACGCGACGGCACATCAGAGCAACCCTTCGCGCTGCACTGAACGACGCGATCGAGCAAGAGCTGATCACGTTCAACCCGGCGGCCCACGTCGAGCTAGACCCGGTCAAGCGGCCGAAGGGGCTTGTGTGGACTGATGAACGGGTTGCGCAATGGCGGGCCACTGGGAAGAGGCCGTCGCCCGTCATGGTGTGGACCACTGAGCAAACGATCGCGTTCCTTGAGGGTGTTGCCGATGACGAGCTGTACGCGCTGTTTCACCTTATTGCCCTGCGCGGCCTGAGGCGGGGCGAGGCATGCGGGCTGCGGCCAGAGGACGTTGACCTCAAGGGCCAGGCGTTGACGGTCGCTACACAGCTTGTGGACGTGAACGGCGAGATTGAGGAGAACGCGCCCAAGAGTGAGGCGGGCGACCGGATTGTCGCCCTCGACAGCGACAGCGTGAAGGTGATCAAGCGTCACAACAAGCGGCAGCGCAAGGCGCGCGAGAAGGCTGGGCCGGCGTGGGTGGAGAGTGGCCGTCTCTTCACCCGGCCCAACGGCGAGTGGATAGTGCCGACGTGGCTGTCGGACCACTTCGACCGGCTGGTGCGGTGCTTGGACCTCCCGCCGATCCGCCTACACGATCTACGCCATGGGGCGGCCACGATGGCTCTCAAGGCCGGGGTCAAGCTGAAGGTCGTACAGGCGATGCTCGGGCACGCGTCGCATGCGCTCACAGCCGACACGTACACGGCTGTGCTGCCTGAGCTGGCGTTGGAAGCGGCCGAGGCTACGGCTCGCTTGGTGTCTCGCCGGGGCAAGCGCACCCCCGGGCTCACCTCGGGCTCACATGGGGCCATCGCATCGAAGGGCGGCTCTAAGAAAGATCGTAAGAAGGGCAAGAAGAAGCAGGTCAACCCGGCTGCATGATGGTGCGCCCGGCAGGATTCGAACCTGCGGCCTTGGGATTAGAAGTCCCCTGCTCTATCCGCTGAGCTACGGGCGCGCTGTGGTATCGCGCGAGAAGGGTACCGCCGCACCGGCCCGGCGCGACGGAACGGGTGCCCGGTCAGCGTCGCACGCGCCCTGGACGCCGCGCACCTGCGAATCCACGGCCTCAGCGGACCCAGGCGGACCGGTGGCCCACGGACCGGTGGCTCAGGCGGACCGGTGGCTCATGCGGGCCCGTGGATCAGGGGGCGGCGTGCGAGGAGGACTCGCTGTCGGCCGGGCGGCGTGGGGCCGGTGGGGGAGGGGGCGTCGGTCCGGCGTCGAGGAAGGCGTCCGCCCAGCGGCCCACCTCGGTGAGGACCTTGTCGCGTACGGCGGGGCCGGACAGCGTCAGATCGTGCAGGCCGCCGTCGAAGCGGGCGAGCGTGACGTGCTGACCGAGGCGGGGTGCCCAGCGGACCATGTGTTCGACGTCGAGGACGGCGTCGGCGAGGGTCGCCGAATCGTGCCACTTGACGCCCCGGAACGAGCGGGTCGAGCAGGCCAGCAGCACCGGCACCGGGATGTCCAGTCCGGCGCGCAGTCGGCGTTGGCCGGTGCGGACGGCGTTGAGCCAGCCGGCCCGAACGGGGAATCCGGCGAGCGGCTTCCAGGCCAGGTCGTAGCTCCATTCGCCGCGATGGTCGGCGTGCAGGCTCTCGCCGTACACGGTGCCGAGGCCGAAGGGGAGGACGCGGTGGGGTGCCCGACGGCCCAGGCGCGCGACGGCGGCCGCGAGGGGTCGACGCACGAACCAGGGGGCGTTGAGGTCGAAGAAGGGGCTGTTCAGGAAGATGCCGTCGACCAGCCCGGTGTCGCGGCGGGCGTCTGCCCAGAGCGAGACGATCAGTCCGCCGGTGGAGTGGCCCATGGCCAGCAGCGTGTCGTGTTCGTCCTCGGTACGGATGATCTGGGCGGCGGCGTCCAGTTCCGGGAAGTAGTCGGCCAGGTCGCGGCAGAAGTTGGCGGTCTGGTGGGGGAGCAGGCTTCGGCCGTACTTGCGCAGGTCGAGTGCGTAGAAGTCCCAGCCCCGGGCGGCGAAGAAGTCGGCCACGTGGGTCTGGAAGAAGTAGTCGACGAAGCCGTGCACGTAGAGCACCGCGCGCCCGGTGGGTCGCTCGGCCCGGCGGCGGACCAGGGTGGCGACCACCGGTCCCTCGTCGTCGCGGCCAAGGTCGATGGTGTGCCGCTCGTAGGGCGGGCCCAGCACGTCGGGTTCCACCGGACCGACGGTACGCCGGGAAGCTACCGGACGGTAGTAGCCCCCGCCCAGCGTGGGACGGGGGCTACTACTGTGCGGCGGGTCAGTCGCCGTGGGCGTCGCGATCGGTCGGCTCGTGCGAGGTTGCGGCCCGCCCACGATCCGGCCCGTACGGCGAGACCTGGTCCACCGGGACCGTCCGGTGCTCCTTCTTGGTCTCGGAGCCACCCCCCGGGATCGGTCCGTCGCTGTCCTGGACCAGCCGGGTCTCGCCGCTGCGGCGCATCTCCGGTTGCTGCACGTTGGGCATGCCGTTCACCTCTCCCTGTTCAGCGCCGCCGGCCGGACGCGTGCCCGACCGGCGACACGGTCACCTCTCGTCGGTCTTCGTCCCGGCGGTGGCCAGTTCCTCGGCCAACTCCTCGACCGGGGTCGGCTCGCCGGGCGGGGTGGTGACCCGCAGGTGCTTGTTGTTGCGCGGCTCCTGGCGGGTCTTGGAGTCGTTGAGCTTGCGGCGCAGGTCGTCACGGGCGTCGTTGAGCGCCGCACGCAGGTCCTCCTCGGAGGAGGTGGTGACGATCTTCTGCCGACCGGCGATCCAGCACTCCAGCGTGACCCGCTGGCCCTTGGCCTCCCGGTCCTTGACCGAGAGTTCGAGTTCGGTGGAGTCGGCGTGGAAGCCGGCCAGACGGGCGTCGAGCGTGGCGAACTGGGTCACGATCCAGTCGCGGTCGGCCTGCGAGAAGCCGGCGCCCATTCGCAGACACTTTTCCACGGTGGCCGGGTTCTCGCTCATCGCTGCACCTGACCAGGGACGCGGGCGGAACAAGCGATGGTCATCATCATGATCGCTGACCTTTCGTTCGACGTCGCAGGTGCGGTTGGCGATTTCCTACCCAGGCGGACCGCTCCGGAACCTGACGGTTTCCTGTGCGAATCGATCGTCCGCCGCCGGGCGCGGGCCGGGCAGGGTCGGTCGGCCTAGCACATCGGGACCTTGATCAGGCGTTCGTCCACAGGCCGCCAGGTTGTCCACAGGTACGACCGGAGGGGCTGCTCGGGTGGGCCGCCTGGCCCGAGGCTGGGCGGCGAGTCGGTACCAGCCGACCCGGATCTCCGCTGGAGGAACGATGTTCGATACCTACGTGACGGTCGTCGGGAACGTGCTCACCGCCCCCGAGTGGCGTCGCACCACGCAGAGCAACACACTCGTGGCCAACTTCAAGGTCGCCTCCACCGCCCGCCGCCTCGACCGGGACAGCGGGCGCTGGGTGGACGGCAACAGCCTGCGGGTACGCGTCAACTGCTGGCGGAAGCTCGCCGAGGGGGTCGCGTCTTCGGTGATGGTCGGTGACCCGGTGGTCGTCTGCGGTCGCCTCTACACCCGTGACTGGACCGACGACGCTGGCAACCACCGCACCCTCTACGAGCTGGAGGCCGTGGCGGTGGGTCACGACCTGTCCCGGGGGCGTGGGCGCTTCCTGCGCAACAAGCCGAACCTGGCGACCAGCACCATCTCGGACGCCGAGGCCGAGCAGCGGGTGCACGGCGAGCTGACCGAGGCCGTCTCGGACGACGACGCGCCCGCCCTGCCCGAGGACGGGGCGCTGGACGACGACTTCGAGCTGTCCGAGTACGTCCCCGCGGGCACCGGCTACCCGCAGCGCCTGGGCGAGACCGACCCCTTCGACGACCTCCCCGGCACGGGCGACATCGCCGGGGCGGACGGCATCGCCAGCACGGGCGGCATCTCCGGCACGGGCGGTCGCACCGGGGCGGACGGCTTCTCCGGCACGGGCGACTTCCAGATCACGGGCGGCCTCGCGGGCGACCTCCCGAGCACGGGCGGCTTCTCGGCTGCGGGCGATCTCCCGGGCCCGGGTGACAGCACGCCGGATGGGTCCGAGTCGGCCGAGGTGGGCGGCGACGCCGAGGAGCCCACCACAGCCTCGGCGGACGCACCGGCGGAGTCCGGCACCGGCGCGACGGTGACCGGGCGCGGCCGGCGCGGGCGGGGCCGAACGCCGCAGCCCGTCTGACCTGGGCGGCGCGGTCGACCGGCGGCTCCGGTGGCCGGGCTCGGCTAGGCTGGCCGGCCGGAGGTGGTGCGGGTGCGGCATGCGGGTGCAGTGGCGAACGCGGCGGGACTCGTCGCCGGGTACGCGTTGGACGCGTACTTCGGTGACCCACGTCGTGGCCATCCCGTCGCCGGTTTCGGCCGGGCCGCCGCCGCCCTGGAACGTCGGCTCTACCGGCCCGACCGGCTGGCCGGTGGCACCCACACCGCGCTGAGTGTCGGCGGGCCGGTGCTGGCCGGGGCCGCCCTCGCGTACGCGACCCGGCGGCAGCCGCTGGCCCGCGCGGCACTGGTCGCCGCCGGCACGTTCGCGGTGCTGGGCGGGCAGAGCCTGCGGCACGAGGCGCGGATCATGGGACGTGCGCTGCGCGGTGGCGACCTGCCGGCCGCCCGGGCGCGGCTCGGACACCTGTGTGGTCGGGATCCGTCGACCCTCGACGAGTCGGAGTTGGCCCGGGCCACGGTCGAGTCGGTGGCCGAGAACACCTCGGACGCGGTGGTCGCCCCGCTGTTCTGGGGCGCGGTGGCCGGGCTGCCGGGCCTGCTCGGCTACCGGGCGGTGAACACCCTCGACGCGATGGTCGGCCACCGCAACGCGCGCTACGCCCGGTTCGGCACCCCGGCCGCCCGGCTCGACGACCTGCTGAACCTGGTGCCGGCCCGGCTGACCGGCCTGCTGACCGTCGCGCTGGCGCCGGCCGGCAAGGGCGACCGGGAGCGGGCCTGGCGGGTGTGGCGTCGGGACCGCGACGACCACCCCAGCCCCAACGCCGGGCAGTGCGAGGCGGCGATGGCCGGTGCGTTGGGTGTGCGGCTCGGCGGGCGCAACGTCTACTTCGGCCGGTCCGAGGTGCGGCCGTTCCTCGGTGACGGTCCCCGTCCCGAGGCCCGGCACCTGCCTCGGGCCGCCCGGATCTCCGGTGCCGTCGGCCTGGCCGCGCTCGGCCTCGCGGCGGTGTACCCGGTGACCGTCGGCCGGCTGGTCGGCGCGGTGGCCCGACGCCTCACGGGCACGCGGTGAGCGGTGGCCTGCTGGTCGCCGGGACCACCTCCGACGCCGGCAAGAGCGTGCTCACCGCCGGCATCTGCCGTTGGTTGCACCGCGAGGGCGTACGGGTGGCGCCGTTCAAGGCGCAGAACATGTCGAACAACTCCGCCGTGGTCGTCGGGCCGGACGGCCGGGGCGGCGAGATCGGGCGGGCGCAGGCGATGCAGGCGGCGGCCTGCGGGCTCGCCCCGGACCTGCGGTTCAATCCGGTGCTGCTCAAGCCGGGCAGCGACCTGAGCAGTCAGGTGGTGCTGCTGGGCGAGGCGGTCGACACGATGACCGCCGGTTCGTTCCGGACCCTGCGTCCCCGGTTGTCGGAGACCGCGTACGCGGCACTGGCCGAGTTGCGGTCGGAGTACGACGTGGTGATCTGCGAGGGGGCGGGCAGCCCGGCGGAGATCAACCTGCGCGACGGCGACTACGTCAACATGGGGCTGGCCCGGCACGCCGGGTTCCCGACGATCGTGGTCGGCGACATCGACCGGGGTGGCGTTTTCGCCGCCATGTTCGGCACGCTGGCCCTGCTCGAACCCGCCGACCAGGCACTGATCGCCGGGTTCGTGGTCAACAAGTTCCGAGGCGACGTCGGCCTGCTGGCCCCCGGGCTGGACTCGCTGCGGCAGCTCACCGGCCGCCCGACGTACGGCGTCCTGCCCTGGGCGCTGGACCTGTGGCTGGACGCCGAGGACTCGCTCGCCTACGGCCGGGTGCTCGGCCGCCCGGCCGCCCCGCACGGCACCGAGTGGCTCGACGTGGCGGTGGTGCGGCTGCCCCGGATCAGCAACGCCACCGACGTGGAGGCGCTCGCCACCGAGCCCGGCGTGCGGGTCCGGCTGACCGTCGAGCCTGCCGAGCTGGCCGCCGCCGACCTGGTCGTGCTGCCCGGCTCCAAGTCGACCGTGGCCGACCTGGCCTGGCTACGCGAGACCGGCCTCGCCGACGCGGTCACCGCGCACGTCGCGGCCGGTCGACCGCTGCTCGGCATCTGCGGCGGCTTCCAGATGCTGGCCCGGGCCATCCACGACCCGGTGGAGAGCCGCCGGGGCAGCGTCGACGGCCTCGGGCTGCTGCCCATCGAGATCACCTTCGACCCGCGCAAGACCGTCCGCCAGGCGGTCGGCACCGCCGCCGACCGGCTTCCGGTCCGGGGCTACGAGATCCACCACGGGTACGTCTCCGCCGCCGACCCGGAGGCGACCCCGCTGCTGCACGACGCCGCCGGTGCCGGCGAGGGCATGGTGTCCGGGGTCGTGCACGGTACGCACTGGCACGGCACCTTCGAGTCCGACGAGTTCCGCCGCTGGTTCCTCGACCGGGCCGCCCGCCTGGCCGGTCGGACCGGCTTCCGGGTCGCCCCGGACACCTCCTTCGCCGCCGCCCGCGAACGCACCCTCGACCTGCTCGGCGACCTGGTCGAAGAACACCTCGACACCGCCGCCCTGCGTCGGCTCGTCGAGTCCGGGCCCCCCGCCGACCTGCCGTTCATCCCGCCCGGCGTACCCGGCTAGCCGCCGCCTGCACCAGCCGAGGCCCGGCGTCAGCGTCTCGCGCCGCCCGGCCTCAGTAGCGGACGTCGGCGGGCTGGTCGGAGAAGGCCATTCCGGCCGAGCGCCACGCCTCCACACCGCCGATCATGTCGGTCGCCTTGTGCAGCCCGAGCGCGCGCAGGCTCGCCGCCGCCAGGCTCGAGCTGTAGCCCTGGCGGCACACCACGACGACCTCCATGTCGTAGTTGGTGGCCTCGGGGATCCGCCAGTCGCTGGCCGGGTCGAGCCGCCATTCCAGGACGGTCCGGTCGATCACGATGACGCCGGGCAGGTCGCCCTGCTCCCGCCGCTGCCCGTCGGTGCGGGTGTCGATCACGAGGGCACCCCGGGCGGCGGCCTGCACCGTCTCCTGTGGGGTCAGCCGGGTCATGCCCGAACGGGCCTGCTCCAGCAACGCCTCGACGCCGGGACTCATCACGGAATGGGACACGCCACGATCATGCCGTGCGGCTTCTCGACAGGCGGTCCGAAGCGGTGTGGGACAACCCGATCGGTAACGTCGGTCTCCGTGGTGGCGGTCTTCGAGTCGTACGCCGGACTGGCGGGGCGGGTGCTGGCGGCACCGGCCCGGTTGGGGCGTACCCGGCTGGTGGCCGTGGACGGGCCGAGCGGGGCGGGCAAGACGCTGTTCGCCGCGCGCCTGGCCGATGCGCTCGGCGGCATCGGGCCGGAGGCGGTACGACCGCCGGTGGTGCACACCGACGACCTGCTCGACGGGTGGGACGACCAGCTCACCTTCTGGACGCGACTGGAGCGCGACGTGTTGCGGCCGGTGCGGTCCGGCCGCGCCGGGTCGTACCGGTGCTACGACTGGGTACGCCGGTGTTTCCGGCCCGAGCCGGTGTCGGTGCCGGTGGCGCCGGTGCTGATCGTCGAGGGGGTCAGCACGTCCCGGGCCGCCGCCGGTCCGGACCTGACGCTGGCCGTCTTCGTCACCGCCCCGCAGTCGTTGCGGCTGGCCCGGGCGGTGGCGCGCGACGGCCCGGGGATCCTGCCGGAGCTGTGCCGGTGGCACGACACCGAGCAGGCGCACTTCGCCGCCGACGACACGCAGGCACGGGCCGACCTGGTGGTCGACGGTGACCCCGGGTTGCCGCACGATGACCGTCACTACTATCTGGCTCGGCCGGGAACCGCAGGTCGGGGCGGCATACCATGCCGGTCATGACCACACCGATCATGACCGAGTCCGAGTTGCGGGAGGCCGTGACCCGGGAACTGCCCGGCGTCCGGGCCGACCTGGAACGCCTCGTCCGTATCCCGGGCATCGCCTTCGAGGGATTCGACCACTCGCACGTGGAGCGCTCCGCCGATGCGGTGGCCGAGCTGCTGCGCGGCTGCGGTCTCGACGTCGAGATCGTGCGCGCCGACGGCCAGCCCGCGGTGATCGGCCGCAAGGCCGCCCCGCCCGGCGCGCCCACCGTCATGCTCTATGCCCACCACGACGTGCAGCCGGTCGGGGACCGGGCGCTGTGGGAGTCCGACCCGTTCGAGCCGGTCGAGCGGGACGGCCGGCTCTACGGCCGGGGTGCCGCCGACGACAAGGCCGGCATCATGGCGCACGTCGCCGCGTTGCGGGCCTTCGGTGACCGCCTGCCCGTGGGCGTGGTGCTGTTCGTCGAAGGGGAGGAGGAGTATGGCTCCGACTCGCTGGAGCAGTTGCTCGCCGACCACCGCGAGAAGATCGCCTCGGACGTCATCGTGATCGCCGACTCGACCAACTGGGACGTCGGTGTACCGGCGCTGACCACCTCGCTGCGCGGCGTCGTCAACTGCTTCGTCGAGGTACGCACCCTGCACCACGCGGTGCACAGCGGGATGTTCGGCGGTGCCGTGCCGGATGCGCTCACCACGCTGGTCCGGCTGCTGGCCACTCTGCACGACGACGCCGGGAATGTGGCGGTGGAGGGGTTGGTCGGTCGGGACGAAGCGATCGTCGACTACCCCGAGGACCGGTTCCGGGCCGAGGCGGGGCTCGCCGAGGGCGTACGCCTGATCGGCTCCGGCCGGATCACCGACCGGCTCTGGACCCGGCCCGCGCTGGCCGTGCTCGGCATCGACGCCCCGGCCACCGCCGAGGCGCCGAACGCGTTGGTGCCGGCGGCCAAGGCCAAGCTGAGCCTCCGGCTGGCACCGGGCGACGAGCCGAAGCAGGCGTACCTCGCGCTGCGCGACCACCTGGAGCGGTACGCGCCGTGGGGTGCGCAGGTCGACGTCACCTTCGAGCACGACGGCGCGCCCTGCGTCATCGACGCCTCCGGCCTGGTCTTCGACGCGGCCCGCGCGGCTTTCCGCGCCGCCTGGGACGGCACCGACCCGGTGGACATCGGTGTCGGCGGGTCGATCCCGTTCATCGCCACCTTCCAGGAGATGTTCCCGCAGGCGGCGATCCTGGTGACCGGCGTGGAGGACCCGCACGCGCGGGCGCACGGGCCGAACGAGAGCCTGCACCTGGGCGAGTTCGCCCGGGTCTGCCTGGCCGAGGCGTTGTTGCTGGCCAAGGTGGCCGAGGCGGGCACGGCCCCGACTCGGTGACTTTCGCGCAAATGGTGGCTGTTTCCGGCGTGTCGGACGCGCGGCTGTTGTAGCCTCTCGAACATGCGTACGAACGAGGTGATGGCCCGTATGGAGGCCGCCGTCAGCGCTCTGGGGGACGTCGACGTCTCCGCGTGGCCGGAGGCCACGCTCAAGGAACAGCTCGCCGAGCTGTCCGCCGCTCTGGTCGCCGTGGACGCGTCGTTGTCCCGCATCGCCGAGGAGGTCCGCGCGCGCGGCCTGCGGGTCGAGGAGCCCGTCCCGGCCTGACCCGCCGGAGCAGCTTCCCCCGCAGGTGACACCCGCTGTCGGGGGTGGCTGGCAGGATGAGGTCGTGCGTTTCCTCGACCTGGCTGCCACCTCCGCAGCCGTCGGTGCCGTCAGCGGCCGACGGGCCAAGGTCGAGCTGCTCGCCGACGCCCTGCGGCGGCTCGATCCGGACGAGGTGGCGGCCGGAGCCGGCTGGCTCGCGGGCGAGCTGCGCCAGCGACAGACCGGGGTCGGCTGGGCCGCGCTGCGCGACCTGCCGCCACCGGCGGCCGAGGCGACGCTGACCGTGGCCGGGGTCGACGCGGCGATCGACGAGATCGCGGCGGTGCACGGCGCGGGCTCGCAGGCCCGTCGCCGCGCTCTGGTGGCCGCGCTCTACACCGCCGCCACCGCCGAGGAGCAACGCGTCCTGACCGGCCTCTTCCTCGGCGAGCTGCGTCAGGGCGCCCAGGCCGGGCTGTTGGCCGACGCGATCGCCCGGGCCGCCGAGGTGCCGGTCGGCGCGGTACGCCGGGCCTTGCTGCTCGCCGGTGACCTGCGGGCGGTCGCGGTGGCCGCGCTCGACGGCGGTGCCCCGGCACTGGCCGAGTTCGGGTTGCGGGTCGGGCGACCGCTGGCGCCGATGCTGGCGCAGAGCGCCGCCACGGTGGACGAGGCGCTCACCGCCACCGGCGCGCCCGCCGTGGTCGACGTGAAGCTGGACGGCATCCGCATCCAGGCGCACCGCAGCGGCGACGACATCGCCGTGTTCACCCGCAGCCTCGACGAGATCACCGGCCGGGTGCCCGAGGTGGTCGCCGCCGTCCGCGCCCTGCCCGCCCGGGAGCTGGTGCTCGACGGGGAGGCGATCGGGCTGGACGCCACCGGCCGACCGTTGCCGTTCCAGCAGACGTCCAGCGCCGCCGCCCGCCGGGGCGGCGGGGCATCCGTCGCCCCGCCGGTCCGCGCCGCCGCCGCCCGGACCGGCGAGACCGTGCTCACGCCGTACTTCTTCGACCTGCTGCACCTCGACGGCGCGGATCTGATCGATCTGCCCGGCCGCGAGCGGTGGGCCACGCTCGCCGCCACCGTCGACGCGTCGGTGCTGGTCGGGCGGATCGAGGTGGACGGGCCGGAGCAGGCCGGCGCGGCGTTCGCCGCCGCGCTCGACGCCGGCAAGGAGGGCGTCGTGGTGAAGTCGCCCGACGCGCCCTACGACGCCGGTCGGCGCGGTGCGGCCTGGGTGAAGGTGAAGCCCCGGCACACCCTCGACCTGGTGGTGCTCGCCGTCGAGTGGGGCAGTGGCCGGCGCAAGGGCTGGCTGTCGAACCTGCACCTCGGGGCGCGGGATCCGGCCGGCGGCGGGTTCGTGATGCTCGGCAAGACCTTCAAGGGGCTCACCGACGAGTTGCTGCGCTGGCAGACCGAACGGTTCCTGGAGCTTTCCGTCGAGCGCGGCGACTGGGTGGTGCGGGTCCGGCCCGAGCAGGTGGTCGAGATCGCCTTCGACGGGGTGCAGACCAGCTCACGCTATCCGGGCGGGGTGGCGCTCCGGTTCGCCCGGGTGGTCCGTTACCGCGACGACAAGACCGCCGCCGAGGCCGACACCATCGACGCCGTACGCGCCATCCACGCCGGCCGCACGGGCGGCTGACCGGTTCAGGCGGGGCTGGTCGGGGCAGAGCTGCTCGCGGCGGGGCTGTTCGGTGCAGGGTCGGCGGCCCGGTCGCGGGGGAGGTCGTCGTCGGTCACACCGGCCAGCCGGCGGGCCTCCCGACGGGCGATCCAGCCGTAGCCGAACAGCGTCATCGCCGCGAAGATCCACCACTGCACGACGTACCCGAGGTTCTGCCAGTTGTTGGCGTGCCCCACCGGCACCGCGCGGAACAACGGGTCGGCGGCCGGGGTCTGCTCGTCGAGCAGCACGTACGCCCCGTGCACCGGGTACGGCAACTGCGCGGCGAGCTGCGGCACGGCGACTCGGCGGGTCTCCAGGCGGCCCTCCCGTCGGGCCACGTTGCCGGAACCGCTCTCGCTGGCGTGCACCCGGCCCTCGACGGTCACTTCGCCGGGCGGTGCCGCCGGCACCTCGGGCTGGGCCATCGCCCCGCCCGGCGCCGGTGGGATCCAGCCCCGGTTCACCAGGACGGCGGTGCCGTCGGCCAGCACCAGCGGGGTGAGCACCTCGAAGCCGACCTTGCTCTCCACCGTCCGGCCCCGGACGAGGACCACGTTGTCGGTGTCGTACCGGCCGGTCGCGATCACCCGGATGAACGTCCGGTCATCGGCCGGTGCCGGGCCGGCGCTGCCGGGGCCACCGGTCGGCGCGGGCACCGCCTCGCGCAGCGGCACCGGGTCCATCCGCAACCCGGCGTCGATGCGTTCGTTGACCGCCGTCCGGCCGTGGTAGCGGTCCAGTTGCCAGTTGCCGAGCATCACCATGATCGTGGCGAGGACCAGGGTCAGCGCGAGGATGCCCAGCCAGCGTGGCGTCAGCAGGAACCGGTACACGCCACGAGGCTACCCGTATGACCGTCACCACTGCGCCGCCCCGCCCGTCGACGTGACGGCCGGGAAAGGGCCGATCGACGACGGAGCGTGTCGGTGTCGGGGCGGTCCGCTCCGGTCGGGCGGATCGAAGCGGATCGGGGCGGCGGGCGGCGCCTACGGGCGACCGACGTGGGCTATCGTCACGCGCACGGGGCGCGCCGACGGTCGGCCGCTCGCCGCCCGCGAGGAGTCGATGATGACCGTCGTGCCGCGTCTGGTGCTCAGTGCCCCTTCGTCGGGGCACGGCAAGAACGCGTTGGCGATCGGCATCCTCGCCGCGTTCGCCGATCGTGGTCTCGACGTGGCCGGGTTCAAGATCGGCCCGGATCCGGTCGACGCCGCCTATCTCGGGCTCGCCGCCGGCCGACCCGGGCGCACCCTGGACCCTCGGCTGCTGGGCACCGACCGGCTCGCGCCGCTGCTGCTGCACGGTGCCGCCGACACCGGGCTCGCCGTGGTGCAGGGCAGCATGGGCCTCTACGACAGCCTCAGCGGACGCTGCGAGACCGAGTCGACCGCAGCGGTCGCCACCGCCCTGCGCAGCCCGGTCGTGATGGTGGTCGACGTCGCCGCGATGGGCCAGTCGGTGGCCGCCCTGGTGCACGGCTTCCGGGCGTACGACGAGCAGCTCTGGATCGGCGGCGTGATCCTCAACCGGGTCGCCTCCGCCCGACACGAGACGCTGCTGCGCGAGGCGCTCGACGACATCGGCATACCCGTCTACGGCGCGCTGCGCCGCCAGGACCTGCCGGCCGTGCTGCCGAGCCGTCGGCACGGGGTGATGCCGGTGCTGGAGAACGGCGGCGAGGCCGCCCGGGCGGTCCGCCGACTCGGCGAGGCGGTGGCCGCCACCGTCGACCTGGAACGGCTGCACGGGCTGGCCCGGTCTGCCCCCGAACTCGCGGTGCCGCCGTGGTCGCCGCACCCGGAGGCGGGCGCCCCGCCGGTGCCGGCCGGTGCCGGACGTCCGCTGGTCGCGGTGGCCGGTGGACCGGGCGGCAGCTTCAGCCACGCCGAGACCGCCGAGCTGCTGCGCGCCGCCGGTGCCGACGTGGTGACGCTCGACCCCTTCGTCGACGAGGTGCTGCCGGCCGGCACCCGGGCGCTGGTGGTCGGCGGCGCGCTGCCCGAGTCGTACGCCGAGCAGCTCTCCGCCAACCGGCGGCTCTGCATCGCGGTGGCCGAGTTGGCGCGTACCGGTCGGCCGGTCGTCGCCGAGGGGGCCGGGCTGCTCTGGCTGGCCCGGGAACTCGACGGGTTGCCGATGTGCGGGGTGCTCGACGCGATCGGCAGCATCCGGGACGGTCTGGTGGTCGGCTACCGCGAGGCGACCGCCCAGAGCGACAGCGTGGTGGCGACCCGGGGCGAGGTGGTGACCGGGCACAAGGAGCACCGCGCCGTGCTCACCCCACGGGGTGGGCCGCGTCCGGCGTGGGGCTGGGCGGGCGGCGCGCCGGAGGGTTTCGTCTGGCGCGGCGTGCACGCCTCCCAGCTCGTCCCGCACTGGGCCGCGTACCCACGGATCGCCGGGCGCCTGGTGGCTGCCGCGGCCACCGAGCCGGCCGCGATCCCGGCCGGTCCCGATCTGGGCGTCCCGATTGCGCCCGCCGGTGTGGTGGCGGCCGAACCGGCCGCCGGAGCGCCGGCCTGAGCGGCGCTCCGGCGCGTGCCGGGCGTCAGCCGACTATGCGGTCCGACGGGGGTACGAAGTCCCGCGTCGGGGTGCCCTTGAGGGCGTCGCGGAGCGTGTTCGAGACCGCCGCGATCGGGATCTGCGACTGGCCGTCGCCGACCGCGTTGAACGGGTTGTCCGGGTCGGAGATGAAGCTGGCCGCCGCCAGTTCCGGGGTGTAGCCGACGAACCAGGCCGACCGGGTGCTGTCCGTGGTACCGGTCTTGCCGGCCACCGGGCGGCCCACCGTGCCGCGCACGCTGTCCGCGGTCGACCAGCCACCGCAGCTTCCCTTGGCCGGGGTGTCCCCGGTCGGGCAGCGGGCGGCGTCGGTGGCGGCCCGCGCCGCGTCGGCGTTGACCACCTGGCGGCACCGTGGCTTGGCGATCTCGCGTTCGATACCGCCCGGGGTGGTGAACATCGCGGGCGTACCGTCCCGGTTGTAGATCGCGTTCACCGGGATCGCCTCGCAGTAGCGCCCGTCGGCGGCGATCGCGGCGTACGCGTTGGCCATCTCCAACGGGGTGGCGTCGGAGACGCCGAGCGTGAACGCGCCCCACTTGTTCGCCTTCGCCGGTGAGGCGTGGTCGCGGTCCACGTCGGTACGCCAGCGCAGCCCCAACTGCTCGGCGAGCCGGACGGCCCTCTCCGCCCCGACCTGCTCCTCCAGCCAGACGAAGTAGGTGTTCACCGACTTGCCGAAGCCGGACCACATGGTCTGCGTACCGCTCATCGCGCCGCTGGCGTTCGACGGCTGCCAGCCGTCGTAGATCTCGGAGCGGTAGCTGTGCGGCGCGTTGAAGGTGGTGTTCAGCGTCATGCCGGCGTCCAGCGCGGCCAGCATCGGGAACATCTTGAACGTCGACCCGGCCTGGTAGCCCGGCAGGTCGCCGCCGCCCATCAGCGGTGCCACCGTGTTCGGGTAGTTGGCCCGGACGTTCGGGCCCGCCTCCGGGTTGGAGCTGAGCGGGTTCTCGTCCACCTGCAGCGAGTAGGTGCGGTTCACCGCCATCGCCTTGACCCGGCCGGTGCCCGGCTCAGAGACCACGATGCCGTTGGCGAACGGGCTGCCGGTGTTGCCCTCGGTGCCGACGTTCTTCTCCGCCGCCTCCTGGACCTTCGGATCCATGCTCAGCACGATGCGGTAGCCACCCCGCCGCAGCTTGTCCAGGCGTTCCAGCCGGTTCTTGCCGAACGCGGGTTGGGCGCTCCACCAGTTCTTCAGGTAGTCGCAGAGGAAGCCCCAGCTGTTCCACTTCTCGGGTACGGCGGCGCAGTCGTTGGGCGGGTAGGTCAGCCGCAACCGGATCGGCTCGCCCTTGGCCGCCTCGGCGGCGTTCGGCGACAGGTAACCCAGCCGTGCCATGTTGTCGAGCACGTAGTTGCGCCGGGTGGTGGCGTCCTTCTGGTCGGAGCTGGCCGGGTCGTACTGCGACGGGGACTTCACCAGACCGGCGAGGGTGGCCGCCTCGACCTGGGTGAGCTCCTTCGGCGTCTTGGAGAAGAAGATCTCGCTGGCGGCGTAGATGCCGTACGCGCGGTGACCGAAGTACGCGGAGTTGAGGTAGCGCTCCAGGATGTCCTCCTTGCTCAGCTCCTTCTCCAGGTCGACCGCCATCCGCATCTCCTTGACCTTGCGGATCGGCGTCTGCGCGGTGGCCTCCTGCACCTCCTTGGGCGTGGTGGCGCTGTCCCGCAGCGCCATCCGCACGTACTGCATGGTCAGCGTGGAGGCGCCCTGGGAGACGCCGCTGGAGCGGGCGTTGGCCACGAAGGCGCGGGCGACGCCCTTCGGGTCGACGCCGTGGTGCTGATAGAAGCGGTTGTCCTCGGCGGCGACGATCGCCTGCTGCATGTGCGGGGAGATGTCGGCCAGCTTGGTGTACTGCCGGTACTCCTCGAAGAACATGGTCAGCACGGTCTTGCCGTCGGGCGCGTACAGGTAGGAGGTCTCGGCGGGCAGGGCGGTGGCCAGCAGGCGGGTCTTGCTCTCCACGGCGTGCGCGGTGGCCTTGGCGCCGAGGCCGGTCACGGCGACCACGGGGTACGCGACGGCGGCGACGACGACACCGGCGATCAGTCCGGCGCGGAGGAGAGGAACGAGTCGACCTGCGGCGGCAAGGGGTCGGTTACTCACAGGGATAAGTTATGACATTTCCGATTCATACATGAGAAATACTCATGAAGTGATCAGTGGTGATGCGGAGCACTCCACGGGCTGCTGTCGCCCGCGCCGCCTTCCCGGCAGGATCGCGGGCATGCACGGTCCGCTCACTGGAGCGTCCCATCCGACACCCGAACCCGACCTCGCGCACCACGGTGACGCGGAGGTCGGCGACGGCCTGGTCGACCTCGCCGTCAACGTCCGGCGCGCCCCGATGCCGGCCTGGCTGGCCGACCCGATCAGCGCCACCCTGGCCGACCTCGCCGGCTATCCGGACCCGCGTCCGGCCCGCGCCGCCGTCGCCGCCCGGCACCGCCGCCCGCCGGAGGAGGTGCTGCTCACCGCCGGTGCCGCCGAGGGCTTCGTGCTGCTCGCCCAGGCGCTGCGTGGGGTACGCCGACCGGTGGTGGTGCACCCGCAGTTCACCGAGCCGGAGGCCGCGCTGCGGGCCGCCGGGCACACCGTGGAGCGGGTACTGCTCGACGCGGCCGACGACTTCCGGCTGCACCCGGACCGGATCCCGGCCGACGCCGACCTCGTCATGATCGGTAACCCGACCAACCCCACCTCGGTCCTGCACCCCGCCGCCGACCTGGCCGCCCTGGCCCGCCCCGGCCGGGTACTGGTGATCGACGAGGCGTTCGCCGACACCACCACCGCGCCCGGCGTACCCGGCGAACCCGAGTCGCTGGCCGCCCGGCGTGACCTGCCCGGCCTGCTGGTCGTCCGCAGCCTCACCAAGACCTGGGGACTGGCCGGACTCCGGATCGGCTACCTGCTCGGCGAGGCAGCGCTGCTGGCGCGGCTGGCCGCCGTACAGCCGCTCTGGGCGGTCGCCACCCCCGCCCTGGCCGCCGCGTCCGCCTGCGCCACCGACGTCGCGGTCCAGGCCGAACGCGCCATCGCCGCACAACTCGCCGACGACCGCGCCCACCTGGTCGACCGGCTGTCGACCCTGCCGGGCGTACGCGTCGCCGGCCGCCCGGCCAGCGCCTTCGTCCTGGTGCACCGGCCCGGTGCCGACCGGCTCCGCGCCGACCTGCGCGAACGCGGCTGGGCGGTACGCCGGGGCGACACCTTCCCGGGACTCGGACCAGACTGGCTGCGGATCGCCGTACGGGATCGGGCGACCACGGACGCGTTCATCGAGGTGCTGGCGGAGATCCTGGAGGCATGATGCTGGAGACCACCATCGCGGCGATCGGCCCGCTCGACGAGCCGGCGATGACCGCGGCCCGCCAGTTGCAGGCCCGGCTGACCAAGCCGGCCGGCTCGCTGGGTGCCCTGGAGGAGCTGTCCGTACGCCTCGCCGGCCTGGCCGGCACCTGCCCGCCACCGTTGCCGACCCCGGCCGCGGTGGCGATCTTCGCCGGTGACCACGGCGTGCACGCCCAGCGGGTCAGCCCCTGGCCGCAGGAGGTCACCGGGCAGATGGTCGGCAACTTCCTGGCCGGCGGCGCCGTCGTCAACGCGTTCGCCCGGCAGGCCGGCGCCTCGGTCACCGTGGTCGACGTCGGGGTGGCCACCCCGCTGCCCGCCCCCGACCCGACCGACGCGGACGCCAACAACGGGCTGCCCCGACTGGTCACCGCCCCCGTACGCCGAGGCACCCGCGACCTGACTGTCACCGCCGCGCTGACCCGTGAGGAGGCCACGGCGGCGATCGAGGTCGGCATCCGGATCGCCGGAGAGCTGGTCGACGCGGGCGCGAAGATCCTGCTCACCGGCGACATGGGCATCGGCAACACGACACCGGCCGCCGCCCTGATCGCCGCCCTCACCGGGGTCGACGCCGCCGAGGCGACCGGCCGGGGCACCGGCGTCGACGACCCGACGTACCAGCACAAGATCGAGGTGGTGCGGGCCGCGCTGCACCGACACGCCACCGACACGGACGACCCGCTGGGAGTGCTCGCGGCCGTCGGCGGGCTGGAGCACGCCGCCCTGACCGGGTTCGTGCTCGGCGCCGCCGCGCGACGCGTACCGGTGCTGCTGGACGGCGTGATCGCGGTCTCCGCCGCGCTCGTCGCCGCGGCGCTCGCCCCCGACGCGGTCGGCGCGATGATCGCCGGTCACCGCTCCGCCGAGCCGGGCGCCACGGTCGCGCTGCGCCGGCTCGGCCTCGACCCGCTGATCGACCTCGGCCTGCGGCTGGGCGAGGGCACCGGTGCCCTGCTGGCCCTGCCCGTGGTCACCGGCGCGGCCCGGGTGCTGCACGAGGTCGCCACCTTCGACTCCGCCGGGGTGGCCGAGAAGTGACCGTCAACCCCTATCCGCTCGGACTGCGCCTGGCCGGCCTCCCGGT
This sequence comes from Micromonospora sp. NPDC049903, assembly GCF_044460945.1. Taxonomy (NCBI): domain Bacteria; kingdom Bacillati; phylum Actinomycetota; class Actinomycetes; order Micromonosporales; family Micromonosporaceae; genus Micromonospora; species Micromonospora sp. NPDC049903. The sequence goes on from NZ_JBITKL010000048.1 coordinate 19,704, forward strand.
GGTCGTGGTGGGCGGGGGAGCGGTGGCCACCCGCCGGGTACCCGCCCTGCTCGACGCCGGTGCGGACGTGCTGCTGGTGACGCCCGAGATCAGTCCGGCACTGCGCGCCCACGCCGACGCCGGACGGCTGCGCTGGGCAGAGCGCCGCTTCGTCCCCGAGGACCTCGACGGCGCCTGGCTGGTGCAGGTCGCCATCGACGACCCGGTCGCCGCCGCCACCGTCAGCGCCGCCGCCGCCGAACGCCGGATCTTCTGCGTACGCGCCGACGACCGTGAGGCGGCGACCGCCTGGACCCCGGCGGTGACCCGACACGGCCCGGTGACCGTGGGCGTCCTCGGCGGCGGCGACCCGCACCGCGCGATGACCGTCCGAGACGCCATCCGCACCCTCCTGCAGGTAAGGAAGGGCACCTTATTAACGCCTCCGGTAGAGGAAGGGCCCCTTGTTAACACCCGAACTGCTCGGGGCGGCGAGGTCGCCCTCGTCGGTGCCGGGCCGGGTGACGCCGAACTGATCACCCTGAAGGGATGGCGGCTGCTCACCGAGGCCGACGTCGTGGTCGCCGACCGGCTGGTGCCCGGCCTGCTGCTGGACGAGCTGCGCTCCGGCGTCGAACTGGTGGACGCCTCCAAAATCCCGTATGGCCCGTCCCGCGCGCAGGAGGAGATCAACCAGATCCTGGTCGACCGGGCACTGGCCGGGTCCTTCGTGGTCCGGCTCAAGGGCGGCGACCCGTACGTCTTCGGCCGGGGCGGCGAGGAACTGTTGGCCTGCGCGGAGGCCGGCGTACCGGTGACCGTGGTGCCCGGCGTGACCAGCTCGATCGCCGCCCCCGCAGCGGCGGGCGTCCCGGTCACCCACCGGGGCGTGGCCCACGAGTTCACGGTGGTGTCCGGCCACGTCGCGCCCGACTCGCCGGACTCGCTGGTGCGCTGGGAGGCCCTGGCCGGTCTCCGGGGCACGCTGGTGATCCTGATGGGGCTCAAGAACCTGCCGGCGATCACCGCCACCCTGCTGGCCCACGGCCGACCGGCCGACACCCCGGCGGCCGTGATCCAGGAAGCCACCACCGGCTCGGAGCGGGTCGTACGCGCCACGCTCGGTGAGGTGGCCGCCGCCGTGGCCGACGCGGGGCTGCGCCCGCCCGCCGTGGTCGTACTCGGTGACGTGGTCACCGCTCTCGACCTGTCCGACTGAAACGCGACCGGCCGGCACCCCGAGTGGGGTGCCGGCCAGCAGGTCGGTGTGCAGGTCGCCTCTCGGCGAGTGGCGCGACGCGGCTCCAGCCGAACGGTATTCCGCGACGGCGATTTAGGTGAGGCCCGGGGACACTGGATCACACCGACGCCCGGTACAACGACGCTCCACCGCTCGTTGTTCCCCGGTCGCGCGGTGGGTTGGGTTTGGTTTGGCTGTTTGTATGGAGGGGTCCCCTGCTATCGCCTGGTGTATAGGAAGGGACCCCTCCTAACATCTCTGCCACCGCAGACGCAGACGCCGCCGGGGGGGGCCCCCCCCCAGGGGGGGGGGGGGGGGGGGGGGGGGGTGTGCAGC
>NZ_JBITKL010000049.1:0-20327 GCF_044460945.1 Micromonospora sp. NPDC049903
CACCCCCCGGATCATGCGTACGACAGGGGCAGTTAGTCATACCGGACCGAGCGACCGAGCAGTCCCCGGCTGGGGACGATCAAAAAGGTAACGGGCAGCGGAGGCACCGGGACGGGACAGCGGGGAGAACAGCCTCGCGCGCCGGCCTGATCGGAGGCCGCCGGAGTCACGACCGAGCAGGCGGCACCGACGCCGGAAGGGTCCACAGGACGACAGTCCCGGTCACTACCACGGCGGCGGCGAACACGAAGGTTGCGCTCGTTCCGGTCCGTTCGACGAGCACCCCGGCCAGCGCTCCGCCGGCACCGAAGCCGGCGGTGTTCGCGGCGCCGAGCCAGGTGAAGGACTGCACCGCCCGACCCGGCGGGGCCACCTCGTCGCAGAGCAGGAAGGTGACCGCGAAGGCCGGTGCCATGGCAAGTCCCGCGACCACCGCCAGGGCGCTCAGCATGACGACACCGTCGGCCAGAGCGAGCATCCCGACCCCCACCGCGATGGCGGGCAGCAGCAGGCGCAACTGACGCACGCTGCTGCGCCGCCATCGTCCGGCACCGTAGATTCCACCGCCGAGCAGGCTGCCGGTGGCGAACGCGGCCAGCGACACCCCGGAGAGATGGGCGACGCCCCGCTCCTCGGCGAAGGCCGGGACGGCGACCTGAAGCACACCGAGGACGACGCTGATGCTCGCCACCACGGACATCAGCGTCCAGATCGCCGACGTACGCGAGGCTGACGCCGGCCGTGGACGGGCTTCGCGCTCGACGTGGTCACCGAGGCCGACGCCGGTGCCGCCACGCCAGCGGCCCACCGCCGGTGCGGCCGCGTACCAGCCGGTGCCGACGACACCGATCACCGCCAGCCCGGCGAGCGCCCCACCTGGTGACACCAGTGCCACCAGGACGGACACGACGAGCGGGCCGACGATCGCGGTCAACTCCTGCGCGTTGGCCTCCACCGCGTAGGCCGCCGGCCGCAGTCGTCGATCGGTCAGTCCGGGCAGCAGTGCCCGCAGCGCCGCTGCCTGCGCGGGCAGCGTCAGCCCGACCATCGCCGAGACCATGAGGATCACCGGCGGCGGTGCGCTGACCTGAACGACCGCGACGAGACCGAGCAGCGCCAGACTGTTGCCCGCCGCCGTGAACAGCAGAACGCGTTGGCCACGGCGGTCGAGCAGCCAGCCGTGCACCGGCCGGGACAGCGCGGCGGCGAGGCCGAAGGCACCGGTGGCGAGACCTGCCAGGGCGAACGAGCCGGTGCCGTGTCCCACCGTCAGGACCATCGCCAGCGGTGTCCCGCCGTCCCTCAGCCTCGCGACGAACGCCGCAGCGACGGCTCTGGCGACCGTCGGGCAGCTGAACAACGCACGATAGTTCTCGATGAACGCGATCGCTCCATCGTGACAGTCGGATCAGGATGTCCGCAGCCGTGATTCCTCGCCTGTGGACAACCGTCCGACAGGGCAAGTTGGCTGACAACAAGCCGACACCGACGACCCGGCGTTTGCCGCTACCGTCGGGTAGTGGCTGCGGGGAGCGACAGCGGCCCGACCGACCGGGGCGAGGTCGGGCGACATCCGCTGCACAATCTGTGGCGGCTGCGCCGCTACCTGCGCCCACACGCCACCGAGTTCGCCTGGCTGATGCTGGCCGGGCTCGCCGCCACCGGCGCGGGCATCGCCGTGCCGCTGGTGGCACAGCGGGTGGTCGACGGTCCGGTGGCCGCCCAGGATTTCCGGGGGTTGCTCAGGCTCGGCGCGCTGGCGCTGGCGCTCGGGCTGGCCGAAGCCCTGCTGATCTTCGTCCGACGCTGGGTGCAGTCGTCGTCCTCGGTGGCGATGGAGGCGACCATCCGCGCCGACGTCTACGCCCACCTGCAACGGCTCCCGGCCAGCTTCCACGACCGGTGGCCGTCCGGGCAGTTGCTGTCCCGGATCACCAGCGATCTGTCCGTGCTACGCCGGTTCCTCTCCTTCGGACTGTTCTTCCTCGTCCTCAACGTGGTCACCTACCTGGTCGTGGTGGTGCTACTGATCCGGCTGCACCCGGTCCTGGGACTGCTGGTGGCGGCCAGCGCGGTGCCGCTGTTCCTGATCGCCCGACGCTTCGGGCGGCACTACCACACCGCGTCCCGGCGGATGCAGGACCAGCAGGGCGACGTCGCCACGCTGGTCGAGGAGACCGCGCAGGGCCTGCGCACCATGAAGGCGTACGGGCGGGGGCCGCAGTTGGCGGCACGGTTCGCGGGCGGCACCCGGGCGTTGCACGACACCGGGGTGGGCAAGGGGCGGCTGCTCGCCCGTACCTCCGCGCTGCTCGACCTGGTGCCCAACCTGACGCTCGGCGTGGTGCTGGTGGCCGGTGCGGCGGCGGTCGCCACCGGGCGGCTCACCATCGGCCAACTCGTCGCGTTCGTCAGCCTCCAACTCATGCTGATCTGGCCGGTGCAGTCGCTGGGTTGGATCATCGCCAACGGGCAGGAGGCGGCCACCGCCGCCGACCGCATCCAAGAGGTGCTGGACACCGCACCGAGCATCGTCGACGCGCCCGGTGCGGTGACCCTGGCCGGCCCGGCGGTGCGCGGGCGGCTGCGCTTCGAGGCGGTGACCTTCCGCTACCCGGGCAGCACCGCCGCCGTGCTGCGCGGCATCGACCTGACCGTGGAGCCCGGCGAGACGCTCGCCGTGGTCGGTGCCACCGGCAGCGGCAAGAGCACGCTGTTGTCGCTGGTGCCACGGCTGCACGACGTGACGGGCGGCCGGATCACCCTGGACGGTCACGATCTGCGGGACCTCCGGCTGGCCTCGCTGCGGGGACTGGTCGGGATGGCCTTCGAGGAGCCGACGCTCTTCTCCATGTCGGTCTGGGAGAACCTCACCCTGGGGCGGGACGACGCCGAGGAGGACGAGGTCCGGGCGGCACTCACGCTGGCCCAGGCCGAGTTCGCGTACGACCTGCCGTGGGGTCTGCGGACCCGGCTCGGCGAGCAGGGGCTCTCCCTCTCCGGTGGCCAGCGGCAGCGGCTGGCGCTGGCCCGGGCGGTGCTCGTCCGGCCCGCCGTCCTCGTCCTCGACGATCCGCTCTCCGCGCTCGACGTGCACACCGAGGCGCTTGTCGAGTCCGCGTTGAAGCGGGTGCTGCGGGACACCACCGCGCTGTTGGTGGTGCACCGGCCGTCCACCATCGCCCTCGCCGACCGGGTCGCGCTGCTGGAGCAGGGCCGGATCACCGCGGTCGGTCCGCATGCCGAACTGCTGGCGACGGTCCCGGCGTACCGGGCGGTGCTCTCCGCCGAGCCGACCGAACCGGCCGACCCCGAACCGGCCGCTCCGGCTGGACCGGCCGCTTCGGTCTCCTCGGCTGGGCCGGACGAACCGGTCGCACCGCTGCCCCGCGCGCCCGCCGACCCGGCACCCGACGGCTCACCGCTGGTGCGCTCGTGACCGGCACCGCCGGACCCGAACCGGCCGCCCCTGCACCGACGACCTCCGACCCGGCACTGTCCGGTCCGACGATCGCCGACCCGAAGACCTCCAGCCCGACGATCGCCGACCCGAAGACCTCCGACCCGGAGACCCCCGCACCGACGATCTCCGACCCGGCCCACTGGCGGGGCATCGCCCCCGACCCGCACGCCGACCGCAGCCTGGCCGAGGACACCAGTCCGGAGGCGGTGGCCCGGTTGCGGGCCCGCAGCCGGGCGCTGCTGGCCGACGTGCTGCGCCCGCACCGCGCCCGGCTGGGCGCCGCGGTGGCGCTGCTGCTGACCCAGAACGCCGCCGCCATGTCCGGGCCGTACCTGGTGATGCTCGGCATCGACCGGGCCATCGACCCGCTGCGCGAGGGTCGGCCCGGCCCGCTGGTCGCCGTCGCCGTCGCCTTCGCCGCCGCGAGCGGCACCGAGTACGCGGCCCGGCGCGGCTTCCTCGCCCTCTCCGCCCGGATCGGCCAGGCCGCCCTGCTCGACCTGCGCCAGCGGGTGTACGCGCACTTCCTGCGCCTGCCGGTGGCGTTCCACGAGCGGTACACCTCCGGCCGGATGATCTCGCGCCTGACCAGCGACATCGACTCGATCGCCGAGTTGGTCGACGGAGGCGTGGAGAGCCTGGTGATGGCGGCCCTGACGATCGTGTCGGTGGCCGGCATCCTGCTCTGGCTGGACCTGCCGTTGGCGGCGGTCACCCTGCTCGCCTTCCCGCTGCTGTTCTGGCTGTCCCGCTGGTTCGCCCGCGCCTCGGCCGCCGCATACCGTCGCACCCGGGAGGCGATGGCGCTGGTCATCGTGCACTTCGTGGAGTCGATGCGCGGTATCCGGGCGGTGCAGGCGTACCGCCGGCAGGAGCGCAACCAGCAGATCTTCGCCTCGGTCAACGACGACTACCAGCACAGCAGCCGACATGCCTTCCGCCTGATCGCGACGTACTCGCCGGGAATCAAGCTGATCGGCAACGTCACGGTGGCGGTGGTGCTCTGCTACGGCGGCGCCCGGGTGCTGGGCGGTGAGACCGGCGTCGGTGTGCTCGCCGCCTTCCTGCTCTATCTGCGCCGGTTCTTCGAGCCGATGCAGGAGCTGAGCCAGTTCTACAACTCGTTGCAGTCGGCGACCGCCGCGCTGGAGAAGCTCGCCGGGGTGCTCGACGAGCGGCCGGAGGTCGCCGAGCCCGCGCAGCCGGTGCCGTTGCCGCGCGGGCCGACCCGGGGGGCGGTGGAGTTCCGGGACGTGTCGTTCGGCTACCACACCGGGCGGGAGATCCTGACCGGCCTGGACCTCGGCATTCCCGCCGGGCAGACGGTGGCGCTGATCGGGCCGACCGGTGCCGGCAAGTCCACCGTCGCCAAGCTGCTCGCCCGGTTCCACGATCCGACCGGCGGCACGGTCAGCCTCGACGGCGTGGACCTGCGCCAGGTGGCCGACACCGAGCTGCGGCGCACGATGGTGCTGGTCACCCAGGAGACCCACCTGTTCGGTGGCACGGTGGCGGAGAACATCCGGTTCGGTCGGCCGGACGCCGACGACGCCGCCGTCGAGGCCGCCGCGCGGGCGATCGGCGCGCACGACTTCATCGCCGCGCTTCCCGACGGGTACGCCACCGAGGTGCACCGGCGCGGCGGCCGGCTCTCCGCCGGGCAGCGGCAGCTCGTCGCGTTCGCGCGGGCCTTCCTGGCCGATCCGGCGGTGCTGATCCTGGACGAGGCCACCTCGTCGCTGGACGTCCCCACCGAGCGTCTGGTGCAGCGGGCGCTCGGCACCATCCTGCGCGACCGTACGGCGGTGGTGATCGCGCACCGGCTCTCCACGGTGGAGACCGCCGACCGGGTCCTGGTCCTCGACGGCGGGCGGATCGTCGAGGACGGTCACCCGGCCCGGCTGGTCGCCGAGGGTGGCCGGTACGCCGCGCTGCACCGCCAGTGGCGCGAGTCGCTGCTGTAGATATTCCGGTGACCGCCCACCTGGTCCCCCGCCTACCATCGACGGATGACTGATACGGCGAGGACGGCCCGCACCGGCGTCCCCGAGCGTCCGACCCTGGACGGGCTCGAGGAGACCTGGTCGCGCCGCTGGCAGGAGGACGGCACGTACGCGTTCGACCGCACGAAGGAGCGGTCGGACGTATACGCGATCGACACCCCGCCGCCGACCGTATCCGGCGAGCTGCACATGGGGCACGTCTTCTCGTACACGCACACCGACCTGGTCGCCCGCTTCCAGCGGATGCGGGGCCGGACGGTCTTCTATCCGATCGGGTGGGACGACAACGGCCTGCCCACCGAGCGGCGGGTGCAGAACGTCTACGGCGTGCGCTGCGACCCGAGCCTGCCGTACGACCCGCAGTGGCAGGCACCGCAGGCGCCGGTGGACGACGCCGCCCGCAAGGACCCGACCCCGATCTCCCGGCGCAACTTCATCGAGCTGTGCGAACGGCTGACCGTCTCGGACGAGCAGGTGTTCGAGGCGTTGTGGCGGCGGCTGGGGCTCTCGGTGGACTGGTCGCTGATGTACACCACGATCGGGTCGGCGGCCCGGGCCACCTCACAGCGGGCCTTCCTGCGCAACCTGGCTCGGGGCGAGGCGTACCAGGCGGAGGCGCCGACGCTGTGGGACGTCGGTTTCGCCACCGCCGTGGCCCAGGCCGAGCTGGAGGACCGGGAGCGCCCCGGGGCGTACCACCGGCTGCGCTTCCACGGGCCGGACGGGCGCGAGGTGCTGATCGACACCACCCGGCCGGAGCTGCTGCCGGCCTGCGTCGCGCTGGTCTGCCACCCCGATGACGAGCGGTACGCCGACCTGGTCGGCACGGTGGTGCGTACGCCCGTCTTCGGGGTCGAGGTGCCGGTGCGCGCACACACGCTGGCGGACCCGGCCAAGGGCACCGGCATCGCGATGGTCTGCACGTTCGGTGACCTCACCGACGTGACCTGGTGGCGGGAACTGGACCTGGAGACCCGGGTGGTGATCGGCCGCGACGGGCGGTTGCTGCCGGAACCACCGTCCGGGGTGCCCGGCGGCCCGTACGCGGAGCTGGCCGGGCAGACCGTCAACGGGGCCCGGCGGCGTCTGGTGGAGTTGCTCGCCGACGCGGGTGACCTGGTCGGCGACGTGCGACCGATCACGCATCCGGTGAAGTTCTACGAGCGGGGCGACCGGCCGCTGGAGATCGTCTCGACCCGGCAGTGGTATCTGCGCAACGGTGGCCGCGACGCCGACCTGCGCGAGGCGCTGCTTGCCCGGGGGCGCGAGCTGCGCTGGGTGCCGGAGCACATGCGGCACCGCTACGAGCACTGGGTGAGCGGCCTGACCGGCGACTGGCTGGTCAGCCGGCAGCGATTCTTCGGCGTGCCGGTGCCGGTGTGGTACCGGCTCGACGACGTTGGCGAGCCGGACTGGTCCCACCCTCTCACGCCGGAGGACTCCGCGCTGCCGATCGACCCGTCCGAGGACGCCCCGCCGGGGTACGACGAGTCACAGCGCGGCGTGCCGGGCGGTTTCGTCGGCGACCCGGACGTGCTGGACACCTGGGCCACCTCGTCGCTGACCCCGCAGATCGCCGGCGGCTGGGAACGTGACCCGGAGCTGTTCCGGAAGGTCTTCCCGATGGACCTGCGCCCGCAGGGCCAGGAGATCATCCGGACCTGGCTGTTCGCCACCGTGGTGCGGGCGCACCTGGAGCACGGCGCGCTGCCCTGGCACACCGCCGAGTTGTCCGGCTGGATCCTCGACCCGGACCGCAAGAAGATGTCCAAGTCCAAGGGGAACGTGGTGACCCCGATGGCGTTGCTGGCGCAGCACGGCTCCGACGCCGTGCGCTACTGGTCGGCCAATGGCCGGCCCGGCACCGACCTGGCGTTCGACCCGGCACAGATCAAGGTCGGGCGGCGGCTCGCCACCAAGCTGCTCAACGCGTCGCGGTTCGCGCTCGGGCTCGGTGCCGCCGACGCCCTGCGCGCCCCGGCGACCACCCCGCTGGACCGGGCAGTGCTGGCTGAACTGGCGTCCGTGGTGGCGGCGGCGACCGCCGCGTTCGAGGCGTACGACCACACGGCCGCGTTGCAGGCCACCGAGTCGTTCTTCTGGCGGTTCTGCGACGACTACATCGAGTTGGTGAAGGAACGCGCCTACGGCACCGGCACCGGGGCGGACTCGGCCCGGGCGACGCTGGCCACCGCGCTCTCCGTGCAGCTCCGGCTCTTCGCGCCGGTGCTGCCGTACGCGACCGAGGAGGTGTGGTCCTGGTGGCGCTACGGGTCGGTGCACCGGTCACCGTGGCCCACCACGTACGAGGTGAACCGGGCCGTCCAGGGCGAGGGTGATCCGGCGCTGCTGCGGCTGGCGTCCGACGCGTTGGGGCAGGTCAGGCGGGCCAAGTCGGAGCGGAAGCTGTCGATGAGGGCGGAGGTGCCGCTGGCCGAGGCGCTCGGTCCGGCCGCTTTGCTCGACCAGCTCACCGAGGTCGCCGACGACCTACGGGCGGCGGGCCGGATCGGCAAACTCGACCTGCTACCGGACCGCACCACCGAACTCGTCATCGCCTGCGCCTTCTGAGTTGGAGTTAAGGCTGAGCTGCGGTGTAAGGAAGGGCTGCGGTGCAAGGAAGGGCCCCCTGTTAACGCCTGGTGCATAGAAAGGGCCCCCTGTTAACAACCGGCCGGCACGGGTCCGCCGGGACTGTTAACAGGGGGCCCCTCCTATACCGGAGGCGTTAACAAGGGGCCCTTCCTTACACCCGTCAGCTGGTTTCGCCGGCTACCGAGAAGGAGCGCAGGCGGTCGATGGCGAGCAGCGTGAAGCCGATGCTGACCAGCACCGTCATCACCGCCGCCACCGGCACGGAGACCGTGGTGTTGAGCAGCGCGGTCGGGGCCAGCTTGTCGGCGATGGCGATCACGTAGTGCTGGATGGAGAGCACCCGCGTGCCGGTGACCACGTTGCTGAGCAGGCCCTCCCAGATCAGCACGTAGACCAGGCCGAGCAGCACCGGCCGCCGGGTGAGCAGGCTGCTCGCCACGAACAGCGCCGAGTAGGCCAGCGCTCCGATCGCCGCGGCGACGGCGAGCGCCAGACCGAGGCGGGCCGAGTCGGCCAGCAGGCCGGCGGCGAACAGCGGCACCGCCACGGTGACGGCGGTGGCCCCGGCCGCCACCGCAAGCTTCGGCAGCACGATCTGCCAGCGCGGCAGTGGCGTGGTGAGCACGTGCACGACCGTGCCGTCGTCGATCTCGGCGCCGAGCACGCCGGTGCCGACGATCAGCGCGATCACCGGCAGCACCACGGCCAGGCCGAGGCCGACCAGCACCGGCGGCCCCCAGTCGGTGGGCGCCACCCCCAGGCCACGGGAGAGTACGGCCAGCACCACCAGCAGGACGGGCAGTGGCAGCAGCAACAGGAACCGGCGGCGACCGAACAGCCCGCGCGCGGTGATCCAGGAGACAGTGGACATCAGGCCTCCACCAGGTAGGAGAAGACGCTCTCCAGGGATTCGTCCTCGGGCACGAGCTGGCTGACGCGTACGCCCCGGGCCAGTGCCACCTTCGGCAGCGCCCGGGTGAACGAGCCGTAGTCGCCGGCGCGTACGGTCAGGCCGTTGCGGCCCAGCTCGACGCCGCTGACCGAGGGTTCGGCCATCAGCGCGACGGCCAGCGCCCGGTCGTCGGTGGAGCGGATCGCGAACACGTGCGGCCGGTTGGTCATCAGACGACGGATGGTGCGGAAGTCGCCGGAGGCGGCGAGTCGGCCGGCGACCATCACCTGCACGGTGCCGGAGACCTGCTCGACCTCCTCCAGGATGTGCGAGCTGAACAGGATGGTGCGGCCCGCGTCGCCGAGCGTGTGCAGCAGCTCCATCATGTGCAGCCGCTGGCGCGGGTCCATGCCGTTGAACGGCTCGTCGAGCAGCAGCACCTGCGGCTCGTGCACCAGTGCCGCCGCCACCCGGGCCCGCTGTCGCATGCCCTTGGAGTACGTGCCGATCCGGCGGTCCTGCGCGCCCTCCATCTCGACCATGGCGATCGCCCGGCGGGCCGCCTCCTGCGGGTCGGGCAGCTTGTGCATCTTGGCGGTGGCCAGCACGAACTCGTACGCGGTGAGGAACGAGTGCACCGCCTCCCGCTCGCTGACCAGCCCGAGCCGACGATAGACCTCGGGGTTGCGCCAGGTGGGCCGCCCGTCCAGGGTGACCGCGCCACGCGACGGGGCGAGGAAGCCGGCCATCATGTGCAGCAGCGTGGTCTTGCCGGCCCCGTTCGGCCCGAGCAGGCCGGTCACCCCGGGGCCGAGGGACATGCTGACGTCGTTGACCGCGACCACGTTGCCGTACCAGCGGGAGACCCCGGCCAGGTCGAGGCTGCTGGTGGCGGCGGCCGTCGGCGCGGCGGCGGATGAGGTCGTGGTCATCGTGCGGCCACCTTCCGGTAGCGGGCCAGCAGCAGGGCGACGCAGCCGGCCACGAGCGCGACGGCGGCCACGGCGTACACCGGGCCGAACGGGCCGAGGTCGGGCACGAAGGCGTCCTGGTCGGTGATCAGCAGGTCGCGCAGCGTCCAGACGCCGACGCCCTGGACCAGGGTGGACGGCGAGGCGAGACCGGAGAGCTGGTTGGCCGCCTGCGAGGGCAGGATCGACATGGTGCCGACGATCGGCGTGGTCATCAGGAAGACCGCGACGATGCCGCCGGCGGCGAAGGCCCGCTTGCCGGTCAGCGAGGCGACCAGCAGGCCGATCGAGGCGAAGACCGCCGCCCAGAGCCCGGCGTAGAGCAGCCCGCCGACCAGGTCCACGAACTCGTCCCAGACTGCGCCGGGACCGTCCAGCGTGAACGCGGCGCCGAGGAACATGAACATCTGCGGCGCACCGAGCAGCAGCCAGAGCGAGGTGACCAGGGCGAGCAGCTTGGCCATTGGATAGTCGGCGCGGGGCAGCGGCCGGGAGAAGTACAGCGGCAGCACGCCGCTGCGCAGGTCCCGGGAGACCAGCTCGGGGGCGGCCACCGCGACGAAGAACAGGACCAGCCAGCTCATGTTGTCGGCGAACTGCGCGTAGGTCATCACGACCTCGCCGAACTGGGCGCGGATCGCGGTGGCGGCGACGGCCACCATGAGCACGATGCCGACCACCAGCCAGGGGAAGATCTTCGCCTTGGCGCTGCGGCCCAGCCCGAAGGCGGTGCGTACGCCGTGCAGGTAGAGCGACCCGAAGACGTAGCGGCGACCGAGGCGGGGGCCGGTGTACCGCTGGTAGCCGATGTCGTGGATGACGCCGGTCGGCTCAGGCATGGGTGCTCTCCCTCCGGGAGAAGAGTTCGGCGACCCGGTGTCGACGCTGGTCCAGCCGGTGCAGTGGCAGGTCCAGCTCGGCCACCGCACCGAGGATCAGGTCGTAGGTGCCGTCGTCGGCGAGCGGGACCAGGAGCAGTTGCCCCTCCCGGCTCACCGGCAGGTCGAGCGCGGCCAGCCGGGCGGCCAGGTCGTCGGTACCCTCGCTGACCTCGACGGCGAGCACGTCGGTGGCCGAGGTCATCGCGGCGATGTTGTCGGCCCGCAGCAGCCGTCCGCCGTCGATCGCGACCAGCGTGTCGCAGATCCGCTCGACCTCGCCGAGCAGGTGCGAGCAGACCAGCACGGAGATGCCGAACTCGGTGCCGATCCGGTGCACCAGCGCCAGCATCGCGTCCCGGCCGGCCGGGTCGAGCCCATTGGTGGGCTCGTCGAGCAGCAGCAGGTCGGGGTCGTGCACCAGCGACTGGGCGAGCTTGACCCGCTGCTTCATGCCGGTGGAGTAGCCACCCACCGGGCGGTGCCGCTCCTCGTGCAGCCCGACGTGGCGCAGCGCCTCAGAGGCACGTTCCCGCGCGACCGTGCGGGGCAGGCCGCTGATCCGCCCGAGGTGGGTGACCAGTTCGGCGCCGGACAGGTCGGGCGGCAGGCAGTCGTGCTCCGGCATGTAGCCGACCCGGGCGCGTACCGCCGCAGGGTCGGTGGTGGGGTCGAGGCCGAGTACGCGTACCTGGCCACTGGTCGGGGCGAGCAGGCCGAGCAGGAGCTTGATCAGCGTCGACTTGCCGGCGCCGTTGGCGCCGACCAGCCCGACTATTCCTGGCTCCACCGCTACCGTCAGCTCGGACAGTGCGGTGACCCCGCCGCCGTAGACCTTCGTCAACGACTCGGTTGCGATCAGTGTCACGTCGACAGCCTAGAGAAGACGGGCAATGTTCCGGACCCCGGTGAGCGCCCCTGTTTCCCCTGATCCTCCCCGGGTGGTTTCCCCTAGGGTGAGCTGCCGCGTCTTCGACCCGCACCCCGCGACACCCACACCCCGCGACACCGGCGCGCCGGTGTCGGTTGCCTCCGCCGCGCCGGAAGAGGAGGATTCGACCCCACACGCTCCGTGATCGCGGCATTTGGTACACACTGGAGCACGCGATGCGACAACCGGCGAAAGCGGCGGACAGGAGGGCGATGACGGCTGGCGGGCCCAAGGTGAGTGTGGTGGTGCCGGCGTACAACGCCGGCGGGACCATCCAGACGCTCGTCGACTCCCTGCTGCGGCAGTCCATGCCGGCGGCGGAGTTCGAGGTGATCTTCATCGACGACGGTTCGACCGACGACACCGGGGGCCTGCTGGACGAGCTGGCCGCCGCGCACCCGCACATCCAGGTGCTGCACATCGAGAACACCGGCTGGCCGTCGCGTCCGCGCAACCTCGGGGTCGCCCGGGCGCGCGGAGAGTACGTCCAGTTCGTCGACGACGACGACTGGCTCGCCGACGAGGCCCTGGAGCGGCTGTACGCGTACGCCGTGCGGCACGACGCGGACATCGCGATCGGCAGGATCGTCGGCCACCGCCGGTCGGTGCCCCGGGAGTTGTTCCGGGTCGACCGCCCGCACGCCACGCTTGACGACGCCCCGCTGATCGACAGCCTGACCTGCCACAAGATGTTCCGTCGGGCCTTCCTGCTGGAGCACGACCTGCGGTTCCCGGAGGACCGGCGCCGCCTGGAGGACCACCATCTGGTGACCCGGGCGTACCTGCTCGCCCGTCGGGTCAGCGTGCTGTCCGGCTACACCTGCTACCACCACGCCAAGCGGGCCGACGGTGGCAACCTGACCGCCACCCGGCTGGATCCGGCCGAGTACTTCGACAGCCTGCGCGCGGTGCTCGACATCGTCGACGCGCACGTGCCACCGGGTCCGCGGCGCGACAGGTTGCACCGGCGGTGGCTGCGCAACGAGATGGTCGCCCGCCTGCGCGGCAAGCGGCTGCGGGACGCGCCACGGGACTGGGCCGACCAGGTCGTCGACGAGGTCAGCAGGACGATCCGGGAACGCTTCGCGCCGGAGGTCGCCGCCGCGCTGCCCGCGCTGCAACGGACCGTCGCCGGGCTCGCCGCCGAGGGCCGCGCCGAGGACCTGCACCGCCTGGCCGAGTGGGAGGCGGGCGTCCGTGCCGTCGTCCGCCTGACCGGGTACGAGCTGACCGGCTCGACGCTCGTCGTCACACTGACCGGGCAACTGAACGACGGCGACGGGCCGATCGCGTTCACCCATGCCGACGGGCGGGACCTGCTCGTCGTACCGGTCGAGGAGATCCCCGCCGACCTGCTCGACTGCACCCAGGAGCTGCGGCACGGCCGGCTGGACGTCGTCGCCCGGCGCGTCGGGGACGAGGTGGAGATCCACCTGCCGGTGCGGTTCGAGGTGAAGCGCGTCGCCGCCTCGGGTGGCGTGCGCCTGGTCTTCCAGGGCACCGCGACGGTCGACGTCGACACACTCGACAGCGGTCCAGACGCGGGTGAGTGGACCCTGAAGGCCCGGGTGACCAGTTCCGGCTGGACCAAGGCGGCGAAGGTGCCGCTGGCGGTGTCCGTCGGCGCCGACGGCCCGGTGGTGGTGGACAAGCGCCCGAGTCCGGCTCCCCCCCGCCAACCGGAGAAGGTCGGCCTGTTGCGGCGGTTGCAGCGGGCGTTCGGCCGCCGCCCCGGCGCGACCGGACGCGGCGCGGTCGGCACCACCTGACCCTGGATCGCTCACCGGGCCCGGCGGGCGCCGTGGGAGGAGTGGCGCTCTCGACCGATCGGCGACCGGCTGCGAAACTGTGTGCCGGTCGCCGGAGTTGGGGGTCTGATGAGCAACGGGTGGGTGCTGCCCGACGAGGTGCTGCGGGACGCACCGACGTACACGCCGCGTCCCGGCGAGCTCGCGGATCTGGAGCTGTTGCTCACCGGTGCGTACGCACCGCTGACCGGCTTCATGACCCGGGCCGACCTGGTCTCCGTCAGCCGCCGTGGCCGGCTCGTCGACGGCGCGCCGTGGCCGGTCGCGGTGACCCTCCAGGTGCCCACGACGCTGGCCCAGGGGCTCGACCTGCACGACCCGGACCGCCGCACGCTGGTGCTCACCGACGGCGAGGGAGCGCCGGTGGCGGCGCTGGAGGTGGCCGACGCCTGGCAGGTCCGTGACGGTGTGGCCGGGGTCGGCGGCGCTGTCCGCCGGCTCGGCGACGGCGGACACGGCCCGTTCCAACGGCTGCGTCGCCCGCCCGAGGAGATCCGGGCCATGCTGCCGCCCGGCCGGGTGCTCGGCGTGGTCGCCGACCGGCCGCTGCACCGGCCGCAACTCGCCCAGATCGCGCACGCCGTCCGCACGCTCAGCGCCCACCTTCTGATCATGATTCCGGTGGGCGAGGACGGCACCGGGGGCCTGTCGCCGGAGGCGCTGGTGCGCGGCGTCTTCGCCGCCCGCGATCGGATGCCGCCGGCCACCCTGGTCGCGGTGCCGTTCTCCCGGCGGCGGGACGAGATCAGCGACGCCCTGCTGCGGGCCCGGGTGTCCGCCGCGTACGGCGTCACCCACCTGCTCTCCACCGGTGAGATGCTCTCCGGCGCCGGGCTGCGGGTGCTGGTGCCCCGCGAACTCGCGTACGACAACCGGGACGGCCAGTGGCGCTGGCGCGAGGACATTCCGCCGCGCAACCGGCGGTTGGCGCTGACCCAGGCCGAGGTCGACGACCTGCTGGACCGGGGCTTCCCACTGCCGGAGTGGCACACCCCGCCTGCGGTGGCGAAGGAGTTGACTCGGGCGCGGCCACCCCGGCGGCACCGGGGGCTCGTGGTCTTCCTCACCGGGCTCTCCGGCTCGGGCAAGTCGACGGTCGCCCGGGGGCTCGCCGACTCGCTGCGCGAGCAGGGCGAGCGTACGGTGACGCTGCTCGACGGCGACGTGGTGCGCCGCGAGCTGACCGCCGGACTGGGCTTCAGCAGGGCCGACCGGGACACGAACGTACGCCGGATCGGCTGGGTGGCCGCCGAGATCGCCCGGCACCGGGGCATCGCCATCTGCTGCCCGATCGCCCCCTACGCCCAGGCCCGGGCGATCGCCCGGGAGATGGCCGTGGCGGCGGGCGCCGGTTTCGTCCTGGTGCACGTGGCCACGCCGTTGCAGGTGTGCGAGCAACGCGACCGCAAGGGCCTGTACGCGCGGGCGCGGGCCGGTCTGCTCACCGGCATGACCGGCATCGACGACCCGTACGAGGAGCCGACCGACGCCGACCTGGTCCTCGACACCACGGATGTCGCGGTGGACGAGGCGGTGCACGCGGTCCTGCACCAGCTCACCGAGACCGGCTGGGTCGAGCCGCCCCGACCGGCGCTCTGACCCGGGGGATCATCCCTTCCGGGAGGTTGCCGACCCGCGCTATGTTTGCCCATGTTCGAAGATGTTCGTTGACGTGGGCGCGGAGGGTGCCGATGCTCGCCCAACAACGCCAGGCGGCGATCCTGGACCGGGTCCGGGCGACCGGCGGGGTCCGCGTCGGTGAGCTGGCCATCGAGTTCGGTGTCTCCGACATGACCATCCGACGCGACCTGGACCTGCTGCACGAGCGCGGCCTGCTGGCCAAGGTACACGGCGGCGCCACCGTCGCCGGCTCCACCGACGAGCCCGGCTTCCAGGCCAAGTCGGTGCGCCAGCAGGCCGAGAAGGCCGCCATCGCCACCCGTGCGGCACGGCTGGTGCATCCCGGCGCGGCGATCGCGCTCTCCGCCGGCACCACCACCGCCGAGCTGGCCCGACGGCTGGTCGACGTGCCGTCCCTGACCGTGGTGACCAACTCGCTGCCGGTCGCCGACATCCTGCACGACCAGGGCCGGGACGACCAGACGGTGGTGCTCACCGGCGGCGTGCGGACGCCGTCGGACGCGCTGGTCGGGCCGCTGGCCGTGGCGGCTGTCCGGTCCCTGCACCTGGACCTGCTCTTCCTCGGCGTCCACGGGGTCACCGACCGGGCCGGCTTCACCACGCCGAACCTGCTGGAGGCGGAGACCAACCGGGCCCTGGTGGCCGCCGCCGACCGTCTCGTGGTGCTCGCCGACCACACCAAGTGGGGCACCGTCGGCCTCTCGGCCATCGCCCCGCTGTCGGACGCGCACGTGCTGGTCACCGACGACCAGCTGGCTCCGGAGGCTCGTCGGCTGCTCGCCGACCGGGTCGGTGAGCTGCTCGTGGTGTCGGCGACCGGTTCCGGAGGGCTGCGATGAGGCGTACCGCGATCAGGCTGGCCGACGGCCGCGAACTGATCTACTTCGACGAGCGGGACGACGCCGTCCGGGACCAGCCGGACCGGCGCGACCTGCCCCCTCCCCCACCCGCCTCCCAACTCCGCTACGACCCGCTCACCGACGAGTGGGTGGCGCTGGCGGTCCACCGGCAGACGCGGATCTTCCTTCCGTCGGCCGCCCAGTGCCCGCTCTGCCCCTCCACCGACGAGTGGTTCAGCGAGATCCCGGCGCCCGACTACGACGTGGCGGTCTTCGAGAACCGCTTTCCGGCACTGAGCGGCAACGTGGTCGACGAGCCCACCGAGATGACGCCGTTCACGGCGGTCCGGCCGGGGCAGGGGCGTTGCGAGGTGGTCTGCTTCACCGACGACCATGACGGCTCCTTCGCCGGTCTGCCGCCGCGTCGGGTCCGCACCGTGCTCGACGCGTTGGCCGACCGGACCGCCGCGTTGGGCGAGTTGCCCGGCGTGGAGCAGGTGTTCTGCTTCGAGAACCGGGGGGTGGAGATCGGGGTGACCCTGCACCACCCGCACGGGCAGATCTATGCGTTCCCGTTCGTCACGCCACGTACCCGGTCGCTGCTGGGCGCGGCACGCCGGCACGCGGAACGCACCGGCGGTCGGAACCTCTACGCCGACGTGCTCGCCGCCGAACGTGCGGCCGGCGAGCGGGTGGTGGCCGGCAACGAGCACTGGACCGCGTACGTCCCGGCCGCCGCCCGCTGGCCGTTCGAGGTGCACCTCGCCCCGCACCGGCCGGTGCCCGACATCCCGGCGTTGAGCGAGGCCGAGCGGGACGCCTTCGGCCCGCTTTACCTGGACCTGCTGCGCCGCTTCGACGGCCTGTTCGACGCGCCGATGCCGTACATCGCCGCCTGGCACCAGGCACCGGTACGCGTCGACCGGGAACTGGGCCACCTGCATCTGCAACTGTTCAGCGTGAGGCGGGCTGCGGACAAGCTGAAGTACCTGGCCGGCACGGAGTCCGCGATGGGCGTGTTCAGCAACGACATCGCCCCGGAGCAGGCCGCCGCCCGGCTCCGCGCCGTCTGACCCGGCGCGGGGCCTCAGAAGCAGGGCGCGGGGGGCCCGGGACAGGGCCCCCCGCGGGGAAGGGACGGCTGGCTGTGGTGACAGCCGAGGAAGGCTGGCTGCTGGGCACGCGTGCCGCGCGGCGGCGACGGTCAACCTTCCAGGACGGGACTGGCATCTCGTCCACCCTGGTCAACGAGGCGCGCCGGATCGGGTGACGCGGGACGGCGTGTCCCCCGCGACGCGCCGGAGAGGACCACGAGCCCGCAGAGCACCACGAGCCAGCAGAGCACCACGAGCCGGCAGGAGACCGCGAACCCGCCGAGGAGCACGAGCCCGCCGCAGCAGACCGCGAGCCCGCCGGCTGGTCGGCCGGCGGGCTCGCGGGATGCGGACGGGGACTCAGGCGGCCAGGCGGCGCGCCAGGTTCTCGTCGAGCGTGTTCATGAACTCGTCGGTGGTCTGCCACGGGGCGTCCCGCGAGATGAGCAGCGCCAGGTCCTTGGTCATCTGCCCGCTCTCGACGGTGGAGACGATGACCTGCTCCAGGGTGTTGGCGAACTCGGTGACCGCCGGGGTGCCGTCCAGCTTGCCCCGGTGGGCCAGGCCCCGGGTCCAGGCGTAGATCGAGGCGATCGGGTTGGTGGAGGTCTTCTCGCCCTTCTGCCACTGCCGGTAGTGCCGGGTGACGGTGCCGTGCGCGGCCTCGGCCTCGACGGTGCGACCGTCGGGCGAGAGCAGCACGGAGGTCATCAGACCGAGCGAGCCGAAGCCCTGCGCGACGGTGTCCGACTGCACGTCACCGTCGTAGTTCTTGCACGCCCAGACGTAGCCGCCCTCCCACTTGAGCGCGGCGGCGACCATGTCGTCGATGAGCCGGTGCTCGTAGGTGAGGCCGGCGGCGTCGAACTCGGCCTTGAACTCGCTCTCGAACACCTCGGCGAAGATGTCCTTGAACCGGCCGTCGTACGCCTTGAGGATGGTGTTCTTGGTGGACATGTAGACCGGGTAGCCGCGGTCCAGGCCGTAGCGGAACGAGGCCCGCGCGAAGTCCCGGATCGAGTCGTCGTAGTTGTACATGCCCATGGCGATGCCGCCGCCCGGGAAGTTGGCGATCTCCATCTCCACCGGGTCCGACCCGTCGGCCGGGGTGTAGGTGATGGTGACCGTGCCCGGGCCGGGGACCACGAAGTCGGTGGCGCGGTACTGGTCGCCGTGGGCGTGCCGGCCGATGATGATCGGCTTGGTCCAGCCCGGGACCAGGCGGGGCACGTTCGACATGATGATCGGCTCGCGGAAGACGACGCCGCCGAGGATGTTGCGGATGGTGCCGTTCGGCGACCGCCACATCTTCTTCAGCCCGAACTCCTCCACCCGGGCCTCGTCCGGGGTGATCGTGGCGCACTTGACGCCGACGCCGTGCTCCTTGATGGCGTTCGCGGCGTCGACGGTCACCTGGTCGTCGGTGGCGTCACGGTGCTGGATCGACAGGTCGTAGTAGTGCAGGTCGACGTCGAGGTAGGGCAGGATCAGCTGCTCGCGGATCTGCTTCCAGATGATCCGGGTCATCTCGTCGCCGTCGAGCTCTACGACCGGGTTGTTTACCTTGATCTTCGCCATCGGCCGGCGCTCCTCTCGGGGGACACATGCTCAAGCAGTACGAGCGTACTGGATCGACTGGGACGAGGAACGCCGCGCCCACCGGTCGGCCCGTCCGGCGGCCGGAGACGGCCACGGGCCCGGCGGGAGTTACCCCGCCAGGCCCGGCGCATGCGCGGTGGATCAGTCGGCCTGCTCGGTGCCGTGCAGCCACTGGACCACCTGCAGGATCACCCCGTTGGGGTCGGTGACCTGGAAGAACCGCTCTCCCCAGGGCTCGGTCTGCAGCTCGGTGACGATCGGCACACCGGCGGCCTGGAGGCGGGTGTACTCGGTGTCGATGTCGTCCACCACGAACACGACGAGCAGGCCCTCGGCCCGCTGATCCTTCAGGCTCGGGGGCTGGAGGCTGGCCAGGCCCGTACGCAGGAAGATCAGGTTGAAGCCGACCCCGTCCCGGGCCAGCGAGACGAACCCGTCGGCCGACATCTCCTCCCGGAACCCGAAGTGCTGCTTGACGAACTCGGCCGACGTCGTCACGTCCTCGACGTTGAGCGAGATGGCCGAACCGGTGATCTGCATGCGCTCTCCCACCTTGCGGAAACTTACTCCGTACATTGTACATCGTACTGCGTACAGAGATTTGGCCTGCAAAGATCGGAGGGTGCCCGACCATCACACCGGAGGCGGCGATCCCGCCCACACCCTGCGCCTGCTCTGGCGGCAGCCCGACGCCGACCCCCCGCGCCGCGGCCCCCGCCAGGGCCGCTCGTTGGACGAGATCGTGATGGCCGCCATCGCGCTGGCCGACGCCGAAGGGCTGGACGCGGTGACGATGCGGGCGCTCGCCCAGGCCGTCGGCGTGGCGCCGATGACCCTCTACACGTACGTGCCGGGCAAGGCCGAGCTGCTCGACCTGATGCTGGACGCGATCTACGCGGGCATGCCCCGGCCGGACCTCTCCGACCAGCCGTGGCGGGCGCGGGTGGCGGCGCTCGCGCAGGACAACCGGGACCTCTTCACCGCCCACCCCTGGGCCGCCGAGGTCGCCACCGGTCGCCCGCCGCTGGGGCCGGGCCTGATGGCCAAGTACGAGCACGAGCTGCGCGCCTTCGACGACACCGGCCTGGACGACGTGACCCGGGACGCCGCGTTGACCTTCGTCCTCGACTTCGTCCGGGCCGCGGCCCGCTCGGCGGCCGAGGCGCGCTCCGCCCGAGCGCAGACCGCCTGGACCGACGAGCAGTGGTGGACGGCGAACGCCCCCCTACTGGCCCAGGTCCTCGACGAGCAGCAATACCCCACCGCCGTACGCGTCGGCGCCGCCGCCGGCACCGCCCAGCACGCCGCCTACCATCCCGACCACGCCTACGCCTTCGGCCTGACCCGCATCCTGGACGCCCTGACCACCCTCATCGACCAGTCAAGTTGATCAAGAAGTTTGCGTCTCCCGAAGAGCGATTCGGAGACGCAAACTTCTTGATCAACCTGGGGGTGGGGACAGCGCAGCGGGGGCCCCCCCGGGGGGGGGGGGGGGGGGGGGGGGGGGGGGGGGGGGGGGGGTTGGGGGGGGGGGGGGGGGGGGGGGGGGGGGGGGGGGGGGCGGCGTCGTGGTGGGCGGCGGGGTACCGCCGCCGCAGGCCACGCCGTTGACC
>NZ_JBITKL010000050.1:0-19454 GCF_044460945.1 Micromonospora sp. NPDC049903
CGGCTCCGGTCCCAACCCCGCCCCTTTCGGGGCCCCCCCCGCCGGGCCCCGGCGGGGGGGGGGGGGGGCCCGCCGGGGGGGGGGGGGGGCCCCCCGGGGGGGGGGGGGGCGGGCCGCCCCCCCCCACGTCACGGGGTCAGGCGCTGCGGGCGTCCCGGGCGCGGGCCGCGAGCGCCCGCACCACACCGTCGCGGCCCTCAGCCACCAGCCGACGCAGCGGCCCCGGGTGGCCCTCCTGCGTCAACCAGGCGTCGGTGGCCTCGACCGTGTCGTCGTCGACCAGGTACGCCGGATACACCAGCATGGCGAACTCCTGAGCCGGCTCGCTGTCCCGGCGCGCCCAGACCTGCCCGACGGTGTCGAAGTACCGGTCCCGGTAGGGCGTGACCAGCTCGACCTGGGTGGGGTGGGTGAAGCCCTGCAGCAGCGCCCGGTTCCGCCAGTTCGGCAGCGCCTCGGCCCCGGTGAGCTGGGCCCAGACCGCGGCCTTGTTCTCCGCGGTGGGCAGCAGAGCCTGCGCGTACGCGGCCTCCCGCTCGCCGCTGGAGGTCTTGTCCCTGGCCAGCTCTGCCTCGATCTCGGGCACACCGGCCACACCGTTGGCGACCAGCGACTGCAACACGCTCCAGCGCAGCTCGGTGTCGATGGTCAGCCCGGTGGTCACCTCGGAGCCGTCCAGCCAGCCGCGCAGGACCGCCAGGTCCTCCCCGGAGCGGGCCGCCGAGACGTACGCCCGGGCCCAGGCCAGCTGGAAACCGCTGCCGGGCTCGGCGGCGGCGAGCGCGGTCCGCGCGGTCCGGGCCAGGTCGGCCCAGCCGGTCGGCGCCCAGTCCGGGTCGGCGTAGAAGGTGATGGCGGTGCTGACCTGGCGCAGCGTGGCGGTGACCAGGTTGATGTCCCGCTCGGCCGGCAGCCCGGCCAGCACCAGCGCCACGTAGTCGCGGGTGGCCAGCTCGGCGTCGCGGGTCATGTCCCACGCGGCCGTCCAGCACAGCGCACGCGCCAGCGACGACTCGAAGCCGGCGATGTGCTGCACCACCGTCGACATCGACCGCTCGTCCAGGCGCAGCTTGGTGTACGTGAGGTCGTCGTCGTTGAGCAGCAGCACGTCGGCTGACCGCACCCCGGCGAGTGCGGTCAGCTCGGTCGACTCGCCGTCGACGTCCACCTCGTACCGTTCGCGGCGCTCCAGGCGACCGTCGGTGAGGTCGTAGAGGCCGACCCCGATCCGGTGGGTCCGCAGCGTCGGGTGACCCTGCGGCGCCTCCTGGCGGACCAGGACCCGCTGGTACGTGCCGTCCTCGCCGATGGTCAGCTCCGGCCGCAGCGTGTTGACCTGCGCCGTCTCCAGCCACTGGGTGGCGAAGGTGCGCAGCTTGCGCCCGGAGGCGGTCTCCAGCTCGGTGAGCAGGTCGTCGAAGGTGGCGTTGCCCCAGGCGTGCTTGGCGAAGTACGCCCGCAGACCCGCCAGGAACGGCTCCTCACCGACGTACGCCACGAGCTGCTTGAGCACGCTGGCGCCCTTGGCGTACGTGATGCCGTCGAAGTTGACCTCGACCGCCTCCAGGTCCGGCATCTCGCAGTACACCGGGTGGGTGGAGGAGAGCTGGTCCTGCCGGTAGCCCCAGTTCTTCCGGATGGACAGGAACGTCGTCCACGCCTCGGTGAAGCGGGTCGCGTGCGTGTTGCACCAGTGGCTCGCCCACTCGGCGAACGACTCGTTCAGCCACAGGTCGTTCCACCAGCGCATGGTGACCAGGTCACCGAACCACATGTGCGCCAGCTCGTGCAGGATCGTGTTGGCCCGCTGCTCGTACTCGTAGTCGGTCACCTGCGACCGGAACAGGTAGTACGACTCGGCGTGCGTGACGCAGCCGAAGTTCTCCATCGCGCCGGCGTTGAAGTCCGGCACCCAGACCTGGTCGTACTTGGGCAGCGGGTAACGCACCCCGAACTGCTCGTGGAAGAAGTCGAAGCCCTGCGTCGTGATCAGGTTCAGGTCCTCGGCGTCGAGGTACTGCGCCATGCTGGCCCGGCAGAAGTAGCCCAGGTCGATGCCGTCGTGGACGTACCGGACCTCGTGGTAGGGCCCGGCGCAGAGCGCGGTGATGTAGGTGCTCATCCGCGGTGAGGTGGTGAAGTGCAGGGTCTTGCACCCCTCACCCGCCGCCTCCTCGCGCTCCACCGGCATGTTGGAGACGGCCTTCCAGTGCTCCGGGACGGTGGCGTGCCAGGTGTAGACGCTCTTCAGGTCGGGCTGGTCGAAGCAGGCGTACGTGCGCTGCGCGTCGGCGGTCTCGAACTGCGAGTAGAGGTAGGTCTCGCCGTCGACCGGGTCGACGCTGCGGTGCAGGCCCTGCCCCGAGCTGGAGTACGCGAAGTCGGCGTCGACGACCAGCGTGTTCTCCTCGGCCAGGCCGGTCAGAGCCAGCCCCTTCTCGGCCGACCAGTCGGTCAGGTCGACCGGGTCGCCGTTGAGCGTCGCCGAGCGTACCGAGTCCGCAGCGACCTCGATGAACGTGCTGGCGCCCGGCTCGCTGCACCGGAATCGCACCTCGGTGGTCGATCGGAAGGTGCGGCCACCGGCCGCGTGTACGGCGCTGGACAGGTCCAGGTTGATGTCGTACCCGGTCACGTCGAGCAGTCGGGCCCGCTCGGTCGCCTCGACCTGTGTCAGGTTGCGCACTCCCGGCACGTTCGTCTCCATCCCACTATCGCCGCACGTCACGGTCACCTCAGCCGTCGACCGCTCGTGACGGCCGGTCCGAGCCTGAGTCTTCCATGTGTCAAGAGCCGTCGGTGGGCGAGGTCACGCGGTCCAATACCGGCCGATCGCACCCGTGCGGAGTAAAGATGCGTGATAGGCCGGTCGAATCGGCATCTCCGTTGCGAAGGGACCTAAACGTGAACGAGCGTGTCAGTGTCGACATGTGGTTCGACCCGATCTGCCCATGGGCGTGGATCACCTCCCGATGGCTGCTGGAGGTGGAGCGGGTCCGTGACATCGACGTCCGCTACCACGTGATGAGCCTGTCGGTGCTCAACGAGGGGCGGGAGCTGCCCGAGGCGTACCAGGAGATCATGAAGACCGGTTGGGGTCCGGTCCGCGTCTGCATCGCCGTCTCGCAGCGGTACGGCCCGGACGCCGTCCGGAACCTCTACACCGCCATGGGCACCCGGATCCACCTCGGCAAGGAGGAGCGCGGCCCGGAACTGTACGCCGCCGCGCTGACCGACGCCGGACTGGACCCGGCGCTGGCCTCGGCGGCCGACGACACCACCCTGGACGCGGCCCTGCGGGAGAGCCACGAAGCGGGGATGCGCCCGGTCGGCACCGAGGTCGGCACCCCGGTGGTGCACGCCCCGGGTCCGGACGGCAAGCAGGTCGCCTTCTTCGGCCCGGTGGTCACCCCGGCCCCCAAGGGCGAGGCCGCCGGCCGACTCTGGGACGGCGTGATGCTGGTCGCCGGCACGCCCGGCTTCTTCGAACTCAAGCGCAGCCGCGACATCGACCCCATCTTCGACTGAGGTGTAAGGAAGGGCCCCCTGTTAACGCCTCCGGTAGAGCAGGGGTCCCTTCTTAACAACAAACACCGGTGCCCGCCGGTGCCGCCGCGTTGCCGCCGGTGCCGCCGCCGTACTGCCGGTGGCTTGGCGTCACCGCCGGCTTCGTGGGCTCGTTTGACCAGGTGTCCGCAGCGGCGATCCGGCGGCCCGTCACGGCTGCCGGCCGCTCACCGCAGCACGTGGAGGAAGCCATGGCCAAACACCGTGCGCCCGTCGACGACCTGCAGTGGTGGGAGGAACGCGGGAGCGGCGTGGACCGGAAGGCGGTCGACCTCCGCTGGCCGGCCCCCAGGAAGGGCCCTGCCGACGGCCTGGCCCGGGTGCCGACCGGATCGGGTGTGGTGGGCGTGGCCCGGGTACCCGCCACCTCCCGCCTGACGCCACCGGATCGGGACCTGCGCGACCAGGGCCCACGGCCGGAACGGGCTACCCGCCGCGCTGTCGACGCCGGCCAGCCGGCACCCGATGCCCGCCAACCGGCACCCGATGCCCAACCGGCACCAGGTGCGCGCCAGCCGGCGTCCGGCACCCGCCAGTCGGCATCAGGTGCCCGAGGTCGGCATCAACAGAGCACCGAGCCTGAGTGTTAACAAGGGTCCCCTGCTCTACCTGAGGCGTTAATAAGGTGCCCTTCCTTGCGCCAACTGGTGGACGGAGTGCGGGTCGGCGGGTGGGGCTGTCATCGCCGCCGGTAGCGTCAGCGGACATGACGGTCGTGCACCCGATCAACCGGGCCTGGATCACCACGGGCGGCACCGGCGCCCAGAACTACGACGAGTTCGCCGACGACGCGGAGATCACCGCGATCATCGAGGCGAACCCGCACAGCGCCCTCGGCATCGAGATGCCGCACCGGGCTCCGGAGAGTCTCGGCAAGTCCTTCGCCGACGCCCTGCCGGATGCGGTGACCCGGCTGGCCGAGGCGAAGGCCGACGGCAGCTACACGCCGGCCGAGCAGGTGGTGGTGCTTTACCGCATCAGCGCGCCCGGTGAGGACTCCGCGTACGGGCTGTGGGCGATGGTCGACACCGACCAGATCTCCACCCGCGCCGACGAGCCGGGCCTGGTCATCCGCAACGAGGACGTCTTCATCGCGAAGGTGCGCGAGCGCGTCGCGCTGGCCGAGACGCTGGGTCACCTGCTCTCGCCGGTGCTGCTGTTGCAGACCGGGCGGGGCGACGAACTGCACGCCGCCCTGGCCGCCGCCACCGACGCCGCCGGTGCGCCCGCCGCCACCGACACCGACCAGGCCGGCCGCACGCACGCCATCTGGCTGCTCGGGCCGGGGCCGCGCCAGGACGAGCTGACCGCGCTGGCCGGCGGCGGTGAACTGGTCGTCGCCGACGGCAACCACCGCAGCCTGGCCGCCCAGACCGGTGGACTGCCGCGCTTCCTGGCGGTCGTGACCACACCCGCCTCGGTGGCCATCCAGCCGTACAACCGCCTGGTCAGCGAGCTGACCACCACCCCCGACGAGCTGCTCGACCGGCTGCGCGCCGCAGGCGCCGAGGTCACCGACGTCACCGGCCCGGCCGAGGTCCCGACCACCGGCGGCACCGTCGTGCTCCAGCTTCCCGGTCGGGCGTACGCGGTGACGCTGCCGCACACCGGCGCCAACCGGCTGGAGAACCTGGACCACGCCCTGGTCGAGCGGCTGCTGCTGCGCGACGCCCTGGGGCTGGACCCGGGTGACAAGCGGATCACGTACGTCGGCGGTGACTACCCGGCGAGCTGGCTGACCGGTGAGGTCGAGGCCGGCCGGGCCGAGTTGGCCGTGCTCGTCGCGCCGGTGACCGTGGACGATTTCGTTGCGGTCAACCTGGCTCGGGAGAAGATGCCGCGCAAGAGCACCTGGTTCACCCCGAAGGCACGCGGCGGCCTGGTCGTCGCCGAGCTTGCCGACCGTTCCTGACGCGACACCCAATCCCGCCCGTCGTCACGGCATGACCGGCCCCGGCTCGCCCGCATAGCGGGAATCCGCCCGCCCGTCGTCACGCGACCTCGGCCTCGCCCGTCGTCACGCGACCTCGGCTCCGCCCGCAGTCGTGGGATTTCGGCCCCGCCCAGTCGCCACGGCCGGGCGGGGCCGAGGCGCGTTGCGGGACGGCATGGCGTTAGAAGACGGCGCGCGTTGCGGGACGACGCGCGTTGCGGGGACGTCGTGCGTTGGGGGACGGGAGGCGTCGTTCCCGGCGAAGGACGGCAGGCGCCCCGCGGCGGGCGAGGAGTCGGTTTCGTGCCGGGCCGGGGCACGGGCTCCCGCCTAGCGGGTCGGGGCACCGCCCCCGCTCGGTGCGCCACGGCGGGCCTGACAGACTGCCCGGTATGCGCGTCTACCTGGGATCCGATCACGCCGGTTTCGAGCTGAAGGTGCACCTGGCCAACCACCTCGCCAAGGAGGGCTACGAGGTGGTCGACGTGGGTCCACACGCCTACGACCCGGACGACGACTACCCGGCCTTCTGCCTGCACGCCGGTACCCGGGTGGTGGCCGACGAGGGCAGCCTGGGCGTGGTGATCGGCGGCTCCGGCAACGGCGAGCAGATCGCCGCGAACAAGGTGGCCGGGGTCCGGGCGGCGCTGGCCTGGAGCGTGGAGACCGCGCAGCTCGGGCGGCAGCACAACGACGCCAACGTGGTCGCCGTCGGCGCGCGCCAGCACACGCTGGACGAGGCCACCGCGATCGTCGAGGCGTTCCTCACCACCGCGTTCTCCGGCAGCGACCGGCACGCCCGCCGGATCGCCCAGGTGGCCGACTACGAGCGCACCCGCGAGCTGCCCGACCTTCCCTGAGCAAGCGACCGGTCGGGCCCTGAGCTTGCGGCCGGTCGGCCCCTGAGCAAGCGACCGGTCACGTCGGCCGGTCGTACTCGCCCATGCCGCAGAACGGTCGGCCTGGAAGTGCCGCCGGGTGCGGTCAGCGGCGGGGCAGCTCGTCGCGGGGGGTCCAGTTCCGGCGGACGATGACCATCCGGGCGGCCGCCTCGGCCAGGTCCTCGTCGGTGGGCCGGGCGGCATCCCGGGCCCGCATCGCCGCGGTCACGTTGACCTGCGACGAGCCGGAGCCGACCAGTCCGCGTAGCCCACGCTCGCCGTCTTCGGCCTGCCCGCCGCCGCGCCGTCCGCGCGGCGGCGGCTCTCCGCCGTCGTGCACGTTCGCGGTGGTCGCCGTGGTGCCGCCGTCGACAGGAGTGTCCAGCCCGCCGTGATGCCGGTGCCGTCGCCGTCGTCGCTCCGCGTCCGCCATCCCTTGACCGTACCCGCCGTCAGAACACCTCCAGGGCGGACGCGGCGCGGTGCCAGCCGAAGGCGGGGGCGGCGGCCAGCGTTCCCGGGCGCAGCTCGCGTACCCGACCGGCGTCGGCCAGCGCGGCCAGGCCGACGCCGCCGAGGAACAGCTCGCCGAGGCAGCGTACGTCGCAGGCGAGGTCAGCCGGGTCGTCGGTACGGGTGCACTCCGCCTTGTCCGGCCCACCGCGCAGCCGCCACCGGCCGGTGTTCTCGGGCAGCAGTTCGTCGTCCACCTCGATGACCACGTCGACGTCGGTGGCGTAGCGCCGGGCGGCGAGCGCGGTCGGCACGTCCACCACCCGTACCCAGAGTGCGTCGCTCATCTGAGCGACGAGCATGCGTGGTTCGTTCACCATCCGCAGCAGCGGCTCGTCCACCGCCGCCCGTCGCACCACGACCTGTCGCGTCAGGTCGATCGAGAGCAGCATCCGCCAGATCGACCGGTACGCCGCCGGCGTGGCCGCCACCACCTCCTCGACCGTGGTCACGCCCTTCGGCCCGGCGTTGTTCCACTCGCTCTTGGTGCGGAACAGTCCGTAGCCGTCGACCCCGTCCGGCCCCTCGTGCAGCACCACCCGCAGCTCGGTGGCGCCGCTGCGCTGCGATTTCGGGTCCATCAGCACGTACCGCCACCAGCGTTCGTCCCGCGACGACCAGCCGGGCCGGTCGCCGCGGACCCGGTCGTAGACCGTCGCGAGGTCGGCCTGCCGGTCGGCGGGCCGGTCCAGGCGGAGCCGACCCTCGTCCGACGTCGGCGCCGGCAGACGAAGCTCGGTGGTCTCCCCGTTGATCATCAATCGTTGGGCGGCCAGGCCGTACCCGAACCGGGGATAGATCCGCCCCTCGCTGGCCCAGAGCACCGCGACCGGCTCCCGCCCGGCGTGGTGGATCTCCCGGAGCTGCCGGCGCATCATCGCGCTGAGCAGGCCCTGCCGCCGGTGGGTGGGCGCCACCCCGACCAGCGTGACGTGCGCGGCCGGCATCTCGCCGCCGGGCACACCCAGTTCCCGGGTGTACGCGGCGGCGCTGGCCACCAACTCCGACCCGTCGCGGACCAGCAGGGCGCGTTCCGGCTCGAAGATCGCCCGTTCGGTCTCGTGGGCCTCGGAGTCGACCTCGTGGTGAAAGAGCACGCCGAGGAAACGGCCGATGTCGTCGTAGTCCTCGGGGCGGCCGGTGCTGATGGTGGGAGCGAAGGTGTTCACCGCTCGTGTCTAGCTGATCGACGCGGGTCGGGCGACCGATTTGCGCGCTCGTTACTCTCGAAGTCTCCAGCGGTGGCCGGTGGCCGCCGCCGGTCCAGGGGGAGGGAACGACGACATGGCCGACCAGACGCAGCCGTGGGCGGAGCGCACCGTCGAGGTGCCGCCGCAGTCCGATGCGGGCATTCCGGCCCAGCGTGACCCGTACCGGCGGGGTGTGGCCTCGGTCGGTGCCCGCGCGCCGCGTACCGAGCCGTTCTCGGTGGTGGACCACGAGCCGACCGGCACCGGCTGGCCGGGCGAGCCCGCGCCGCGTCGGCCGCTGAGCTGGCACGTGGCCCAGCTCAAGCGCGGCGGGGAGTGGAGTGCGGCCGGCGCGCTGGTCGCGTTCGTGTGCTGGGGGATCTGGGCGATCTCGGGCGGCGGTGACCTGGTCGGCCCGTTCCTGATCTTCATCCTGAGCCTGCTGGTCGGTGCCGGTCTGTTCGCGCTCACCCGGCTGATCGGCCGGCTGGTGCTGGAACGGCAGCTCGGTCGGGTACGCCGCAGCGCCCGGGGCGCGCACCTGGTCACGGCGATCTTCCTGACCGGTCTGGGCATCGCCTACCTGCAACAGACCCAGTGGATCGTGGACGCCTGGAACTGGCTGTTCAGCTGAGCCCGACGTCGCGACGGGACACCGTGCGGACACCGGGCGGGCCGACCGTACGGCCGACCCGCCCGGAAGCGGTCGCGCAGCCCGCGACCGAGGTCGTCACTCCACCAGGACGGCGGCCTGCTTACCCGGCGTGACGCGGTTCATCCCCGGCGCGCGGCACCCGTCCGTGCTTTCCGCCCGCTGGGCATGCGCGGCAGGCCCCGGGGCTGCGCGACCGCTCGCCGGCCCGTCATGGACCGCAGTAGAGCAGGCGGTTCGGTGTGCCGCTGCTCACCCCGCCGACCACGCCGACCGTGGCCCGCCCGGTCAGGTAGGTGGCGACCTGCGCCGGGCTCCACCCGGGGTTGGCCTGGAGGGCGAGGGCGGCGCATCCGGCGACGTGCGCGGTCGCCGGTGAACCGCCGCTGATGGTGGCGGTGGCGGTGTCCGTGGTGTGCCAGGTCGAGGTGATGTTCGCGCCCGGCGCGTACAGGTCGAGGCAGGAGCCGTAGTTGCCCGACGGCATCCGGGCGTCGGTGATCGTGGTGCCGGCGGCGGTCAGTGCGGCCGGCACCCGGCCGGGCGAGTAGGCGCAGGCGTTGCCGTTGGCGCTGCCGGCGGTCACCGCGTAGGTGATGCCCGAGGCGATCGAGGCGGTCACCGCCGCGTCCAGTGCGCTGCTCGCGGCACCGCCCAGCGCCAGCACCGCCACCGCCGGGCGGACGGCGTTCGCGGTCACCCAGTCCACGCCGCCGATCACCTGGGCGATGCTGCCGCTGCCTGCGCAGTTGAGCACCCGCACCGGGTGCAGCCGCACCCGCTTGGCCACCCCGTGCAGCGTGCCGCCGACCGTGCCGGCCAGGTGGGTGCCGTGCCCGTTGCAGTCGTCCGCCGGCAGGCCGTCCACCAGGTCCACGCCGGTGCCGACCCGTCCGCCGAAGTCCCGGTGGGTGGCCCGCACCCCGGTGTCGATCACGTACGCGCGCACGTCCGGCGCGGTGTTCGGGTACGCGTACCGCCCATCCAGGGGTAGGTTCCGCTGGTCGATCCGGTCCAGTCCCCAGGACGGCGGATTGAGCTGCACCCCCGGGTCGGCCAGCGTCACGATCCGGTTCTGCTCGACGTAGGCGACCGCCGGGTCGGCGGCGAGTCGACGGGCGGCCGGCTCGCTCAGGCGTACCTCGAACCCGCGCAGCGCCGCGGTGAAGATCCGGTCGACGCGTCCGGCGTACCGGTCGGCCAGCCGGTCGGCGACGGCTGAGGGCGCGACGCCGGTACGCGCCGTGGCGTCGTCGCGGAGCACGACGAGGTAGCTGCCGGCGACGGCGGTGGCCGCGTCGGCGTACCTGATCTCGCCGGTGGCCGGTGCCCCGGCGGCCGGCATGCCGGTCAGCGGGACCAGGACGGCGGTGGTGAGCAGGGCGGCGAGGGACGCGCGGGTGGCGGCCGGACGTCGCCGGAACGGACGGGGGAGTGGCATGGATCCTCCTCCTGGCTGCGCCCCCGTCCGGGTTCTCCGGTGGAGGCGTCGACGGTAGCCAGGATGGTACCCAGATATCCAAGAGTGTGGATTGATCAGGAGGTTCGGCCGAGGATCTCGCGGGCGGCCTCGCCCATCGGGTCCTCCCGGGTGGGCAGCTTCCGGATCGATTCCACCATCTCGTCGTGGAAGACCTCGAACAGCCGGTGCAGCTCCTTCGCCGGGTGGTCGGCGTCGTCGACCCGCAGGTCCCACAGCGGGTACGGCTGGTCGCCGATCACCGTGACGGTCGCCGACCGCGAACCCGCCCGGTCGCCACCGGCCTGCTCGCCCAGCTGGATCGCCCGCAGCAACCGCTCGGCCAGCTCCAGGTCGGGATTGTCCAGGAACATCTCCACGACCTCGTCGAGCGGATCCGGCCCGACCAGCCGGTTGCCCTGCGCCGCGTAGCCCGGCCCGACCCGGTGGCCGGACCAGTCCAGCGTGCGCTCGCCGCTGAAGGCGTAGGAGCGGCCCTGATTGTCGACCATGCCGACCTGCCGTACCTCGCGACCCGGGTCCCGGGCCAGCACCTCGTCCACCACCTCCTGCGGCGACCGGCCCTCGGCGAGCATCGGCAGGCCGTCGTACGCCAGGATCGGGTTGGTCACGGCCTGGGTGGCCACGGCCCCGGCACCGGCGAGGACATGGGTCACCAACTTGCCGACTCCGGGCTTGGCGGTGAGCGCGGCGACGCCCAGCTCACCGGTGCGCCGACAGCGGGCCACGATCGAGAAGGTCACGGCCGGTGCCTACCCGGCCGCGCCTTCCGGCACTCGTCGCCTTCCGGGTGACGCACGGAGTCACCGTCGCCGCACCTGCACTGCTGTCGGCTGTGCCGTCTCGGCGGAGCCCGTCACTCCGCCAGGTAGCCGGTCGCCGGGTCGATCTCGGCGAGGAACTCCCGGATCGCCTGCACCAACTCGTCCCGGGTCAACGCGAGCCCGCCCGAGTTGGTCAGTCCGAAGCCGTACTCGTGCGGCCCGCTGAGCCAGTCGAAGTCGTACGACCCCGGCCGACCAACCTGCGTACTCACCCGGAACTGTTCCCCGTCGACGGTCAACAGCACCGACTCCCGGTCGTCGTGCTCCGGCCGCAGGTGCTCCGGCACCAGACCCGGCTCCGGTTCGTCCGACATGCCCGCTCCTCCCCGCCTGAACTGCTGTTCCGGCATAAACTGTGTCCGATGGACCAGGCGAGACCGCACACCGTCCAGTCGATCAGCGCCGACCTGCGTGCCCTCGGGGTCGACGCGGGTGACGTCCTGATTCTGCACTCGTCCAACCGCAGCCTCGGGTTCGTCGCCGGAGGCATCGAGGCTCTGGTGCACGCCCTGCTGGCGACGCTCGGTCCGGACGGCACGCTCGTCGTACCCACGCACACACCCCACAACACGGACCCGGCCGGCTGGCAGCATCCGCCCGTACCCGAGCCGTGGTGGCCGGTGATCCGCGAGCAGACCCCCGGCTTCGACCCGTCCCGTACGCCCAGCCGCTGGATGGGCGCCGTCCCCGAGGTGGTGCGTACCTGGCCGGGCGCCCATCGCAGCACTCACCCGCAGTTCTCCTTCGCCGCCCTCGGCGCGGACGCCGCCGAGATCGTGGCCGGACACCGCCCGGACGACGGCCTGGGCGAGACCTCACCGCTCGGCGCGGTATACCGACGCGACGGCAAAGTCCTCCTGCTCGGCTGCGGACACGACTCCAACACCTCGCTGCACCTGGCCGAGTGGCGGCAACCCTCGTCCCCACGCGCCGCCACCGGCTCCTCGGTCCGCCAACCGGACGGCACGAGCCGCTGGACGACCTGGGCCGACATCGTCACCGACGAGAGCGACTTCGTCCGCCTGGGCGACGACTTCGAGGCCACCGGCGCGGCGACGATCGGTCGGGTCGGCAACGCCACGGCCCGCCTGATGTCCCAACGGGCGCTCGTCGACTTCGCCACCACCTGGATGGCCGCCCACCGCCACACCAAGAACGACGCCAGCCCCGACCGGAACTGACACCGGCCGAGCCACCTGACATCGACGATCGCTCGCCCGCGCTCGTCAGAGCCCCACGTGATGCTCAGGACCGTTCCGACGCCGGGCCCGATGTTCACGGACCCAGTAGGTGACCATGAGGGCCAACGCGCCGAGTAGGAGCACGGTGCCGACCCACTGGCTCGGAGTACGCCACGTGCTGGGAGTGACCTCGGTCAGGTTTCCCAGCCCCAGCAACGCGTAGAAGCCCATGCATGCTGCCCCTGCGGCCCATAGGCGGGGGTGATGCATCGTCCGTCCGAACAGTCGCACCGTTGACCTATGTCGGCTGTGGACGGCCAGCCAGGCGGCGCACCCGACGAGGGCGACAGCGGCGGTAGCGAGCAGGAGGTCTACGGCTGTTGCGTCCGCCTCGTGGATCGTCACGGGCATCACGGTAGCGGTGGCGCACACCTGCCGACGTCTGGCATGTGAACAGCCCGGCCGTGACGCCGCGCCACGATGCGGGCGGCTCTGATCGACCAGCTCACCAACCCAAAGCGGGCTAGAACGGCAGCGGCCCAGGCTGGGCAATCACGCCGCTGACCTGGGCCGGTGGTGCTGGAGCGGGCGACGAGAATCGAACTCGCACCGTCAGTTTGGAAGACTGAAGCTCTGCCATTGAGCTACGCCCGCGTACGCCCCGACGGATCAGGGCGCGCCGACAGCGTACCCAATGCGCGTCTGCCCCGCGCGGCCGTATCCGGCGCGGCGTCCGCGCGGCCGTCAGGCGCGGCGCGCGGATCGCCGACGATGGGCGATCCCGGCCTTTATTTCCTGTTTATCCCGTTCGGCGCGTTGGGTGATGCCCCGGCATCCCTTTGTCGGACCGACGGCATAGACTGCACGTCGCCACGGGGTGTGGCGCAGCTTGGTAGCGCACTCGCTTTGGGAGCGAGGGGCCGTGGGTTCAAATCCCGCCACCCCGACTGCCGCTCGCGGCCGGGTCGTCCCGGGCGCCGGTCACCGTTCCGGGTCCTGCCGTTCGTGCGGTTCCCGGGCGCTGCCGGCCCGCCGTGCCGGCTCGCCTACACTCTATGGGCTGTAAGAGCGCCCAGAGACAACCGAGATCCGTCAAGGAGTACGCCTGTGAAGAGCACCGTCGAGACTCTGAGCCCGACGCGCGTGCGGCTCGCCATCGAGGTGCCGTTCGTCGAGCTCGAGCCGAGCCTCAAGAAGGCGTACCGGGAGATCGGTCAGCAGATCCAGATTCCCGGCTTCCGCCGGGGCAAGGTCCCGTCCGCGATCATCGACCAGCGGGTCGGCCGGGGCACCGTGCTCAACGAGGCAGTGCAGGAGGCGATCCCGCAGAACATCCTGAGCGCGGTCCGCGAGCACGACCTCAAGACCCTGGGTCGTCCCGAGGTGGAGATCACCGAGTTCAACGACGGTGACTCGCTCAACTTCACCGCCGAGGTCGACGTCCGGCCGGAGATCACCCTGCCCGACCTGGCCAGCATCGAGGTCACCGTCGACGAGCTCAAGATCGACGACAGCGAGATCGACGAGCAGGTGAAGAGCCTGCGCGAGCGCTTCGCCACCCTCAAGACCGTGGAGCGGCCGGCCGCCGAGGGCGACTACGTGCAGATCGACCTGCGGGCGACCGTCGACGGCGAGGAGGTGCCGGGCGGCTCGGCCAGCAACATCTCCCACGAGGTGGGCAGCAAGCAGCTCCTGCCGGGCCTGGACGAGGCCGTGGTCGGCCTCTCCGCCGGGGAGGACACCACCTTCACCACCCAGCTCGTCGGTGGCGACTTCGCCGGTCGGGACGCGGACGTGGCGGTGACCGTGCGTACGGTCAAGGAGAAGGAGCTGCCCGAGCTGGACGACGACTTCGCCCAGCTGGCCAGCGAGTTCGACACCATCGGTGAGCTGCGCGACGACCTGCGTGAGCGGGTCACCCGGGGCAAGCGGGTCGAGCAGATCTACGCCGCCCGGGACAAGGCCCTCGAGCAGCTCGTCGAGGTCGCCGACGTGCCGGCGCCGGAGGGTGTCATCCGCGACGAGGTGGAGAGCCGCAAGCAGGCGATGGTCGACCAGCTTGAGCGCATCGGCGCCTCGATGGAGGACTACCTCTCCGCCGAGGAGAAGACCGAGGAGCAGATCGACGCCGAGCTGACCGAGGCTGCCACCCAGGGCGTCAAGGTCCAGCTGCTGCTCGACACCCTGGCCGACGCCGAGGACACCCAGGTCTCCGACGACGAGTTCGGCCACGAGATCGTGCACCGCGCCCAGCGCGCCGGCATGGCCCCCCAGCAGTACTACGACCAGCTGGTCCGCTCCGGCACGGCCGGCGCGGTCTACGGCGACGTGCGGCGGGGCAAGGCGCTCGCCTCGGTCATGGAGCGCGTCAAGATCAAGGACTCGGCCGGCAACGAGGTGAGCCTCGACGCTCTCCGTGAGGCGAGCGAGCAGGAGCACGCGCACGAGCACTGATCGCGGGGGTGGGCCACCGTCCGCCGGTAGCGGTGGGTGGTGGCCCGATTCCTTTACCGGGTACGCCTTGCGGGGGTCCTGCGCTGAGAGCGAACAGTGCCCGGACCGGGACTCTGCCGCCCGGTGCAGCGGTTAGTGTCGGACACGACGGTACGGAGAGCGAAGGGCTGCCATGACCGACATGCACATCCCAGCGAAGCCGCTCCGGGCGATCGACGCCCGTGGCGGTGACACCATTGGCAACCTCGACGACTCGGTCTACAACCGGTTGCTCAAGGAGCGGATCGTCTTCCTGGGCAGCGAGGTGACCGACCAGGTCGCCAACCGCATCTGCGCGCAGCTGCTGCTGCTCGCTGCGGAGGACCCGGACCGCGACATCAACCTCTGGATCAACTCGCCCGGTGGCTCCGTCTACTCGGGTATGGCCATCTACGACACCATGCAGTTCATCGACAACGACGTGTCGACCGTGGCGATGGGCATGGCGGCCTCCATGGGCCAGCTGCTGCTCTGCGCGGGCACCAAGGGCAAGCGCTACGCCCTCCCGCACGCCCGGATCATGATGCACCAGCCCTCCGGCGGCATGGGCGGCACCGCGGCCGACATCGCGATCCAGGCCGAGCAGATGCTCTACACCAAGCGGATGTTCCAGGAGCGGGTCGCCTCCCACACCGGCCAGTCCCCGGCGCAGATCGAGGCGGACTCGGACCGCGACCGTTGGTTCACCGCCCAGGAGGCCGTGGACTACGGCTTCATCGACAAGGTGATCACCGGGGCCGCCCAGGTTCCCGAGGGCGCCGGGACCCTGAGCTGATCGAGGAGCAGACGATGACCGACCTGAGCCTGCCGCCACAGTTCGCGGCCGTGCACAACCGCTACGTCCTGCCGTCGTTCGTGGAGCGCACGTCGTACGGGGTCAAGGAGTCCAACCCGTACAACAAGCTCTTCGAGGACCGGATCATCTTCCTCGGCGTCCAGGTGGACGACGCGTCGGCCAACGACGTGATGGCCCAGCTGCTCACCCTGGAGGGGACCGACCCCGACCGGGACATCATCATGTACATCAACTCGCCCGGTGGTTCGTTCACCGCCATGACGGCGATCTACGACACCATGCAGTACGTCCGGCCGGACATCCAGACCGTGTGCCTGGGCCAGGCCGCGTCCGCCGCCGCCGTGCTGCTGGCGGCGGGTACCCCCGGCAAGCGGATGGCCCTGCCGAACTCGCGGATCATCATCCACCAGCCGGCCACCGAGGGCGGCTACGGGCAGGGCTCGGACATCGAGATCCAGGCCCGGGAGATCCTGCGGATGCGGACCCAGCTGGAGGAGATGCTCTCCCGGCACTGCAACCGCGCGGTCGACCTGGTGCGCAAGGACATCGACCGTGACAAGATCATGACGGCCGAGGAGTCCCGCGAGTACGGGCTGGTCGACACGATCCTCACCAGCCGCAAGAAGGGACTGCTGGCCGCCAACTCGGCTGGCTGACCGGTACCACGTCAGAGGTCGGCGGGGTCTGTCGCCCGCCGGCCTCTGACACACCCGTTTTGGGGGTCGGAGAAAGCTCCGACAGCGGGTAACGTCGGGTCCGTACGACTTAGCCGGGTGACCGGCGGGGTAAGAAGACGGGCGGAGCGGAAGCATCCGCAGGTCGTGGCCGGGGCTCCGGCCGATGAGTGCAGGGAGAACGTAGGTGGCACGGATCGGTGACGGTGGCGACCTACTCAAGTGCTCCTTCTGCGGTAAATCGCAGAAGCAGGTCAAGAAGCTCATCGCGGGCCCTGGGGTCTACATCTGCGACGAGTGCATCGATCTCTGTAACGAGATCATCGAAGAGGAGCTGGCCGAGTCCGGCGAGGTGAAGTGGGAAGAGCTTCCCAAGCCGATGGAGATCTGCCAGTTCCTCGACAACTACGTCGTGGGGCAGGAGCAGGCCAAGAAGGCGCTCGCGGTGGCGGTCTACAACCACTACAAGCGCATCCAGGCCGAGGCGGCCGGCGCACCGGGCGCCGGTAACGACGGCGTCGAGCTGGCCAAGTCGAACATCCTTCTGCTCGGGCCGACCGGGTGCGGCAAGACCCACCTGGCCCAGACGCTGGCGCGGATGCTCAACGTTCCGTTCGCCATCGCCGACGCCACCGCCCTCACCGAGGCCGGCTACGTCGGCGAGGACGTGGAGAACATCCTCCTCAAGCTGATCCAGGCCGCCGACTACGACATCAAGCGTGCCGAGACCGGGATCATCTACATCGACGAGGTCGACAAGATCGCCCGGAAGTCGGAGAACCCGTCGATCACCCGGGACGTCTCCGGCGAGGGTGTGCAGCAGGCGCTGCTCAAGATGCTCGAAGGCACGGTTGCCAACGTCCCGCCGCAGGGCGGTCGGAAGCACCCGCACCAGGAGTTCATCCAGATCGACACCACCAACGTGCTGTTCATCTGCGGTGGTGCCTTCGCCGGGCTGGACCAGATCATCGAGGCGCGTACCGGTCACGGCGGCACCGGCTTCGGCGCCCGTCTCCGGGCCGTCTCCGAGCGGTCCACCGACGACATCTTCAGCCAGGTCATGCCGGAGGACATGCTCAAGTTCGGGCTGATCCCCGAGTTCATCGGCCGGCTCCCGGTGATCACCAGCGTGCGCAGCCTGGACCGCAGCGCGCTGGTCCGCATCCTCACCGAGCCCCGCAACGCGCTGGTCCGCCAATACCAGCGCCTCTTCGAGCTGGACGGCGTCGAGCTGGAGTTCGAGCACCCGGCGCTGGAGGCGATCGCCGACCAGGCGATGTTGCGTGGCACCGGCGCCCGTGGCCTACGGGCGATCATGGAGGAGGTCCTGCTCTCCGTGATGTACGAGGTGCCCAGCAACCCTGACGCCGCCCGGGTGCTCATCAGCCGCGAGGCGGTGCTGGAGAACGTGAACCCGACCATCGTGCCGCGTGAGTTCACCGGCCGTCGGGCGCGGCGCGAGCGCGAGGAGAAGTCGGCCTGAGTCGGCCGGTGCCAGGCTCTCGCGCTGCCATCGACGGCAGTTCGGTCGTACGCTGGCAGACATGCGCGTCGCTGTCTGCCAGCTGAACTCTCGGGACGACCGGAAGGCGAACCTGGTCGCCGCGGAGGCCCTGATCGACCGCGCGGCCCATGCCGGCGCCGACCTGGTGCTCCTCCCCGAGTACGTCGACTATCTCGGCCCGTCGGCGGGGATGCCCGCAGCGGAGCCGGTCGACGGCGAGGTCGGTCGGTTCTTCGCCGACGTCGCCCGCCGACGCGGCATCTGGTTGATCGCCGGCTCCTTCCACGAGTCCGGCCCGGATCCCGAGCACACCTGGAACACCACGCTGGTCTTCGACAGGTCCGGCACGCTTGCCGCCAGCTATCGCAAGATCCACCTGTACGACGTGGAGATTCCCGGTCGGGTCTCGTACCGGGAGTCGGCCACCGTGGCCCCCGGTGACCGACCGGTGGTGGTGGACGTCGAGGGCGTACGCGTCGGCCTGTCGATCTGTTACGACCTGAGGTTCCCGGAGCTGTACCGGCAGCTCGCGTCCGATGGGGGTGCACACCTGCTGGTGGTGCCGGCGGCGTTCATGATGCACACCGGCCGCGACCACTGGGAGGTGTTGTTGCGCGCTCGCGCGATCGAGAACCAGTGCTTCGTCGCGGCGGCCGGCCAGACCGGCGACCACGAACCAGCCCGTACCTGTTACGGCCGGAGCATGGTGGTCGACCCCTGGGGTTCGGTGCTGTCCCAGGTGCCTGACGGCCCGGGGTTCGCGGTGGCCGATCTCGACCTGGACCGGTTGGCGCGCATCCGCGCCGAGCTGCCGAGCCTGGCCAACCGACGGATGTGACCGTCGCTATCCCTGTAGCAGGACGCCCACCAGCGCGAAGCCGGCGATAGCGGCTGCGGTCACCAGCAGCGCGGTGCTCATCCGCGACGGGCCGCGCCGCACCAGTCGCCCGATCGAGGCCACCACCGCGAACAGCACGAACGCACCGATGATCAGCTGCCAGAACGGCAGGAGGAGCCCGAGCAGCGCGTCCTCGGCGAGGACCGGACTGGCGGGCCGGGACACGTCATCCATGCCAGACACTCTGGCACGTCCGGGCCTGCCACGGTCGGCGCCGACAGGACAGGTTCCACCGCAGGTGGTCGCGTGACGACGGGGGAGACCCGCGAGCGATCGTCACCATCGACAGACCCTGATTTGCCTTCTCCGGGACGTCCGCGTAACTTTCTCTCTGCACGGGGAAGGCCGGGGCAAACCGGCCGACAACGGGCGCCAGGACCGGATCGACGTAGTCGATCTGAGACTGAGACCGGGCGGTGCGAAAGGCTCCATGAGACGGAGTTGCGATCGCGAAGCCGACCGGGTAGAGTTTCGAAGCCGGCAGGGAGCCGGGCGGGTCGCCGGGAATGGTGATCGGCCGGTCTTGCCGCTTCCCGCGACAGAAACGACCGCCCGATGGGCGTGCGTCAGCGCGGACCCGAGCAAGCTACGAAGTAAAAGCCTGAATCTTCAGGTTGCACTACGAGAGCGGCTCAGATAGTTTGGAGCGGTTGCCCCAGACGCGGTCAGGCCAAAGCCGGATCGAGTGTGGTGTGTGGTTGTTCTTTGAGAACTCAACAGGGTGCTTGATAAGCCAGTGCCAAATTGTTTTATGATGCCCCGTGCCAACTTTTGGGTTGGTGGGGATTCCTTTGGCAACATTTTGTTGCTGGGGTTTGCTTTTCCAATAGGTTTTTGTTGGAGAGTTTGATCCTGGCTCAGGACGAAC
>NZ_JBITKL010000051.1:0-15578 GCF_044460945.1 Micromonospora sp. NPDC049903
GCCACAGCCTGACCGCCACGACGCCACCCGGCCGACAGGCCAGACGGCGTGTCATCCAACACCGTGAACGTTCGTGGTCACGGCACTAGCCGGTGGGTCCGGCTAGCCCATCTCGGCGAGAGATCCTTCCGCGTTCGGGGTCGGCCGGCGAACTGCCGGTCGACTCCGAGCCGCTATCACGGCTTTTGCCTGACTTGGCCTAGACGCGCCGTAAAAGCCGCATCGAAAGTTGCGCCCATCAATGCGATCGACCGAAGTATCCACAGGCCGAAAGGGTCGGCGCACAACATACCCACATCACCCTCCACAGGCCCCAGAACAAAATTCATCCCGGCTCATCGATGGCTTGACCACCCCCAAGCAGGGGTTTCTCCAAATGGAACAGGTGTGCGAAGCGCCGCCCGTCGCGCCGTTATCCACAGGCCACGGCCCGACCCGAGACCCACTACATGTGGGTACGACATTCTTCCGGCACCACAATATCTGCCACTCTGAGGCGATGACCTTCTTGCTGCCTACCCGACCGCCGAGTACGGTGACCCGAGCAAGACAGCATGAAGACCCGGCAGGGTGCCGGTTCTCCGGGCAGCCCTACCGGGTCGTCGTCGTTTCTACCTGGCAGTAGACCGGCGACGTTATCACCGGCTGATGTCTCACGCGAGACCTCAGAGGAGTGAAATTCTCCGCAGGTTGCCCGCCGTGCTCAACCAAAAGGAGAGCAAGTGGCGAACAAGGCCGCGAAGCCGTCGTCGGGGGCGAGCAAGCCCGCCGCCCGCCCGGCTGCCAAGCCCGCCGCCCGCCCGGCTGCG
This sequence comes from Micromonospora sp. NPDC049903, assembly GCF_044460945.1. Classification (NCBI taxonomy): domain Bacteria; kingdom Bacillati; phylum Actinomycetota; class Actinomycetes; order Micromonosporales; family Micromonosporaceae; genus Micromonospora; species Micromonospora sp. NPDC049903. The sequence continues at coordinate 810 of NZ_JBITKL010000051.1, forward strand.
AAGCCGGTGGTGGTCAACCCGGGCACCCCCGCTCCCAAAAGCGGTCAGTACAAGCCGGTCAAGGGTGGCCCTGAGGTGACCGTGCCGAAGGGCCACCGGATGCCGCCCACTCCGAACGGCGGCCCGTCGAAGCTGGTCGACCCGACCAAGAACAAGTCCGGCAAGTGATTCCCCCGGCCTAGCTCCGGCTCGGCCACCATGCCCGCCCAGGCGACTCGGCGGGCATGGTGGGCTATTCAACCAGCTTGCGCGGCTCGACCAAGCCGACTGAGACCGAAACTGAGACCACAAGCGGAACGCCCGGCCGATCCCTGCGGATCGACCGGGCGTTCTCGCTGTTCACGAGCGGTGGCGGCGGGATTTGAACCCGCGGAGGGCGTAAACCCTCACACGCTTTCGAGGCGTGCTCCTTAGGCCACTCGGACACGCCACCGCCGACGAGGGTACAGGACTGTCGGTTCCGACGCCGAACCGGTCCCGGGCAGGTGGGCCTGGCAGGATCTCTGCCATGAGTACGCACATCGGCGCGAAGCCGGGCGAGATCGCCGAGCGGGTCCTGATGCCGGGTGACCCCCTGCGGGCCAAGTGGATCGCGGAGACCTACCTCGAGGGCGCGACCTGCTACTCGACGGTTCGGGGGATGTTGGGCTTCACCGGGCGCTGGAACGGTGTCGAGGTTTCCGTGCAGGGCTCGGGGATGGGCATGCCGTCGGCCTCGATCTATGCGCACGAGCTGGTCAACGAGTACGGCGTGACGTCGCTGATCCGGGTCGGCTCCTGCGGTGCCCTGACCGAGGACCTGAAGCTGCGTGACGTGATCGCGGCGATCGGGTCGTCGACCGACTCGAACATGAACCGGATGCGGTTCGACGGGTTGATCGACTACGCCCCGGTGGCCGACTTCGGGCTGCTGCGTACCTCGGTGGAGGTGGCCGAGCGGCGCGGCGTGGCGATGCGGGTGGGGCCGATCCTGGCGGCGGACGCCTTCTACACCGACCGGCCGGACCTCTACGACAGCCTGGCGCAGTACGGCGTGCTGGCGGTGGAGATGGAGTCGGCCGCGCTGTACACGATCGCCGCGCGGTTCAAGGCGCGGGCGTTGACGCTGTTGACGGTCAGCGACCACATCAAGACCGGCGAGAAGACCACCTCGCAGGAGCGTGAGCAGACGTTCAGCCAGATGGTCGAGATCGCGCTGGACACGATCATCGCCTGAACACCGCGCCGCCGCATCCGACGCCGCCGCATCCAGCGCCGCTGCCGTCAGCACCGCCGCCAGCGCCAGCACTGCGGCAGCCGCATCCACCGTCCCGTCACCGCCTCGCGGTGGCGGGACGCGGCACGTCAGGGCCGGTGACGATGGTCACCACATAAATAAATACGACCGGTCGGTCTTCTTTAGTAGGGTCGCCGTATGACCGTCGACGGCCGGCTCGCCCGGGGCGAGCGCACCCGCACCGCAGTGCTGGACGCCGCTGTCAGCCTGGCCTCTGCCAACGGGCTCGACGGCCTCTCCCTCGGGCACCTCGCCGACTCCCTCGGCGTGAGCAAGTCCGGCCTCTTCGCGCACTGGCGGTCCAAGGAGGCCCTGCAACTCGCCACCATCGACCGGGCGGTCGCGCAGTGGCAGGAACGGATCGTCGCGCCGGCCCTGCGCGCGCCCCGGGGCGTACGCCGCATCCGGGCGTTGCACGAGGCGCGGATCGACTTCTACACCGCGCGGGTGCTGCCCGGCGGCTGCTTCTTCGCCACCACCGAGTTCGAGTTCAACGCCCGGCCCGGAGCGGTCCGGGATCGCCTCGCCGAGGTCTTCGCCGCCTGGACACAGTTCCTGGAGCGGCTCGTGCGGGAGGCCGTCGAGCTGGGCGAACTCCCCGCCGACCTGGACGTCGCGTTGCTGGCGTACGAGATCGACGCGTACGGGATCGCGGCGGCGATGCGCTCGCGGCTGCTCGACCCGGACACCACCTACCGACACGCCCGCCGGGGCGTACTGGCCCGTCTGCGGGCGCTGTGCCCCGATCCCACCCTCCTACCGGAAGGCCCCTGATGACACACGCCCTCGCCGACCAGTCCGCCGTCACGTACGGCCACGTCGGGCAGCCCATGGTGCACTTCGACGACCTCGACGCGCTCGGTCTGCTGCACAACGCCCGGTACGCGTTGCTGCTCGAGCGGGCGATCACCGCGTACTGGTCGGATCGGGGGGTGGCCTACCGCGCTGGACGGGCCACCACGCCGGACGTGTTCCATGCGGTCCGCGAGTTCAGCATCACCTACCGCGCGCCGGTCACCGGCACCGGCCCGATCGCCGTGCACTTCTGGCTGGAACACTTCGGCACCAGCAGCGCCGTGTACGCCTTCCGGTTCCACTCCCTGGACGACGACACCACCACGTACGCCCAGGGGCGGCGGGTCATCGTCCGGGTGGACCCAGCGACCATGCGCCCGACACCGTGGACGGAGGCGGCCCGGGCGGTGGCTGACACGCTGCTCCGCCCGACCTCGGCCTGACGCCTCGGACGGCACCGCCCGACAGGGATCAGCGGCGACACGCAGCGCCCGACCGGGCCGCGACACGCGGTAGCACACACCCCGTCCGCGATACGCGGTGGCGTCAGCGGAAGAAGGCGCGCAGGACGGCGGCGTTCTCCGCCTCCAGCACGCCGCCGTAGACCTCGGGGCGGTGGTTGAGTCGGCGGTCGCGGAGCACGTCCCAGAGCGAGCCGGCGGCCCCGGTCTTCGGCTCCCACGCGCCGAAGACCACGGTCGAGACCCGGGCCAGCACCAACGCGCCCGCGCACATGGTGCAGGGCTCCAGGGTCACCACCAGCGTGCAGCCGTCCAACCGCCACCGGCCCAGCCGCTGCGCGGCCCGGCGCAGCGCCAGCACCTCGGCGTGCGCGGTCGGGTCACCGGTCAGCTCCCGCTCGTTGCGGCCGATCGCCAGCTCGGCGCCGTCGGGCCCGTAGAGCACCGCGCCCACCGGCACATCGTCGATCGGTACGGCCGCATCGGCGTCGACCGGGACGGGTGCGACGCCGGCAGCCGGAACGGCAGCACCGGTCACGGCGATCTCCAGCGCCCGACGCATCCAGAGTTCGTGCCGCTGTCGTCGGCCAGTGCCGGTCAGGTCGGCGAGCGCCTCGTGCGCTCCCGGCCCCACCCGGCCGACCGCGCCGGGAGTGGGTTGGCCGGGCCGGACCGTCTCCAGTGCCGGGTCGGTCGCGTCGACCGGTCCACCGCCGCCGGACCCCGGCGCACCCTCGACGGGCTCAGACCTCACGCAACTCCTCGACGTCGTCCACGCAGCCGAGCACCTGGCACACCTCGGCGGTGACGTCGGCGGGCATCATGCCCTCGTGGGCGCAGAGCGCGAGCAGCCGCTGCGCGGGGATGCCCAGGTCGGTGAGGAGATCCGCCTCGCCGACCGGGTCCGCCTCCGGGTCGACGGCGGGTTGCTCGTTGTCGTCGCCACCGCTGGTCGCCGCCGGGCGTACCTCCTCGGTGTCGTCCAGCCCGGTGACCGACGTCTTGAGGTCTCCGACCAGCAGGCCGCCCAGCCGGGACTCCTCGGCGTACGCCGAGTCGGAGCCGAAGACCCGCAGGTCCTCGCCCTCGTCCAGGCGGAGGATGACCAGGTAGGTGTCGTCCGCCTCGACGAACAACAGCGACAGGTCCGCGTCGGGGGCGAGGTCACGGAGACGCTCGGCCACCTCGTCGACGTCGGCGGCCCCCCGCAGACTCAGCTCAGCGGCCGTCCAGCCGCCCTTCTCGCGCACGACGGCCGCAGCGAAGTACGACACGGTTCCCCCAAGTAGCCTCGGCACAGCACACGCCGACCCGTTACGCGTGCACGTTAGCCGGTCGGGTCGGCAGGCGACCGGTCAACGCCCCGAAGGGCCGGTCATTCCTGGGGAAAGTGACGGGCGCCGGTCAGCCGGTCAGGCGACGGCGGGTGGCGATCAGCTGGCGGAGCCGCTCGGTGCGTGCCCGCTGTGGCCGCTCGCGTTCGCGCACCGAGCGGGCGTCCGCCAACTGCGCCAGGAGCTGCATGCGGCGACGGCTGCGATCCGGATCGAGCCGCGGAGTGGTCCAGGCCATACCGGGAGCGTGCCGAGTCACGGCGGCCGAGTCAAGACGGGTTTCGGTGCCTGCACAACAACGCAGCGCAGTCACCGCCGGTGGCGGCCGTCGCCGCTGCTCGACACCGTCGCGCCGGGTCCGGCGTCCGCGCTACCAGAGCGGCCAGTCGCCGCTGGCCGCCCAGCGGGTGACGACCGCGACGGTGGCGATGCTCCAGCCTCCGGCGGTGACGATCGCGATGCCGGCGGCCGCTCCCCGGTCGCCGAAGCGGACCAGCACCAGGGCGGCAAGCCAGGCCACGCCACCGGCGAGCAGGGTCCACCAGGCGTACCCGGCGAGGCTGCGTCCGAGTAGGGCGAACAGGCCCAGCCAGGCGAGCGCGCCGACCGCTCCCGACGCGACACCGGCACCGCTGACCGGGTGCGGCTCGCGATAGGTGGGGCGCGGCGGACGCCCCGACGGGAAGAGGCCCGAGGGGCTGTACGGCATCATCCCTGCCACTCCTCCCACGCGTGGACGTCGTCCACCCACCGTAGGCGATACCTGTCAGGATGGCCCGATGGTCTCGCTGACGATCGGGCGCCGTCGCGCGTACGCCGCGCTGCTGCTCGTGCCGATGCTCGCCGCCACCGGCTGCGGGACGCCCCCTCCCCCGCGCGTGGTGCCGCCGACCGGTTCGCCCGCACCGCCGATCACCGGCGAGGCGGCACCGCCACCGGCCGCGCCGGCACCGACCGGCGCGACGCCGGACACCGCGGACCAGCCGGCGGCGACCGCGAGTCCGACCCGCGCCGGGCTCCGGCACGTCTTCCCGGTACGCGCGACGAAGGTGGCCTACCACCCGACCCACTCGGCGTACCCGGGCACCGACATCTTCGCCGACTGCGGCGAACCCTTCGTGGCGGTCACCGACGGCACGATCGGCGAGGTCAGCCGCCGGGACCGGTACGACAAGCAGGGGCCGCAGGGGCCGTACAACGGTGGCCTGTCGGTGTCGGTGCTCGGTGACGACGGTGTGCGTTACTACGGCTCGCACCTGACCGAGATCGCCGACGACATCGCGCCGGGCGTGCGGGTACGCGCCGGGCAGCAGCTCGGCACCGTGGGCCGGACCGGCAACGCCAACAACGTGTGCCACCTGCACTTCGGCATCTCCCCGCCGTGCCTGGGCGAGGACGGCTGGTGGATCCGCCGGGGCGTGATCTGGCCGGCGCCGTACCTCGACTCGTGGCGTAAGGGTGGCAACCGCGAGCCGGCGGCGAAGGTGGCGGCCTGGCACCGCAAGAACGGCTGCCCGGAGCGGCCGCCGGCGCGCTGAGCCGGAGACGTCCCGTCCGGCGTCATCCGCATTTCATCAGTCCGACACATTGACGCAGGTCGTGCCGGTGAACTACCGTCGCGTAACAACGAGAGAGCGCTCTCTCATGGAACCAACCCCCCAAACGACGACGAAACGCGCCGCCGACCGGCGCGCCATGGAGGAAAGATGCGACCTCCCGTCCCACGCCGTACCCGTCATCGGCTGCTGGCCGCCACCGCCGCAGCAGCCCTCGTCCTCGGCGGGCTGGCCGTCACCGCCACCTCCCCCGCACAGGCCGCGCCCGTCGGCGCCGGCAGCTACACCACCACCCCCGTCGGCCCGCTGCCCAGCGGCTGCGGCGACATGACCACCAACCCTCGGCAGTTCGCCACCGCCGACGCGCCGCCGGGCCCGATCCCCACCAACGACTGGTGGTCCTCGCTGCTGTGGAAGCGGCTGAACTGCTCGTTCAGCGAGCCGCTGCACGCCCACCCGGCCTCCTACCGGCCGGTCACCGACGGGCTCGGCTTCTCCGCCGAGTCCGTGGCCGCCATCAGCGGCACCGCGACCGGCGTCGGCGAGTACAAGTACCCCTACGTCGAGGACATCCGGGTCGGCGTGGCCGGCCTCGCCGCACCGCTCGTCCGGGTCGCCGACTGGACGGACTGGACGGTCACCCCGTACTGGAGCGACGGCACCCGCACCCTGCGCGCCACCATCGGGCACGGCCTGCCGTTCGCGTACTTCCGCACCACCGGCGGTGACGCGGTGATCAACGCGAACGGCGGCGGCTTCACGGTCTTCTCCAACAGCGCCGGCCGGATCAGCTTCAGCGTCCGGGGCCACGACTACGTCGCGTACGCGCCGTCCGGCGCCACCTGGACCGTGAGCGGTACCCGGATCAGCTCCAACCTCGCCGGACGCGGCTACTTCTCGGTCGCCCTGCTCCCGGCCACCACCGACGCCACGGCCCGCGCCCAACTCGCCACCACCTACGGCCAGTACGCGCACGCCCACGTCACCGGCACCCGGGTCGGCTACACCTACAACCAGTCGACCAGCCGGGTGGAGACCCGCTACACCTTCACCACCACCCCGCGCGAGGGCACCGAGACGCGGACCGTGGTCAGTCTCTACCCGCACCAGTGGAAGTCGCTGACCGGTGCCACCCCGATCGCACCGACCTACCCCTCGGCGCGCGGCCGGATGAAGGTGCTCACCGGTGTCGGCGAGTTCCGCACCTCGATGCGCTTCCACGGCGTACTGCCCGAGCTACCGGCGGTGGCCACCGGCGCCGGTGCCGACCTGACCACGCTGCGGCAGCACCTCGCGGCGGCCCGGAGCAACCCGATGGACCAGCGCGGCGGCGACACCTACTGGACCGGCAAGGGCCTCGGCCGGGCCTCCCGGATCGCCGAGATCGCCGACCTGGTCGGCGACACCGAGACCCGCACCTCGGCGCTGAACGCCATCCGGTCCACGCTCAACGACTGGCTCACCGCCTCACCCGGCGAGACCGAGCGCCTCTTTTACTACGACCAGCGGTGGGGCACCCTGATCGGCTACCCCGCCTCGTACGGCTCCGACCAGGAGCTCAACGACCACCACTTCCACTACGGCTACTACATCGCCGCCGCCGCGACGCTGGCCAAGTTCGACCCGTCCTGGGCCCGACAGGACCAGTACGGCGGCATGATCGACCTGTTGATCCGGGACGCCAACAACTACGACCGGAACGACACCCGCTTCCCGTACCTGCGTGACTTCGACATCTACGCCGGGCACGACTGGGCCTCCGGGCACGGCTCGTTCGCCAGCGGCAACAACCAGGAGTCGTCGTCCGAGGGGATGAACTTCGCCAACGCCCTGATCCAGTGGGGGCAGGCCACCGGCAACACCGCGGTCCGGGACGCCGGCATCTTCATCTACACCACCCAGGCGGCGGCAATCCACGAGTACTGGTTCGACGTCAACGACGAGAACTTCCCGGCCGGGTTCGGGCACTCGAACGTGGGCATGGTCTGGGGCGACGGCGGAGCGTACGCCACCTGGTTCAGCGCCGAGCCGGAGATGATCCAGGGCATCAACCTGCTGCCGATCACCGGCGGCCACCTGTACCTGGGCTACCACCCGAACTACAACTCCATCAAGTACCAGGAGCTGGTCCGCAACAACGGCGGCGAACCCACCGTGTGGCAGGACATCCACTGGCAGTTCCTCGCCCTCGGTGACGCCGACTCGGCGCTGGCGAAACTGCGCGCCAACCCCGGTTACACACCGGAGGAGGGCGAGAGCCGGGCACACACCTTCCACTGGATCCGCAACCTCGCCGGGCTGGGCCGGGTCGACACCGGGATCACCGCCGACCACCCGCTGGCCGCCGTCTTCAACCGCAACGGCGCCCGCACATACGTGGCCAGCAACATCTCCGCCACCCCGCTGACCGTACGGTTCTCCGACGGTACGCAGCTCACGGTGGCCGCCGGACGTACCGCCACCAGTGGCGCGCACACCTGGAGCGGTGGCAGTGCCGGCGGGGGCGTACCGCCGGGCCCGACGCCCACCCCGACCCCGACTCCGACGCCCACGCCCACTCCCACCCCGACTCCGACGCCGACGAACCCGCCGGGCTCGGGTCAGCCGACCCGCTACCTGCTCGCCGGCGGTGGACTGGGTACGGCCGGCACCGCCGGGACCACGACCGTGGCCAGCGCCGGCGGCACCAACCGGGACGGCACGCCGACCAACCCGTCGGTGTTCACCGCGACCGGGCTCAACCTCAACCACACCGGCGGACAGACCGCGTTCGACCTCCTCCTCGACGCCGGCAACGCGGTCGGCAACGGGGTGCAGGTACGTGTCTCGTACGACCTGACCGGTAACGGGAGCTGGGAACGGGTGGAGACGTACCGCTACTTCGCCACCGACCCGGTGCCCGGCTGGGAGACCTACACCCAGGCGGCCGGACTGCACTCCAGCACCGGCAGCCTCGGCAACCTGCGCGGCGGCACGGTCCGGGTGGAGGTCTGGTCCGCGATCGGCAACAACCCCAGCACGCTGGGCGTCGGTAACCGCTCGGTGGTACGCCTGCCGTACTCCTGATCCGCTGACACCCGCACTCCGCGCCGCCGGTCACACCCCGACCGGCGGCGCGGACGCGTAGTTTGCAGTACATGCGTGATGCCGTTGCTGATCTGCGCCGGATCGCGTTCCTGCTGGAGCGTGCCAACGAGGCCACCTACCGGGTCCGGGCCTTCCGGTCGGCGGCGAACGCACTGGCCGCGCTGCCCCCCGCCGAGCTGGCCGAGCGGGCCCGCAGCGGCACGCTCACCGAGCTGGCCGGGGTCGGCGACGTCACCGCCCGGTGCGTCACCGAGTCGCTGGCCGGTGAGGAACCGGTCTACCTGCGTCGGCTGGTCGCCACCGAGGGCACCGACCTGGACGCCGAGGCCGCCGCGTTGCGCAGCGCGCTGCGCGGTGACTGCCACACCCACTCGGACTGGTCCGACGGCGGGTCACCGATCGAGGAGATGGCGCTGGCCGCGGTCGAGCTGGGTCACGAGTATCTGGTGCTGACCGACCACTCGCCCCGGTTGAAGGTGGCCCGGGGACTGACCGCGGATCGGCTGCGCCGCCAGCTCGACCACGTGGCGCAGCTCAACGAGGCGCTGCCGGAGGGCTTCCGGATCCTCACCGGCATCGAGGTCGACATCCTCGCCGACGGCTCGCTCGACCAGGAGGAGGAGTTGCTGGCCCGGCTGGACGTGGTGGTCGGATCGGTGCACAGCGGCCTCAACGACGACCGGGCGAAGATGACCCGCCGGATGGTGGCCGCCGTCGCCAACCCGCACCTGGACATCCTCGGCCACTGCACCGGGCGCATGGTGTCGTCGCGTCCGGCGGGGGTGACCGGACCCGGTGACCGGGGGCATCGGGCCCGTACCCGCGCGGAGAGCGACTTCGACGCCGATGCCGTCTTCGCCGCCTGCGTGAAACACCGCACCGCAGTGGAGATCAACTCTCGGCCGGAGCGGCAGGATCCGCCGAAGCGGTTGATCCGGCGGGCACTGGAAGCCGGCTGCCTGTTCGCGATCAACACCGACGCGCACGCGCCGGGGCAGCTCGACTGGCAGCGTTTCGGCTGCGAGCGGGCGGCCCGCTGCGGCGTACCCGTCAATCGGGTGGTCAACGGTTGGTCGGCCGAGGACCTGGTCGCCTGGACCCACGGCTGAGCGGTCGGACACGGCAAGCAGCGCCGTCACCCTGCCGGACGGGTCACGTAGGGTTCGCTGCGTGGGACGAATCGATGACCTCGCGAACCGGTACGTCGCCGACTGGGCGGCGCTGAGTCCGGCCGGCGCGACCATGGTCGGCATCTCCGGGCACGACGACCAGCTCGACGACCTGTCACCCGACGGGTACGCCGCCCGCGCCGACCTGAGCCGGCGCACCCTGGCCGAGCTCGACGCCGTCGAGCCGCAGTCGGAGGCCGAACGCACCGCCCAGGAGGCGATGCAGGAGCGGCTCGGCCTGGACCTCGCGCGCTACGACAGCGGCGAGACGAGCAGCGAGGTCAGCGTCATCACCTCCGGGCTGCACGAGATCCGGATGGTCTTCGACCTGATGCCGCAGGAGGGCGAGCAGGCGCAGGCCGACATCGCCGCCCGGCTGAACCTCTTCGCCGGTGCGTTGGAGTCCTACAAGACCACGCTGCGCGAGGCGGCCGCCGCTGGACACGTCAGCTCGCGGGTGCAGTTGCTTGAGGTGGCCAAGCAGTGCGACACCTGGGTGGACCCGGACGGCGACAACGTCTTCCACGGGCTCGTCGAGCGGCTGGGTGCCGATGGTGCCCTCGACGCGGAGTTGCGCCGGGGTGCGGCGGCGGCCACCGCGGCGACCGCCGAGTTCGGGCACTTCCTGCGCGCCGAGCTGGCCCCGCACGGCCGGGAGAAGCAGGCCGCCGGGCGGGACCGCTACGAGCTGGCCTCGCAGTACTTCCTCGGCGCCCGCGTCGACCTGGACGAGACGTACGCCTGGGGGTTCGCGGAGCTGGCCCGCCTGGAGGCCGAGATGCGGACGGTGGCGGCGCAGATCGCGGGACCGGGTGCCACGATCGACGAGGCGGTGGCCAAGCTGGATGCCGACCCGGCCCGCACGATCCGGGGCAAGGAGGCGTTCCGCGACTGGATGCAGGGGCTGGCCGAGCAGGCGATCAGCGACCTGAACGGCACCCACTTCGACATCCCGGAGCAGGTGCGGCGGATCGAGTGCATGATCGCGCCGACCAGTGACGGCGCGATCTACTACACCGGTCCGAGCGAGGACTTCAGCCGGCCGGGCCGGATGTGGTGGGCGGTGCCGCAGGACCTGACCGAGTTCTCCACCTGGCGGGAGGTGACCACGGTCTACCACGAGGGGGTGCCCGGCCATCACCTCCAGGTGGGGCAGACCGCCGTCCGCGCGGAGCTGCTCAACCGCTGGCAGCGGCTGCTCTGCTGGGTCTCCGGCCACGGCGAGGGCTGGGCCCTGTACGCCGAGAACCTGATGGACGAGCTGGGCTACCTGGCGGACCCGGGCGACAAGCTCGGCATGTTGGACGGTCAGGCGTTCCGGGCCGCCCGGGTGATCGTCGACATCGGCATGCACCTCGAACTGGAGATCCCTGCGGACAACCCGTTCGACTTCCACCCCGGCGAGCGCTGGACGCCGCAACTGGGGTGGGAGTTCCTGCGGGCGCACTGCCGGGTGCCGGACGAGATGCTGCGCTTCGAACTCAACCGCTACCTGGGCTGGCCGGGGCAGGCGCCCTCGTACAAGGTGGGCGAACGGATCTGGCTCCAGGCCCGGGAGGACGCCAAGGTCCGCAAGGGCGCCGACTTCGACCTGCGGGAGTTCCACCGCCAGGCGCTCGACCTGGGCGCTCTCGGGCTCGACCCGCTGCGCCGGGCGCTGGACCGGCTCTGAGCAGCGAACACGGGACGAGGGTCGCCCTCGTCCCGTGTTCGTTCCGGCCTACCGGGATCAGTTCTTGTCGGATTCGCTGCGCGCGGAGCGCTGCCCCGGCACGGTGGGCTCGTCGGACTTCCAGTTGGTCGACGCCGGCGGGATCTCGTCGGACAACGGGCCGCTCTGCCGCTGGTCGTCGCGGACCGCCGGCTGGTCGACCCGGGTCGGCGCCGAGGTGGCGGCATGCCGACCGGTCGGGCCACTCCGGCCCCGGTCGCGGGAGACCAGGAGTCCGACCAGGATCATCGCCACACCGAGTACGGCGAGCCCGAGGGGCGCGTACACGCCGAGGATGGTGAGCTGGCCCCGGCTCTCCTTGGCCCGCTCCACCGAGGCCGCCACGGTCTCGTCGTTGTAGGAGAAGTCGGCGTCGAGCAGCGTCACCTGGGCACCGGCGTTCGGCACCAGCACCTTCTTCTGCTGCTCGCGCACCTTGAGGTAGGAGCCGGTCACCGGGTCGACCCAGACCGTACGGATGTTGCTGTAGACGACGTCGCCGGAGGTCGACCCGGGGGCGAGCGCACCGAGCAGCAGGCCGACCCGGTCCGCCGGCAGCGGCAGCTTCTCGTCGGTGATGACCTGCTCGTACCGGTACGCCTCAAGCCCGTCGATGTCCTCGGTGCCCTTGAACTCGGCCACCCGGGTCTGCCGCAGATCCCGGTCGAAGACCTCGTAGTCGGTCTGGTCCGAGTGGAACGGGAACACAGGCCAAAAAGGGGGCACCGAATCCGATGACGGTCTCATTCCTCGAACCGCGCTGGTGATGGGCTGGTTGGTCTTCCGTCGCAGCGCCGCTGACCCGCCGACGAATGAACGGTCACCAGGAGTGACCGTGAGAGCCGATCCGACCTGCCGGGCAGGCTCTCCGGACGACTGACGGGTCACTCGGACTCCCCGCCGGCCGCACCGTTGGTTACCGTAGTTGTCTTCCGGGTGGGTCCCATCCCCCTGCGGTAGTTCCCCGAAGAGGTAGCTGTGACGTTGTACGGCGAGAAGAAACCCCCCGCCGACGATCGGCCCACCGTGGAAGTGACCGCGGTCAACTGGCCGAACGATCGGCCGGAGCCCGAGGCGAGCGCCGCCCCGCCGGGTACACCGGCCCGGCCGCGCCGGTTCCGCCTGCTCCTCGCCTCCGGGGTGGCCACAGCCGTGCTCGCCTCGGTGGGCGCGGTCACCGTCTGGGCGTACGCCGGTGACGTGCCCCGAGGCACCAGCGTGATGGGCACCGAGCTCGGCGGGCGGAGCCGGACCGACGCGGCACGTGAGTTGCGGGCACAGCTCGACCGTCGCGCCGCCGAGCTCGCCGCCCCGATCCAGGTACGCATCGGCGAGCGGACTGCCGAGATCAACCCGGCCGAGGTCGGGCTCACCGTCGACGTGGACGCCACGGTGGCTGCTGCGGCGTCCACCGACGCGCACGCGGTGGACCGGCTGGTCGGCTCGCGGCAGGTCGAACCGGTGGTCTCCGTCGACGTGCCGAAGCTGGAAGCCGAGCTGGAGAAGCTCGTCGGCGACCAGGGCCGCAAGATGACCATGCCGGCGATCACGTTCACCGGCACGAAGCCGAAGGTGCGTCACCCCAAGCCGAGCCTCGCCGTCGACCCGGAGCACTCCGCCGACGTGGTCAAGGCGGGCTGGTTGAGCGGTCAGCCGGTGACGGTGCCGCTGGTGGAGAATCACCCGGCCACCTCCGCCGAGGAGGTGGACCGTCTGGTGCGCGAGCTGGCCGAGCCGGCGGTCGCCGCACCGGTGAAGCTGACCACGGACCGGGGTTCGGTGAACATCCCGCCGGCGGCCATCGCGAAGGGCCTCCGCTTCAAAGCCGACAAGACGGGCAAGCTCACGCCCAGCATCGACATGAAGCGGCTGCGGGACGCCCTGGGGAACCGGCTGAACGAGGTCGAGGTGGCGCCCAAGGACGCCACGATGACCATTTCCGGCGGCAAGCCGAAGGTGGTCGAGGGGCGCGCCGGCCAGCAGGTGGACACCGACGGCCTGGGCGACGAGCTGATGGCCGTCCTGCCCCGCACCGAGGACCGTACGATCACCGCGAAGCTGACGGAGAAGAAGCCGAAGCTCACCGCAGAGAAGCTGGGCGGCCTCGGTATCAAGGAGAAGGTCTCCTCCTTCACCACCAACTTCACCGGCGGCCTCTCCTCGGCGCGCAGCCAGAACATCGTGACGATCGCCAAGAAGGTGGACGGCACCGTGGTGCTGCCCGGCGAGACGTTCTCGCTCAACGGGCACACCGGTGAGCGCGGCTACGCCCAGGGCTACCGCGACGCGCCAGTCATCATGGACGGCAAGCTGGTGCCGGGCGTAGGCGGCGGCACCTCGCAGTTCACCACCACGCTGTTCAACGCCACGTACTACGCCGGCCTCGAAGACGTCGAGCACAAGCCGCACTCGTACTACTTCAGCCGCTACCCGTCGGTCATCGAGTCGACCATCTTCTGGCCCAACCTCGACTTCAAGTTCCGCAACAACACCGACCACGGCCTCCTGATCGACACCTCGTACACGGGCAGCTCGATCACCGTGTCGATCTGGAGCACGAAGATCTGGGACAGCGTCAAGACCGAGTACAGCCCGCGACGCAACATCACGTCGTCCAAGACGGTCTACCTGGAGCCGGGCCCGACCTGCATCCCCGCCAGCGGCAGCCAGGGCTTCACCCAGGACGCCTTCCGGGTCATCAAGAAGGACGGCAAGGTGGTCAAGCGGGAGAAGTTCACCTGGACGTACAGCGCCGAGCCGCGCTTCATCTGCGCCAAGGAGCCCGGCGCCTGACGTCCGTCCTCCACCAGCTCCATCACGGCCCCGCCGGCCCCACGCCGGCGGGGCTTTCCGTGTAAGGAAGGGTCCCCTGCTAACGCCTCGTGCATAGCAGGGGACCCCTATTAACACCCGGGCGCTGCCGTTCCCCACCTGGCATCAGAGGCGCAGGCCGAGGGGTGTGGCGGGCCATGCCGATCCCGGGCGTGGCACACCGTCGAGTCCCGAACGGAGATCCGGGTACGGCCGTCGTCCAGGGGCCTGTACCGATCTGAAGGCTGTAATGCCGCAGCGCCCCTCATCGCTCCCGTCCAGGCCGGCTGGGGCAGGACGGACCGCGCAGCGGCTCTGCTTCGCCCAGCAAGGGTGAGCCAGCCACTCTTCTATTGCCTTGTCTACGGCATTGCCTTGTCTATGGCGGTGCGACGACTCGCGAAGGCCACGCTGGGCCGCGCTAAGGGAGCCCAAATGCGTTTAGGGCCACCCCCAGTGGGGGTGGCCCTAAATCGAGAAGATGTCCGGCGGTGTCCTACTCTCCCACACCCTCCCGGGTGCAGTACCATCGGCGCTGGAGGGCTTAGCTTCCGGGTTCGGAATGTGAC
>NZ_JBITKL010000052.1:0-13452 GCF_044460945.1 Micromonospora sp. NPDC049903
CTCTCTGGGGGGGGTGGTGTGGTCGCCGGGGGGGGGGGGGGGGGGGGGGCCACCCCCCCCCCCCCCCCCCCCGGCCGCCGGCGGGGGGGGGGGGGGGGGCCCCCCCCGCCCCCCCGCGCCCGTCACGCTGCTCAGACCCCGGTCGCCGTCCGGTTGACGTAGTCCAGCAGCGATCGTGGCGTGTCGCAGCTCTCGACCACCTCGTCCGGCAGCGTCACGGCGTACTCGCGGGAGATCCGGGAGACCGTCTCCAACAGGGCGAGCGAGTCGAAACCCAGGTCGACGAAGGGGGTGTCCAGGATCTCGCGGTCCAGGTCGACGGAGTCGTCCTCGCCGGCCGAGGCGCGCAGGATGCGGCGCAGGTCGTCGAGGTGGAGCGGCTGGTCGGCGGTCATGATCGTCCTTTCGGGTCGGGGTCGGTCCGGGTCACGAGGCGACGCGGCGGAGCACGGCGGCGGCGTTGAAGCCGCCCCGGCCCCGGGCCACCACCAGCACGTGGCGCAGTGGCAGCGACCGGGGCTCGCCGGTGACCAGGTCGATCGGGCAGTCGGGAGCGGGGGCGTCCACGCCGACGGTGTGCGGCGCGACGCCGTCGCGGATGGCGAGCAGCGCGGTGGCGAGGTCCAGTGCGGCCGCGCCGGCCTGGAGCCGGCCGACGGTGCTCTTGGGCGCGGTGACCGGCACCCGCCGTGGCCCGAACACCTCCGCCAGGTCGGTCGCCTCGGTCCGGTCGGCCGCGCGGTCACCGGCGCCGTCGGCGAAGACTAGGTCCACCTCGTCGGGGGTGATGCCGGCGTCGCGCAACGCGCCGGTGATCGCACGGCGCAGCCCGGTCGCGGGCACACCGGCCGGGTCGAACGTCGCGGCGTAGCCGGCCAGTTCGCCGTAGACCCGGGCGCCCCGGGCCCGCGCGGATTCCGCGTCCTCCAGCACCAGGTGCGCGCCCCCCTCGCCGGGCACGGCACCGTCGGCGTCCGCGTCGAACGGCAGGTAGGCCCGTCGCGGGTCGGTACGGCTGCTGAACCCGCCGGTGCTGAGCCAACCGGCGAGGCCGAGCGGGCACAGTGCGCCGTCGACGCCGCCGGTGAGCACCACCGGGGTGCCCCGGCGGATCTGCCGTCGCGCGTGCCCGATCGCGTCGAGCCCGCCCGCGTGGTCGGTCACCAGGGCGGCACCCGGGCCGCGCAGGTTGTGCCGGATGGAGATCTGGCCCGAGTTGACCGCATAGAACCAGGCGAAGGACTGGTACGCGCTGACGTGGCTGCCGCCCTTGCTCCAGAGGTTCTCCAGTTCCCGCTGCCCGAACTCGAAGCCGCCCATCGAGGAGGCGGTGGCCACGCCGACGTCGTACCGGACGCCCTCGACCGCCGGCACCCCGGCGTCGGTCAGGGCCTGCTCGGCGGCGTACAGGCTGAGTCGGGTCATCCGGTCGGTCTGGGGCAGCAGCCGGCCCGGCAGGTGCTCCTCGGCGACGAAGTCGGGCACCTCACCGGCGACCCGCAGCGGGTAGCCGGTGGCGTCGAAGCGGGTGATCGACCGGATGCCGCTGCGCCCCTGCACGGTGGCCTGCCAGTACGCCTCGACGTCGAGACCGGTGGGCGCGGCCACGCCGAGTCCGGTCACGACCGGGGCGTTCACGCCGCCCGCCGATCGGGCCGGGCCAGCACCACCGCGCTCTGGAAGCCGCCGAATCCACTGCCGACGCTGAGCACCGTCTCGGTGCGGTGCTCGCGGGCGACGTTCGGCACGTAGTCGAGGTCGCACTCGGGGTCGGGTTGGTGCAGGTTGGCCGTGGGCGGCACCAGGTGGTGCTCCATCGCCAGCGCACAGGCCACCAGCTCCAGCGCACCGATCGCGCCGAGCGAGTGCCCGATCATGGACTTGATCGA
This sequence comes from Micromonospora sp. NPDC049903, assembly GCF_044460945.1. Classification (NCBI taxonomy): domain Bacteria; kingdom Bacillati; phylum Actinomycetota; class Actinomycetes; order Micromonosporales; family Micromonosporaceae; genus Micromonospora; species Micromonospora sp. NPDC049903. The sequence continues at coordinate 1,890 of NZ_JBITKL010000052.1, forward strand.
GCTGACCGGTACCCGGTAGGCGTGCTCGCCCAGGCTGCGTTTGAAGGCGGCCGTCTCGTGCCGGTCGTTCTGCTTGGTGCTGGACCCGTGGGCGTTGACGTAGTCGACCTGCTCGGGTGCCAGGTGCGCCTCGTCCAGCGCCACCCGGATCGCCTCGGCCATCTCCACGCCGTCGGCGCGCAGCCCGGTCATGTGGTAGCCGTTGCAGCGGCTGCCGAAGCCGGCGACCTCGGCGTACACCGGGGCCCCTCGGCGGCGGGCGTGCTCCAGCTCCTCCAGGACCAGCACCCCGGCCCCTTCGCCGAGCACCAGGCCGTTGCGGGTCGAGTCGAACGGACGCGACGCGTGCTCCGGATCGTCGTTGCGCGGGCTGGTCGCCTTGATGGCGTCGAAGCAGGCCAGGGTGATCGGTGAGATCGGCGCGTCGGTGCCGCCGGTGACCACCACGTCGGCACTGCCCTCGCGGATCAGTTCGGCGCCGTGCCCGACCGCGTCGAGGCCGGAGGTGCAGCCGTCGGAGATCAGGGCGACCGGTCCCTGCGCGCCGACGACGTGTGCCACCTCGGCCGCCACCGCGCTGGGCACGAACCAGTCGTAGAGCTGCGGTACCGCGTACGTCGGGTCGACCAGCCAGGACCGGCCGCCGTCGCTGAGCACGACGTACTCCCGCTCCATGCTGGTGGTGCAGCCGACCGCGCAGCCGAGCGACACCGCCACCCGGTGGCCCTGTTCGCCCGGCAGGTCGAGGCCGCTGTCCGCGACCGCCTCCCGCGCGGCGACCACGGCGAACTGCGTGGCCCGGTCCATCCGCCGGGCCTCCTGGGGCCCGAGCCCGGCCTCGACCGGGTCGAAGTCGCACTCGGCGGCGATCCGCGAGCGGTAGGGCGACGGGTCGAAGGCGGTGATGCCCCGGGTTGCGGTGCGGCCTGAGGAGAGCAGGTCCCAGAACTGCTTGACGTTGCTACCACCCGGGGCGACGGCCCCGAGTCCGGTGACGACCACGCGACGGCTCATGGTCCGACGGTCGCAGCGGGTGCTCAAGCGACGGTCGAGCCCTCCTGGAAACGGAGGCCGTCCACGGCGGTCCGGGCCGTGGCGACGGCGACCAGGTCCGCGTCGCGGCTGCCGGCGTGGGCCGGGAGCGCGGCCAGCGCCGCGCACCGGCCCTGCCGCACCGTCGGGTGCCGGCGGGCCAGCGCGGTCAGTCCGTGCGGCGCACCGGCCTCGACGAGCACCTGCGGCTCCGTGGCCAGCAGGGCATCCAGCGCGGCGCCGAACTGGACCGGTGCGGCCGGTTGGGCGGCCCAGTAGGCCGGGTCGGTGGCCACCTCGGCGGTCATCCGGGCCCCGGTGTAGCAGGAGAACAGCGGCAGGCGTGGCGGGCGCAGCGGGAGCGTGCGCAGCAGTGGTTCGGCGCGCGCGGCCGCGTCGGCCAGTGCGGGGCTGTGGAACGCGGTGGTCGACCGGGCCCGGCGGCAGGTCACGGCGTCGGCGCGCAGCCGCTGCTCGACGTGGGTCAGGGGCGTCTCCGGGCCGGCGAGCAGCAGTTGCCCCGGCCCGTTGACCGCGCCGACCACCACCCCGTCACCGAGGTACGGCCGTACCTGTTCGGGGGTGGCCGCGACGGCGAGCATGCCGCCGGGCGGGGCGTCGGCGAGGTGCCCGAGCCGGTCGCGGAGCACGCGTACCGCGTCGGGCAGGCTCAGCACGTCGGCGAGGGTCGCCGCCACCACCTCGCCGACGCTGTGGCCGAGCAGGGCCACCGGTTCCGGGCCGTCGTCGAGCAGCGTGCGACCGAGCCCCCAGCCGATCGCGAACAGCAGCGGCTGCGCGCGGCGCAGGTCGTCCAGAGGTACGGCCGGGTGGTCGGTGAGCCAGTCGGCGCGGATCGCGTCGCCCTCCGGACCCCAGAGCGCGAACACCTCGTCGACGTGGCGGCGGAAGCCCGGGTGTCCGTGATAGAGGCCGACCGCCATGCCGGGTCGTTGGGCGCCCTGGCCGGGGAGGAGCAGGGCCACGCGTCGGGTCGTGGGTGCGGACATGCCCCGACCGTCGCACCTGTCACTTGAGGGCGGCTCAAGGCGTACCCGCTCGACGGGTTCTCGAGTCCCGGCCGAGCACGGCGCGCGACGGTGGCGGTACGCGACGGCGGTGCCGAGGCGAACCCCCGGCGCGCTCCGCGCCATCGCCCGCCCCACGAGCGGTCGGCGATCCGCCGCCGGACCGACGCCACGAGCGACGATCCGGCGGCGGTGGACGCGCGGAGCCCGTCGCGATCCGGTGATCCGAGGGAGCGGCAGACAGATGCGATTCGACGGAATCCGGGTGGCCGGCGTGGCCGCGTACGTGCCGGGGCGGACGCGGGTGGTCGACGCGGTCGCCGACGGCCGGTGCAGTCAGCGGCTCGCGACGCAGACCGGCCTGGACGCGGTGAGCGTGTCGACCGAGGAGTCCGGGCCGGAGCTGGCGGTACGCGCCGCCGAGCTGGCCGTCAAACGCTCCGGGCACACTCCGGACGAGGTGGCGCTGCTGCTGCACGCCACCGTCTACCACCAGGGACACGACGTGTGGGCACCGGCGTCGTACATCCAGCGGATGGTGCTCGGCAACCGTTGCCCGGCGCTGGAGATCCGCCAGCTCTCCAACGGTGGACTCGCCGCCCTCGACCTCGCGGCGGCGTACCTCACCGCCGCGCCGCGACGTGCCGCGGCGCTGCTCACCACCGGGGACCGCTTCTGCCCACCGGGCTTCGACAGGTGGAACAGCGACCCCGGCACGGTCTACGGCGACGCCGGTACGGCCCTGGTGCTCTCCCGGCACACCGGGTTCGCGCGCCTGCTGAGCCTGGTGACGGTCTCCGAGCCGGACCTGGAGGGCCTGCACCGTGGCGACGACCCGTTCGGCGCCGCGCCGCTGGCCCAGCGACAGCCGGTGGACCTGGACGCGGTCAAGAAGGCGTTCGTCGCCCGCACCGGGGTGTCGTACAGCATCAGTCGGGTGGTGGCCGGTCAGTCGGAGGCGGTGGACCGGGCACTCGCCGAGGCGGGGCTGACCTTCGCCGACGTGGACCGGTACGTGTTGCCGCACTTCGGGCTGCGCCGGCTCACCTCGTCGTACCTGCGGCCGTGGCAGGTGGACCGGGCCGTCACCACCTGGGCCTGGGCCAGCACGGTCGGCCACCTGGGGGCCGGCGACCAGTTCAGCGGGCTCACGTACCTGGTGGAGACCGGAGCGCTGCGCCCCGGCGAGCGGGTGCTGCTCGCCGGGGTCGGAGCGGGATACACGTGGACCTGTGCGCTGCTGGAGATCGACGAGGTGCCCGGATGGACGGGGTGAGTCGCGGTACGCCTCAGGCCGCCGCCGGGTTGACCGTGGACCGGTCGACCCCGCTGGACTCCAGGTGCCACTTGGTCAGGATCCGGCGGTACGTGCCGTCGGCGATCAGCCGGTCCACCGCGGCCCGCAGCGGTTCGGCGAGACCGGCGCCCTTGCTGGTGGCCAGGCCGACGTCGCGGCGGCCCAGTTCGCCGACGAAGCGCAGTCCGGGCTGCTGGCTCGCGGCGTAGCGCAGCACGCTGGAGGTGCTGACCAGGATGTCGACGTGTCCCTCCCGCAGGGCCAGGAAGTGTGCGGCGGCGTCGCTGTAGGTGCTGATCTTGTACGGTTTGCCGGCGTCGACGCACACCCGTTCCCGCTGGCGCAGGTCCTGCTCGAAGGTGCTGCCCACGCCGGTGCCGATGGTCAGCCCGCACAACTGCGACACGTCGGTGACCTCGCGCAACGAGCTGTCGTCGCGGACCATGAAGCCGGTGCCGTCGGTGAGGTAGACGGTGAAGTCCAGCACCTTCTTGCGTTCCTCGGTGACCGCGAAGTTCGCGGTGCCGACGTCGAACCGGCCGGCGGTCAGCCCGGTCAGCAGCGACGCCCCGCTGACCTGCTCCCGGCTGACGGTCAGGCCGAGGACCCGGGCGGCCGCGTCGGCGATGTCGATGTCGACGCCGCGCGGCGGGCCACCGTCCTGGGGGTGGAAGGCGATCGGCGGGGTGCCCACCGCCGAGCCGACGGTCAGCCGACCCCGCTCACGGATCTCGGCCGGCAGCAGCGCCGCGATGTCCGGTGCGGCCTGCACCTGCGACACCACGTCCTGGGCGCCGAGGTCGGCGGGTGCCTCCCCACCGGTGGGGGCCGGCGCGGCGTGGACGCACCCGGTCAGCAGGCCGAGCACGGCGGTCGCCGTCACGGCGACCATCCAGCGGGTGTGACGCGACAAATACACCTTCGTCTCCTTCAACGGTTGAGGATGGTGGCGAAGAACCGCGCGGTGCGCTCCTCGCGAGGGCGGTCGAGCATCGTGGCGGGTGGACCCTGCTCGACGATGCGACCGCGGTCCATGAAGACGATCTCGTCGGCGACCTCGGCGGCGAAGCGCAGTTCGTGGGTGACGATCAGCATCGTCATGCCGCCCGACGCGAGGTCGCGGACCACCGAGAGCACCTCCCCGATGAGTTCCGGATCCAGCGCGCTGGTCGGCTCGTCGAAGAGCATGACCTTGGGACGCAGCGCCAGGGCGCGGGCGATGGCGACGCGTTGCTGTTCACCGCCGGACAGCTCGCGCGGGTAGGCACGCTCCTTGTGCGCCAGGCCGACCCGGTCCAGCAACTCGCGGGCACGGGCGAGGGCCGCGTCGCGGGGCAGCCGCTGCACCGCGATGGGCGCCTCCACGAGGTTCTGCACGACGGTCAGGTGCGGGAACAGGTTCAGCGCCTGGAACACCATCCCGACCTCGGTGCGGTGCCGGGCCAGCAGCCGTGGCGACGCCTCGACCAGTCGGCCGCGCCGCAACACGTGGCCGACCGGCTGACCGTCGACCAGGACCATGCCGGCGTCGGCGCGTTCGAGACGGTTGACGCAGCGCAGCAGCGTGCTCTTGCCCGAGCCGGACGGGCCGACGACGCAGGTGACGGTCCCCCGGTCGACGGTGAGGTCCACGCCCTCGAGCACGGTGGTGGCGCCGAACGCCTTGCGGACGCCGACGAGCTGCACCATCGGCCGGAGCGGGTCGTCGTCGTGCATCGTGGCGCTCACCGTTCCGCTCCGTCGGCCAGGGCCCGCAGGCGGGCGCGCAGGGGCAGGCCGTTCCGGCCGCTGCCGCGCCCGAAGTAGCGTTCGAGGAGATACTGGAGTCCACTGAGGATGGTGGTGAACAGCAGATACCACAGCGTCGCCACCAGCAGCAGCGGGATCACCAGGTAGTTGCGGTTGTAGATCAGTTGGACGGAGAAGAGCAGGTCCTGTCCGGCGATCACGCTCACCACCGAGGTGCCCTTGAGCAGCGCGGCGGCCTGGTTCGCCGAGGGCGGCACGATGGCCCGCATCGCCGGTGGCAGCACGATGCGCCACAACGTCCGCGTCCGCGACAGTCCCAGCGCCTGGGCCGCCTCGGTCTGCGACTTGTCCACCGACAGCAGTCCGGCGCGCACGATCTCGCTGGCGTGCGCCGCCTCGTGCAGGGTCAGCCCGATGACCGCGGCGAGGAAGCCGTTGATCAGACCTCGGGTCTGCACGTCCAGCAGGGTCGGGCCGAACGGCACCTCGACGGTGATGCGGGGATAGAGCAGCGAGATGTTGTACCAGAACAGGAGCTGTACGAGGATCGGCACGGACCGGAACAGCCAGGTGTACCCCCAGCTCACCGACTGCAGCAGCAGGCTGCCGGAGAGCCGCATGACCGCCAGCAGCGTACCCAGGGCGAAGCCGCCGACCAGGGCGATCGCGGTGAGCAGGAGGGTGATCCGGAGCCCGTCGAGGATGACGTCGGCGGTGAGGTACTGCGCCACCACGTCCCACTGGAGTGCGGGGTTGCGCGCCAGGTTCTGCACCACGAGCAGCAGCACCACCAGGCCGGCCAGTGCCGCCACCCGGCGGCTGCGCCGGTACGCGGGTGGGGCGGGCGGGGCGGTGAGGTAGGTGTCGGCCGGTACGACCGTGCGGGTGGTCACCGGTGCCGTCAGAACCGGGGCAGCACGTGCGAGGCGAACAGCCGCAGGGAGCGGGCGGCCTGCTCGTACGGGACGTTGCCGGACACCACCTGCAGGCTCAGCGTCACGTCGCCGAACCACTCGCGGATGTTCTCCACCGCCGCGATCACCTGCTCCGGTGAGCCGACGAGGGCCTTGCCGGCGGCGACCTGCCGGTCGAAGTCGCCCTTGCCGACCCGCTCCACGATCTTCTCGTAGCCCGGGTAGTCGGTGCTGCGGGTGTGCGCCCAGGCCGACACCGCGTCGGCGAGCGTCCGGTGGGACTGTTCGGAGTAGCCGCGCCCGAGCCTGCGCGCCTCGTCGGGATCCTCGGCCAGGAACGCGTTGTAGCTCATGTGGACGTCCTCGTCGGTCGGGGTGAAACCGTTCGCCGCCGCGGCCTTGCGGTACAGCGCCAACACGTCCTGCACCTGCTCCCGCGAGTTGATCGAGGGCACCAGCATCACGCCGTGGCCGTCGCGGCCGGCGGCCTCGGCCGACTCCGGCGACTTGGCGGTGGCCACCAGGATCCGGGGGTGCGGCTGCTGCACCGGCCGGGGCAGCAGGGTGACCGGGCCGAAGCGGTGGAACCGGCCCTCCCACACCGCGTTCTCGGTGGTCCACAGCAGCGTGCAGGCGGCCACCCCCTCGTCGAAGCGGGCCCGGCTCTCGTCCAGCGGTATCCCGAACGCGTGGAACTCGTCGGGCAGGAACGCCCGGCCGAAGCCGACGTCGAGCCGTCCACCGGAGATGCCGTCGAGCATCGCGAGCTTGCCGGCGAGCTTGACCGGGTGCGTGAAGGCGGGCAGCACCGCGCCGGTGACCAGGCGTATCCGCTGGGTGCGGGCGGCTGCGGCGGCGAGGAAGGTGACCGGGTCCGGGCTGTAGCCGCCGTACGGGGAGAAGTAGTGCTCGACGGTCTTGACGTGGTGGAAGCCCAACTCGTCGGCCAGCTCCGCCAGCCGCAGGCTCTCGGAGAAGTACTGCCCGGCCGGTTTGTCCTGCGGGCCGACGGTCGGGAACAGGTTGATGCCGAACTTCATGCCAGCTCCCTCGGGTTCGGACGGGCCACGGCCGGTACGACCGTGGCGGCGTCGGACCAGGCGCGGTACGTCCCGCGCCGGTACAGCAGTGGGGCGTGCCCGGTCACCGTGACCGCCTCGACCAGGCCGACGACCACGGTGTGGTCGCCGAGCGGCACCGCGTGTCGCACGGTGCACTCGGCGTGGGCGGCGGACGCGTCGTCGAGCCGTGGCGCGCCCCGGGCTCCCGGCGATCCCGTCCAGGGCACGTCGGTGAACTTGTCCGCGCCGCTGCCGGCGAACCGGGCGGCGAGGTCACGCCGGTGCCCGGCGAGGTAGTTGACCGTGAAGGCGCCGCTACGCAGGATCCGGGGCAGGGTGCGGGACCGTTCGTCCAGGCAGACCAGCAGCAGCGGCGGGTCCAGCGACACCTCGCACACCGCGCTGGTGGTCAGCCCGGCCGGTTCGTCGCCGTCCAGGGTGGTCACCACCGCCACGACGCCGGGTACCGTGCCGAACAGCGCCCGGAACGTGGACGCGTCGACCGCCATGCGTACCCCTCCCACCCGCGCGCTGCTGCGCGGACGGCCCGCGCTGCGCCGACACTGGCGGTCCTCGCTAGAGGCCAGGTACACCGACGCTGGAGAGATCGACACCGGCCTCCGCGAGTCGGCGGCGCAGCAGGGCGGTCGCGTTGCGGTGCAGCGGGAAGTCCGCACCCGGCGGCAGCACCCCGCTGACCTCCAGCAGCCGCACCACCCGGGCGGTGACGACGCAGAACCGGAACGCCGCGTCGACCTCGTGGTACGCCAGGTGTTCCAGCGGGCGGCCCAGCAGCCGGGCGTAGTACGCCACCGTCTCGGCGCGGGTCGGCAGGCCGGGCAGGCGCGCCCCGCCGATGCCGGCGCTCAGGAAGCGGTCCATGTGCAGGAACCAGGCGAGGTCGCTCTCGGGGCGGCCGACGTCGGTCATCTCCCAGTCGAGCAGGGCGGCGGGCCGGTCTCCGGCGAAGACGACGTTGCCCAGCCGGGCGTCACCCCACAGCGGCGCGGGCGCGGTCGGCGCCGGTGGCCGGTGGGCGCGCAGCCACGCCAACGCCGCCGCGACGGCCGGGTTGCCGTCGGCACCGAAGTGGTCCAGGTGTTCGGCATAGAACTCCAGGTCACCGGTGGGTGCGGCGGTGACCGGCAGGGTCGCCGGATCGAGGCGGTGCAGCCGGCTCATCGCGGCGAGCGCCCGCCACCACACCGCCCGTTGCCGCGCGGGCGTCGCGTCGGCGAGCCAGCCCTGCCGGTGGTACGACGGCAGGTCCGCCGGCACCTCGCCGGCCACGCGGACCATCACCACGAACGGCGCGCCCAGCGGCTGCGGGTCAGGTTCGTGGCCGAGTACCGGAGCCACCGGCACGGCGGTGTCGGCGAGCGCCACCTGCATCGCGACCTGTTCCCGCCAGCGCAGGTCGGGGAAGATGCGGTGCCCGGTCGGTGCGACCCGAACCGCGAGCGGCACGGTGCGCTCCCGGCCGTGCTCACGCCACCTGGCGTCGCAGAGCAGGATCTCGGCGGAGAAGCCGGCGGTGCGCGGCACGGTCACCGGGCCCACCACCACGTCGTGGGCGGGCAGGGTGTCCCGCAGCCACTGCGCGAGCCGGGTACGGGTCAGTTCGGGGTCACGTTGCACGGGTATCGGCACGGGACCGCCTCCGATCAGGATGTGCCACCGGGTGGCGTGGGAACGAGGAAGGGCCGCCGACCGGCGTCGAGCGCGGAGAGCGCGTCCAGGCAGAGCACCGGCGCGGCGGGTGGGGGCGGGTCGAGCCAGGCCGCGCCGGTGCGGACGGCCTGGTGGAGTCGCCGCAGCGGCTCCGAGGGCGGGACACCGAGGTCGCGGCGCAGCGCGGCGGAGAGCCGTTCGTAGGCCCGTACCGCGTCGGCCTGCCGACCGCTGCGGTGCAGCGCGGTGATCAGGCTCGCGTGGATCGGTTCGCTGAGCGGATGGCGGCCGGCCAGGGCGGTGGCCGTGGGCACCACCTGCCGGTGCCGGCCGCAACGCAGCTCCGCCTCCAGGTAGCGCTCCACCAGCAGCAGCCGCCACTGGTCGAGGTGACCGGCGATCTGCTGGGCGACGGGGCCGGTGCGGACGTCGGCGAGCACCGCGCCGCGCCACAACGCGAGCGCCTCCCGCCACGACCGGGCGGCGCGGGTCGGATCGCCGGCCGCCGCCCGCTCCTCGCCCTCACGCACCCGCGCACGGACCACGCCGAGGTCGGTGTCGAGCGGGTCGACCCGCAGCCGGTAGCCGCGCTCGCAGGTGACCACCCGCGCCGGCACGTCGGCGTGCGCCAGCACCCGGCGCAGGTGCATGACGTACGTCTGGAGGGTGGTCGCCGCGCTGCGGGGCGGTTGGTCGTGCCACAGCTCCCGCATGCAGGTGGTGGCCGGCACCACCTCGTCGGCCCGCAGCACCAGCAGACCGAGCAACTGCCGTTGCTTGGGCGCGGTGGGTCCGGCGTCACCGCCGGGGCCACCGACCCGCAGGCCACCCAGGACGTCGATGGTCATCGCCGGACCTCCCGGTCGAGACGCCGGCTCCAGCCGGAACCGAGCCCGGTTGGGCTCACTGGGGGCGGTGACCCCGCCGTGGAACCGGAGGTGAGATGACGGACCAGCCAGGAGCCGCGCTGGTGCCGGTGGCGCCGGACGTGTACGCGTACGTCCAACGGCCGGGCGGCTGGTGTGTCGGCAACGCGGGCATCGTCGTCGGCACCGACCGCGTCGTGGTGGTGGACACCGCCGCCACCCGGGATCGGGCCGAGACGCTGCTCGCGCAGGTACGCCGGGTCGCGCCGGGCCGCCCGCAGGTGGTGGTGAACACCCACCATCACGGTGACCACGTCTTCGGCAACTGTGTCTTCCCGGCCGAGGCCGAGATCGTGGCGCACGAGCAGGCGCGCGCCGAGATGGCGCGTACCGGGCTGGCCATGCGCGAGCTGTGGCCCGACGTGGACTGGTCCGGGATCCGGCTGCGCCTGCCCGACGTCACGCTGCGCGAGCAGCTCACCCTGGACCCGGGCGGGGTACGCGTCGAGCTGATGCACCTCGGCCCCGCGCACACCACCAACGACGTGGTGGTGTGGCTGCCGCAGCGGCGGGTGGTGTTCGCCGGGGACGTCGTCTTCTCCGGACGGACGCCCTTCGTGCTGATGGGGTCGGTGACCGGCTCGCTGGACGCGCTGGCACGGATCCGGGCGCTGCGGCCACGCGTGGTGGTGTCCGGGCACGGTGAGGTGAGCGGGCCGGAGGTGCTCGACGCCACCGAGGCGTACCTGCGTTGGTTGCGGGGGTTGGCCCGGCAGGGCGTCGCCGACCGGCTGCCCGCGTTGGCGGCGGCCCGGGGCGCCACCGGGCATCCGTTCGCCCATCTGCCGGAGGCGGAGCGGCTCGTCGCCAACCTGCACCGGGCGTACGCGGAGGAACGCGGCGAGGCGCCCGGGGCGTACCTGTCGTCGCGGCCGGTCGTCCGGGACATGGTCCACCTGCACGGCGGTCCGCTCGTCACGTCGGTGTAGCGGCGGGCGGCGACGGCCGGTGCGCGGCACCGGCCACGACACGGCCGGACCGGTGGTCCGGCAGACGCGGAAGGGAGTTCTCATGGTCCTCAAGGGAAAGGTCGCGGTGGTCACCGGCGGCACCGCCGGCCTGGGCAGGGTCATCGCACGTACGCTCACCGAGGCCGGCGTCACCGTGGTGTCCGCGTCGCGCGGCGCACCGGAGACCGGGGACCGGTTCCCGGTCGACGTCGCCGACCGGGCCTCGGTCGACGCGCTGGTCTCCGGCGTGCAGGACCGGTACGGCGGGTTGGACATCCTGGTCGCCAACGCCGGGATCAGCCGGCCCGGTCCGCTGGTCGGCCTGCCGGTGTCGCAGTGGGACGAGGTGCTCGCCACCAACCTGACCGGCGTGCTGCACTGCGTGCAGGCCGCCGCGCCCCTGCTGCGGGCCTCCGGTGCCGGACGGGTGGTCACGGTCTCCTCGTTGCTGGCCCGGCGGCCGATCGTGGGGGCCGGCGCGTACAGCGTGTCGAAGGCGGCGATCGAGACGCTGACCCGGGTTCTCGCCGCCGAGCTGGCCGGCGACGGCGTCACCGTCAACGCCATCGCACCCGGCGTCGTCGACGAGGGCATGGGTCGCCAGATCCTCGCCAACGAACGGCTCTGGGGTCGGCTGCGCGGCTCGCTGGCCTCGGGCCGGGCCGCGACCGGTGACGAGGTGGCCCGCGCGGTGCTCTTCCTCGCCTCGCCGGACAGCTCGTACGTCAACGGGCACGTGCTGCACGTCGACGGCGGCCTGGACTACTAGCCCGGATGCCGCGCGGCGGCGGTCCGGACCGGACCGCCGCCCCGGATCAGGTCCCGTCATGGGCGACGTGGGGGCGGCGGGCGGACCCCCCCGCGCCCCCCCCGGCCCCGCCCGGCCCCGCGGGGGGGGGGGGGGTCACCCCCCCCGCCCCCCCCCCCCGCGCGGG
>NZ_JBITKL010000053.1:0-8492 GCF_044460945.1 Micromonospora sp. NPDC049903
CGATTGTCCTCACAAACCATCGATGATCAACGCGGTGGCCGTCTTCATGCCCACGCCACGCCCAACGCCGAAGCCAAGTGACGTTGGAGTACTAGGCGGGTGTTAATAGGCGGTCCCAAGACACCATCCGCATCTACCGGCTATCCGCTAACGCCCTCGAGGACGTCGAACACCTCGGCAAACCCCGACCCGATCGACCCGCGAGGCGCACTGGAGATCTAGGAACCCCCAGTGAACACGGAAACCCAGGACGTCCCGAACCGCAAAATGCTAACTAGACCGGCAAAGTAGGCTGCGAGACAGGCGGATAAACATCAACGCCTGGCTATTTTCGGTGTGCTGCCGGTTCCAGACCTGCCGGCCGGTGTAGCGAGGGTTGGCGAGGATCGCCGCCACCGTGCGTAGCGTCCATCCCGTGCCGCTGCGGTGCGGGTTGCGGCCGGGATCGACGCGGGACTGGCAGGGCACACGCCGATCGTTGAGGTCGCGGGCGATTCCGGCGATGCTGCGGCCGGCGAGGCGCTGGGCGAACATCCAGTGCACATGCGGTGCAGCGGACGGGTCAGGTTCCAGCCGGTAGGTCATGCGTCCCCATTTGGCGTGTGCCCGGTTCGGGTGCGGGCCCGCGCCGGCCAGTCGGTAGCCGTAGGGCGGTCGGCCACCGAGATGACGGCCTTGCTCGACCACCTGGGCGCGCATCGCCGCCTTGGCCCGAAACCGGGAGCGTTGGACCCCTCGTTTCGAGTGCACGCCGAGCAGGGCCAGCAGCGACAGGTGGAACTCGTTGCTGGCGTCGACCGGCCCGTTGAGTTCGGGCAGCCACAGCTGCACGCCGTACAGGTTGAACAGCGGCGCTAGGTCGCGGAACTGGTTGCCGTAGAACGCTCGCTCGAACTCGCCCACGACTACCGCGTCGAACCCCCGGCCAGGGTCCGCGAGAGCTGCCAGTAGTCGTGCGGCTTGCGGGCGGCGCGTCCAGGGCACCTGACGGGACTCGCCGACGTCGAAGAACTCGGCCACGATTACGCCCCGGTCGTCGATCACGTCCTCGGCGAAGTCGCGTTGCCACCGCGCCGACGACAACCGGTCCTGGAACTCCCGCGTCGACATCCGGCCGTAGAACGCGAATGGGATACCCAGCGGCTTTGATGTTGCCTGGTACCGCGTCCGGGGGCGGGCGACTGCCGTATCCACCAGCCGAGCAGGTTAGGGCCGTCGAGTTCCGGCGTGTACTGCATCAGGGCCTCCCATACCGAGGCTTACGGTCAGCCCTCGGTATGGATGGACAACGATGTAGTGGTTTGTTGGACTCGGCCACTCACCACACCCGTCGGCGCGGAGGAAGGGTAAGGCTATTACTCGCCTGGCGCGGTGCCAGTGTCGGCCGTGTGTCGGTATCCCCGCCCGAACTTGGTGGAGTCCTCTCTCCACCGAAGTGGAGGTAGCTCACCGCATGGTCCACACCGGGCGACCCTTCACCCGAGGTGTCCCCGCCGAAGTGTGAGACAGTGCGACCGGTCGGCTGTGGTGGTATGGCACGGGGCCCTCCAAGGCCAGTGGCGCCGACGGTGCCAAGTGGACTTCCCCGCCGGTCCTCCAGCCATGCCATAGCAAAGGTTTCCCGTACGGACTGCCGGGACACACCCGATCTTCGTCCGGAAGTGTGGTCGGCTGGGGTGATGTGCTGCGGTCAATGGATGTTCTAGCGTCTCGGCTCGTGCGTTTTCTTCACACTTCGGACTGGCATCTGGGCCGCCACCTGCACGGCATCAGCCTGCACGACGCGCATCTGGCGTTCATCGACCACCTCGTCGAGGTCGCTCGGAGCGAGCGGGTCGATGCGGTGCTCATCGCGGGTGATCTCTACGACCGGGCGGTGCCGCCGCCGGACGCGGTCGGTCTGTGGGATCAGGCGCAGACCCGGCTCGTGCTGGAGGCGGGAACCCAGGTGGTCGTCATCGCCGGGAACCATGATTCGCCGGCGCGGTTGGGTGTCAGTTCCCGGTTGCTGGAGCGGGCCGGTGTGCACGTGCGGGTGGGCACGGGTGCGGTGGGTACGCCTGTGCTGCTGGAGGATGAGGACGCGAGGGTCGCTTGCTACCCGGTGCCGTTCCTCGAACCGGCGTCGGCGGTGGCCGCCTGGGGGGTCGAGGATCGGAGTCACGCGGCGGCGCTGCGTGCCGCGATGGGTAGGGTTCGGTCGGATCTGGCCCTTCGTCCCGGCTATCGGTCCGTTGTCATGGCGCACGCCTTCGTGTCCGGCGGTCAGGGTTGTGACACTGAGCGGGACATCAGCGTGGGTGGGGTGCAGCATGTGCCCGGTGCGGTGTTCGAGGGCGTCGACTATGTGGCGTTGGGTCACTTGCACGGGCGTCAGCGTCTGGCCGACGGGTTGCGGTACAGCGGTTCACCGCTGGCGTTCAGCTTTTCCGAGGCCGCGCACGTCAAGTCGTCCTATTTGGTGGATTTTGGTGTCGACGGGCTGCGCGGTGTGGAGGAGGTTCCTGCTCCGGTGCCGAGGCGGATGGCCCGGCTCACCGGCACCGTGGAGGAATTGTTGAATAGCCCTGCCTACAGCGCGTATGAGCAGTGTTGGGTCGAGGCGACGTTGACCGATGCGGTGCGTCCGTTGTCGCCGCACGAGCGGCTCAAGCGTCGGTTCCCACATTTGCTGAAGCTCGTGGTGCCGAGCCTGGCCGTCGAGGTGGGCGGCCGGGATCTCGCCGATCTGGATCGGCTGTCACCGGTGGAGGTGACGCTTGACTTCGTGACCGAGGTGCGTGGTCGGCCGGCGGACAACGACGAGGTCGCGCTGCTGCAGCGGACCTTCGACGAGCTGCGCCGGGTGGAGGTGACCCGCTGATGCGACTGCACCGGCTGACCATGACCGCCTTCGGGCCGTTTCCTCACACGGTGAGCGTGGACTTCGAGGCGCTCACGGCCGACGGCCTGTTCCTGATCCACGGGGATACCGGCGCGGGGAAGACCACGATCCTGGACGGGATCTGCTTCGCCCTGTACGGGTCCGTGCCCGGTTTCCGGGACGATGCCAAGTCGCTGCACTCGCAGCATGCCGCCGTTGGTGTCGGCCCCCGGGTCGAACTGGACGTCACCCTGACCAACCGACGGCTGCTGATCAGCCGCAGTCCGGAGTGGATGCGTCCCCGTAGACGCGGCAGCGGGACCACCCGGCAACAGGCCGTTGTCGAGATCGTCGAACAGCTCCCGGACCGGACCGAGTTCGTCACCAGGGACCACCGGGAAGCCGCCGACCTGATCAGGGCGGAGACCGGCCTTGACGTCCAGCAGTTCTGCCAGGTGGTCCTGCTGCCCCAGGGCGGGTTCGCCAGGTTCCTGCAGGCGTCTGCCGACGACCGGCAGGGGCTCCTGCGGCGCCTCTTCGACATCGAGATCTTCACCCGCGCCGAGGGATGGCTGGCGGAGCACCGGACGCAACTCGGCCAGCAGGAACGCGCGGCCCTCGGCACGATCCGTGACCTGACGCAGCGCTTCGCCGAGGTGGTCAAGGTCGAGGTGCCCGCCGATCTCGACAAGCCTGACACCTTGAGTGAGCTGGACGCCTGGGCCGCCGTGCACCGAAACCGGGCCGCTGACCTGGTGGAGGCCCTGGCCCAGAACATGGCCGTGGGTACGGCGGAGGAGCAGCGCCTCGACCAGGTTCGGCAGGCCGCCGCGACCCTCGCCGGGCAGCAACGGGAGTACCAGGCGGCGGTGCAGCAGCGCGATGAGCTGACGACACGCAAGCCGGAGCGTGACCGCTGGAAGCGCCAGCTCGACTCCGCCCGCGCGGCAGCGACGCTGAAGCCGTACCTCGACCAGGTCGACCGGCGGCACACCGACCTCGGCCTGCTCCGCCGTACGACGATCGAACACCTCGCCTCGCTGCCCGCTGACGTGGCGGTGCTGCCGGACCGTATTGCGCTGACTGTCCCGGACGGCGGGGAGGCCGTCGACGTGGCCGACCTCGACGTCGACGCGCTGACCCGGGCGGAACAGACCCGCACCACGCAGCTGCGTGCCGCCGAGGCCGCGATCGACAGCGAGGCGCGACGGACCACGCTGCGAGGGCAGCGGACGGCGGTCGGCAAGAAGCTCGAAGATCTGGCCAGCCGGAGCGAGAAGGTCAACGCCCGCCTGGTCGAGCTGCCGGTCGAGCATGCCGAAATCACTGGCCGGCGCGAGCAGGCCCTGGCGGTGGCCGCCGACCGGGAGGCTGCCGAGCTGCGGCTGGACGAGGCGCAGAAGCAGGCCAAGGCGTGCAAGCGCCGCGACGAACTCACCGCGCAGCTTGCGACCGCCGAGGAGGAACGGCGTACTGCCGTCGACCGCCACCAAGCCGCCGAGGCCCGGCACCTCGACGTACGGCAGCGTCGGCTGGCCGGCATGGCCGCGGAGCTCGCCGGTGAACTGCGGGCCGGTCAGCCCTGCGGGGTCTGTGGCTCCCCGGAACACCCCGAACCCGCGCAGGCAGCCGCCGACGCCGTCTCCGCCGCTGACGAGGACCACGCCAAGACGGAGGCGGGCGAACTGCTCGACGAACGTCGCAGCGCCGAGATCACCGTCGAGCGCATCAACGCCCAGCTCAACGAAGTTACCGAGACGGTCGGTGGCCTGACCGCAGCCCATGCGAAGTCGACGGTCACCGAGGCACGCAAGGCGGTGCGGGCGGTGACCGAGGCGACGAAACTGGCCGACGAACTCGGCGCCCACCTGGAAACCCTCGACGTGATGCTGGCCGATCAGCACCGCGAAGCCGCCGACATCGGCCGCGACGAAGCGGTGGCGAACGCCCAGCAGGCCGCCCTGACCGCGCAGATCACCGAACTCGACGAGACCATCGACGCCGTCCGCGGCCAGGACAAGACCCTGCGGGTGCGGGTGACCCGCCTGACCGGGGAAATCGCCGAGGTCAGGACTGCAGTGACCAACCTGGGGCAGTGGCTACAGGCAGGAAGGGAACTCGCCGACGCCCACCGGGAGGCGCAGCACCACCTGCACCTGTCGGAGTTCGCCGACGCCGTGGCAGCGCGGGCCGCAGCCCTGACCGACCCCGAGATCGTCGACCTGCAGGAGCGTATCGACGCTTTCGACGGCGAGTACCACCAGGCCGCAGGACGAGCACAGGACCCCACCCTGCTCGCCGCCGCACACCAACCATCACCGGACGTTGAGGGCAGCGAACAGACCTACCAAGCCGCCCGACTGCGGGCCACGGAGCTGCACGCCCAGCATGGCCTCGCCGTCGAGCAACACGACCGGCTGAAGCAGCTGGGCCCGGATCTGGTCAACGCCCTCGCTCAGTGGAGACCCATCCGCGCCGAGTACGAGATCGCCAACCGCCTCGCCCAACTCGTCGAGGGCAAGAGCAGCGACAGCGGTACCCGGATGACCCTCTCCACCTATGTGCTGACCCACCGGTTCCGGCACGTCGTCACGGCGGCGAACACCCGACTCGGGCAGGTCACCCACAACCGCTACCTGCTGCGCCATGTCACCGAGTCGGACACCGGCCGCCGCGCCGGCCGCAATGGGCTCGGCTTGTCCGTCGTCGACGCCTGGACCGGCCAGGAACGCCGCCCGGCCACCCTCTCCGGCGGGGAAACCTTTCTGGTCTCGCTGTGCCTGGCGCTCGGCCTCAGTGATGTCGTCCTGGCTGAGGCTGGCGGCACCCAACTCGGCAGCCTCTTCGTCGACGAAGGCTTCGGGACTCTCGACCAAGAGGCACTCGACCAGGTACTCGACGCCCTCGACGGCCTGCGCTCAGGTGGCCGTACCGTCGGACTGGTCAGCCACGTCGCGGAACTACGTCGGCGGATTCCATCCCGCCTCTACGTCCGTAAGGCAGCCACCGGCTCCACCGTGGCCGTCGAAACCCAAGCAATCGACTGAGGACACTTTGTCTACGCCTGTTCCTCCCGGTCAAGCTCAGCTACCAGGGCTTTAACGACTCCGGTTGGTCAAGCCACTACCACCAAACAACGATCGACCTGTAGGGGCCGGCAGTAGCCCCGCCGCCGGTGCTTGCCGGGCGGCGTTGCCCTGTCCTGCGGCGGGCGGCACAAGCATCGCGCGATGATCAGCAACCGGCCGTACCAGCCATTCCTACGGCGTGCTTAGCGAGGAGATCGGCGTAGATGTCGACGTCCACGGTGTCGTAGTGGCAGCGCGCAAGGAGCCGGTAGAGTCGCTAGGCGATCTCGTCCGAGGCGAGGTCGAGGCGTTCACACAGGTCGCGGTGCGCGCCTACGAGCGGCTCGGCGATCTCCTGCGGTTCGGTGCGGGTGATGTCGTAGGCGTCGCGGAGATGACCGGACAAGTCGTCCCAGACGAGGATTGCTTCCTCGACCAGGTCGAGCGCGGCAGGGGTCGCGGGGTGGGCGCAGAGGATCTCGACTTCGGCGGCCAGGCGGTGCCCCGTGGTTTCCACGTCGGAGATCTGCCACTTGCTGCCGGCGGTCACGGTCGACGCGTCCCGGACCGCAGTGCGGAAGTCGGCGAGGCCGGAGGTGCCGGCGGTGTCGAGCATGCCGGCCTCGCCCAGCAGCAGGGTGGCGAAGAGGCGGTCCCGGGCCGCGTGCCCCGCCACCAGTTCGGCGAGTTGGCGGGGCGACAGCCGCTGCACGGCTTGAAGGTAGCGGGCGTGTTTGGGCGCGCCGGGAGCGGCGCCGGGCGGGGTGGCGGCGCCGGAGAAGGTGGCGCCCGCGTGGAACGCGGTCAACGCGGTCGCGACCGCGTGTGCGCACAGGTCGTCACCGCTGATCCCGCAATCGCAGTCCCCGGTGAAGATCCCGTCGACGATGCCCACCCAGGGCTGGAAGGTGGCGTCGTGGTCGCGCACCAAGGCCTGGACACCGCCCCCGGCGGACTCCAACTCACCGACGTTGCCGTCGGCCAGCAGTCGCGCCACATCCTCATCCACCGCCGTGGGGATCGAATCACGAAACGCTTCTACGTCGATGCGGACCGCCACAGGCACACCCTATCGGCCGGACTGGAAGCGGGCGGCGTCGAGCTTGGCCAGGAACGTCGGCCGGCGGCGGTGTTCTGCGCGCAACGCCTCCAGGTACGCCTCGAAACGGGTGACCTCACCGGTGGCCACGTACGCCTCGCGCAGGTTGCGCAGCAGCGTGATCGCCCTGTCGTAGCGGCGTTTGTCGTAGGAGTCCAGCAGTTGGGCGTCGATGAGCGCCTGGTAGGGCTCGCATACCTCGGCCGGGTGGGTGCGCCGCCGCAACTCCACCAGTTCGACGCGCTGCCGGGCAGGAACCTCGTCCCAGCGCGCGAGCCCGGTGCACCAGGCCTCGTTGTCACGACCGGCGAGGATCAGCACGTCGATCAGGTGGAGAAGGTATCCCGCCTGCCCTGCGGCACGCTCGCGTACCACCGTCAACGCCCGTTCGGTGTGCGCGGCGTCCTGATCGGTCTCGGCTACCGTGGCCAGCAGCGACCGGAAGTTGTCGATCGTCGGTTGGACATCGAACGCCGTCCGGCGCTCGGCCACCGCCGCCTCCGGTTCACCGGTCTCGATCAACAGCCGTACGAGTAGGTCACGTAGCGCCACGGCCTGATAACCCGACGGGTGAGCGGCGAGTCCGCGTCGGGCCCAGTCGATCGCCTCGGCGGGGCGCTGCGCCTGCCCCAGTACCGTGACGATCCGTCCGTACTGGTCGGCGCTGACCAGACGCTCCGCCAGGACCTGTACGTGGCGGTCCACGTCGCCGGAGACCTCAACGATCTGCTCCCGCAGGTACCGCACCGCCCATTGCCGATGCCAGTCATCGGGCTCGGTCTCTGCGGCACGCTCGTCGACCAATCGCGCGACCTCGGCAAGGCCCTTCGGCCCCAGGGCCGGAGCCCACTCGCGCAGCACCACGTCCGGCCAGCCCGGGCCGTCGCACACCAGCTTCACCAGCCACGCCGCCAACCCTGCCAGCCGAGGCGGCGCGGCCCGACACGCCCGGGCGTAGACCTCCATCAGGTACGCCAGGTCGTTGCCGAGCACGCCAGAGGAGCTATCCATGTACATCAGGGCGCCCGTCATCCGATCGACCGCCTTGCGCAGCAACGGCACCGCGACCGACGCCTCACCCACGTCGATTAACTTTTCGCAGCGGTCGGCGACCTCACGCGCCGTGCGCGAGTAGGAGTCCTGGCCGGAGTAGGGGTCACGGCGACGATCCCGCCGCAACCGATCCACCAGCACCGTCAACTCGCTGTCGCCCTGCACCCTCACCGGTACATCACACCAGACACGCAGGCAGCCCCGATGGGCTGACCCGACACGGCCGCGAGGTCAACCGACCTGCCAGCGATCACCGTCGAGAAGACCCTTCCTGGATCCGAAGCGGGGGGGGGGGGGGGGGGCCCCCCCCCCCCCCCCGGCCGGGGCGGGGGGGGGGGGGTGGGGGGCGGGGGGGGGGGGGGCCCCCCCCCCCCCCCAATGGGGTGGTGGTGGGTTGGGTGCCCGGGCC
>NZ_JBITKL010000054.1:0-5499 GCF_044460945.1 Micromonospora sp. NPDC049903
CCGCCGGGCGGCGGGGGGCCGTTGGGCCCCCCCGCGCCCCCCCCCCCCCGGCCCCCCGCCGGGGGCCGCCCGGCTGGTCCCCCCCCCCCCCCGCGGGGGGCCACGGCACCTACACGGTGCCGTTGTTCCGAGCTGACGTGCCGGACATCGGCGTCGAGCGGGTACCGGCCGCGGAGAACGCCGAGGGCCGGGACATCTACTACATGATCAGCACCACCATGCACCTGAGCCCGGGCGCACCGATCATGAAGTCGTACGACCTGGTGAACTGGGAGATCGTCAACTACGTCTTCGACCGGGCGAGCATCGGCGACTCGTTCTCGCTGCGCAACGGCCAGAACTCGTACGGCCAGGGTCAGTGGGCGTCGTCGCTGCGCTACCACGACGGCATGTTCTATGTCGCCTTCAACACCAACAACCTCGGCGGCGCCTACATCTATCGCACCGACGACATCGAGAACGGCGCGTGGCAGCGGACGGCACTCGGTCGGGGCCTGCACGACCCGTCGCTCTTCTTCGACCGGGACGGCACGGCGTACATCTTCTATGGCAACGCGAACATCAGCGCGGTGCGGCTCAACTCCGCGCTGACCGCCATCGTGCAGGACTACCCGAACGTCTTCACCGCGAGCGACTACGCGGGCCAGCCCTTCATCGGTGGCCTCTTCGAGGGCGCCCAGTTCTACTACATCAACGGCTACTACTACGCGGTCATCATCACCTGGCCCTCCGGCCAGGGGCGTCAGGTCGTCATGCTCCGTTCGCCGGAGCTGCTCGGGCGCTACACCTCGGAGGGCGGGGTGAACACCTACGAGGCGCGCGGAGTGCTCAACTCCAACGGCTTCGCGCAGGGCAGCCTCGTGCCGATCGCCCGAGAGGGCGGCAGGACCGACTGGCACGGCATGTTCTTCCGGGACACCTTCCCGATCGGGCGCATCCCGGCGCTGATCCCCGCGACCTGGTCCGAGGACGGCTGGCCGACCTTCGGCAACAACGGCGTGGTGCCGGTCGAGGGCCCCTTCGCCAAGCCGATCGCGCTCAGTCCCGCGCAGGAGCGTTTCGAGCGGCAGAAGTCCATCGTGGTCTCGGACGACTTCGCCAACGACGCGCCGCACAAGGCGTACATGGACGAGGAGTGGACCATCCCGGCGGCGCCGGAGGTCGACGAGTCGCTGCTCGGCGTGCAGTTGCTGGAGAACGCCGGTTTCGAGGCCGGGGCGGTGTCGCCCTGGGCCGCGCAGTTCGGCGCGACGCTGGCGCTGGACACCGGCGATCCGGCCGCCGGCTCGTCCGCGCTGAAGGTCAGCAACCGCACGGTCAACGGCTCCGGCCCGAACCAGTTCCTCAACGGCAAGATGCAGCACGGCGTGACCTACACCGTGTCGGCGAAGGTCAAGTACACGTCGGG
The DNA here is from genome assembly GCF_044460945.1 of Micromonospora sp. NPDC049903. NCBI lineage: Bacteria > Bacillati > Actinomycetota > Actinomycetes > Micromonosporales > Micromonosporaceae > Micromonospora > Micromonospora sp. NPDC049903. The sequence continues at coordinate 1,409 of NZ_JBITKL010000054.1, forward strand.
CCCGAGCAGCGTACGGTTCAACCTGGCCGCGGACTGGGGCTCGGGCGTGCAGGTGATGACGTTCGCGAACGTCCCGGTCGGGCAGTGGACGACCATCACCGGCCAGTACACCGTGCCGGCCACCGCGAACCTGAACAACTTCAAGTTCGCCGTGGAGACTCCGTGGGCCAACCCGCAGCCGCCGTCCTCCAGCGTGGAATACCTGATCGACGACGTCTCGATCGTCGGGCAGCCGCTCACCACCGAGCACCCGACCGAGGCCGAGATCAAGCCCAACGGATCGCGGCTGGACATGGCCTGGGAGTGGAACCACGCGCCGGACAACCGCTACTGGTCGCTGACCGACCGGAAGGGCTGGCTGCGGCTGACCACCGGCAAGGTGGTCACCGGGAACTACGTCTACACCAAGCTCTCCAACCGCGCCGAGCTGGCCTGGTTTGAGGAGGCCCGCAACACGCTGTCGCAGCGGACGTTCGGACCCCGGCAGTCCGCCGAGACCCGGATGGACATCTCCCGGATGACCGACGGTGACGTCGCAGGCCTGGCCGCCTACAACCGGGGCTTCTCGTACGTGGCGGTCAAGCGTGCCGGCGGGGTCAACACGCTCGGCGTGGTCAACCGGGGACAGCCGTTCGCCGTCGACCTGGACCAGGCGACGTTGGAGAACTTCCTCCCGGGCACGACGGTGTCGCTCGGCGACGCCACCGAGGTACACGTGAAGGCGGACCTCGACTTCGCCTCGCCGACCGGGCAGCTCTGGACGACGTTCTACTACAGCCTGGACGGGGTGACCTGGACGCAGTTGGGCAACCGCGTGGGTCCGCAGACGCTGGACGGCAGCCTGGCCCACTTCATGGGGCACCGGGTCGGCCTGTTCAACTACGCGACCCAGCAGACCGGTGGTCACGTCGACTTCGACCACTACCTGCTCAGCGACACGCTGACCGCACAGAACCGGCCGCTGAACACCGGAGAGCTGGACGCCGCCATCGCGTACGCGGCGACGCTCGACGAGTCGGCGTACCCGGCCGACGCCTGGGCCGCCATGCGTGCCACCCTGACCGCCGCCACGGCGGCCCGTGCCGGCACGTTCGGCACCCAGAACCAGATCGACGCACCGGAACGGGCTCTCAGCTTCCAGTTGGCCCGGCTCGGGGTGCTGCGTGACGACACGTTGCCGGTGACCGTGACCGCGCAGACGCGGTGCGTCGGCGGGAAGGCGTACCTGGCGGTGCAGGCCCGCAACGACCACGACGCGCCGGTGGACGTGGTGCTGGAGAGCGCCTACGGCCAGCGGTCGGTCCCGAACGTGGCACCGGGTGCCAACGCGTTCCAGCAGTTCGCCACCCGCACCGCAGCCGTCCCGGCGGGTACGGCGACCGTCCGGGTCACCGGGACGGTCGACGGCAGGGACGTGACCACCGTGCGCACCTCGGCGTACCCGGCCGGCACCTGCGGCGGCTGATCCCGCCCGTCCGATCTGCCCCGGAGCCGGTCCCACGCCGGCTCCGGGGTGCCGATGAACTCCCCTGCCCGTTCCACACCAAGGAGGACATCTCGTGACACCTCGTCCACGAACGGGGGCCCGCCGACGGGTCGCCGCCATCGCGACGGCCGGCGTGATGCTCGCCGGATTCGTCGCGGCGGCACCGGTCCAGGCCGCCGACACGAACCTCGTCGTCAACGGCGGATTCGAGAACGGCCTGGCGAACTGGTTCGTCAACAACGGCAACGCCACCGACAGCGCGACGCTCTCCCCCACCACCGACGCCTACGCCGGGTCGAGCGCGGTGCGGGTCACCAACCGGGCGACCACCGGGTCCGGCCCGATGCAGGACCTCTCCGGCAAGGTCCAGGCCGGGCAGACGTACACCCTGAGCGCCCGGATCAAGTACGAGAACGCGGCCTCGCCCGCGACGAAGCAGTTCTTCGCCACCATGCACTACGGCGGCTCCACCTACACCAACCTGGTCAGCGTGACCGCGAACCGCGGTCAGTGGGCCCACGTCAACGGGCAGTTCACCATCCCGGCGAGCCAGGGTGTCTCGACGGCGCGCCTGTTCTTCGAGACCCCGTGGACGAGCAACCCGGCCACCGACCCGAACGTGCACCTGATGGACTTCACGCTCGACGAGGTGTCGGTGGTCGGCGCCGCGCCGCCTCCGCCGGCGTCGAAGACCATCGAGGTGGTCGGCAAGCTGCCCGGCGAGCACAACCCGTTGATCGGGCACAAGTTCGGTGCCGACGGGTACGGCTTCGTCCACGACGGCCGGGTCTACATGTACATGACCAACGACACCCAGGGGTACGCGCCGAACCCGACCACCGGTGTCTCGCCGGGCATCAACTACGGCGACATCAACCAGATCACCGTCATCTCCACGACCGACATGGTCAACTGGACGGACCACGGTGAGATCCAGGTCGCCGGGCCGAACGGCGTGGCGCCGTTCACTAACAACTCCTGGGCGCCCGGCATGGCCAAGAAGGTGGTCGACGGGCAGGAGAAGTTCTTCCTGTACTACGCCAACGGCGGCGGCTCCAGCAACGTGATCACCGGTGCGTCGCCGGTGGGCCCGTGGACCAGCGAGCGCACCAGCACGCTCATCGACGGCCGCACCCCGGGTGCCGAGGCGGTCGCCTGGAAGTTCGACCCCGCTCCCTTCGTGGACGACGACGGAGAGGCGTACCTCTACTTCGGCGGCGGCCCGGCGGCGACCACCATGCCGGCAGCCGAGCGGTTCAACAACCCGAAGAACCTGCGGTCAATCAAGCTCGGTGACGACATGGTGTCGACCGAGGGTTCGGCGGCGGTCGTGGACGCTCCGGTGGCCTTCGAGGCGGCCCAGGTGTTCAAGCGCGAGGGCAAGTACTACCTGTCGTACTCGTCGCACTTCGGCGGCAACGACTTCGGTGGCAACCAGACGCCGCTGCCCGGCTACCCCGGCGGTGGCCAGATCGGCTACATGATCTCCGACGACCCGATGGTCTGGCCGAAGGAGACCTATGCGGGCGTGCTGTTCCCGAACCAGTCGCAGTTCTTCGGCACCGGCACCGGGGGCAACAACCACCAGTCCGCCTTCGAGTACGAGGGCAAGTACTACTTCACCTACCACGGCCCGACGCTGAACAAGCGCATCAACGGCAACACCACCCAGGGCTACCGCAGCCCGCACATCCAGGAACTGAGCTTCAACGCGGACGGCACGATCCGCCAGGTGGTGGGCGACTACGCCGGTGTCGATCAGGTCCGCGACTTCGACCCGTACCGGGTGTTCGAGGCGGAGACCTTCGGCTGGAGCAAGGGCATCGCCACCGCGAAGATCGACGGCGGCTCCGCGCAGTTCGGCGACGCGGCACCCAACCTGGTCGTCCGCGACATCGACAACGGCGACTGGACCGCGCTCTCCTCGGTCGACTTCGGCGCCGGGGCCAAGAGCCTCACCGCCAAGGTCCGGCCGCTGGTGGCCGGCGGGTCGATCCAGCTCCGGCTCGGTGACGTGGCCGCGCCGGTGGTGGCCACCATCCCGGTCGACGGGACGATCGGCGAGTGGACGGAGCTCAGCACCGCACTCGACGGCGTGACCGGGGTGCACGACGTCTACTTCACCTACGCGGGGCCGGCGGGTGCCGACCTGTTCGAGATCGACACCTGGGCGTTCGAGGCGGCCACCGCCGAGTTGCCAGTGACGGTCAGCGTGCAGGCGCGGTGCGTCGGCGGCAAGGCGTACGTGGCGGTGCAGGCCCGCAACGACCACGACGCGCCGGTGAACATGGTGCTGGAGAGCGCGTACGGGCAGCGGTCGGTGTCGGCCGTGGCGCCGGGTGCGAGCGCGTTCCAGCAGTTCACCACCCGGACGGCCGCAGTGCCGGCGGGTACGGCGACCGTCCGGGTCACCGGGTCGATCGACGGCACGGACGTGACGACCGTCCGCACTGCCGAACACGCCGCCGCCACCTGCGGTAGCTGAGCATTCCCACTGTCGGTCACGAGGAACACGGAGAAGCAGATGAGAACAGACAATCGGAAGCGGTTGCTGGCGGCGGGTGCCGCCGGGGCCTTGCTGGTCGGGTCGGTGGCGATGGCTGCG
>NZ_JBITKL010000055.1:2500-5310 GCF_044460945.1 Micromonospora sp. NPDC049903
CTTCCTGGTGACCGATAGCGGACGAGTACCGTGAGGGAATGGTGAAAAGTACCCCGGGAGGGGAGTGAAATAGTACCTGAAACCGTTCGCCTACAATCCGTCGGAGCCTTGAGGGGTGACGGCGTGCCTTTTGAAGAATGAGCCTGCGAGTTAGTGGCATGTGGCGAGGTTAACCCGTGTGGGGGAGCCGTAGCGAAAGCGAGTCTGAAGAGGGCGTTTGAGTCGCATGTTCTAGACCCGAAGCGGAGTGATCTAGCCATGGGCAGGCTGAAGCGCGGGTAAGACCGTGTGGAGGGCCGAACCCACCAACGTTGAAAAGTTGGGGGATGACCTGTGGTTAGGGGTGAAAGGCCAATCAAACTCCGTGATAGCTGGTTCTCCCCGAAATGCATTTAGGTGCAGCGTCGCGTGTTTCTTGCCGGAGGTAGAGCACTGGATGGTCTAGGGGGCCCACAAGCTTACCGAAATCAGCCAAACTCCGAATGCCGGTAAGTGAGAGCGCGGCAGTGAGACTGCGGGGGATAAGCTTCGTAGTCGAGAGGGAAACAGCCCAGATCACCAGCTAAGGCCCCTAAGCGTGTGCTAAGTGGAAAAGGATGTGGGGTCGCATAGACAACCAGGAGGTTGGCTTAGAAGCAGCCACCCTTTAAAGAGTGCGTAATAGCTCACTGGTCAAGTGGTTCCGCGCCGACAATGTAGCGGGGCTCAAGTACACCGCCGAAGCTGTGGCATTCACATGTGTGCTTCGCAGGATTCCTTCGGGTTTCTTGTGCAGGTGTGTGGATGGGTAGGGGAGCGTCGTGCCGGGGGTGAAGCAGCCGAGTGATCGAGTTGTGGACGCGGCACGAGTGAGAATGCAGGCATGAGTAGCGAAAGAAGGGTGAGAAACCCTTCCGCCGGATGACCAAGGGTTCCAGGGCCAGGTTAATCCGCCCTGGGTGAGTCGGGACCTAAGGCGAGGCCGAGAGGCGTAGTCGATGGACAACGGGTTGATATTCCCGTACCCGCGAAAGAGCGTCCCTGACGAACCTCGTTGTGCTAACCACCCGAGCTGTGGGCGGTCTTCGGACCAATCATGGGGAGCGTGGGAACCTGGCGGGTAGTAGTCAAGCGATGGGGTGACGCAGGAAGGTAGCTGAGCCCGGCCGGTGGTTGTGCCGGGGTAAGCGTGTAGGCCGACGTGTAGGCAAATCCGCACGTCATGGGGCTGAGACGTGATGCCGAGCCGATTCAGGTGAAGTCAGTGATCCTATGCTGCCGAGAAAAGCCTCTAGCGAGTTCTTAGCGGCCCGTACCCCAAACCGACACAGGTGGTCAGGTAGAGAATACCGAGGCGATCGGGCGAACTGTGGTTAAGGAACTCGGCAAATTGCCCCCGTAACTTAGGGAGAAGGGGGGCCGGAGACGTGAAGCCCCGCGCGGGTGGAGCGTTGTATGGCCGCAGAGAGCAGGGGGAAGCGACTGTTTACTAAAAACACAGGTCCATGCGAAGAAGTAATTCGATGTATATGGACTGACGCCTGCCCGGTGCTGGAACGTTAAGGGGACCTGTTAGCTCTTCGGGGCGAAGCGGAGAACTTAAGCGCCAGTAAACGGCGGTGGTAACTATAACCATCCTAAGGTAGCGAAATTCCTTGTCGGGTAAGTTCCGACCTGCACGAATGGCGTAACGACTTCCCCACTGTCTCAACCACAGGCCCGGCGAAATTGCAGTACGAGTAAAGATGCTCGTTACGCGCGGCAGGACGGAAAGACCCCGGGACCTTTACTATAGCTTGACATTGGTATCTGAGTTAGCTTGTGTAGGATAGGTGGGAGCCGGTGAACCTCATACGCCAGTATGGGGGGAGGCAATCTTGAAATACCACTCTGGTTGATTCGGGTATCTAACTTCGGACCGTTATCCGGTTCAGGGACAGTGTCTGGTGGGTAGTTTAACTGGGGCGGTTGCCTCCTAAAAGGTAACGGAGGCGCCCAAAGGTTCCCTCAGCCTGGTTGGCAATCAGGTGTTGAGTGCAAGTACACAAGGGAGCTTGACTGTGAGACTGACGGGTCGAGCAGGGACGAAAGTCGGGACTAGTGATCCGGCACTTGCGTGTGGAAGCGGTGTCGCTCAACGGATAAAAGGTACCCCGGGGATAACAGGCTGATCTTCCCCAAGAGTCCATATCGACGGGATGGTTTGGCACCTCGATGTCGGCTCGTCGCATCCTGGGGCTGTAGCAGGTCCCAAGGGTTGGGCTGTTCGCCCATTAAAGCGGTACGCGAGCTGGGTTTAGAACGTCGTGAGACAGTTCGGTCCCTATCCGCCGTGCGCGTAGGATACTTGAGAAGGGCTGTCCCTAGTACGAGAGGACCGGGACGGACGAACCTCTGGTGTGCCAGTTGTCCCGCCAGGGGCACGGCTGGTTAGCTACGTTCGGAAGGGATAACCGCTGAAAGCATCTAAGCGGGAAGCTCGCTTCAAGATGAGGTATCCCACCCACCTTTGGTGGGGTAAGGCCCCCAGCTAGACGACTGGGTTGATAGGCCGGAAATGTAAGCCCGGTAACGGGTTCAGTTGACCGGTACTAATAGGCCGAGGACTTGACTATCAAAGTTGCTACGCGTCCACTGTGTAACTCACAACAAACAAACACACCCCAACACGGTTGGTGTTGGTGCAGGTTGGTGTTTGACATGTTGATAAGGTTACGGCGGTCATGGCGGAGGGGAAACGCCCGGTCACATTCCGAACCCGGAAGCTAAGCCCTCCAGCGCCGATGGTACTGCACCCGGGAGGGTGTGGGAGAGTAGGACACCGCCGGACA
>NZ_JBITKL010000056.1:0-4465 GCF_044460945.1 Micromonospora sp. NPDC049903
CTGACGGCAACTGTCCAAGATTGACGCGGACTCCACGTGCCGAGGCCGCTACGGGCGCTCGGAGAGCTGGGTGACGAACGCACGCCAGGAGCCGGGACCGAAGACCAACACCGGCCCGGCCGGATCCTTGGAATCGCGTACGGCCACCACACCCGACAGGTTGTCGGCCACCTCCACGCAGGCACCACCCTGCCCGTTGCTACGAGTGCTCTTGCGCCACCGGGCGTCAGTCAATTCCATGTCTCCGCCACTTCCGCGATCAGATCGAGGGACTGCTGTTGCGATAGTGCCTCACCCCGGATCGACTCCCAAACCTCGACCATCTGCCGCAGATAGTCGGCACGGTCCACCACCTGCCCGTGGAGCTGTCCTTCCTGATAGACGACGTCCTCCCCATGCGGCGGACTGGCGATCACGAATGGGCCGTTGATCCCGGGATAGGCGCCGGCCGAGAGCGGAACAACCTGGATCCGGAGCCGGGGCACGGTCGCGCCGAGCTTCACCAGGTGGCACAGTTGCTCCCGCATCACCTCCGGTCCACCGATCCGCCGACGCAGCACGTACTCGTCGACGACGGCGGTGAACATCGGCGGACGCTCGCGGGTCAGCACGGTCTGCCGGTCCAACCGGGTCGTCACCTGCTGCTCGACCTCGTGCGGCGCGAACAGCCCACCGCCGGTAAGCAACGTGCGGGCATACGCCTCGGTCTGCAACAACCCCGGCACACACAGCGGCTCGAACCAGCGCAGCGCAGTGGCCTCCGCCTCGATGCCGGGCCAGTCCCGGAACCACGGCACCAGGATCTCCCGGCTGAGTCGGCGTTGGATGCGCTCGAAGCGTCCGTCGGTGCCGAACACGGCGTCGCAGCGGCGGGCGAAGTCCAGGCTCGGCTTCCGCTCGCAGGTCTCCACCTTCGCCACCAGCGCCGCCGAGTAGCTGAGCGCCTCGGCCAGCGCGGTCTGCGACATGTCGGCGGCGGCTCTGACCAGCCGTAACTCCTCCGCGAAATGCTCCAGCATGGACGAGCGGTCCACGGACACCCTCCGTACATCGTCGTACCGCCTGGGGACGGCTCGGGACTCGCTCGTCGTCACCGCGCCAAGCCTCCCACCGTAGTCGCGTCCTCACCAGACTGTCACGCAGCGGGACCGCTCACGGGATCGGACGGCGGGCGGAACCAGGCCGGGGCGTCGGCGTACCCGACTCGGCCGGCGCCCCATTCACCTCGACGGAGGCCCCCATGCGATTCCGGTTCTGGCGATGCCCGCACCCGACAGTCCCCGTCCCACTCCCCCGGCACGGAGCGCACACCAGCCCTCTGCCGGCCGCCCTCGCGCTGCCAACGGCCGGGCATGCCCCTGCCGTGCGGCCTGCCTGGGCGAGCGCCCCGACGGAGATACTTCCGCTCAACGGGCCGGGACCTCTGGGGTGGCTCACCCTCGCCGGACGGTGGCGGGCCAATGCCGGACGGTGGATGTCGTCACCCCACGGGAGCAGGGAGCGTTGATGCCCCGTTACCGCCCCCACGTCGCGGCCCGACCGTCCTGGCGGTGCCGGGTCTGCGGTGCCCGTTGGCCGTGCTCGCCGGCCCGGCTGGCGTTGCTGGGCGAGTACCGGGAGAACCGCACCGGCCTGCTCATCTACCTAGGCTCGATGATGTACGACGCCGCCGCAGACCTGTCCGGCAGTTCGTCACCGGAAGCCCTGGCCGCCCGCTTCCTCACCTGGGCCCGCCCCCGCTGACCCACCCCACACCGCCCCGCCGACCCCATGCCATCCGATCGCACACTGCCCTCGCACCACCCGGCCCCTGCCGATCAAGGAATTGTGGCACCCGAAAGATTGCGCTTTGCCCTCTTTTATCCTCGCCACAAGTCCATGATCGACGCGAGTGGCCGCCCCGACGGACGGCGAGGACAGCCGCCGGAGCAAAGGCGGGGCGGCGGGGCGGCGGGTGGACCCGGGAGCGGCGGGTCAGAGGTCGGTGGGGGTGGTGGCGGCGCGGGCGGCGGCGACGAGGTGGTCGGTCTCGGCGAGTACGTCCGGGGCGTCGGTGGGGGTGCCGGGGTCGTAGCGGACCATCCAGGTCAGGCCGTCGACGCCGGACACCCGCCGGCCGACGATCCGACCGGCGCCACCGGGAACAGCGTGGTGCTGGGTGTACGCGACCGACTTGGTGACCCGGGCCCGGATCTGGTGCGGCAGCTCACCGGGATCGAGCAGCAGGTAGCGCTCGGCCGGGCAGTCGGCGACGACCACGTACCCGTCCCGCTCGGCGACCTGCTCGCCGGGGGTGACGGTCAGCTCCCGGCCGGACCAGACCGCCTTGACGATGTCGTGCCAGCCGATCCGGTGGCCGCGCCCGGGCAGCCAGAGCCCCAGGTTGGTGGCCACCACCACGCCGTCTCCCTCGCCGTTGCCGGCGGCGGACCAGGCCAGCACCCGCTCGTCGCGCTCCAGTGGTGGCCGGTCGGCCTGCGGCAGCTTGCGTCGGCGGCGGAACAGTCCCATTTCTACAGCCCTCCTGCCGCCTGCTCGCGCAGCGCGCGGGCGTGCTGCTCCAGCGACAACAACTCGCCGAAGGTGGCGAAGTACTCGTCCTTGTTGTTGACCGGGTTGATCCGCTGGATCCGCGACTTGAGGTCCCGGATGCGGGCGGTGACCGAGCCCCACTGGAGGCGGGCCATGGTGATCGAGACATACCTCGGGTCGGGCTCGCCGTCGATCCGCAGCGGCTCCACGGCCAGCTCACCGACGAGGGCCTGGGCCGCCAGGTCGGTGCAGGCGTCCCGGACCGACTCGATCCACACCGCGCCACCGGCCGCCGAGGCGGCACCGCCGGCCTCCGTCACCGCCTCCCGGACCACCACGTGCACCGGGTGCCGGTAGTCGTTCGCCTCGACCGCATCGAACATCGGCCCGGCCAACGCCGGCTCCTGGAGAGCGAGCTTGAGGGCTTCCCGCTCGACCATCGACTGCGGACTGTCCACCGCCGGTTCGGGGCGGGCGGAACGCGTCGGCGTGTCCGCCGGACGTCCCGAGGCGGCGGCCAGCACCGCGCGCTGCACCGGCTCGATCTCCATGCCGAGGTCACCGGCGAGCTTGCGGACGTACTCGGGACGCTTTTCCTGGTCCTTGAGCTTGGCCACCAGCGGGGCCGCCCGGCGCATCGCCTCCACCCGGCCGTCCACGGTGTCCAGGTCGAAGCGGTTGAGCATGTGCCGCAGCGCGAAGTCGACGAGCGGCTCGCGGCGGGCCACCAGGTCGCGTACGGCCAGATCGCCCTTTGCCAGGCGCAGCTCGCACGGGTCCATGTTGTCCGGGCTGACCGCGATGAAGGTACGCCCGACGAACCGCTGGTCGTCCTCGAAGGCCCGCAGCGCGGCCTTCTGCCCGGCGGCGTCCCCGTCGAAGGTGAAGATGATCTCGCCGGCCACCGCGTCGGTGTCCAGCAGCAGCCGGCGCAGTACGCCGATGTGGTCGGCGCCGAACGCGGTGCCGCAGGTCGCCACGGCGGTCGGCACGTCGGCCAGGTGGCAGGCCATCACGTCGGTGTACCCCTCGACCACCACCACTCGGCCCTGCTTGGCGATCTCCCGCTTGGCCTGGTCGATGCCGTAGAGCACGTGCGACTTCTTGTAGATCGGCGTCTCGGGGGTGTTCAGGTACTTCGGGCCGTCGTCGTCCTCGAAGAGCTTGCGGGCGCCGAAGCCGATCACGTCGCCGGTCAGGTCGCGGATCGGCCAGAGCAGCCGACGTCGGAACCGGTCGATCAGGCTGCCCGAGCGCGCCGGTCGGGACAGCCCGGCGGTGACCAGCTCGTCGTGGGTGAACCCGCGCTGACGCAGGTGTTTGGTGAGCGGGTCCCAGCCCTCCGGAGCGAAGCCGCAGCCGTACCGTTCGGCGGCGGCCCGGTCGAACCCCCGCTCGGCCAGGAACTCGCGGGCGGTACGCGCCCCGGCGGTGGTGAGCTGCCCGGTGTAGAACTCCACGGCGGCGGCGTGCGCGGCGACGAGCCGCTGCCGCTGGCCCTGCTGCGGGCGGGCACGCGGGGCGGACCGGTCGTCCTCGATATACCGCAGTTGCACGCCGGCCCGTTCGGCGAGCCGCTCCACCGACTCGACGAAGCTGAGGTGCTCGGCGTCCATCAGGAACTTGATCGCGTCGCCGCCCGCGCCGCAGCCGAAGCAGTACCAGACGTTACGGGCGGGTGAGACGTTGAACGAGGGAGACTTCTCGTCGTGGAACGGGCAGAGCCCCTTGAGGTTGCCGCCGCCGGCCGACCGGAGCGTCACCGTGTCGGAGATGACCTCGGCGATCGACGTACGCTCGCGGACCAGCGCGATGTCCTCGTCCCGGATCCGCCCCGCCATGTCGGCCACCTCCTCGGGCTACATCCTGCCCTGCCCCACCGACGGTGTAAGGAAGGGCCCCCTACTAACGCCTGCGGTATAGCAGGGGTCCC
>NZ_JBITKL010000057.1:0-4264 GCF_044460945.1 Micromonospora sp. NPDC049903
GATTGTCCTCACAAACCATCGATGATCAACGCGGTGGCCGTCTTCATGCCCACGCCACGCCCAACGCCGAAGCCAAGTGACGTTGGAGTACTAGGTGCTTGAGTAGCCGGACATGCCGGAACTCGTAGGCCGCCCCGGATTGCCGTAGGACACCTCGTGCATGCGCATCCCCGAGGAAGCCGAGCATGTTCCATGGACCCCAACCGGCCAACCATGAACCCAGGCGCGCTTCCGCATAGGTCTCGTAAGCCCTCGCGTGCGCCCGCCGGCTTCCGAAGAACAGCCTGGCCACCAACAGCGCAGCCCCGACCGTACCGAGCACGACAGTGGCGCGAAGGCCCGCCAGCACACCGCAGGAAACTGCCAGGAGTAGGAGCCGCGCCAGCCCCGCAGTCAACGTGGCGCGGCGGTCCGCAAGCAGGGAGCTTTGGGGTTCAGAGGTCTTCCCGACGCTGAAGAGCCGAGGACGTGTTACACCGGCGGCCAACATGGCGACGGCGAGCACACTCCACAGGAGGGACCCATCCACTGGGCTAAACCGGCCGTGCAGAAGCCCGACAGCCTGAAATCCTACGTAGAACAGAACCGACGCCACCACTGCATGGCGTAATGCGCGGGTGAGCCACGGCCGCGGGTCCCACGCCGGCGCCGCAGGCAGGGCCGGGTCCTCCTGAGACCTGACGAAGAAGACAATCGTGGCCACCGTGGCAAGGGCAATGACGTTCACCGGACGCTGAGGAAAGAGGGCCACCAAGGTGTTGAAAACGGGTGCCAGCGCCGCTCCCGCCTCCTGCAGCGCTGGCAACGCTCGTTGGCCAAGTAGTCCACCGCTGAGAGTGTCGCGTATTGCGCCAGTCACAACCCCGGGCCGTGCACGATGAAGGTCCGCGACCCAGGTCAAGGCGATCGCGGCCGCCGCTCCCTTGACCGTCGCCCGGAACACGCGTGCTGCTCCGGCCAGACCACTGGCGTTCCAGGCCGCGAGATCCCACCAGCGCAACTCTTGGCGCGCCTTGCCACTTGCCTCCCAGTGCATCCACCGAGCCTGCGCACCAAGCCAGCGGCCGGCCCGGTCGGACCGCCACCGTGGCCGGTCGGCTCCGATGGGTTGATAAACGGAGGGCAGGAAGTGCTCGAACAGCCGGTGCTCCAACGCTTCGACCGTCTGCGGGAGCGCCAGGAGCGACGAGGGTCGGCTATCGCCCTGTTCGTAGACCGTGCGCATCAGCCACAAAGACAGCGGATTCGTCAGCACCGTGGCCAGCGGTTCGCTCGACCGAGCTGCGGCGAACAACGGCATCCAACGGTCCGGATCCCCGCCGGTCGACTCGCGCAGATAACGCCGAGCATCCGACAGACGCAACGGCCGAAGCGTAATCACCGCACTACGTGACAGCGGCCGACCAGCAGTCGCAACCGCCTCCGTGAACTCTTCGGGCCGACTGGTCAGCACCATCGCCTGGTCAGACCCGTGCCGATTGATCGACTCGATCACCTCGGCGCGGATCCCCTCCGGAAGCTCGTCAAGCCCGTCGACTATCGGAATGACACCATCGCGGGCGATCATGCCGGCCACCGTGTCGATGCCGATCGCCCGAACAGGTCGGGCCGCGAGGTCCGGCAAAACCGACAGCAACGTCTCCTCGATCCACTCTGTCATGGACCGATCTGGCTGCCAGGTGGCGGCGGACACGACAACCGGCACCAAGCCGCCGACCTCGCGCCGGGTAAGCAGATCACGCGCGAGCTTCTGGGCGATCACGCTCTTGCCGCTGCCAGCAGCACCTAAAATGATCAGCCGACGATTGGGCAGAGCACGGAAGAAGTCCGCGATTTCACCGAACTCATGCCTGCGCCCGGATCCTTTGTCTGCCCAGGAAACCGGAAGCGGCCACGGGTCGTAAACCCTTCGCCATCGGTCATTGTCACTCCAGCGATGGGCCAGAGCACGCGCTAGCTCATCACATGCCTCTCCCGCCGTAAGGTCGGAAGGCGGACGAACCCCGCGCATTCGACCAACCAACCTTGACACAAGCGGAAGAGACAGGGCGAACAGCGCGACCAGAAGAGACGCGGCGCTGCCGAACTTATCGGCGAAGTCGAGCCCACGCCGATTGAGCAGAAGACCAAGACCCAGCAAGGCGAGAGCAATCAGCAGCAAGACGGCGAAGCTACCGAATCTTCCTCGCCATAACGTCTCGGTGCGCCTCATTGTCCCCTCGACCGCCAGCAGCGCCCCAGGCGACGGGACGTCACCGGCGACAATCTCGTGACGAGGACCCGCTGTCAACACGTACTCGACGACGTCTCAGCGAGGAATCGTGGGACGTCCTGGTCTGCCGCGACTGGTGTTCATCGGAGGTGGTGACGCACGGTGATGTATGGCTACCCATCCTGCTTCCGCGTCCCCTGTGGTATTGGCCGATCAACTCGTTGTGCGCGCCGCGGTGTCGGCCTTCCTGGGCCGTTACCGCGGCCAGACCCGCGTGCACACCGAGTCCGACCTACGTGTCTTCCTGCGCTGGTGCGCCGACCACGAACTGGACCCGCTGGCTACGACGCGGGTGGACATCGAGCGGTACGTGCGATGGCTGCAAGACATCCGCCGGCACCAGCCCTCGACCGTCTCCCGTTGGCTGTCCGTCGTGGTCGGCTTCTACCGGGTCTGCGTCATCGACGCCATCCGGGAGCACTCACCGGCCGACTACGTCCGCCGACCCACCGTGCCAGCCGAATCACCGACCCTCGGACTCGGGCACCTACAGTTCGAAGCCCTGATCACCACCGCCCGCAACTCCTCGAACCCGAACGACTTCGTCCTGGTCGCGCTCCCGCCCCGCACCGCGCCGCGCGACCATGTCGGCTGAGCGCATCACCCCCTCCACGAAGCGGTACTCGTGCAGGTAGACGGGCCCGTCCGAATCGAAGTGCGCCGCCTCGACCACGTCGCCGTCGTGGCCGACGAACGTCTCGCAGGACAGGCGGCCGTGAAGAAAGCCGCTGTACTCCTCGATCACCACCGCGCGGCCCTCGGCGTCGAACCCGATACGCAGGACATCCCGATCCACCGGCGGTCTGGCGTCCCACCGGCGGCCAGCCTTGAGCAGGTCCCGTTCGAAGTGCAACGGACGAAGATCAAGGCCAGGCCACGTGTACCACTCCCAGCGCCCGACGAGCGCGGTCGCCGCTCTCTTCCGGGAGTCGTGCTCGCCAGCGAGCTGGGCGAACCGCGCAGCAAGATCGGACATGGCCGGGATCCTAATGGTCACCTCGCCGGACTGGCCGCCACGCACATCCGAATCTGCCGCTGCCAGGGCGCGATGTACGCGGCGGCCGTCGAGTTACCGCCGGAGGTCCGCCGGCCAGCGTCGCTGTTGGTCAGTCTCCGGGACCGGCACACCTCGGGCCTCCCCGATGACCTGCCAGACCGTGTCGAGGGGGGTGCCGAGTCGGGCGAGGCAGGCTGCTGCGATCAGCGATGCTCGTCCGATGCCGGCGCGGCAGTGCACCGCGACGTGTCGTCCCTCGGTCATCCGGTGGTGCAGAAGGTCAATCAGTGGCTGTGCCAGTGCATGGTCGGGCACGCCGAGGTCGTCGATCGGGAAGGTGTGAAACTCCAGCCCGGCGTTGATGGCGGCGACGGCCTCTCCGGTCAGGCCGAGTTCAGCGGCTTCGGTGGAGGTGAGCAGGCAGACAAGGACATCGACGCCGGTGTCGCGTAGTGCGGTCATCTCGTCGTCGAGCCAGTCGTTGCCGCGCGGTCGTGGCATCGTGCTCAACAGGCCGGGTGGCGGCGTTGGAATGCGGTACAGCGTGGGTTTGAGTCGCATGCGGTGGCCTGACTCTGGTCGAAGGGCCGTGGTGGTCAGTGTCTTTGGGGGACGAGACAGAAGGGGTGCCCGGCGGGATCGGTGAGTACTCGGAACCGGTCTCCGCCCGGCTGGTGCTCGGGCTTGGCCCGCCCCCAGCTTCAGGAGCATGGCCTCGGCTGCGTCGATGTCCTCGGCCACGAAGTCGAGGTGCAGCTGTCGGGGCGCGTTCTGCGCGGGCCAGAGTGGCGGCTGGTAGTCGTTGACTCGTTGAAAGCCGATGAACAAGCCCGTCCTCGCGGGTGAGTCCGGCGAACTCGTCGTCAGACCTGGGATGCAGTCGGGTGTCACAGCCTGACGCTAAAGGGTGTCTCGTAACTCGGTGAAGGCGTTGCCGGGCAACGGTACTGGTGTCATCCGGTGAGGATGATGTTGTGGAGGTGGGCGATACCGGA
>NZ_JBITKL010000058.1:0-4251 GCF_044460945.1 Micromonospora sp. NPDC049903
CTCGCCGCCCTCACCCCCTTCCCAGCCGTGTCCTGTTATTACCTTTTGTGGCTCCCCCCGGGTTCGTATTCGCAGCTGAATGATAATAAAAAACCGGGGGGGGGGGCCCCGCCCCCCCCCCCACGACCGGGGGTCGTGGGGCGCTGGGTGAGTGGGTGGGGGGTTACATGTTGGCGACGTCGGCCTGCTTGGCGCGGACGGCCTCGGCGGCCTCCTTGAGGCTGGCCAGCTCGTCGGCGTCCAGGTCGGTCTCGACCACCCGCTTGACGCCCTCGGCACCGATCGCCGCCTCGACGCCCAGGTAGACGCCGGAGATGCCGTACTCGCCGTCGACCCAGGCGCAGACCGGCATGACCTCGCCGGAGTCCTCGGCGACCGCCTTGGCCATCCGGGCGGCGGCAGCGGACGGGGCGTAGTACGCCGAACCGGTCTTGAGCAGGGCGACCACCTCGGCCCCACCGTTACGGGTGCGGACGACCAGGTCCTCGATCTGCTCGGCCGGCATCGCCTCGCGTAGCGGCTTGCCGTTCACGCTGCTCTGCGACGGCACCGGGACCATGGTGTCGCCGTGCGACCCCAGGGTCAGCGTCTTCACCGACTTCACCGGCACCTCCAGCGCCTCGGCGACGAAGTTGGTGAACCGGGCGGTGTCCAGCATGCCGGCCTGGCCGAGCACCCGGTTACGCGGGAACTGGGTGGCGATCTGGGCCAGCGCGGTCATCTCGTCCAGCGGGTTGGAGACCACGATGACGACGGCGTTCGGGGCGTACTTGGCGACGTTCTCGGCGACCTGACGCACGATCTTGGCGTTGGTCTCCAGCAGGTCCATCCGGCTCATGCCCGGCTTGCGCGGCAGGCCGGCGGTGATGACGACGACGTCGGAGCCCTCGATGCCCTCGTAGCCCTCGCCGGTCGGGCCGGTGGTGACGCCGACGACCTTGGTCTCGAAACCCTCGACCGCACGGGACTGGTTGAGGTCGAGGGCGATGCCCGCGGGCTTGCCCTCGATGATGTCGGTGATGACGACGGTGTCGAAGACGTCGTACTCGGCCAGGCGCTGCGCGGTGGTGGAGCCGTAGAATCCGGCGCCGACGACAGTGACCTTCTTACCCATGGTCGTCCCACTCCCTGCTACCAGTCGGTTTTCCGGACGGTATCAGCCATCCTGGCACCGAGCAGGCCAGGGGCGGACGGTTATGGGCCTTCCGTCACCTCAGCCGCGTTCGGCCCGCTCGACCACGTTGGTCAGCAGCATGGCCCGGGTCATCGGACCGACCCCGCCGGGCATTGGCACCACCTTGCCGGCCACCTCGAAGACCTCCGGGTCCACGTCGCCGGTGTAGCGACCCTTGCCGTCCGAGCCGATCACCCGGGTGATGCCGACGTCGACCACCACCGCGCCCGGGGTGATCATCTCGGCCGTCAGCAGGCCGGGTACGCCGGCCGCGACGATGACGATGTCGGCGGCGCGGGTGTGCGCGGCCAGGTCGAGGGTGCCGGTGTGGCAGAGCGTCACGGTGGCGTTCTCGCTGCGCCGGGTCAGGAGCAGCCCGAGCGGACGACCGACTGTGTTACCGCGTCCCACCACCGCGACGTTGGCGCCGCGCAGCGGCACCTCGTGCCGACGGAGCAGTTCCACGATGCCGCGCGGGGTGCAGGGCAGCGGCGCGTCGTAGCCGAGCACCAGCCGGCCCAGGTTGACCGGGTGCAGGCCGTCGGCGTCCTTCTCCGGGTCGATCAGTTCGAGCACCCGCTGGGTGTCCAGGTGCGCCGGCAGGGGCAGTTGGACGATGTAGCCGTGGCACGCCGGGTCGGCGTTGAGCTCGGCGACCGCCCGGTCGACCTGCTCCTGGGTCGCGTCGGCCGGCAGCTCCCGGCGGAGCGAGGCGATGCCCACCTCGGCGCAGTCGCGGTGCTTGCCGTTGACGTACGCCTGGGAACCGGGGTCGCTACCGACCAGCACCGTGCCCAGTCCCGGCACGGTTCCCCGTTCCGCCAGGGCCTTGACCCGCGCCCGCAGCTCGTCCTTGATCTCCGCCGCAGTCGCCTTGCCGTCCAGAAGCGTCGCCGTCACGATCTGATCGTCTCACGCCCGCCACCGTCGCCTCCCCCGACCTGGCGGGCCCGCGACACCGACCGCGAAACTACTTTCCGTCAGGTGTCGTTCCTCACTTTGAGTCACTGCTTGTGCCGCCGAGCACTCCGACTCCGGACAGCCGGGCACGAAGGACCACGTATCCGACGATCGCGCCGCCTGACCCCGAGAAGGCGCCGGCCGCCGTGCCGCACCTCCCAACCCCCCGAATGTCTGCACGTCATCGACGCTTTAGGCGCTTCGGCGTAGCACGCCGACCGGGCCCCGCCAACATGTAGGGCCTCGTTCCGTTACCCCTTCGAGACCACTACGTTGCCGAGTCTCGGCGCACGACCTACCGTTGCCGAGCGTTGCGCAGAGTTACCCCCAATCCGGGCTCGATAGCGCAGCGTAATGAGATGAGGAGGCTCAATGCGCGTTCGTAGGCTCGCCGCCTGGACCGCCCTCCCGCTCGCGGTGACCCTGGGCCTGGTGGCCTGCGGCTCGGGCGGCGACGGTTCCGGTGAGAGCGACCCCAACGCGGCCGTGCGAATCGAGATCGCCGAGCCGCAGCACCTGGTGCCGACCAACACCAACGAGACGAGCGGTTCCCAGGTGCTCGCCGCCCTGTTCAGCCCGCTGGTCGACTACGACGAGGCCCACAAGCCGTACGAGGTCGCGGCCGAGTCGATCACGTCCGAGGACAACACCACCTGGACGATCACGCTGAAGGACGGCTACACGTTCCACAACGGCGAGGACGTCACCGCCGACAACTACATCGACGCCTGGAACTACGGCGCGTACGCCCCGAACGGGCAGAACTCCAGCTACTTCTTCGAGAAGATCGCCGGGTACGACGACCTCCAGGGCGAGAACCCGAAGGCCACCACGCTCAGCGGGCTCAAGAAGGTCGACGACGACACCTTCACCGTCACGTTGTCCCAGCCGTACAGCGAGTTCACCGCGATGCTCGGCTACACCGCCTTCTATCCGCTGCCGCAGGCCGCGTTCTCCGCGCCCGGCGAGCTGGCCGAGGGGTACGAGCAGGCGCCGATCGGCCAGGGTCCGTTCAAGATGAAGGGCACCTGGCAGCACGACGCCAAGGTCGAGGTCGAGCGGTACGACGCCTTCCCGGGCGAGCAGCCGAAGGTGGCCGGCGTCGAGTTCCGGATCTACCAGCAGCTGACCGCCGCGTACGCGGACGTGTTGTCGGACAACCTCGACGTGATCAAGACAATCCCGACCGAGAACCTGTCGACCGCCGCCACCGACCTGGGTGACCGGTTCCAGCAGAGTCCCGCCTCGTCGCTGCACTTCCTGGCCTTCCCCACCTTCCAGGACGAGTTCAGCAACCCGGACGTCCGCAAGGCCATCTCGATGGCGATCGACCGCGAGGAGATCACCCGGTCGATCTTCAAGGACTCGCAGCAGCCGGCCCGCTCGTTCGTCTCGCCGGTGGTCGCCGGCTACCGGGAGAACACCGTCGGCGCACCGGGCGAGTTCGACCCGGCCAGGGCCAAGGCGTTGTACCAGGCTGCGGGCGGCCCGTCGAAGATCACCCTGTCGTACAACGGCGACGGCGGGCACAAGGACTGGATCGACGCCACCTGCAACCAGCTCAAGGCCAACCTGGGCGTGGACTGCGTCGGCAACGCCGAGCCGAAGTTCGCCGACCTGCTGACCAAGGTCAAGGCCAAGCAGCCGGTCGGCCTGTTCCGGATGGGCTGGATCATGGACTTCCCGTCCATGGAGAACTACCTGGGCCCGCTGTACAGCTCGAACGGTTCGTCGAACTACTACGGCTACAGCAACCCGGAGTTCGACGAGCTGCTCGCCGAGGGCGCCAGCGCCCCCAGCGAGGAGGAAGCGATCAAGAAGTACCAGGCGGCCGAGGACCTGCTGGCCGAGGACCTGCCGGTGGTACCGCTGCGCTTCGGTCAGAACAACTTCGGTCACTCGACCAAGGTGAAGAACGTCGAGATGGACCTCTTCGACCGGGTCGACCTGATCCAGATCGAGGCCGTCAAGTAACACGACCACGGTGGCGGGGGGGGGGGGGGGGGGCCCGCCCCCCCCCCCGCCCGGCGGGGGGGGGGGGGGGGGGGGGGGTTTTGAGCGTAAAACGGGGGCGGCGGGGTGAGATTGTGCGGGGCGGGTTGGGGCCCCCCCCGGTC
>NZ_JBITKL010000059.1:0-3419 GCF_044460945.1 Micromonospora sp. NPDC049903
ACCCTGCACTGGTCAATCTGGCGACGAACATCCCAAGCCCGAGCCCGCCGATCCCACTACCAGCGCAGACAGGCCAAGTGACGTTGGAGTACTAGGCGAGTCCCGCTACAGGAAAGTGCGGAGGCCCACAGAAGTGGAACTGGAGTCCTCCGCACCTTCCCGTCACGTCACGCTGGATAGTTTGCAGCGCACCCGGAATCCTCACGGATCTCCTGTGCGTTACGCGGACCCTCTCCGCCGCTCTTATCGCGATAGGTGTATTTGACAACTTGAGGGTCTGCATCAGCCGGGTATTCGGGCGCCTCGGAGATCACTATCACGTCCGCCACCGTGTGCTGCCCCCCCTTCACGTTGAGACGCAGAGTGATACCAACGAACTCGGGGAGTCCGATGTTCGAGCCCGCTTCGATGGTCGTCGTACGATAGCCGCTGCTGTCGCCAAGCGTGATCCACCCCTCGGCGATGGGCGCCTCCGTGGGATCCGCGACCTTCCAGTAGGTAAACCGCATTGACGTAGGATCAAAGTCCGACACCTTCGCGGCCGCCTGGTTGTCGATCGCCTCGACCTCCACCACCTGCTCACCTTCGCAGAGCGGCGCGTAGATGTGGATTCGATCGCCGATCCGCGCTACGCCGACGGCATAGTAGTCATGGCTGGGCAGCAGGACACCACAGCTGGCCATCAGTAGCGATATCCCTATCGAAAGGATAACCACTCGCGCCCTTAACACGGGTAGCCTCCTCCGCCACCACTGGCGACTTCAGCGGCCTTTTCGAACCTATTGCAGCCGTCGCCGCCTATCCAAACATCAATCGCCTCGGCTCGAAAGTACAGGGCCGGGAATAGGAGGCCATACCGCCCCCACTGCTCATCACGGTGGTGCTTCTCGTGCGCCGCGAGCTTATCGTTCATTCTCTGGGGGCTATTTCTCCATACGAATGTGGTGCCATACATAGTTCCACCCCTTGCCGAGCCAAGCGGCAATCGCCCTTGCTCGCATGCCCACATATCATACACGTATTCACATCGTCCGCCGGTGTGCGTGACCAGCCAACGCGTAGCCTGGCCAATATCCTCGGTATGGATCCTCGCCATGCTCTCAAATGCAAACTGGAAGACCGCCTTTGTCAGGCTGAATTTTTCCTCCCCACCCTTGCGCGGGGAGGGGGCGACAGCAAATGGGGAGCGGCCAGGCGCAGGGTTTGGCGTCCGCTTCGGCAGATCCTTGACAGTCTCGTTTTTCTTTTCGAGTTTCCGCTTACTCGTATTGCACTCTTCCCCGAGGTAGTCTTCGTGACGAATCCACGGCGGTTCTGGCCGCCCCCCTCTTCGAAGTAGAGTCCGGTGGGGTCGGTGTACGTGGCTGGCGAGTTGTTGCCGTAGGCGTAGCCATGCATCTGTTGCGGATCTGCTCGGTCCATGACCGGGTCGACAGAGATGAATCGGCTGATGAACACGTCGTACTCTCGGGCACCAATGTGGGTCAGGCCGGTGGGGTCCTTGATTCCACCGACGAAGCCCTTATCCATGACGGCCGGCCAAGTTCCGGTGCCGCTCCCGCGCGTCTCGCCATAGGGCAGGGTGCGGCGCTTGGACACCGCCAGGGTGGCGGCGTTGATTGTTAGCTCGGCTGTGCCATGGTGGTCGCCGATGATCCAGTGCAGGTTGTTGCTGGTGCGTACGGCGATGGTGGCGCCGGCGTGGTTGTAGTAGCGGGTGGCGGTCTTGGCGGTGGTGGAGTTGGTGTAGCGGACCTCCAAGCCGCCGGGTAGGTGTCAGTACGGAAGACGGCTGGTGCAACCGAGACTCAACCACGGTCAGCCAATCGGCCAGTTCTCTGGCAAGCCGAAGAGCTCGTTGATCGGCTGCGCTGGCGATACGGTCGGCTCAGGCGTGTCAACCGAGACGGGTGCCAGCCATCGCGGCTGTAGGGGGATGTTGACTCCGGGTTCAAGGGTGGTCCACAGGCTAGGTTGGACGTTGGCGACCCGCCAAGGCTTGAGGTTGCTTGTGGTGATTACTTGGGGGGCGTGGCCGCGCCTCCAACCTTTGCGGGTTAGCCAGTGCCCATTCTGGTAAAGATCGCTTGGACATTCGGAAGCTTGTCGAGGGATTGCAGCGGAGAGGCCATACAGTACTCGCTGAATGTCGTAGTCCCTCGTCGGGTACTCCGTGTTTGCCATAACTGCGACAATGAGGGGGGCGTTGAGTTTCCCGTATCGATTTGCCTTTGCGCCGACAGCCCGGATTAGCGGAGTGACGTTGTCTACGCCTGCTGCCCGCCTGGGGCCAAACAGGCCAACGAGTTGGCCGCCCTTGCCGAATGTGTCGGGTCGCAGCGGCAAAGCTGCGAATGTTAGGGACCAACAATCCTCCTTAAATGCTCGGCGTGGAAGGGTGTGGCGGCTGGGGTTGGCGGCGAATGCCGCAGAGACTGCGTGGGGGTCAAGGGACGCGAGCCATTGCGACAGCTGATTGCGTAGCTTGGTCGTGGCCAGCGGTCGCAAGCCGATCGAGTCGTAGGCAAAGCTGATCTTGAACGTGTCGGCAGGAAGTTTCTCCAGCACGGCATGCACGTCGCTTAAACGGCGTTCCTCAGCAAGTGCTCTCGTTGCGATGCTCGCCCGTACTGCTTCCAGATAGAATCTGCTCTCGCCGTTGTCAATGAGGAAGTCTGGGCGCTTTGAGGAGCCCAGCACTTCTGGGTGCACCGTGATGGAATAGCCGGCACGGCGGTACGCCTCATGTAGGTAGAGCTCCCAGAAAGCCGACTCAAACTCGTGATCGTCCCCAGCCTGCATGCTCTTGATCAACGAGTTGCGCTCTGAGGAGGGGTACTGATCCACCCATTCGGTAAGCAGTCGGCGGACTTCTGCAAAAGGCAGCCTGGCCGAGCGGTTGAGGAAAGCGTACTCGACCTCGTTCAGCTTCCTCGGCGAATGATCTGTACGAATAAAGTCATCGAATATCGACATGAGGACTCCTGTCAGCAACAAACTCATTTGTCAAGATCCGAGCGGCGTTTAGGTGCGCGGAGCTAGCTGGAGTGCCCATGAGCTTTGTTGACGGCGTGGCGGCTTGGGACGGGGCGAGACCTCCGGCGCGGGGTGAGTTGCTGACGCAGAGCCGTTCATTCTTGCGTGGATCAGGTAACAGGTGTTACCGCTCGCAGATCAGGCAGCTCCCGCATTCTTAAATGCCACCACCACGAGGACTAACGCATTTCAAACCCCCCACCGCAAAACCACTCACTGTTTGCCATCGCTTCGTACATTGCCGTACGCCAGCTGTTCAACTCGTTCGCTACCTTTGACTCAGCGCCCTCTAGTACTCCAACGTCACTTGGCCTGTCTGCGCTGGTAGTGGGATCGGCGGGCTCGGGCTTGGGATGTTCGTCGCCAGATTGACCAGTGCAGGG
>NZ_JBITKL010000060.1:0-2982 GCF_044460945.1 Micromonospora sp. NPDC049903
GAGTACTCACCGATCCCGCCGGGCACCCCTTCTGTCTCGTCCCCCAAAGACACTGACCACCACGGCCCTTCGACCAGAGTCAGGCCACCGCATGCAGCGGCTCCGGCTGAACCTTCCTCCGGTGAAGCCCCGCCGCCCTGCTTTCAGCTGCCGGGATACCGCGAGCCGGACGGCGGCAACTGGTTGCTGAGAACGAACGATCTGGGTGGGTGGACCGCTCGGCGCATCTGGTCGCGGCGTCGACCACCGTGGTCGTAGCTGGGAAGGATTCGCCACCCGGCTCGGGGTCTGTGGTACTGGTTGCGTCCGAGCGTCCCGCTGGTCGACTACCTCTTGATCACGATGCGCCAGGGGAACTCGACCTGCACAACTGGATACGCCGCGAGCGAGAAGGCTGGTCGATCGGGTGGACCGGTGAGTGGGCGTCGTCGCCGGCGCGGAACGGGTCTCGGCGGCTCGACCTGTCCAAAATCCGACAGCCATTCCAAGCAGTGGCGATCGATACGATGGGCGGCTGTGCTTCCGGCGGCGGGTGGGGAGAGACCGTGGACAATGCGCTTGACGAGCTGGTGAAGTCTTCTGCGAACTTCGGGTACCTGGTCAAGCACGAGCCCGTGCTGGCGTTCGACGGGGCTAGCGCTGAGTCGTACATCTACACCGATCCTGATGCGGCGATGTTCAAGGCGCGGCGGTTTCTGGAGGCGTTGTCGAAGAAGGCCGTCTCTGTCTTCGGCGTCAGCTCTGAGGCGAAGCGGCTCTACGACCGGATCCTTGACCTGCAGAGAGCAGGTGCCATCGATAAGGACATCCAGCACCTGTGCGATCTGATCAGAAAGGCCGGCAATCAGGCGGTGCACGGGCACATGAGGGATGTGCAGGTGGCCTTACAGGTCGTGCGGCATTGCTTTGACCTCGGTCTGTGGCTGCACAACACGATCGTCGGCGCCCAGGAGACAAAGGTGTTCGTTCCACCTCGGGCGCCTGACTTGGTGCCATCGCCGCGCGACGCGGACGGCCCGGCAGCCCTGCAAGAAATCCGGGGCATGCTGGCGACGTTCGAGCGCCGCCTCGTGCTTCTCGAGTCGGAACGCGAGGGCACCCCCGCACAACCTGCTAGCAGCCTCGCCCCGATTGCAGCGGCTTCTATGAAGCGGCAGGCCTCGCTCGGTGAGGCCTTGCGGGCGGCAGAGGAGCGGCTTGAGAGTCGGCGTAACGATCTGCACGCCCGGCTTGACCAGCGGGTCGGCGAGGAGCAGATCGGTGCAGAGTCACGACATGACGAGCTGCGCCAAAACGCTCAAGCTGCGGCCGATCTGCTGAGGGACGAGGCTGAACGTCTCGACGGCATCGCTCAAGAGCTGGCGGAAAGCAAGGATGGCCAGGGAGATTCGATCTCCGTCCTCAACATTGCCGGTGATAACTCCAACAACTTCGTGGTCGGCAAGACCTACGGGAGCACGGTGAGCACCACCTTCGGTCCGGGCTGGAGGCGCTGATGGCCATGGAACCGAGCGTGGCCGCCGTTGGCGGCGACAAGTCGAGCAACATGGCCGTGGGGGTGCTCTACCACACCACTCTCATGAGCAGCGGGCGAGTGGGATGGCGGCTGGTTGACCAGATGCTGGTGACAAAGGCGAGGTTCACGTCCTACATCCAGGCCAAGCCGGTGGATGAGTTCATCAAGGCTGAGGCAGCACTGGACGAGTACGGCCTCGCGATCCTGGAAAACCACCGGGGCACCGGGAAGGAGACCGATGCGATCCGGCTGCTGTCGGCCACCTCGCCGGTATCGACGTCCGTGGTGGATATATACGAACTGCTTCCGGACTGGGAAGGAGCGCCGAGCACTAGGGACTTCCCGCTGAGTTCTGATACGAGGCTCCTGCTCGACCTCAGCGACGTGACCGAGGAGATTCCGGAAGCCTTCGCGGACGAGCTCATGGCGTACGCGCGGAACCTGAGGGAGCTAGATTCACAGATCGTTGTCACTGTGACCGACAAGGCGTGGCAGCGATGTCGGCCAAAGCTTGGCGGGCATACCGCGACCATCCCTCGGCGCCGCGCAAGCTCAGTAATCCGCGCGCACTTGACTTTCCATGATCACCGGGAGGCGCTTGGCCTGCTAGAGCAGGACGCCGTCCGGGCGTTCGTCGCGGAGTTGGATGGAGGCCGAACAAGCCCGGACTATGCGGTGAAGGTGGCCGATCGGCTCCGGCTGGTACGGACGGCGGCCGACGTCGACCGGACGATTGGTGAGCTCCGCAAGTGGCGGCCATACATCGACCAACAACTCGACAGCAGGAAGCCCGATTGGGCCGACCGCCGGATGCTGTTGATTGCCGCGGCAGTGCTCAACGGATGTCCTTCGACCGCTGTCGCCGCCGCGTCCCGGGCATTGGCGATGGCCTTGGGGCACGAGAGCGTGCCGCTGTTCAAGGCGCTTGAGTCGGAGGGTTGGTCAAGGCGGCTGCGGGAGATCGAAGCGACTGTCGCCGACGACTGCACGTGGATCGACCGAGACAAACCCGGTGTCGACTACGCAATCTTCGAATGGCTATGGAACGAGCACCCAGAACTCCGGAGACCAGTTCTAAAGTGGACCCAGGAGCTCGTCACCGACCCGAAGACGAAGAAGCATGCTCGTCGTGTCATCGGCGTCATTGCCCACGTAGCGGGCGAGTGCCGCAGCGTTGATCTGCTGGAGGCGCTCTACGCGCAGCTGAAGAGCCCGCGAGCGGAGGCATACCGCGGGCTGGTAGAAGAGGCTGTCGAAGGCCTCCTCTTCCACCCGGCGGCGGCAGCGCTGACTCAGGAGCGGCTCTGGCGATGGGCGTACCGCGGTGATCGAGGTGCATTCCCCTCGCTTGCATTACTGTGCGGCGGCCGACTAGTACTCCAACGTCACTTGGCCTGTCTGCGCTGGTAGTGGGATCGGCGGGCTCGGGCTTGGGATGTTCGTCGCCAGATTGACCAGTGCAGGGT
>NZ_JBITKL010000061.1:0-2388 GCF_044460945.1 Micromonospora sp. NPDC049903
CACCCGGAAAACGACACGCCATCCCCACAATCGCAATCGGCTCATCCACCACCCCACCACCCGACGACACCTCAACCAACCGCTCCGGCACACCGGCGATCTCGGCGCTGAGGTGATCGGCGAGCGACTGCGGAGTCGGGTAGTTGAAGACCAGCGCGGCAGGCAGTCGAAGGCCCGTCGCCTCCGCGAGCCGGTTTCGCAGTTCCACCGAGGTGAGCGAGTCCATACCGATGTCCTTGAAGGCCCGATGCGCATCGACCGCCCCGGCACCGGCGTGTCCGAGCACTCCGGCGGTGTTGGTGCGGACGAGATCGAGCAGAGCGACCGCCCGTTCCGCGCCCGTCATCCGGGCGAACCGGCGCGCAGGAGAGAACTCGGCTTCGGTGGTGGCGGCGACCGCGCGCCGCACGGGTGCGGGCACCAGCCCGCGTAGCAGCGCCGGGATCTCCCGGGCGGCACGCACGGCGGCCAGGTCGAGGCTGATCGGAACCAGCGCCGGCCGGTCCGCGACGAGCGCGGCGTCGAACAGCGCGAGGCCGTCGGCGGCGGAGAGGGCGCGGGTACCACCACGGGCGAATCGGGCGCGGTCCGCCTCGCCGAGCCGGCCGCCCATCCCGGCCTCCTCGTCCCAGAGGCCCCAGGCCAGCGACACGGCGGGCAGGCCGAGCTGCCGGCGGTATGCGGCGAGCCCGTCGAGGAAGGCGTTACCCGCCGCGTAGTTGCCCTGCCCGGCACCGCCGAAGGTGCCGGAGACGGAGGAGTAGAGGACGAAGGCGGCGAGACCCAGATCTGCGGTCAGCTCGTGCAGGTGCCATCCGGCGTCCGCCTTGGGACGCAACGCGGCGTGCCACTTCCCCGGCGTGAGGTCCTGCACGAGCCCGTCGTCGAGGGCACCGGCGACGTGCACGACTCCCACCAGCCGGTCGGCCAGTTCGGTGACGAGTCCCGCCATGACGGGCCGGTCAGCGACGTCGGCGGCGATCCCCCGGACCCGCACACCCCGGCCGGCGATCTCCGCCAGCCGCGCGTCGGGCACCCCGGAACGGGCCACCAGCACCAGTTCGGCCACGCCGTGCGCGTCGATCAGGTGATCGGTGACGAGCCGGCCGAGACCACCGGTCGCACCGGTCACCAGGACCGTGCCACCGGCCAGCGGAGACGGGTCGGTCGGCGCCGGGGCGGGAACGGCCGTGAGTCGGGGAGCGCGCAGACGCCCGTCGTGGACCGCGACATGCGGCTCGTCCTCCGGCGCGGCGATTCCGAGCAGGAGACCAGCCTCGTCGTCGTCCGGCAGTTCCAGCAGCCGGATACGTCCGGGGTTCTCCGACTGCGCGGTCCGCACCAGTCCGCGTACGGCGTGGTGGGCGAGGTCGTCGACGTCGATCGCGACGACCAGAGCGCTGTCCGCCCACCGCGCGTCGCCCAGCCAGTCCTGAATCCCGGCGAGCACGGCCAGCCCGACCTCGTGCACGCTCTCGGGCACGGTCAGCCCCTCGGTGGCGCGCGGGGCACGGAGCAGTACGACAGGTGGCACGTCACCGGTGCGGGTGTCCTCGTAGCGGGCCCACTCAGGGGTCGTGTCGCCCGACGACACCTCGATCCAGGTGACCTCGTAGAGTCCGCTGGTACTGGCGACAGCGGCCAGCCTGCCGAGGTCCACGGGACGGACGACGAGCTGATCCACGTCCAGAACGGGCTGTCCGGTGGCGTCGGCGGCGGTGATCGAGACCGTGTCGGCGCCGGTGGCGGTGACCCGGACGCGGAGCACGCGGGCACCGGCGGCATGCACACGGACGCCCGCCCAGGAGAACGCGAGCCGCGGTGTGTCGGGGTCCGGGAAGAAGCCCGAGTCGGCCAGCGGATGCAGGGCGGCGTCGAGCAGCACGGGGTGCAGCACGTACTGCTCGGTGTCGAGACCGGCGGCGGCCTCGGGCAGGCGCAGTTCGGCGTAGACCGTGCCGGGGGTTCGCCAGGCCGCCTCCACCGCGTGGAAGGCCGGCCCGTACGCCACGGTCAGCCGCTCGTAGAGGCCGGCGACATCGAGCGGTTCGGCGCCCGGCGGGGGCCAGGCGGTGAGGTCGGCCGTCGAGGCGGGTCGGGCCCGGTCGGTGAGTACGCCGGTGGCGTGCCTGGTCCAGCGGTGGTCCGGGCCCGGGCGGCTGTACACCTCGACCTGCCGGTCCGCGGTCACCCGTACCTGCAGGTCCACTGCGGCGCCTGCGGCGAGGGTGAGCGGCGTGGAGATCACCAGTTCCTCGATCTCCGGCGTGCCGAGCCGGCCACCGACGTCGGCCAGCATGTCGATGAGGGCGGTGCCGGGTAGGAGGGTGGTGTCGTTGACGCGGTGGTCGGTGAGCCAGGGGTGGGTGGTGGTGGAGAGTCGGCCGG
>NZ_JBITKL010000062.1:0-2095 GCF_044460945.1 Micromonospora sp. NPDC049903
CAGCATGTCGATGAGGGCGGTGCCGGGTAGGAGGGTGGTGTCGTTGACGCGGTGGTCGGTGAGCCAGGGGTGGGTGGTGGTGGAGAGTCGGCCGGTGAGGATGGTGGTGTCGGTGTCGGCGAGGTCGAGGCGTGCGGTGAGTAGGGGGTGTTCGATGCTGGTGAGGCCGGTGCTGGTGAGGTCGCCGGTGGTGGTGTGGGTGAGCCAGTAGCGTTGGTGTTGGAAGGGGTAGGTGGGCAGGTCGATGGTGTTCACGCCGGTGGGGAACACGGCGGTCCATCGCACGGTCGTGCCGGTGGCCCAGATCCGGCCGCTGCCGGTCAGGATCTGACGCATGTCGGGCTGGTCGCGGTGCAGGGAACCGACGACGGTGCCGCCGGGGAACTCGTCGAGGACGGTTTCGATGTGCGAGGTCAGCACCGGGTGTGAGGACACCTCCACGAAGGTGGTGTGACCGGACGCGGCCAGCGCGTGGATGGCGTCGGTGAAACGAACGCTCTGACGCAGGTTCCGGAACCAGTAGTCCTCGCCCGGGGCGCTGGTGACCCAGTCCACGTCCACGGTGGAGAACCAGGCGATCCGCGGCGGACGGGTCTGCAGTCCGGCAAGCGCCTCGGTCAACTGCTCCCGGATGGTGTCCACCTGATCGGAGTGGGAGGCGTAGTCCACCGCGATCCGCCGGCCCCGCACACCGGTGCGTTGCGCCCAGTCCAGAACGGCGTCCACCGCCTCGGGCGGCCCGGCCACCACGACCGAACGCGCCGCGTTCACCGCCGCGATCTGCAGACCACCGGTCAGCGGCACCTCCGAGACCGACACCCCCAACGACGCCATCGCACCACCACCGGCCAGCCGCTGCCCGATCAACCGGGACCGCAGCACCACCAACCGCGCCGCGTCACGCAGCGACAACACCCCCGCCACACACGCCGCCGCGATCTCCCCCTGCGAATGCCCCACCACCGCGTCCGGGACCACACCCAACGACTCCCACACCGCCGCCAACGACACCATCACCGCGAACGACACCGGCTGGACCACATCCACCCGATCCAGCGGCGGCGCACCCGCGACGCCCTCCAACACCTCCCACAACGACCAGTCCACGAACTCCGACAACGCCACCGCACACTCGGCCAACCGCTCCCGGAACACCGGCGACACCGCCGCCAACTCCACCCCCATCCCCGCCCACTGCGCCCCCTGACCCGGGAACACGAACACCGACCTACCCACCCCACCACCACCGCCGCCGCCCACCGGCACCACCTGACCCGAGGCGACCTCCTCCAAACCGGCCACCGCCTCCTGCACCGACCCGGCAACCACCACCACCCGCCGCTCCAACGCCGCCCGACCCGCCGCCAACGACCACCCCACCTCCAGCAACGACCCACCCGAACGCACCACCTCCACCAACCGCGACGCCACCTCCCGCAACGCCCCGTCATCACGCGCCGACAACACCAACGGCACCACCACGCCCTCCGGCACCACCACCGCAGCAGCCACCTCCCGCGGCGGCTCCTCCACGATCACGTGCGCATTAGTGCCACTGACCCCGAACGACGACACCCCCGCACGACGAACACGATCACCGACCGGCCACGCCCGGTCCACGTCCAACAACCGCACCCCACCAACAGACCAATCCACATGCGACGACGGATTCTGCGCATGCAGACTCCGCGGCAACAACTCATGCTCAAACGCGAGCACCATCTTCATCACACCCGCAACACCAGCAGCAGCCTGCGTGTGACCAAGATTCGATTTCACCGACCCCAACCACAACGGACCAACCCCACCACGATCCCGACCATAAACCGACAACAACGCACTCGCCTCGATCGGATCACCCAACGTCGTGCCCGTCCCATGCGCCTCCACCACATCCACATCAGCCGCACCCACACCAGCCGCCACCAACGCCTGCCGCACCACCCGCTCCTGCGACGGACCATTCGGCGCCGTCAAACCATTCGACGCACCATCCTGATTAACCGCCGACCCCCGCACCACACCCAAAACCCGATGCCCCCGACGCCGCGCATCCGACAACCGCTCCACCAACAACACCCCCACCCCCTCGGAC
>NZ_JBITKL010000063.1:0-1569 GCF_044460945.1 Micromonospora sp. NPDC049903
GATTGTCCTCACAAACCATCGATGATCAACGCGGTGGCCGTCTTCATGCCCACGCCACGCCCAACGCCGAAGCCAAGTGACGTTGGAGTACTAGGGAGAGAGCATCCGTTCGTAGCGCTGGCCCGGCTACGCCATCTGATAGCTCGGGCCGAGCTTCCGGAGCATCGCGCTGCGGTCGCTGCCGCCCTGCGAGGACTGGCTCGCGAGCCCCGACTGAGACAACCGGTGCTGGCAAAGGTCGTGTCCTGGGCCGGAGAAGACTTTGCTTCTGGCCTGATCATGCTGCTCGACGCGCGATGCGACGACGCCGTGGCCGACCTACTCGTTCGAGACGCTGGAGATAATGCGGCCGCGTTCGACCTCCTGGTGAGAGCATGGGATCTCCTGAGTTCCGACAATGACCAAGACCGAGTCGCAGAGCTCACGGCGGGCTGGAGCGTCCAGCGGGATCTGGGGCGTATCGATGCCCTCACACTGGCGCGCGTGTGGGAGCCCATCGTGCACAAGGTGTTTTCCGGATCGCCGGAGGCCGTGTTCATCTCGGCGATGACGCCCGAGACGAGGGCGGACACCCTGCAGTACGTGATGAGTCGGAGTGCGGCGCCACACGTCAACGGGTTCGCCTTCGGTACAGCGGCCTTTCCGGTCGAGGAGACCCACCCTCGTGAGAACCTGCATCGAGACACCTGAGACCGATAATGGGTCGAGTGCTCCAGCGAGAGAAAGACTGCCACATCCCTGACAGAAGCGGGATCTTCTTGACGCCAACAACGGCGACCGGCGGGGAGCATCGCCCGCTCCTCTTGAGCGGGTGGGTTCTGGGCTGCGGGGCCCCGGCGCAGCGGACTCTGTGTTTCGGCCCCCGTTTACCCCCCGAAAACCCGAGCTAGTGGCCGACAATCAGTGACGAACGACGGCTATCGCTTGGTCATTTCGGTGCAGCTCAGCGCCTATTTATGATAATCAACGACAACGCTGTGACCGCTACGGAACGTAACAAGGGGTCGTCGGTTCGAATCCAGATGATCCAATTTAAATCGAGGGCTGGCCCAAATCTCAGGCCAGCCCTCGACGACGGTGTACCGCACGGGTACCCGTTGGCGGCCCGGGAACCCGCACAGTCCGGGTAGGGTGATCGTCAACCGATCGGGATGGCACCAACAACACGCAACCCGAGATGGGCATCGGTTCGTGTCGATCCCGGTACAACCCCAAACCCAACCGCCCACGTCAGTGGAGGTTTGGTGCCTTCCAGCCGTCCGCCGAGTGAAACCCCAACGCCGGCCTCGAGGCGGCTTGAAGGGCAGGTGTTGCTCGCGACCGGTAGTGGCGTCGAGCCGGATTTCCGCTTTTTGCCGATGTTCGTCCCGACGGCTGCTTCGCCAATGATCGTGAGTCACCGTGCGCGATGACACATCATCATCGTTACCACCGGTGACGTGCGGGTAGCTGAGTTGAGTGCACCGGATCATGATCCGTCAGTCCGTCGGAGTCAGGAATTGATCTCGGATTGCTCGGTCAAGATCGATGTCGCTGTGGCCAGCCGTTCGAGTGCATCGCTCCGACCTA
>NZ_JBITKL010000064.1:0-1493 GCF_044460945.1 Micromonospora sp. NPDC049903
CAATGCCGCTCAGTTAGGGCGGTGTGGTGGATGTCAAGCGGGGTGTAGACGTGGACGGCGGGGTCTCGGTATAGAGGTTTGTCACTCCAAGACAGCCTCTGGACCGGGAGCCCCGCCGTTGGAACAGTCTGCCATCACGTCCACGATCAGGGTGGCTGCGGGGCGGTTCGCGCCGGGCCATCTGGGTGAGTTGACGCAGCAGGTGCCGTTCGAGATGGTCGATGCCGTTCTGGCTGAGGCCGGTGGTGTGCAGTCGCGGGTGCGGGATCTGCCGTCGCGGGTGGTGGTGTATCTGCTGCTCGCGGCGGGGCTGTTCGCTGAGGTCGGTTACCGGCAGGTGTGGGCTCGGTTGGTCGCTGGGCTGGACGGGTTGACGGTGGCGCTGCCGACGTCTTCGGCGTTGTCGCAGGCTCGCCGTCGGGTCGGGGACAAGCCGCTGGTGGCGTTGTTCCGGTTGCTGTCGGGTCCGCCGGCGGGGGCCGCCCGGTGGCGGGGTCTGCTGGTGTGCGCGATCGACGGCACCAGCATGTTCGTGCCCGATACGGCGGCTAACCTGACGGTCTATCCGCGTCAGGCGGGCAGCCACGGTGGGTCGGGGTATCCGATGCTGCGGCTGGTCGCCGTCGTGGCGTGCGGCACCCGCGCTGTCATCGACGCGGTGTTCACCCCCATCAGCACTGGCGAACTCACGTGTGCGGGGCGTCTGTTGGGCTGCCTGCGCCCAGGCATGCTGCTGCTGGCCGACCGTGGGTTCGCCGCCCGTCAGATGATCGAACAGTTCGCCAGCACCGGCGCTGACCTGCTCATCCGCGACAAGGACGACCGGCGGCTGCCCGTCATCCGCCGCCATCGCGACGGGTCCTGGCTGTCTGTCATCGGCACGATGACGGTCCGGGTCGTTGACGCCGAGATCGTCGTGAGCATGAACGGTAAACGCCACGTCGGCCGGTACCGGCTGATCACCACCCTCACCGACCAGCGCCGCTTCCCGGCCATGGACCTAGTCACCCTCTACCACCACCGCTGGGAGATCGAGACGACATATCTGGAGTTGAAGTCCACCCTGCGGGGCGGACGGGTCCTACGAGCCCGAACCCCGAACGGGATCAGTCAAGAGGTCCACGCCCTGCTCACCACCTACCAAGCGGTCCGGCTGGCAATGGCTGACGCCACCGCCAGCCGGCCCACGACCAACCCCGACCGGGCCAGCTTCACCATCGCCGTCCACGCCGCCCGAGACCAGATCACCCAAGCCGCTGGTGTCATCGCCGGCACCGTCATCGACCTCGTCGGCACCATCGGCCGCGCAATCCTGGCCGACCTGCTACCCCCACGCCGCACCCGAATCAGCCCCCGCGTGGTCAAACGCGCGATCTCCAAACACCGCGCCAAAGGCACCATCGACCGCACCAACTACCACGCCACCATCAACATCAACATCCTCGAAACAGCAACATTGACAACCCGCCCACCGCCCTAACTGAGCGGCATTG
>NZ_JBITKL010000065.1:0-1471 GCF_044460945.1 Micromonospora sp. NPDC049903
CCCGTTACCTTTTTGATCGTCCCCAGCCGGGGACTGCTCGGTCGCTCGGTCCGGTATGACTAACTGCCCCTGTCGTACGCATGATCCGGGGGGTGTTGTCGCCGGGCCGGGTGGCGTCGGCGAGACCGCTGATAGGGACTCGGCCACCCGCTTTCTGGGTAGGTCTCTCCGTAACGTGGCTGCCGGCAGTCCGACGCTTGATCAGCGGCCGAGCCCATGATGGACATCGTGGGAGACGAGAAGTGAGCGACGAGTACGGCGTGTTCCTGGGCCTGGACGTCGGCAAGAGCGATCATCACGCGGTCGCGTTGGACCCGGCGGGCAAGCGGCTGCACGACGCGGCGTTGCCGAACACCGAGGCGGGGCTGCGGAAATTGTTCGACAAGCTCGCCCGGTACGGCCGGATCCTGGCCGTGGTCGACCAGCCCGCTTCGATCGGTGCCCTCCCGGTCGCGGTCGCCCGCGCCTGCGGGCATCAGATCGCCTACCTGCCTGGTCTGGTCATGCGCCGGCTCGCTGACCTTCATCCGGGCACGGCGAAGACCGACGCCCGCGACGCCTTCGTGATCGCGGACGCTGCCCGGACGTTGCCGCACACGCTGCGCCGGGTCGACGCCGGCGACGACACCCTCGCCGAACTGGAGATGCTGGTCGGCTACGACGACGACCTCGCCGGGGAAGTCACCCGCATCAGCAACCGGATCCGGGGGCTGCTCACCCAGATCCACCCACCGCTGGAACGGGTTCTGGGCCCGAAAGTCCAGCACGCTGCGGTGCTGGAAGTGCTGTCGCGATGCGGTGGCCCGGCCGGACTGCGCAAGGCCGGACGGTCGAAACTCGCCGAGATCGTCAAACCACGGGCACCTCGCATGGGTGCCCGCCTGGTCGAGCAGATCTTCACCGCTCTGGACGCCCAGACCGTCGTCGTCCCAGGCTCCACCGCAGCCGAGACCATCCTGCCCAAACTGGCGGACAGCCTTCGTGACCTGCTCAAACAACGCGACCAGGTCGCCCAGCAGGTCGAAGGGATGCTTGATGCTCACCCTCTTTCCTCGGTCCTGATCTCGATGCCCGGCGTCGGGGTCAGGACCGCAGCCCGGATCCTGCTCGAAGTCGGCGACGTCGCCGCGTTCCCTACCTCCGGCCATCTGGCGGCTTACGCCGGCCTGGCGCCGGTGACCCGCCGCTCGGGCACGAGCATCCGCGGCGAGCACCCACCCAAGGGCGGCAACAAACAGCTGAAACGTGCATTCTTCCTGTCCGCGTTCGCGGCCCTGTCCGACCCACTCAGCAGGGCCTACTACGACCGGAAGCGGGCCGAGGGCAAGAAACACAACGCTGCTCTCATCTGCCTTGCACGTCGCCGTGTCGACGTCCTGCACGCGATGCTTCGCACCGCGACGCCTTACCAGCACAAACCTGCAGAAAAGCTGGCCCTCGCCGCTTGACGGAACCCATAGGGACACCCCCC
>NZ_JBITKL010000066.1:0-1410 GCF_044460945.1 Micromonospora sp. NPDC049903
TTAGTACTCCAACGTCACTTGGCTTGGGCGTCGGGCGTGGCGTGGGCATGGAGACGGCCACCGCGTTGATCATCGATGGTTTGTGAGGACAACCGAAGATCGTGCGGTGGCCGCGTGCCACAGCGTAGACCCCGCCGGGTGGCGGGTCATCTTGGACGAGGCGGTGACGCGTGTAGCTGGCCGGTTCGTGCGGGCGGAGCCACGCCGGATCGCCGGGCAGTTCGTGGAAGGACTGCTGTCAGAGGCCGAACGCAAGACCTGCTGGTCGCTTGCGGAACGGGCGGGTCACGCTGATCCGCAGGCGATGCAGCGGCTGCTGCGCACAGCGGTGTGGGACGCCGACGCCGTCCGCGACGACGTGCGGTCCTGGCTGATCGAACAGCTCGGGCACCCCGAGGCGGTGCTGGCCTGTGACGAGACCGGCTTCCTGAAGAAGGGCCTGTGCTCGGTCGGGGTCCAGCGGCAGTACACCGGCACCGCCGGGCGGATCGAGAACAGCCAGGTCGGGGTGTTCCTGGCCTACGTGTCACCGACGGGGCGGGCGCTGATCGACCGTCGGCTCTACCTGCCCGAGGCGACCTGGTGTCAGCAGCCCGAGCGTCTCGCCGCCGCCGGCGTCCCCGACCAGGTCGGGTTCGCCACGAAGCCTGCGCTGGCCCGGCAGATGATCGCCGCCGCGATCGCCGCTGGTGTCCCGTTCGGGTGGGTGACCGGCGACGAGGTCTACGGCGCCGACCCCGGCCTACGAGCTGACCTGGAACACCGTGGGATCGGCTACGTCCTGGCCGTCGGCTGCGACCGACGCGTTGCCGTCAACGACGGCCGCACCCTCGTCCGCGTCGACGACCTCGCCGACCGGATCCCCAGCCGCGAATGGCAGCCACACAGCTGCGGCCCCGGGGCCAAAGGACCACGCGAGTACCTATGGGCCTGGATCACCACCGCCACCAGCGCAGGTCAGCACCGGTGGCTGCTGATTCGCCGCAACCGCAGCACCGGTGAGCTGGCCTTCTACCTGTGCTGGTCACCCCGCCCGGCGCCGCTGCACACCCTCGTGACCGTCGCTGGTTCCCGCTGGAGCATCGAGGAGCTGTTCCAGTCCGGCAAAGGTCAGGTCGGCCTGGACCACTACCAGGTCCGCGGCTGGACCGGCTGGCACCGCCACGTCACCCTGGCCATGCTCGCCCTCGCCGTCCTGACCATCCTCGCCGCTCAGCAGCCCGACCCCGACCCGGAGATCATCGCGCTGACCATCGCCGAAATCCGCCGGCTCCTCAACGCCTTCGTCCTCGCCGTGACACTCCCACCCGCACACACCCTGCACTGGTCGGTCTGGCGACGAACATCCCAAGCCCGCGCCCGACGAACCCACTACCAGCGCAGACAGGCGAAGTGACGTTGGAGTATTAG
>NZ_JBITKL010000067.1:0-1402 GCF_044460945.1 Micromonospora sp. NPDC049903
TACTCCAACGTCACTTGGCCTGTCTGCGCTGGTAGTGGGATCGGCGGGCTCGGGCTTGGGATGTTCGTCGCCAGATTGACCAGTGCAGGGTGTGTTCTGGCGGGAGCGATGCGGCGAGGACGAAGGCGTTGAGGAGTCGGCGGATCTCGGCGATGGTCAGCGCGATGATCTCCGGGTCGGTGTCGGGTTGCTGCGCGGTGAGGGTGGTCAGGACGGCCAGGGCGAGCATGGCCAGGGTGATGAACCGGTGCCAGCCGGTCCAGCCGCGGACTTGGTAGTGGTCGAGGCCGACTTGGCCTTTGCCGGTCTGGAACAGCTCTTCGATGCTCCAGCGGGAGCCGGCGACGGTCACGAGGGTGTGCAGCGGGACGGGGCGGGGTGACCAGCACAGGTAGAAGGCCAGCTCGCCGGTGGTGCGGTTGCGGCGGATCAGCAGCCACCGGTGTTCATCCGGCCGGGTGGCGGTGGTGATCCACGCCCACAGGTACTCGCGTGGTCCTTTCGCTCCGGGTCCGCAGCTGTGCAGTTGCCACTCGGCGGTGGGGATGCGCTCGGCGAGGTCGTCAACGCGGACCAGGGTGCGGCCGTCGTTGACC
Source organism: Micromonospora sp. NPDC049903 (assembly GCF_044460945.1). NCBI lineage: Bacteria > Bacillati > Actinomycetota > Actinomycetes > Micromonosporales > Micromonosporaceae > Micromonospora > Micromonospora sp. NPDC049903. The sequence goes on from NZ_JBITKL010000067.1 coordinate 597, forward strand.
GCCACGCGTCGGTCGCAGCCGACCGCGAGGACGTAGCCGATTCCGCGTTGTTCTAGGTTGTCGCGTAGGGCGGGGTCGGCGCCGTAGACCTCGTCCCCGGTCACCCATGCGAACGGGACTCCGGCATCCAACGCGGCGGCGATCATCTGCCGGGCCAGAGCGGGCTTCGTGGCGAACTCGACGTCGTTCGGGACCCCGGCGGCGGCGAGGCGGTCGGGCTGCTCGCACCAGGTCGTCTCGGGTAGGTAGAGCCTGCGGTCGATCATCGCCCGCCCGGCAGGTGTCACGTAGGCCAGGAACACTGCGACCTGACTGTTCTCGATCCGGCCGGCGGTGCCGGTGTACTGCCGCTGCACCCCGACCGAGCACACGCCCTTCTTCAAGAACCCGGTCTCGTCGGTCACCAGCACCGCGTCGGGATGGCCGAGCTGCTCGATCAGCCACTCACGCACGTCATCGCGGACGGCGTCGGCATCCCACACCGCCGTGCGCAGCAGCCGCTGCATCGCCTGTGGATCCCCGTGACCCGCCCGCTCCGCAAGCGACCAGCAGGTCTTCCGTTCGGCCTCCGACAGCAGCCCTTCTACGAACTGCCCGGCCGTCGCCCGCGGCTCGGCCCGCACGAACCGGCCCGCGACACGCGTCATCGCCTCGTCCAGGATGACCCGCCACCCGGCGGGGTCTACGCTGTGGCACGCGGCCACCGCACGATCTTCGATTGTCCTCACAAACCATCGATGATCAACGCGGTGGCCGTCTTCATGCCCACGCCACGCCCAACGCCGAAGCCAAGTGACGTTGGAGTA
>NZ_JBITKL010000068.1:0-1269 GCF_044460945.1 Micromonospora sp. NPDC049903
GGGTCTGCTGCACCGATAGGTGACATCTGAGTTGGCTTGCCCTGACGGTGAGCTGGAAGGATGTCGCTGTGCCCAAGCCCTACCCCCGAGAGTTCCGCGACGATGTTGTGCGGGTGGCCCGTGACCGGGACCCGGGCGTGACCGTCGAGCAGATCGCGAAGGACTTCGGGGTCCACCCCATGACGCTGTTCAAGTGGCTGCGTCAGGCTGACGTCGACGCGGGAGTCAAGCCGGGTGTCAGCGGCAGCGAGTCAGCCGAGCTGCGCGAGGCCCGCAAGCGGATCAAGCTCCTCGAACAGGAGAACGAAGTCCTGCGCCGGGCTGCGGCGTATCTGTCGCAGGCGCATCTGCCGGGAAAAGGCTCTACCCGCTCGTGAGCGAGCTGGCCGCTGGCGGGATCCCCGTGGCGGTGACGTGCCGGGTGTTGAAGATCGCTCGTCAGCCCTACTACCGATGGCGTGCCCGCCGTGTCACCGGCGCTGACCTGGTGGCGGCGTATCGGGCGGACGCGTTGTTCGACGCCCACCGTGATGATCCGGAGTTCGGCTACCGGTTCCTGGCCGATGAGGCCCGCGCCGCCGGTCAGCCGATGGTCGAGCGCACCGCTTGGAGAATCTGCTCCGGCATGGGCTGGTGGAGTGCGTTCAGCAGAAAGAAGCGTCGGGGCAAGGGCGGTAAGGTCGGTCCGCCGGTGCACGACGACCTGGTCCGGCGGGACTTCACCGCCGACGGCCCGAACCGGCTGTGGCTGGCCGACATCACCGAACACCACACCGACGAGGGCAAGCTCTACCTCTGCGCGATCAAGGACGTGTGGTCCCACCGGATCGTCGGCTACTCCATCGACTCACGGATGAAGTCGAGGCTGGCCGTCAACGCCCTGCACAACGCCGTAGCCCGCCGTGGTGACGTGGCCGGCTGCGTGCTGCACACCGACCGCGGATCCCAATTTCGATCTAGGAAGTTCGTCCATGCCCTGAACCAGCACCAGATGATCGGGTCGATGGGCAGAGTCGGCGCCGCCGGCGACAACGCCGCCATGGAGTCGTTCTTCGGCCTGCTCCAGAACAACGTCCTCGACCGCCGGACCTGGACAACCCGACAGCAACTTCGGACCGCGATCGTGACCTGGATCGAACGCACCTACCACCGCCGCCGGCGACAGAGGTCGTTGTCCCGGTTGACCCCCATCGAGTACGAGACAATCATGATCCCACCGGCCAGTCAGGCCGCGTGACTGAAACTGTCACCTATCGGTGCAGCAGACCC
>NZ_JBITKL010000069.1:0-1245 GCF_044460945.1 Micromonospora sp. NPDC049903
CTAGTGCCGTGACCACGAACGTTCACGGTGTTGGATGACACGCCGTCTGGCCTGTCGGCCGGGTGGCGTCGTGGCGGTCAGGCTGTGGCGGTGGCAGATCCTGTACGCGTGCGGCGGCTAAGTGATCAGGAAGGTCAGCTGCTGCTCAGAATCACCCGCCGGGGAACCGGTTCGGCGATCCGACTGCGGCGGGCGATGGTCGTGCTCGCCTCGGCCGGTGGGAACACGGTGCCGGCCATCGCCCGCCTCGTCCAGGCCGATGAGGACACGATCCGGCAGGTCATCCACCGGTTCAACGAGATGGGGATGGCCAGCCTGGACCCTCAGTGGGCGGGTGGCCGTCCCCGCCAGATCAGTAGCGACGAGGAACAGTTCATCGTCGAGACGGCCGACACCCGCCCCGAGAAGCTGGGGCGGCCGTTCACCCGGTGGAGCATCCGCAAGCTCGCCGACCACCTGCGCCTGCATGCCACCCGCCGGGTCCGGATCGGGCGGGAGCGGCTGCGGCAGATCCTGCACCGGCACCGGATCACCTTCCAGCGGACCAAGACGTGGAAGGAGTCCACCGACCCTCACCGGGACACCAAACTCGCCCGGATCGAGTACGTCACCAGCCACTTCCCGCAGCGGGTGTTCGCCTTCGATGAGTTCGGGCCCCTCGTGATCCGCCCTCAGGCCGGCACGGGGTGGGCACCCGCGGGCCATCCGCGCCGGCTGCCGGCGAACTACCACAAGCTGCACGGCGTCCGGCAGTTCCACGGCTGCTACTCCGTCGGCGACGACCAACTCTGGGGCGTGGTCCGGCACCGCAAGAGCGCCGCGAACACCCTCGCCGCACTCACGTCGATCCGCGCCGCCCGCCCGGACGGGGCACCGATCTACGTCATCCTGGACAACCTGTCCGCGCACAAAGGCCGCAAGATCCGAACGTGGGCGGCCCGGAACAAGGTCGAACTCTGCTTCACCCCGACCTACGCCTCCTGGGCCAACCCGATCGAAGCCCAGTTCGGGCCGCTACGCACCTTCGTCATCGCCGGCTCCAACCACCCGAACCACCCCGCGCTGACCCGAAAACTGCAGACCTACCTGCGCTGGCGCAACACCAACGCCCGCCACCCCGACGTCCTGGCCGCCCAACGCCGAGAACGCGCCCGCATCCGAAGCGAACGCCAACGACGCTGGGGCCAACCCGCCACCCGCGCAGCCTGACCCCAACACCCCGAACCTTCATGGTCACGGCACTAG
>NZ_JBITKL010000070.1:0-1166 GCF_044460945.1 Micromonospora sp. NPDC049903
GAAGTAGTTCCATCCTGAATCCGCTGGCCAGGAGGTCTTGACGGTGGGGTGGTGGTGGGTGTTTGAGCAGGTCCACGAAGAGGTGATCTTCGGGTTGATCGTTTGCCCAGCACCAGCGTGGCCTGCATGACATACAGGTGAGCCCTCGGCCAGGGTGTTCGGTCGTGACACACAAAAACCCGCCGGCCGAGGGCTCGCCGCTTGTCTACCAGTCCCGTCTGCCGCTGTCCACGAAGACACTGACCACGGTCACCACCGCGATCCGCCGTCACCGGACCCAGGTGCGCTCACGATGGCGGAAGCTACCCGACCACACCGCAGCAGCGATCGTCCTCGCGGTGCTGCGTCACGACCAACGCCCAGCCGACCTGGCCGCCGCCAACGGCATCTCCGCCAACACCGTCCGCCGCTGGGTCAACCAGGTGATCACCACCCTCGCCGCCCAGATGCCCCGACTGTCCCGGATCCTGCGCCGCGCCCGCCACCACACACAGGTGGTCCTGCTCGACGGCACCCTGATCCCCATCCAACGCCCCCGCGACCGACGCCGCCGCTACGCCCACTACAACGGCAAACACAAAACCTTCGGCCTGACAGTGCTGGCCATCACCGACCCGACCGGAAACCTGCTGTGGATCTCCGCCGCCCACCCCGGCCGCACCGCCGAGATCACCGCAGCCCGCCGACACCGCATCCCCGCCCACCTACGCCACCACAACCTGGCCGCCATCTGCGACCTCGGCTTCACCAACCTCGACGACCAACCCGGCCCCTACCCCGGCCTACGACCACGCCGCCAACCCCCCGGCCAACCCGACGACCACCCCACCATCATCACCGGCCGCCGACCCGCCCGCGCCCACCCACTAACCCGCCACCAACAAGCCGTCAACAACCTCATCGCCGCCGAACGCGCCACCAACGAACACGGCATCGCCGACCTGAAGAACTGGCGCATCCTCCACCAACTACGCGGCAACCACCACCACGCCACCACCCTGCTCCGCGCCCTCACCGTCCTGACCCAAGGCCACATCACCCGCTAACCACCAGCCACAAGACAAACGATCAACTCGAAGATCACCCACCCCACAACCAGCCCACCCACCACCACCAACCCCACAGTCAAGACCCCCCGACCAGCCCAAACAGGATGGAACTACTTC